>CAYRFP010000001.1:0-126274 GCA_964423675.1 uncultured Oscillospiraceae bacterium
AAGCACGGCGTAGCCTTTACCCTGCTTTGTTTTACCGAAAGCGTTCGTCTGGATGAGATCCTGAAATATATGGAAACCCAGCCCACCTCTCTGAAATTCGATGATATGGGCGTACTTCGATCCCAGGAAGGCCAAGCCTTCTTTGAGAATATTTAAAACGAGGAGGAACCTAACAATGAAGGTTGCTATCATTGGTTGCGGTGCCATTGCAAACGGACAGCATATTCCGGCTTACATGAAGAATCCTGAGGCAGAAATTAAGTATTTCTGCGATATCATCCCTGAACGAGCGCAGGCTGCTGTGGAAAAGTACGGCTGCGGTATCGCTGTGACGGATTACCACGAAGTACTGGCTGATCCCGAGGTGGAAGCTATCTCCGTCTGCACGCCTAACCTGATGCACTCTGTGATTTCCATCGACGCCCTGCGCGCCGGCAAGAATGTTCTGTGCGAAAAGCCCACTGCCCGCGTTTATTCCGAAGCGCTGGAAATGCAGAAGGTGCAGCATGAAACCGGCAAGGTTCTCAATATCGGCGTTTGCAATCGCTTTAATGACTCCGTTCGCCGCATTAAGCAGTATATTGATGCTGGTAAGCTGGGCAATGTTCACCATGTGTATGTTTCATTCCGTGCGCATCGCTCCATCCCTGGCCTGGGCGGCGCTTTCACCACGAAGGCTATCGCCGGCGGCGGCGCGCTGATCGACTGGGGCGTGCATTATCTGGATATCGTGATGTATTGCACTGGCGATCCCGCTCCCAAGACTGTGTCTGGCGAAGTGTTCTGTAAGCTGGGCAAGGACATGCCAAACTATGTTTATCGGAAGATGTGGGCAGAAAATACCAAGGATCTGAACGGCACCTATGACGTAGACGATTCCGTGACTGCTCTGATCCGCACTGCCGGCCCGGTGATCACGGTGAACGGCGCCTGGGCACAGAATATCGGCGAATCTGAAACCTATATCGACTTCATGGGCGATAAGGGCGGTATCCGGCTGAATTACGGCGGAAACTTCACCTATTATACCTCTGAATTCGGCTCTCTGGTTTCCTACACTCCCGAATACAATACCACCAATATGTACGAGAACGAAATTAATGCGTTCCTTGATTGCATCAAGACCGGCGAAAAGCTGGCGTCTCATGTAGACACCGCTGTTATCACCGCCAAGATGATGGAAGCGATCTACGATTCTGCTGAAAAGCACGAAGAAGTAAAGCTGTAATCTGGTAGAACCATTAAAAACACGGCAGGAGCTTTAAAGATTCCTGCCGTGTTTTTTGATTACGTATTAAGCGGTTGGCAGCGTGTGCTGCGGCATTTCATCCCGGGCGGCCGTGGCGATGTTCATGGCATGGTCGGCCACACGCTCCATATTGCTGATGGCTTCCAGGAAAATAACACCGCTTTTAGGTGTACATTTTTGTGCTTTAAGCCGCTCGATGTGTTTGCGCCGAAGCGTCTCGGTCATGTCATCCACGTTCTGCTCTGCGGCTTCCATAAGCGTCATTACACTGTCAGGAATCCCCCATTCTTCAAGCCCTTCCAGCGATGAATTCAGGATGCGGAGCACCTTGCCAAACAATTCCGTTAATTCTTCGCTCGCTTTGTCCGATATTTTAGCGTTTCGGGAGACGCGTTCTTTTGCCAGGTCAAAGATGTTGGTGGCATGGTCGCTAATACGTTCCAGGTCGTTTACCACGTGGAAAAGCCCGGCAATACGGCGACTTTCGTGTTCACTCAGTTCCAACGGCACGACGGCAACCAGTCCTTCAGTAATATGCTCTTCCAGAAAATCGGACAGCGCTTCATGCCGCGCAATTTCTTCCTCTTGGGACAAATCCAGCGTTTTCAGCGCATCTACAGCCATCAGGATGTGATTATGTGCTTCACGCCCCATGCGGCAAACTTCCTGATACAACTGTTCAGCGGCCAGCGATGGAGTTTTGAGAAGGCGCGGATCAAAATATTGCAGCTTGATTTCTTCGGTTTGAGGATCATCGCCGGGAATAATCATCTGCGAAAGCTTGACCAGCAGATTGGCGCATGGAAGCAGAATCAGCGTGGAAAAAACATTGAAGCTGATATGCATGCAGGAAATGCACAGCTTGGGGTTGCCGGGAACCAGTGATTCAAACCAATTAGCCAGAGGCATGAATGCAGAAAGAATAAGGATCATTGCCACGCCGATCAGATTAAACAGCAGATGAATCAAGGCTGTACGCTTGGCGGCCAGACTGGTATTGGCCATGGCCAGCAGCGTGGGAACACAGGAGCCGATGTTGGCACCCAGAAGTAAAAAGAGTGCCCCGTCCATGGGAATAAGTCCACCAGCGGCCAGCATCTGCACGATGCCTACCGATACCGAGGAGCTTTGCAAAAGCGCCGTGACAGCCAGACCAACCAGCACGCCCAGAATTGGATTGCGCACGCCCTGCATGAGATCTTGAAAAAAATGCCAATCCTGCAATGGGGCCATGACGTCGCTCATGGTGTTCATGCCCACAAACAGAATGCCCAGGCCCATGAATACATAGCCGGTCTGTTTCAGGGTCTCCCGTTTATCAAACAACAGGATCATCAGAATGCCGGCAAAGGCAAAGATAGCACCGGGATCAAATTTGATCGACAGGATCAGAGATGTAACAGTGGTGCCGATATTCGCGCCCATGATAACGCCGATGGATTGCGTCAGCGTTAATAACTGGGCATTTACAAAACCAACGACCATAACTGTTGTTGCCCCGGAAGATTGGATGATGGCCGTAACGCATAAGCCGGTTAGCATGGCAACAAAACGGTTCTTAGTCATCAGGGATAGGAAATGTTTCAGCTTTGGCCCGGCCGCTCGTTCCAGGCCTTCGCCCATGGCGCGCATGCCAAACAGGAACAGGGCAAGCCCACCAAACAGGGTTAATACGCTATCAATACTCACGAGATCCCTCCTTCATCACGGAACGCAATGCGTTTTTCCTAGCGCGCTGGTTTTTGCGCTGACTCAGGCGCGCAAAACGGCTGGCAGGAAGCAAACGAAGCGTCTGCTGCTGAACTGCAGGATAGGCTCGAGGCGCGAATGGCCCCGTAAAGCCTTGCTGCAGCGCCTGGAAACAGTGGTTCACGATATATTGATAAGAAGCAGGGTCCTGTACGCTGCCTCGCAATTTATGCGGCAAGGAGGTGGTTTGGAAAAATGCTTTCATGAAGTTTTTGGCTCCATAATCGGAAAACAGTCGTTCAATGCGGCGCTGCATCCGTTCAATAAAGCGTTCAGGCAGAGCATCTTTCATGGAGGTCTGTTGACAGGTGGCGGCAATCTTGGCCTGTGCGCCATGCAGCAGTTCTTCAATGCGCCCGCCGATGGATTCGATGAAACGCCCCGGAATAAAGCGCCCAGCCATTCCAGCTATCAGTGCCGTTGCTTCCGCATCAGGAAGCTGCTCGATGGCACGCAGAAGCGCTATAAGCCAGGCAAGGGCATGCCAGGTATCCGGGATGTTGCGCGTCATGTTTAGCATTTGCCTGAAAGCAGGCTCCATCCAGGCTTCATGGTAGCACTTTGCGCGCATGGAGTCCTGGAAATGCAGCAATCGGCAACGACCTACATGCAGCACGGCTCCCACACGGGGAACCAAATCATCGCCATTTTGGATATGATACAGCGGGAAATTGGTGATATCTCCAGGCGGCGATGCATATAATACACTGGGCGATGCAAACCCATACCCTATCAGATTTTGTCGAAGCAGTCCACGGCGGATTTCACGTAGCGCAAACAGCTGCATGACCGCTCCCCCCTGGCTATGACCGGCAACCCAGATGCGGAAGCGGCTGCCAGGGCGACGACATTCGTCCAGAATATCCGCAAGCGTCAACCGCGAAAGCCCCAGTTCATGCGCGGTCTTCGGGAAAGGAATCTGAGAGTAGAGCGCTTCAAAATCTTTAGCCAGCTGCAAAAAGCCTTGATGGACGCCTTGGGTATTGGCTAAACGGAAATTGGAGGCCCAGTCGGAAAACTGCTTGGTTGTTCCCATAAAGCCGATGGCAATCATGTATTGATCTGCGCCTAATGGATGGCTCATGACCACGACCTTGCTGCGATTCTCTTTTCTGGGGGTATGCAACACAGCACAAAGTTGCCGAAGCGGAAGTTGCTTGCGCAGGTGTACTTTGGCGAAATTGTAGATATATTCTGAAACACGGCTGCCGATTTTCCGAATTGGGATTTCGGGGGCAAGGTCAGTTTGTAAAACGCCCTCAGATTGGCAGGAGATATCCCGCCATCCTGCTTGCCGCCACCGTTCCATTTTCAGATCGTATGCCGTGGCGGCCAACTCCAGAGAGAGCTGCGCTGCTTCCTGCGAAAACGGCGGTTGGAGTTGGCCGTTTACAGTGCGCCAAGGCATGGAAAGCGAAGTTAAATCGTTCAGATTGCAGCCAGTAAAAGCGCCTTGATAATCCACCCCAAGTCCTCCTTATTTCGCATTGCTCTCCATTATCATACCATGCCTTCCATGCCCTCTGCAAGCATTTTTTCAATTCTCCGTGTTTGGAAAAATCCAGGGAGGGATGTCAAAACATGGAAGATTTGTAACATTACTGTAACACTGTTTACAATTTTGCAAACCCGTGGTATACTATTACTATCCTTGCTTGACAGGATATTTGTACGCACAAGGAGGAACCTCCCTTGAAACACCAATTGATGCGTTTCCTTAGCCTGATGCTGGCGTTGCTGCTCACGGCGGTTCCCGCACTGGCTTACGAAAAGCTGCAGCGCGGCGACCAGAACGCTGATGTGCTGGCTATGCAGAAAGCGTTGCAAACACTTGGCTATTCTCTGGAAGTAGATGGAAATTTTGGTTCTGGAACGCGAGATGCAGTAAAGGCCTTTCAAAAGGCAAACGGCCTGAAGCGGGACGGCATTGCGGGTAACGAAACCCTGACGCTTCTTTATTCGCTGGTGGCGCAGACCAGCACGCCTATCCCCGGCGGTTCTTCCTCCTCTGGCAGCGCAGAACTTGCCAGGGTGTCTACGCCGGGCAACAGCCTGAACGTTCGGTTTGAGGCGAATGATAAGAGCCAGGTTATTACGACCATCCCCAACGGAACGCAGATTCAGGTGACACAGAAGGGCAATGTCTGGTGCGGCGTATATTATAATGGCTTTGCTGGCTACGTGATGGCGCAGTATCTCTCCTTTGACTCTTCCAGTGTCCCCAGCGCTACAACGCAGCCCTCCGTTCATCCGACTGTTGCGCCCACCGCTTCCGGTTCTTCTGGGACATACGCGCGTGTTACCACGACTAGCGGTTCTCTGAATCTTCGCGCTACGAAAAATGGTCGCGTGTTGCGCACGATTCCGCAAAATGCCGTGATTTTGATTTTGGAAAAGGGCAGCGAATGGTGCAAAACGACCTACGGCAGCTATACCGGCTTTGTGATGACCAAGTTTTTGACCTTCCTGAGCGATGTAGCTACGCTTCCCCCTGCCGTTACGCCTACGCAGGTACCTGAAGAAGATAGTGGCGCGCTGTATGCGCAGGTGACAACGGCCAGCGGGTCCTTGAATTTGCGGGAAAAGGCCAATCAGAATGCAACTGTGTTGGAGCGGATTCCGCAATATACCCGCATTGAGGTGCTTGCATACGGATCGGTTTGGTGTCAAGTTTCGTATAACGGAAAAACAGGTTTCGTTATGACGGCATTTCTGACGCTACAGGGGTCTATTCAGTCTCCCACCGCAACGCCTGTGCCAACGCCCACCATTGATTCTTCAGTGGTTGGCACGGCTGCATGGGTTTCTACCTCGGGCGGATCGCTGAATCTGCGCGAGGCTGGCAAGAGCGGTGCGAAGGTGATCACCACCATTCCAAATGGTACGCAGTTGAGTGTTACGCAGTATGGTAGCGTATGGTGCGCCGTGGTCTTTAACGGGCAATCGGGCTATGTGATGACGGAATTCCTGCGCTTTTCTTCCACAGCTACGGATACGCCGAAACAAACCCCATCCCCCACGCCTCCTGTCTCTGTTACCACGTCTTCCGCCATGGTAACAACCTCTGGCGGATCGCTAAATCTGCGTGCAGAACAATCCAGTTCTGCAAAGGTGCTGCTGCAGATTCCTAATGGCGCTATTCTGAAAGTCCATTCGCGGCAGACCACGTGGTGCTCTGTTACATATAACGGAACGTTTGGTTATGTGATGACCAAATATCTGACCTTCGGTATTGCAAACCCAGGTGCTACGGAAAATCCCGGTCAGGAAGAAGATGATCCTTCGCAGTATAAACGCACACTGAAAAGCGGAATGACAGGACCGGACGTGGATTGGGTGCAGAGCCGCCTGTACGAATTAGGCTATGCTCTGAAGATGACCGGCATTTACGATGCGACCACAATTTCGGCCGTGAAGACCTTCCAGAAGCAGAATGGTCTGGGAGTAGACGGCTTGGCAGGGGCACAAACCTTTGCAATTCTTTCCAGCGAATATGCGCGGCGGGCAAGCGATTCGGAGCTGACATATACTTCCCTGAACGTGGACAAAACGGGAAGCAACGTGAAAAAGCTGCAAAATGCGCTGAAGGACTTGGGTTACCCCGTAACGGTGAATAGCGAATACGATGTGGAAACGCATGACGCAGTGGTTGCCTTCCAGCAAAGAAGCGGCCTTGTTATCAGCGGCATTGCCGATGCGCTGACCCAGCAGGTGCTTTACAGCGGCCAGGGCAAGCCGTATTCCACGCCGGTAGAAGAACTGCCCGCAGATGCAGGCAAGACCACAGGACCGGATGTCAGCGAGATTAAGCTGCTGCATTGGCAGAACGAAATTAAGCCCACCGTTTCCTCTGGACAGATCGTTACCATTTTCGATCCGAACACCAGCCTGAGCTGGAAGATCAAGTTCTATTCCCTGGGACGGCATGCGGACAGTGAACCGCTGACGTGGGAAGATACACAGATTATGAATCGTTCCTTTGGCGCGGGCTCTTGGACGATTCACCCCGTCTATGTGCAATTGCCGGATGGCCGCTGGACGATGGCGACCATGCATAACCGCCCCCATCTTTACGGCAGCATTACCAATAACGGTTTTGGCGGACATCTGTGCATTCATTTCCTGCGGGATATGGATGAAGCGAAAAGGAATGATCCAAACTATGGCGTGAATAATCAGGTGACGCTTCGGAACGCATGGAAGGCTCTGACGGGCATCACAGTTGATTAACGGCGATCTTGGAAAGGAGAAACGCAATGCAGAAAACAATCCATACCGATCATGCTCCTAAGGCCATCGGCCCCTATGCTCAGGCTGTACAGGCCAACGGGTTCCTTTTTACCTCCGGTCAGCTGGGGATTGACCCGGCAACCGGGCTTCTGGCCGACGGCATTGAAAACCAGGCGCATGCCGCGATGAAAAATCTGTGCGCAATTTTGGAAGCGGCAGGATGCGGATTTGGAAACGTGGTGAAAACCACGATTTTCCTTGCGGATCTGAACGACTTTTCCGCGGTTAATGCGATCTACGAAAGTTATTTTGACGCGACTTTCCCCGCACGTAGTTGTTTCCAGGTGGCGCAGCTTCCCAAGAATGGTTTGATTGAGATCGAATGTATTGCTGCCATTGAATAAAAACGTTAAAAAGAAAAACGTTGGCAACAAGGCAGAATGGTGACAAATAACTATTCTGCCTTGTCAATGACAGAAAACGGCGTGACCGTAAGGGTCACACCGTTTTCTGCGTTTATGAAGTTCGCACTTCATAGTTTCGTTTTCAAATTCTTTTTCTTCGTTGTTTTTGGTGTTGGGAGTTCAGATTCCATTGCATGAAACAACATTTCCAAAAAGCTGCGGTCGTCCACATTCTCCACCAGCAGCATATCTTTTGCTCCGTCGTAGGGTGTTTCGCGAGGCGCATCCGGCAGCATTTCTTCCGTGCTGGGCAGAATCTTCACCAGCAGTCTGTCGTCACAAAGATAGGCGGCGATCTTGCCGTTGTAATAGATCATATACTCGCCCATCATTTGCCGATGGGTAATACCATCCAGCCCGGATAGCTGATATAAGATAAATTCCAGATAGCTATGGCTTGTTGCCATGAGGAATCCTCCTTTCATCCCAGCTGCTTGAAAGCGCCTTTTCTGCACCATTATATTTGCAAGAGAATTGTGCTTCAGGCAGAGATGGCCATCCGCTTCCTTTGCCGTATTTTCATAGTTGCTGTTTGTGTGGTGGACAACTATGTAGTCTATTGCCTTGGTCTTCCCTGCCGCTGGTGTCAAAGAACAAGTTCTTTTTTCTTTCTGCATAAACACAGTTAGAACCGTGAAATCATGCTTTTATAGTTTTTTGTCCTTTCCATCATTTCTTCTCCGGGTATCGATCATTGGGGCTTGTGTCCTTAGGTGGGCGTGTATACAGTTTTCGAAACTGGATGGGGGTCATATTATACTGCTGGCGGAAGCACAGTATCATGTAGCTGGATGTGGAAAATCCACATTCCATGGCGATTTCGGTAATGGATTGTTCGGTGTTTACTAATAATCCGGCTGCCTTGCTCAGCCGTAGGCCGCGAACAAAAGCAGGAAATGATTGGCCGGCTGCTTTCGAGAAAAAACGAGAAAAGGTGGATCGGCCCATTCCGAGATACCGTGCCGCATCGTCTACATCCAGGTTTTCTTCCAGATGATTTTCGATATACTGTAATGCGCGCTGAAGTTTCTGTAGTTCATCATCCCCCAATTCCGCCGTATCGCGGTGTTCATGCCACGCGCGGATAAACCACAGGAGTACCTGAGCGATATACGAGCGAAGCGCCATTTCATATCCATAGTTTTGCTGCTTTCGCTCCTGAAAAATCAATTCTAGTAATCGCTTCATTTCACTGCCTTCCAGTTCCTCGCTGGTGTATACATAGGATCTTTGGCCACTGAAATGGAGATAGGGAAAAATATACTTTAGTTCATATGCGGTCTGGTTAGCGGAATAAAGCGCTTCCGGCCGGAATTTTAATACCAGATAGCTGATCTTCCCGCTGACAAGACTGAAGGTTTGATGGGGTTCACGCGGGTGAATCAATGCAACGTCTCCCGGATTAAGAAAAAAAGTTTGTCGCTCAATCACCAGCTTATAGCTTCCCTCCAGGCAAAAAAGCAGTTCAAACGATTGATGAATATGCGCTTCAGCAACGATTCCTTCGCCCTGGCCGGATTGGATAAAGCATTCGCAAAGGCCACCCAGATCTTTTTTTCGGTTTTCTGGCTCCACATAGAATTTCATTTCTATAACCTCGGCATAAAATTGATATTTTTGAGCAAATTCATTATATCACGTTTTTCCTCATTATGCTATAATTTTTTTAGGGTAACCAATAATGCGCATTGCGCATACAAATTGGAGGGAAACATTATGAGTAGACTTCGTATTGGTATCATTGGCTGCGGCGGTATCGCCAATGGCAAGCATCTCCCCTCTCTGAAAGCACTGAATCGGGCGGATATCGTAGCATTTTGCGATCTGATCCCCGAACGTGCGGAAAAAGCTGCCAAGGAATATGGCACGCCGGATGCGAAAGTGTATACTGACTATCATGAAATGCTTAAGGATGAAAGCATTGATGTTTGCTATGTGCTGACTCCCAACCGCAGCCATGCCGATATCTCCATTGATGCGTTGCATGCGGGCAAGCATGTTATGTGCGAAAAGCCCATGGCCAAGACCGCTGCGGATGCCCGCCGCATGGTGGAAGCTGCTAAGGAAACCGGCAAGAAGCTGACCATTGGCTATCAGCATCGTCAGAAGGCCGCTAGCAAGTATGTTAAGAGCGTGATCGAACGTGGCGATCTCGGCGACATCTATTATGCGAAGGCGCTGGCGATCCGTCGTCGCGGCACGCCCAACTGGGGTGTGTTCCTCAATGAATATGAGCAGGGCGGCGGCCCCCTCATTGACATCGGCACCCATAGCCTTGACCTGACCCTGTACCTGATGAACAACTATAAGCCCAAGATGGTAGTTGGCACCACGTATAAGAAGGTCGAAAATGCGGAATGCGGCAATCCCTGGGGCGGCTGGGGTCCGGAAGAAAATACCACGCTGGAAGACGCGGCGTTCGGCTTCATTGTGATGGAAAACGGTGCTACGATTACCCTGGATGCGACCTGGGCGCTGAACACCAGCGAACCCATTCCGGAAGGTAGCTGCACGCTGTGCGGCAGCAAGTCTGGTGCGCAGATCCGTTCCAACAAAGTTGTGCTGAATAAGTGCGAATTCGATCGTCAGGTCAATAGCGAGCCCGACCTCAGCGCTGGCGGCGTGGCGTTCTATGATGGCGTTAAGGAGACTCCTCCCATCGCAGAACAGCGGCAGTGGCTTGATGCTATTGAGAACAACACCGATCCCACCGTTCTGCCCGAGCAGGCCTGTGTAGTCAGCGAGATTCTGGAAGCTATCTATACTTCTGCCAAGACCGGCGAACCGGTTTACTTCAATAAGTAATCCAATTATCAGCGGGGAAATGCGGATTCAACCGCCATTTTCCCCGCTTTTTGAACAGAAAGGGCTAAAACAATGAAAAATTTTGCTATGCTGGGCAAATGGCATGTA
Source organism: uncultured Oscillospiraceae bacterium (assembly GCA_964423675.1). Lineage (GTDB taxonomy): Bacteria > Bacillota > Clostridia > Christensenellales > Aristaeellaceae > RUG563. The sequence goes on from CAYRFP010000001.1 coordinate 10,606, forward strand.
CATGCCCCGGGCTATGCCAAGGAACTGAACAACCAGGAAAACTGCCAGGTAACAAAGGTGTGGGATCCGGATGCGGAAATTGCTGCGGCCTGGGCGGCAGAACTGGGCTGCGAAAGTGCATCTGTAGAGGAAATTTTGGCCGATCCATCTATTGACGGCGTGGTAATCTGCAACGCGACCAACGAACATACTTCTCTCCTGATTCGTGCCTGCGAATCGGGAAAAGCCGTGTTCACGGAAAAGGTGCTGACGCTGACGGAAAAGGAAGCTCTAGAAGTGAAGGCGGCCGTAGAAAAGAATCACACGCGCTTTGCCATCTCTTTCCCCCATTTTAGCGAACCGGGTACGCAGTTTTCTTTGGAATTCGCTGCTTCCGGCAAGCTTGGCAAGCTGAACTATGCTCGTGTTCGTAAGGCACATAATGGCGCGACGGGTGATTGGCTTCCCCCGCACTTCTATGATCCCATTGCTTGCGGCGGCGGCGCAATGGTGGATTTGGGCGCACATCCCATGTATCTGCTTTGTGCATTGCTGGGTGAACCGGAACAGGTTCAGTCCACGTTCACGCATGTGACGGGCAAGGTAGTTGAGGACAATGCTGTATCTGTGCTTCGTTTTAAGAATGGGGCTATCGGCGTGTCTGAAACTGGCTTCGTGTCTTACCGTTACCCCTTCACCATCGAATTGGGCGGCACGAAGGGCAGCCTGTTACAACGGGATCAGCACGTAGAATACTGCTGTGAGGAGACGGAGAAACAGTGGATTGTGGCGGAGCAGTTGCCGGATCGCAAGCCTTCGCCCTTGGTTCAGTGGGCGCTGGCAGATAAGCCGGAGGACATCCCGGAGATTTTCGGAATCGATGTAGCGGTTCGTCTCAGCCGTGTTATGGAAGCTGCCTACAAGAAGTAATAGGTCGATTTTAACCGTAAAAAACAGCCGAGATACATCGGCTGTTTTTTTGACGATAAAAAATCCTGAAGTCGATCGACTTCAGGAAAATGGTCTGGGTGAGAGGATTCGAACCTCCGGCCTCTTGAACCCCATTCAAGCACGCTACCAAGCTGCGCTACACCCAGATAATCCTTGCACTCTCAAGTGCAAATAGAATTATAGCAAAGAAGCAGAATAAAGTCAAGATAAAATCCTGGTTTTCTAACGAAATATGTTAGAGACTCGGTTTTCTTTTGTTTTGTTGTTTTTTTTTCAACGCACTTATGCTATACTGAAGCTGCAATTTGTCTAAGCAGGAGGAACTATGAGGCAGACGATGGCGGAGGCAGATCACTATGAAATCAAGCGAGACGGAATGGCGACCGCAGATTTTTGGTATGCCCACGATAATGGCTGCATCCCCCATTTCCATTCCAGCATTGAACTCGTTTATGTTGTGTCCGGGGAACTGACGGCAGTTTTGGATGGGCAAAAGCACGTAGTGTCTGCGGGGCATTTGCTGCTTACATCCAGTTACGCTGTTCATGCCTATCGCACGGAGGAAGGAAAAAGCAACGATGTGATCGTGATGATTATTCCTTTGGCCAGTGTTCCTTCTCTGCAAAAAAAGCTGAATAAAAAGGCATTTGCTCAGGTGGTTTATGATGCGCGGCAAGATGAAGAAATTCAGGCAGTTGTGCCGCTAGCAGCTCAAAACCGTTCTCGTTATAGCGCGGAAACCTTGAAAGGTATTTCGTATTTCCTGCTGGGACTTCTGATTGATCGCGTGGGGCTTGTGGAGCAGCCGGCGAATCAGCAGAGCGGATTGATGCGCGACGTACTGATTTATTTGCAAAACAATTATCAGCAGCCCCTGCGAATGGATACGCTTGCTAAGCAGTTTGGGTATAGCAAAAGCCGGTTTTCCAGATTATTTCACGATCATCTTGGGTGTTCCATGATTGAGTACCTGGCTGTGCTTCGGTGTCGGCAGGCGGCGCAGGAACTGTTGGAAAGCGAACGAACCATGCTGGATGTCGCCCTAGGCGTGGGGTTTGAATGCCTGCGCACCTTTTATCGGGCATTTAAAAACTGTTATGATATGACGCCGTCACAGTAGGTGAAAGTACATTCTGCTAAATGATCTGCGCCTTTTGTAGGCTATAATCTTTCCCTAAGACCATAAAAAACGCTCGTTTGCCAAGTGCATACGAGCATTTTTTGTATTTATTTTTCTTTGAGTTAAGCCTGTCGCTGTGCAATCATTTCCTTCACTTTCATCAGTCGGGTTAGCGATGCGCGTTCGTTTTCATCCAACTTCATGGAGATATAGCGGATCGTTTCTTCAAACTGTGGGATCATCACATATTCCAGCGCGTTAACACGACGCCGGGTCTTCTCAATTTCATCAGCCAGCAGATCACAGGATTTTTCAATTTCGGCAAGCTGGATCAGTTTGGGAAGCAAGGCGGCCATTGTGGCAATTGCGTCATCCAGATCTGCGCTGGTTTCTGCCAAGCCGTAGGGCAAATCGCTGCTTTGGGCGGTTGTCTGAACCGTTGTGACTGTAGGAACATGAACGGACAGTATGTTCCGCTGCCCTAACGCAATGGCAGCGCTGCGGGCCGGATAAATGATAGCTTCTTCCAGGCTTTGGCTATCCATTACAGCACGCGCCAGGGCAAAATTGCCCAGTGCGCCTTGTAGTTCCGTTTCCACTTCCCTGCGCAGCCGCGCATTTTCGCGCACCAAGCCGATAAACTGACGAACCATTTCATCCCGCTTGTCCTTGAGCAGCTTATGGCCGCGCTTAGCCGTTACCAATCTACGCTTGACCCGGGTCAATTCCATCCGCGTGGGGTTCACGTGAAGCGCGGTAGCCATTAGGCTTCCTCCTTCTTAGGCAGATACTGATCCAGCATATCATCGCGTATCCGTTTCAGTTCTGCGCGCGGCAGCATGGACAAAAGCTTCCAGCCAATATCCAGCGTTTCTTCTACGCTGCGGTTGATCTGATATCCCTGCGATACATATTCCTTTTCAAAAGCGTCGGCAAAAGCAGCATACTGCTTGTCTATATCTGACAGTGCGGCATCGCCCAGGATAACCGCCAATTCCTTGGCATCCTTGCCCCGGGAATACGCAGCAAACAGCTGGTTCATCGTGGCGGCGTGATCCTCGCGCGTTTTTCCTTTCCCGATGCCTTTGTCTTTCAAACGGCTCAAAGAGGGCAATACATCAATGGGCGGCTGGATGCCCTTGCGATATAATTCACGGCTCAGAATAATCTGCCCCTCGGTGATGTATCCGGTCAGGTCGGGAATGGGGTGCGTTTTATCGTCTTCCGGCATAGTCAGGATAGGAATCTGCGTGATGGAGCCTTCCTTCCCTACGACCCGTCCGGCGCGCTCATACATGGTCGCCAGGTCGGTATACAAATAGCCCGGATAACCCCGGCGGCCGGGCACCTCCTTGCGCGCAGCGGAAACTTCGCGCAGAGCCTCAGCATAATTAGTGATATCCGTCAGGATAACCAACACATGCATGCCCTTTTCGTAAGCCAGATATTCTGCTGCCGTCAGCGCCATGCGCGGCGTAGCGATTCGCTCTATGGCTGGATCGTTAGCCAAATTCATAAACAGCACAGCACGCTCGATAGCGCCGGTTTTCTTAAAGTCGCTGATGAAGTAATCCGCTTCTTCAAATGTGATGCCGATAGCGCCGAATACAACGGCAAATTTGCTGTCTGTGCCCAATACCCTGGCTTGACGGGCGATCTGTGTTGCCAGCTGCGCATGGGGCAAGCCGCTGCCCGAAAATACAGGCAGCTTCTGTCCACGTACCAGTGTGTTCAAACCATCAATAGCAGAAATACCCGTCTGAATGAATTCGCTTGGATAATTACGTGCGGCAGGGTTTAATGGAGAACCGTTGATATTCATGCGCTTTTCGGGAATCAACGCTGGGCCTCCATCCTTGGGATTGCCCATGCCGTCAAAGACTCGCCCCAGCATGTCTGGCGCAACGGAAAGCTCGATACTGCGGCCCAGAAAACGTGCCCGGGCATTATCAATCCGCAGGCCATTGCTGGATTCGAAAAGCTGCACCAGTGCCTTATCCTCGTTTATTTCCAGCACTTTTCCCTGACGGATTTCGCCGTCTGCCTGCTCGATCTCCACCAACTCGTCATACTTAACACCAGAAACGCCTTCAACCAGCATCAGTGGACCCACCACTTCCCGGATGGTGCGATATTCCTTGAGCATGCTCACAGGCCTCCTTCCGTCAGCAGCGCACTGATTTGATCGTTCAGTTCAGATTCTATTTTGTTAAATTGCGCCATATCTTCTTCGCGAATATACTTTGCGCGTCCAATACGTTCCCGAACCGGCAGACCAAGCACCTGGGAAAGGTTGCCCCCCTGATCCAGAGCAAGCTTGCCCTTTTCACCAAAGAGCAGAATCAGGCGCAGCATATGATACTGCTTTTGCGGCGAGGTGTAGGTATCCACCTCGTCAAATGCGTTCTGATGCAGATAGTCCTCGCGAATAGAACGCGCAACCTCCATAGTCAGCCGATCCTTCCAGCTTAAAGCATCAATGCCAACCAGCCGAACGATTTCGTCCAGTTCCGCTTCGCTTTGCAGAACCTCTAGCGCCTTTGCCCGCATTCCCTTCCACTCGGGATTGACGTTGTCATCAAACCAATCCGACAGATTATCTGCATACAAAGAATAGGACTGGAGCCAGTCGATAGCCGGGAAATGACGCTTATATGCTAATTGGGCGGACAATCCCCAGAATACCTTCACGATGCGAAGCGTGGCCTGAGAAACGGGCTCGGAAATATCGCCACCAGGAGGTGACACAGCACCGATAGCCGTGATGGTACCTTTCCGACCGTCACTGCCGAGGCATTTGACGAAGCCGGCTCGTTCATAAAATTCGGCGATGCGGCTGGCCAGATAAGCCGGATACCCTTCCTCGCCGGGCATTTCCTCCAAGCGTCCGCTCATTTCGCGCAATGCTTCTGCCCAGCGGCTGGTCGAATCCGCCATGATGGCGACCTTGTATCCCATGTCACGGTAGTATTCGGCGATGGTAATGCCGGTATAAATCGAGGCCTCACGGGCGGCAACGGGCATATCGGAGGTGTTTGCGATAAGCACCGTTCGTTTCATCAGGGATTCGCCGGTGCGGGGATCATGAAGTTCCGGGAACTCCATCAGCACGTCCGTCATTTCATTACCCCGCTCTCCGCAGCCAACGTATACGATAATATCCGCATCCGCCCACTTGGCCAGCTGATGCTGCACCACCGTTTTTCCGGAGCCGAAGGGACCCGGAACCGCAGCCACGCCGCCGGAAGCAATAGGAAACAACGTGTCGATTACTCGCTGCCCCGTAACCATGGGAGAAGACGGCGACATCTTTTCCATATAAGGGCGTCCACGACGAACAGGCCATTTTTGCAGCATTGTAATCTTCTGCTCCTGGCCCTGATCGTCCGTTAATACGCAGACTGTGTCCTCTAGCCGTGCAAGACCCTGATGAATGGACTTTACGGTTCCGTTCATTTTATATGGCACCATAATGCGATGCTCAACCACGGCGCTTTCCTGCACAGAGCCTATAATATCGCCCTGCTGCACCTTATCGCCTACGCGAACCTTGGGTTCGAAGGCCCACTGTTTATCTCTATCCAGAGAAGGAACTTCTACACCGCGTGTAATGCGCTCGCCTGCCTGCTCGCGTATTTTTGTTAGCGGGCGCTGAATTCCATCAAAAATAGATTCAATCAGCCCCGGCCCTAATTCTACGGAGAGCGGCGCGCCTGTGGATTCCACCGGTTCACCTGGACCCAGGCCAGAGGTTTCCTCGTATACCTGGATGGACGCTTTATCGCCGCGCAGCTCGATCACCTCGCCCACCAGACGGCTATGGCTTACGCGTACCACATCATACATCCGCGCATCTGCCATGCCGGTGGCCATAATGAGGGGCCCCGCCACCTTCACTATTGTTCCCTGCGCCATTCTATATATCTCCTTACTGCTCTTCGTCGATTAGAATATTCGCGCCGATAGCTTTTTCAACGTTGGCGCGAACGCGCTCCATGCCCAATCCATCCGTCCCGCTGGAACCGGGAACTGGAACGAGAATAACGGATGGATCTGTTTTGTACCGTTCAAAAGTTTCATGACCAACGCGTGCTGCCTGCTCGGTTATGAAAATCACGCGCACATTCTCCGAAATCAGCCGATGCACAGCATGCGCAACGCCCTGCTCTGTATCTGCAGCGATTGCGCGCATGCCAATGGTACGGAATGCGCCAATCACTTCGCCTTCCCCCACTGCGCCAATGCCGTATTGCGTTTCAGCCATACAAATCACGCAGCCTTTCCTGAATCCGTTCCGCAGCAAAGCCAGCCGTCTTCCCTGCCATAATCAGCCGCACCGCGGCGGCTTCCCGTTCTCGCATCAGCAAATAGCCGATGATCCGCTGCGCTGCGTCAATGCTTTGACGGTAGGGTCGGTAAATGCTCAGCAGATAATTGTCCATGGTTCGCTCCAGCTGAGCAATTTTTCCGGGATCAGTTTGGGCGGCAAGCACAGCATGAAAAACGCCTTCACTGAAATTCTTTACAAGCAACGGCAGAGTTTCTGGCTTTTCATAGGCGCGAAGCCATTGGGCGTCTGTCACGTTTCCGCCAGCCAGCATAAGCGCTTTGAAAAGCGTTGCAGGCTTTCTCATATGCAGCGCTCGAAGCGCCATGATGAGATTGACCAAATCAACTTTTGAGGAAAAATAGGTTCGTTCGATTTTGGCCTTTGATGGCAACCAGGAGAAAATGGTTTCATAGAGCGCTTTATCCAAGGTGGCGTCGATATCCAGCGGGTCAACCTGGATCAGCAGCCTTTTTTCCAGTGCATCCAGCACCTTGGCCAGGATGGGATCCAAGTCCGCATATCGCTTCTCCGCCACATCCCGCTGTAATTGCTCCGTTGGATACACGCCGCCTAGGGAAAGCGCGTTGGCTTCCACGCCCTGGCAACGAGCCTTAATCAGCATTTTCAGGTTGTTTACATCGAAGCGAAGCAAAAAGCAATCGATGATTTTTTCATCGTTGGCAAGCTTTCGCACGGTTTGACATGCCTGTTCCACATGCGCCGAAGCGATTTGCTCATAATTACCCTCGGCGTTCCAGCCGATTTCTGCCAGCACACGGCGGGCGTCCTGCGCAGTGGGGGCTTGCAGCAGCCGATCCAGCTTTGTCTGGTCCAGCGCGTTTTTCTGCAGTACGCTCAACCGCCCGATGGCGTAATAAATGCTATTCTGGGGCAAGCTTCTTCCCCCTTCTTGCGATTAATCTGGAAACAGTGCCTTGGCCACATCACTTTCCATCGAGATGCGATTGCCATTGACTAAGGCTTCAAACGTACAGTTCAGAGCTTCGCCGCCCCGGCGCAACTCGAAGCCGCAGCCAGTAATGCTGACCCCTTGAGAAAGCGAAGCAGTTTTTCCTTCCCTACGGAGTGCAGCGTTGGCTTCGTCCAGAAAAGAAGTATCAAACCACTCAGCGCTTTTTTCGCCGATCAGCACATCTTCGTTCCCTTGCGCTACAGAAAGAAGCTGGGCAAGAAAGAAACTGCGTTTCTGCGCCCGCGGCAAAGCGTAGAGTTCGGCAACAGCGCGATCAAAAGCAACGTCCATAACCTGCCGCTTTACCTGCAACTGGCTTTTTTTATCTTCCAGTTCCGCCATGCGAAGCATCCGTGCTTCCATTTCCACGCATTCGTTCTTCAAACGTTCTTCCATAGCCGCCCGCTGCCGCTGAGTTTGCTCTTCATTTTGGGCAGAGATTGCAGCAGCGCGCTTTTCTGCATCCGCCAGCTGGGCGGCGGCGGCTTCCCGCGCGTCCGACTCAATCTTGTTCAGGATGCCTTTTACTTCCATTGCTTTTTCCTCTGCTTACAGAACGATGGCATTTACCATCAGGAAGGAAACAAGCAGCGCGAACACGGCATAGGTTTCAACCATAACAGCCATGGTAACGCCCTTGCCGGAAAGCTCCGCACGTTGGCCTGTCATCAGCATGCCAGCCATGGAAACCTTGGCCTGGCGGATAGCGGAATAATAGCCAACCAGCGCTACCGGCAGACAGGCAACCAGATAGGCGATGCCCTGCTCCAGCGTGACCGCTTTAATAGCGCCGCCCAGTACACCCACATTAATCAGAACGATCACGGCAATCAGAAAGCCGTAGATGCCCTGGGTGGCAGGAAGCAACTGTAGAACCAGCAACTTGCTGGATACATCCGGATTCTCACTGGCCACGCCGGCAGCCGTTTCGCCAGCCATGCCAACACCCTTGCTGGAACCCATACCGGAAACGATCGCAGCCATTGCGGCCGCAGCCAATGCCAGAATTTGACCGATTGTCATGATGAATTACCTCCTGTTTTGTTTCGTTCTATGATACAGCATTATTCATCTGCTTCAGCAGAAGCAATGCTCACATACTTGGGCTTCGTTCCCAGTGGCGAAAAGGGCTTTCCGCCGTCCTCGTAGAATTTGCCGAAGAATTCAATGTACTGCAGACGGCAGGAATGCACGTAAGCACCTAATGCGTTAATGCCCAGATTGAACACATGGCAAAAGACGAACAGCACCGCGCCAATAATTTTCCCGACAATCCCTGCTCCCCAAATCATGCCGATCAGCTGATTGAATACCATGCCGATAACGCCAGTTGCCAAGCCCATGCCGAACAGGCGCATATAGGAAAGCAGATCGCTCACCCAACTGGTAATACCATACAGTGCACCAAGCCCACCGAAAATCCGCTTGATGGGGTTCTTCTCCCCACGCTTTGTAAATAGCAGAATCACAGCTACCGAGATCAGCGCCATGATCTGGCCAATCTGCTTGGTGCTGTCCAGAAGCAGCAAGCCTAGCCCAACCAGCAGCGTGGCCCAAGCTACCTGATCTGCTAGAGCAGCCACCAGTTTCCCCCGCTTCAGGTTCATGTAAGCGGCCACGCCGAGACCGGCAAATAAGTGCACCGCGCCCATGCCGATACAGACCGCCATCACAGGCATGGAATCGTTTACCGAGTCCAGAAGCCAAAGATTCTTGGGTAGCGGATTAAAGCCGAAGACGGTATTATATACCAGCCCCCAGATGATAGTAGCGATTCCACCATAGGTTAGCAGATAGAGCAGCTTGGCGTTTTCAAATTTGATTTTCTTGATCTTCATGAAAATCGGGATAAGAAGCGCCATGACCAGACCGTAACCCGCATCGGATACCATCATGCCAAACAGGCAGGCATAGAATGGCGCCATAGCTGCCGTTGGGTCGATTCCCCTGTAATCTGGCAGCGAATAACCTTCGACCACCGTTTCAAAGGGCGCTACAAATTTATTGTTGCGAAGCTTAATCGGCGGATTTTCTTCGTCCAGCGGATCACGGAATTCCAAAGCAGCGGACGGCGAAAGCTTGCGCGCCTTTTGCTCCACCTTCTCATAGGAAGGCGCGGGTACCCAGCCATTGAGCAGGAATGTTGTTTCCGTGACGGCAAAGCGTCCGGCTGCCTGCTGCCGATTCAACTGCATGTTTAACACTTCGTAGAGCGCCTTGAAAGCAGGAATATCTGCTGTCATGGCTACAATCTCCTGCTGAATCTGTTCCCGCTCCTGTTTAATTGCAGCAAGCTGCGTTTGTAGAGAATCCAGATACTGTTCTGGCGTGTTATCTCCTAAAGCGGAAAAGGATTCAACCGTGAAATCACAATCATCCAGCGCGGTAGAGACCTTTTGAGCCACTTCCTGATGCGCAGCCGCGATTACGCAGACCGTTTCCGGGCCGCTTCCGACCACTGTCAGAGCAGCTAAATCAAATGCAGCCAGTGCTCGCTCTGCCTCTTGAACGTTGCGTGCTGGAAGTGTTCCAGCCATATAGCGAATGGTTCCATGAGGCTGGAACGCAGTTTGGGGCGAAATGTCAAGGGAGAGCCAGGGCGTATACTGCTCTACTGCAGCAAGCGTTCTTGTTTCCTCTGTGTCCATTTCGTTTTTCCGTTGCTGGAAATGCTCCAGTCTGGCGATCAAGTCCAGGTACGCAGTTTCCTGGCTGGCGATTTCTTCGGCCTTTTCCGGGGATATTTCCGGATATGTGCCGAACATAGGCTTGGGGGCGTCATCGAAACGCTTAAGCTGATCCAATGCCCAACTTAAACGTTTCAATTTCGTCTCCGTTTCTTCAGCACCAGTCTTCTCTTTTTCAGCAAAAGCTTCTTCCTCTTTGGAAGGACTGATGATTTCCACGCAGTTCATACGTTGCATCGCCCGAAGAAGCTTATCTTTGTCAGACTTGGGGGCGAGCAACGTGAACCGTTTCATTTCAACGATCGCCATGCTGCAACACCCTTTCTACGATTAACGCCGAAGCCTGATCCAGCCGGGCAACGGCCTCTTGGCGATAGGCCTCAAGCCGCTTTTGCTTTTGGGTCGCCTGCGCCTGAATACGCTCTTCCACTGCAGCTTCATGCTGCTTCAGTTTCTGTTGGTATTCGGCGCGAATTTCTCCGAAGGCTTGCCGAGAGTTTTCCAGGGCGGCTTCTTCTGCGGCTTTCACCATTTCCCTGGATTGCTCTGCGGCGGCCTTGCGGATTTCATCCGCCTTTTCTTCTGCGGCGCGGATGACTTCCAATAGTTGAATAGCCGTTTTCTTTTCCTCCTTTACAGAAGGTTAAATGGGCTTTATTTGGTGCCGAACAGGCGGTCGCCAGCATCGCCCAGGCCGGGGATGATATAGCCGTGATCATTCAGCTTTTCATCCAATGCAGCCACATAGATGTCTACATCAGGATGTGCCTTCTGCATGTATTCAATTCCCTCGGGTGCAGCAATCAGATTCACCAGACGGATGTTCTGGCAACCGCGTTCCTTAATGAAAGAGATTGCCGCCGCAGCACTGCCGCCAGTGGCCAGCATGGGATCCAGCACGATCAGCTGACGATGCTGTGCATCCTCGGGAAGCTTGCAGTAATACTCAACAGGCTTCAGAGTCTGTGGGTCGCGATACAGGCCGATGTGTCCCACCTTCGCATTGGGGATCAACTCCATAATGCCATCAACCATGCCAAGGCCCGCCCGCAGGATGGGGATAATGCCGATGGGCTTCCCCGCCAGCATCTTGGTTTTCATAACAGTGATGGGCGTTTCCACTTCCACTTCTTCCGTGGGAAAATCGCGGGTTACTTCATAAACCATCAGCATGGAAATTTCGTCCAGAAGCTCTCTGAACTCCTTGCAGCCGGTTTTCTTATCGCGCATAAGGCTCAGTTTGTGCTGGATGAGAGGATGATCGAATACATGTACTTTGCTCATGGGACTCGTTCCTTTCTACCACATTTGTATGTTTTTTTGCGTCCAACCAATGAATATTACCCAGAATTTAATTATAAAGGAAGATCCTTTATTTTGCAAGCAAAAACCTGGAAAAAAACAGTGATTTTTGCTTTTTCTTATCCGTCACTGGTTTTCTGCTTTTTTCTTCCTCCCTTCATTGCATTTGTTCCATGGCTGGAACAGGTATCATCCTATCCAATTTTTTTGATAAAAACAACAGGCATTCCCGGACATTTGCCTAAAAAACAGACAAAACCTGAGAAATGCTGAAAAACGAACGCTGCCATCCATGAACGCAATAAATGAATATTCCAGCAGCAAATATTTCTCTTGTCATTTGAAGAAAATCCTGTATAATGAAGAGCGTTCCAAACATTCAGAATCGTTTCCCCGGAAAGCGAAAGGAGGCAGCCTATGCTTTACCCGCAAAACGTCTCGGATCATCTTTCGCCGGAGCTTTTCAAAAAGCCTACCAGCGAATATCGCGCCACCCCATTTTGGGCCTGGAACTGTGATCTAAAAAAAGAAGAATTATTATGGCAAATTGAGCAGCTGAAGGAAATGGGAATGGGCGGCTTTCATATGCATTGCCGTTCCGGCATGTCCACGCCTTATTTGACGGATGAGTTTATGGAACTTGTTCGCAGCTGTGTGGAAAAGGCCAAGGATGAAAAGATGCTGGCCTGGCTATATGACGAAGACCGATGGCCTTCCGGTGCGGCGGGCGGAATCGTGACGAAGGATTACCGTTATCGCGCTCGTTCTCTCCGGATAACTGATCAAATTCGGGAAAATGAAACGCCTGTCGCACGATGGGCTGTATCGTTGGATGAAAACAAGTGCCTCAAAAGCTACCGGAGACTTCAGGACGGCGAACAGCTGGAAGACGGCGAGTTCCTGCGCAATGGCTACCTGGAGATTCGGAAAAACAGCACTTGGTATAACAATCAGGCCTATTTGGATACGCTGAATCCAGAAGCTGTGCGCAAGTTTATCGAAGTGACACATGAGCGCTACGCCCAGTGGTTTGAGCAGGATTTTGGCGGTGCTGTGCCTGCCATCTTTACGGATGAGCCTCAGTTTTCAGCTAAGCTGACGCTTTCATTCCCAGACGAAAATGCCGATGCCGTGCTGCCTTGGACGGATGATCTGGACGATACCTTCCAGGCGGCCTATGGCGAATCATTGCTGGATAAGCTGCCCGAAGTGCTTTGGGAATTGCCTGGTGATCAGGTGTCTGCCGTTCGCTATCATTTCCACGATCATGTGACCGAACGTTTTACCCAGGCGTTTTCGGATCAAATTGGTGCCTGGTGTGAAAAACATCATATTATGTTGACTGGCCATATGATGGAAGAACCCACTCTGCGTAGCCAAACCCGAATGCTAGGCGAAGCCATGCGTGCCTATCGGGGATTCCAGCTTCCTGGCATTGATATGCTGTGCGATTGGCGGGAATATACTACGGCCAAACAAACGCAGTCCGCTGCCCACCAATACGGCCGTCCTGGCGTGCTCAGCGAGCTTTATGGCGTAACGAATTGGGATTTTGAATTCCGCGGCCGATTGGCAAGCAGCGCTGGGTGTAACAGTGCGTGTGCCGCATTTGTCTTGGGTTTCCATGGAAGGCGAGGCAAAGCGTGATTACCCTGCGTCTATCTCCTACCAATCCCCTTGGTATAAGGAATACGCTTATGTGGAGGATCATTTTGCGCGGCTGAACACTGCCCTGACCCGGGGAAAACCGGAGGTTAAAGTCGGCGTCATTCATCCCATTGAAAGCTATTGGCTGCGTTTTGGTCCTGCTTCCCAGACCGCTGCGCGCCGCCGGGAAATGGACGTACGGTTTAAGGAGGTCACCCATTGGCTGCTGGAAGGGCTTGTGGACTTTGACTTTATTTGCGAATCTTTGCTGCCCAGTCAGTGCGAAAAAGGCGGTGCGCCTTTGCAGGTCGGTCAAATGGCCTATGATGCGATTGTTGTTCCTGCCTGCGAAACACTGCGTTCAACCACGCTGGAACGGCTGGAAGCATTTGCAACTGCCGGCGGAAAGCTGATCTTTATGGGTCACGCACCCAAATTTGTGGACGCTGTTTCCTCCGATCGGGCTGAAGCGCTGGCGAAAAAAACACAAAAAATTTCCTATGCATGTTTTGAGTTGCTTGACGCTTTAGAACAGCAGCGGGAGATTGACGTGCGGAAAACAAATGGCGAGCGCATGCCACATCTGCTTCATCAGATGCGCCGCGATGGCGAAGGCCGCTGGTTGTTTCTGTGCAATGACCAAAAGCCGGAACGCATTGATTGTCCTGATGAATGGGATTGCACCCTGTCGATCAAGGGGTTGTGGCATCCCACGATTTATGATACCATGACTGGCGAAATCAATTCCTGCCCCTGCCAGCAGAAAAATGGCAATACCCTTATTCCCCTTACATGGCATGGGCATGACAGCCTTTTGCTGTATTTGACCCCCGGACAGGCGCAGTCGGCCCCGGCCTCCGAACAGAATCAGGAATCCATTGCCAGCGAAGAATACTCCATTTTCTATGCCGAGATGCTTGCTGCTTCCGCAAGCAAACGAACCGAGATTGCCCGGTTCCGCGGTTCCTTCCCTGTTACGCTCAGCGAGCCTAATGTGGTTCTTCTGGATCAGGCAGAATACGCCTATGATGATGGCCCGTGGCAGCCTAAGGATGAACTACTGCGCATCGAATCGCGGCTTCGGAAAGAGCATAATTTACAGGAGAGGGGCGGTGCGCAGCCCTGGGTTGTGCCTGCGGATACGCATTTTGAACATTACCTTACGCTGCGGTTTACGATTCCTAGCGAGATTTCCTGCGGAGATGTTTCTCTGGCGCTTGAGCGGCCTGAAACCACGGAAATTACCTGGAATGGCGAGAAAATAGATGCCTTGCCCGATGGATATTATGTAGACAAGAGCATCAAGAAGATTGCACTGCCTGGGCTAAAGGAAGGCGTGAACACGCTGATTCTCCGTCTTCCGCTGGCTAATCGTTTTGGCGCGGAATGGTGTTATCTTCTGGGCGATTTCGGCGTACGTGTTCAGGGCGATGAAGCAGTGGTTATGTCACCGGTTCGCAAACTGGGCTTTGGCGATTGGACAAGCCAGGGGCTTCCCTTTTATGCCGGCAATGTTACCTATCATCTGCCGCTGGAAGCGGAAAGGGGATTTCGTTTTGCAGATTTCTAAATTCCGCAATCCCCTGCTTGCTGTATCACTGGACGGCCAGAGGCAGGGCGTAATTGCCTATTCACCCTATCGGCTGCCCATTTCCTGCACACCCGGTCATCACACGCTGGAAATCACGGCCTATGGCAATCGCCGCAACGCGTTTGGTCAGGTGCATTGCGCGGATGAAACTCTGACATGGTTTGGCCCGGACTCCTGGCGCACATCTGGCGCAAGGTGGGCTGACGAATACCAGTTGGCGCGGACAGGGATTCTTGCCTCCCCTGTCATCCTAAAGTAATCAGCGCATTTCACTGTGTGTTGCCCATAAAAACAGATGATCCTCCGTGTGATCTCGGTCATGCGGAGGATTATTTTAGGTTATTCTAAAAGTATTTCGTTTTGTGATTTGTGGCAATAAAAAAGCGGTCAAGCATTTCTGCATGACCGCATTTTTTCTTAGTACTGGGGACGATTCTTGGCGAAGCAATCGCGGCAATACACCGGCCGATCGCCACGGGGCTGGAAGGGCACCTGGGTGGTGCAGCCGCAGCCATCACAGATTACTTCGTACATCTGGCGTTCGCCACGGTTGCCGCCATTCTGGCGACGGGCAGCGCGGCAAGCGGGGCAACGGCCGGGCTCGTTCTGGAAGCCCTTTTCAGCATAGAAAGCCTGCTCAGAAGCGGTGAAGGTGAATTCCTGGCCGCATTCACGGCAAGTGAGGGTCTTGTCCTGATACATGATACATGTACCTCCTGATTTAATTTGCCAAACCGAGTGATACGTTCCGGTTGTTTCCATTGGGCTCTACGCATCAGTCGATTGACGATGAACAAAACCGGGAGGAACACCTGAAATCCCTTTGGCTTGGTTACGGGAAATATTATAGCACAGGTGATACAAAAAGTATAGCCCATTTGGCAAAAAACTTTTTTGCTTTTTAAAAATTCCAGCATGTGAAAATACTTTACATTTTCGTCCAAATACGTTATAATTTTCTATATCAAGATTAATATATGTGAAGGGAGAATGGAGCCATGGTTGATTACGTTGACATTGGCCGTCGCATGAAAGCAAAGCGACAAAGCTTGAATCGATCGCAGGAGGAAGTGGCCAACAGTGTCAATATTTCCGTTTCTTTTTATGGAAACATTGAACGGGGAAAGCGGATTCCCAGCTTGGACACGCTGATCGCGATTGCCAATGCATTAGGCGTAGGGGCGGATTATTTGCTTTCCAGCAGTTTAACGGCATCATCGGCCAAGCGCTCTGATTCGGAACTGCGTTTGATTCGTCAATACCTCCGGGATTGGGTGGAAGAGCTGGACTATTCCATCAAGCCTGAAGCAGCAGATGATCTAACCTGAGTCTTACTGGCAAAATTGCCCCAAACAGGGACGGATTTTCCCGCTATCTTTTTGCGCAAAAATCCTGTATAATAAAAGACGCTTTTCTTTTGCGAAAAGCGTCTTTTTATAGTGAAAGCAGGGAGTGATGTCTGTGCGTGCCAAGGTTCCTTGCCATCCTGGCTTCCGAAAGGGCCTACGGGATGGTCTGCCTATTGCACTGGGCTATTTTGCCGTTTCGTTTTCGTTGGGCATAACCGCCCGGAATTTGGGCGTAACAGCCTTGCAAGGTTTTCTGGCTAGTCTGCTTAACAATGCATCTGCCGGGGAGTATGCGGGCTTTACCCAGATTGCAGCCCAATCGACTTATTGGGAAATGGCGCTGATTACGCTCATTACCAATGCTCGCTATTTGCTGATGAGTTGTGCACTGAGCCAGCGCTTTTCGCCGGACACCGGGCTTGGTCACCGGTTGCTTGTAGGCTTTGATGTGACGGATGAGATTTTTGGCATTACGATTGCTCAGCCTGGTTTCCTGGATCCCTATTATTCGTATGGTGCAATGACCCTTGCGGTTCCTGCCTGGGCGGTAGGAACGATGCTGGGCGTGATGGTAGGAAATATTCTGCCGACTCGCTTGGTCAGCGCACTGAGCGTAGCGCTGTATGGCATGTTTTTGGCGATTATCATTCCTCCCTGCCGGACAAGCAAGCCGGTTGCCGGGCTTGTTCTGGTCAGCTTTGTGTTAAGCGCCCTTACTTCGTTCCTTCCTGCGTTCGCCGCCCTTTCGGATGGCATTCGTGTGATCTTGCTTACCATTATTATCTCTGCGGTTGGGGCGCTTCTGTTCCCTGTTTCGATGGATTCTCAGGAGGCCGAGCATGCGCAATAACTATGCATATATTCTGATTATGGCGGCTGTAACCTATCTTATCCGGGTTTTGCCGCTGACTTTGATTCGCAAGCAAATCAAAAACCGTTTCCTTCGCTCTTTTCTTTATTATGTCCCCTATGTGACGCTTTCTGTGATGACATTCCCAGCCATTCTCTCCGCTACGCAATCTCCAATTGCTGGGGCAGCGGCGCTGGCAGCGGGCATTATTGCATCTTGGCTGGGAGCAAGCCTATTTCAAGTTGCCTGCGGGTGCTGTGGGATTGTGCTGGTGCTGGAACTTTTCCTGGTTTGATTTCCCCTATACGCACAATCAAAAAGCTGCTGAGATTCTTCTCAGCAGCTTTTTGCAAAGAAATAATATCTTTGCTTTGGCCCGCAATAAGCGGGTGTTTTCTTTTGTAAAGTGGCAAAGCGTGGCCTGTAAGCCGGGTTCTGTTGAAAATGGCCATCTATCTACGCGCAAAGTCGCCAATGCGCTCAAGCGATACTGCGGAAACAGGACGGGCCGCCCTATGCGTTTCCTACATCTTGCACCGAATGGGGTTTACATGACGGCACAGTCGCCAGGCCGCCGGTGCGCTCTTACCGCACCTTTCCACCCTTACCGCAAAAAAGCGGCGGTATCTCTCTGTTGCACTTGCCTTGGAGTCGCCTCCACCAGCCGTTAACTGGCATCCTGCCCTGTGGTGCCCGGACTTTCCTCATGCCTTTCGGCACGCAGCCATTCAGCCGCCTTTGTCACCTTTTTATTATACTGCTTATTTGAGCATTCGTCAACGGGAAATCATTCATCCCATCCTTTAGAGGAATGACGATCCTGCTTGGATAAAGCCTTTTGCCGCTTGGAAATTGCAATCCATTCTTCTTTGCTTTTACGGTGAGCTTCCTGGGAAAGCCCCTGGAATTCATCCCACTGCGCCTGAGTGATTTCACCGCGTTCAATGGCGGCACGAACGGCACATTGCGGCTCATGGGTATGCGAGCAATTAGAAAAACGACATTGTTTCGGCAAAAACTCCAAGTTGGCGAAGGTTTCGTTTACGCCATGCGCAGCATCAATCAATCCGAGTTCTCGCATGCCGGGGGTATCCATGATCATCGCACCGCTATCCAGCGCAATAATTTGCCGATGCGTCGTTGTGTGGCGGCCTTTGCTGTCATCCTCACGGATTCCGTTTACATCCATAATTTTTTTGCCGGCCAGTGCATTCACCAGCGTTGATTTGCCCACGCCGGAGGAACCGAGAAACACGGTGATCGTGCCGGGCTTTAGATAACCTTTTACAGCTTCGAGTCCGTATCCCGTAATTACACTGATAGCAAACACCGGGCAATGAGGGGCTTCTTCCTCGGCGGCGCGTTGATATGCCGAAATGTTTTCGGCCTTGTCCGCCTTGGTAAGGAGAACGGCATAATTAGCCCCAGACTGTCGTGCCACGGCCAGATAGCGACGAATTCGTTTGGGATTAAACTCATGATTCGCGGAAGTAAGAATGAATACCGTGTCGAAATTGGCGGCGATGGCCTGATTGTTTCCTTTGGAAAAGCCATCGAAACGCTGAAAAAAGGTGCGTCTGGGATGGGTTTGGATAATTATTACATCCCCCATTTCATTGGGAAGGATTGAAACGATGTCGCCTGTGACGGGATAGGCCATGCCTGCACCGTGATAGTAAACAGAGGCCTTGAGCCTGCCAAAGCATTCTTCGCCGGATTCAATTATTTGCAATTGATAACGTTCCTTATGCACCGCAATTACCCGTGCTGCGTTAGAAATTTTTTTCTGATTTTCCAATGCAGATTCTCCTTTTTACGTTTCAGTTCGTTTTTTCCACACAAAAAGCCACCGAAGCAGCCGTGTGACTCCTTCCAGTGGCTTCTGGAAAAACGCTTGAGGTTACTTGGTTACAGGGCATTGCAAACAGACGGGTAGTTGTACCCCGTTTTCTGTGTGCGCCCAAGCTATGAAGTTACTGGGTCACAACCACCGATTCCATTTTCTTCATCATAACTCATTTCCCCTTTCACCTGTAAATTTATGAATCTGCCGATGCTTCTGAATCAGAGCACGATCAGAAGCCGTCCGCAGGTTTCACACTCCACCAGTTCTCCCGCCTTAATCTTTCTGGAAACAGCGGAAGGCAGCGACATATTACATCCGCCGCACTGATCGCCCAAAAGCTGGGCAAGCGGCGGAACACTGCGACGTTTAATATTCTGATACCGTTCCATCAAATCCGGTTCAATGCCTTTGGATTTTTCGGTTGCTACGGCTTTCAGCGTCGTCAGTTCCTTGCTCTTTTCCTGGTACTCCGCATCGTATTCTACCTTCAGCTTGTCAAATTCCCCTTTCGCCTTAGCTGCGCGAACCTTGACATCATGCTGAAGACGTTCCCGGTCGCCAGCATCCTTGCGAATGCGCCGGATTTCCTGCTCGTAGGTGGTCAGATTATTCTGGAACCGCCGGACATCGGAAATGAATTGCTGCGCAGTTTCACTATCCTGCGGCGGGTCATTTTCCAGTTTGGTTTGCAGAGATTTTAATTGGTTTTCCGTCATGGCCACAGCATCCTTCAACGCTTCCAGCCGATCTGCCATGGCGGCCACTTCGCCAGTGATGCGTTTCATCACGTTCTGCTGCTCCAGCAAATAATCCCGATATTTCACCAGTTTCTGGCGCGTGGGCGAACGCTTGATGGAATTCTCCATCTTGTCAGCTTCCATATCCGCCTGCTGGTAATCCCACAAAAGGTGCAATTGATCCATGAAAAAAAGCCCTCCTTATTTTAAACGCGGCCAAACGGCACGCACTGGGATGCATAAACCCGTACAGAGTATTGTACATCATCCAGCTGCTTTTGTAAATAGTTGGTCAAAACAGGAACCAATGGCGCCTCGGTTCCATAGTGTCCGCCATCGAACAAAAGAAAATCCTCCATTGCTGCGGACAGGGCATTGTGATGGCGCACTTCGCCGGTCAGCAAAGCCTGCGCGCCCTGGGCCATTGCTTCTGCCCAGCCCTCGTCATAAGCGCCGCCGGCGATGCCCAGGGTAGAAATCGTTTTGTCCGGCCCATATGCGCGAACAGGAAAGTGAAGCGCATTCGTCATTTTTTGCTGCAATACGTGGGCGGAAAGTGGCTTAGGCAAATCCCCCAGAAAGAGATATTGCCCTGCCTTTCTTATATTTTCCAGTCCTAGCAGCCTGGCGCAGCAAGCGCTTCCGCATAATTCGGTCTGATCCAGATTAGTATGTACACTGATCAGCGATTGATGCTGACGAATCATTTCGCAGAGAATCCGCGCTTCAGGGTCTTCTTCCGCTATATTTTTTCTGGCATGGAACAAAAGCGGGTGATGGGAAACGATAAGATCCGCTCCCAGCACTTTGGCCTCTTGGACAACCTGCTCCGTTGCGTCCAGCGTAACCAAAATTTTCTGAACTGGAAAATCGCGCTTACCAACCAGCAGACCTACATTATCAAAATCCTCGGCCATTTCAAAAGGCGCAAGCTGGCGCAGAATATCTTCAATGGTTTGAACTGTCGCTAACACGCTGATATTCCTCCTTGAGCCATTGCAAATTCTTTTCGGCGGCTGTTGTACGTTCACAGGATGTTACGCCAATACGCCATTGCAAATAATCTGGATACCCAGCAGGGCAGGAGCACGACAGAACAGGCCCTAAAAAGAGTCTTCGTTCGTCTGCGGGCATTTCTCCAGGAATTGCCCGCATAACAACGTAAAATCGCCCGCCTGCTTGGGCAATTTCCTCACGATCCATGGTATAGCCCAGCCGCTGAAGCGTTGAACGAACCAGCGGCAACTGTGTATGGGCAGAAAGCACAAGCGTTGCGCCCTGAAGTTTTTCCTTTCCGGAAAGCAGGATTTCCGACAGCGTGTGTCCCCCCATGCCTAAAATAGCGATGCTCTGCGCAGGAGCAGGCAACGCCGCCAGCCCGTCCCCTACGCTAAAATCTGCTTGATCGCTTAAACCATGTAGCGCAAGCAATCGCCTGGCCTTGCTGAGGGAATCGACGCTAATATCGGCAACGCACATCCGCTGGCAGCGGTGGTTTGCCAGCAAATAACAAGACAACCGCCCATGGTCGGCTCCGATATCGGCGCCGTAGGCACAGGCGGGAAACATGGCTGCCGCACGGGACAGTCGGTCGTCTAAGCTTGGCAAACGCATAGCGTTAATCCAAATAGTCTTTCAGTTTCTTGCTGCGGCTCGGATGACGCAGCTTTCGCAGGGCTTTCGCCTCGATTTGGCGAATGCGTTCCCGGGTGACTTTGAATTCTTTTCCCACTTCTTCCAGCGTCCGCTGGTGGCCATCATCCAGACCAAAACGCAACCGGAGCACCTTTTCTTCCCGAGGCGTCAGGGTATCCAACACATCCCAAAGCTGTTCCTTCATCAGCGCATGCGAAGCAGCTTCGGCGGGAGCGGGCGCATTTTCGTCCATCAGGAAATCGCCCAAATGGCTATCTTCTTCTTCGCCGATAGGCGTTTCGAGAGATACTGGCTCCTGGGCAATTTTGATAATTTCCCGCACCTTGCCTTCGCTGATGCCCATGGCTTTTGCGATTTCCTCCGGGGTAGGCTCCCGGCCATATTCCTGCAGAAGCTGTCGGGAAACACGAATCAGCTTATTAATGGTTTCCACCATGTGAACAGGAATACGGATGGTTCGCGCCTGGTCAGCAATTGCACGGGTAATAGCCTGGCGAATCCACCAGGTGGCGTAAGTAGAAAATTTATAGCCTTTTCGATAGTCGAATTTTTCCACAGCCTTAATCAGACCCAAATTGCCCTCCTGGATCAGATCCAGAAAAAGCATACCGCGTCCTACATATCGCTTGGCAATGGAAACCACCAGACGCAAATTTGCTTCGGCCAGCTTTTTTTTGGCTTCTTCATCGCCTTGCTCCATTCGCTGAGCGATTTCAATTTCTTCATCCGCAGTCAAAAGCGGCACACGGCCAATCTCTTTAAGATACATCCGCACCGGGTCGTCAATGCTGATGCCCTCGGGCATGGACAGGTCCAGATCCTCAGGCAGATCCTCAGTCTGTGTCTCGGCCTGTGCAGGCGCAACATCGTTTTCGCTGCGGGTTACATTAATACCCATTCCCTCGAAGGTTTCCAAAATACTGTCGAACTGCTCGGGATCAATTTCATAGTTGGCAAGTTTGGAAATGATTTCGTCATAGGTAAGGGTTCCCTTTTTCTTGCCCAATTCATAAAGTTCATTCAGCTTCGCCTGTTTCACGTCCATTTGCGTGCTCATTGGCGTTCACTCCTCTCTTGCCGTCAGCGGCCCTGCTGCTTCAATCGGGCCAGTTCTTTGGAAAGTTCCGAAACTTCTCTGAGTGCCTGGCCTCTTGACTCAGCGTCAGTCGCTGATTTTACCAGGTCGCTCATGCTTTGAATATCTTGCTGCAAATGATGGATTTGCAGGTTGCGCAGACAATCACCTGCAATAGTGGCTGCGTTTTCCCGCTCATCATCGCTAAGCATGGTGAATACCTCGCCGACGGCCTGCCGTAATGAATCGTTTTCTGCCTGGGCGATTATTTCAGCAGGAGAAATGCCGGAAAGTAAGTCATTGGCGATGGCGCGCAGGTTTTGGTCTGAAAAATCCTGAAGCTTTACCATGCCCTTAGGCAGTTTGCCTGTGGCCAGCAGTGCCAGCATGGTTTGCTCTGCCCGATATCCTTCCGGCAAACGAATACGCTTTGCAGATATTTTTTCCCGCAAGGGCTCCGCTTTATTCGGCTGCCCCATAGATTCCGGCGAAACGCCGATTTGCGCCAGCAGAACATCTCTGGTAAATCCGGTTTGAACAGATAAAAGTTCCAGATAGTTTTCCAATTCTACAGGTTCACGCACCTTGCGCAAAATGGCCGCACAGCCCTTTGCGTATTCGGTTCGTCCATCCTGAGTTTCCAGGTCGTGCTGAAGCCGAAGCCTCTGCATTTGAAAACTGACGGCGGACATGGGGCGCAGCGCCTGAAACGCATTCAACCCACGCTGGCGGATGAACTCATCCGGATCAAGTCCGTCCGGGAAATAAAGTACTTTGGCTGGAACGGCCTCTGCTTCAAAGATTCCCAGCGCACGTTCGATTGCATGCTGCCCCGCTTCATCGCCGTCATAGGCGACCCACACCTCTGGAGCATATCGTTTCAGCAACCGCGCCTGTTCATTGGTCAGTGATGTTCCAAGGGTTGCGACTGCGCCGGAAACCCCGGCCTGCGTTACCGCCACCACATCCATATACCCTTCCACCAACAGAATGCGCTTTAAATCTCTGATTTTACGAACCAGATTGATGGCATAAACGCCCTTGCGCTTGTTGAAAACGGGAGTATCGGAGGTGTTGAGATACTTTGGCTTCGCATCTCCCATCGCCCGCCCGCCAAAGCCCAGCACGTTTCCCTGCTGGTCAATGATGGGAAACATCGCCCGATTGCGGAACATGTCAAAGGCATGATCGCCTTTAACAACAGAAAGTCCCGCCAGGCCCAGCTCCTGCTGTGTGTAACCCTTTTCGAGCAAGTAGCTTGTAAGATCATCCCATCGGTCAACCGATGCGCCTAGACCGAAGCGACGGATAATTCCATCATCCAGCCCGCGGCTGTGAAGATAATCCAGAATCGTCTTGCCCTCTGGCTGCCAAAGCCGATCATGATAAAAATGAGCGGCCTCACGGTTTGCGGAAAGAAGCCGTTCTCGCTGACTGCGCCGCCGCTCATAATCCGGATCATCTTCCATTTCAGGAAGAGGCATATGCATGCGATCGGCTAACAGTTTTACAGCCTCCAAGAACGAGCAGCGCTCCATTTCCATCACAAACTGAACCACATTGCCGCCGGCCTTGCAGCCGAAGCAATAGTAAAGATTCAGATCGGCATTGACGGAAAAGGAAGGGGTTTTTTCATGATGGAAGGGACAAAGCCCCCAATATCTGCGGCCGTCTTTTTTCAGCGACAGATATCCAGAAACGACAGATACAATGTCCGCCCGGGCATATAGTTCATCCAGCCATGCCGATGGCAGCCGTCCAGCCATTTCCGTCCCTCCCTTCACTTGTGGCATAATTCGCGATCAAGGCCCATTTTCCTGCAAGAAAACAGATTTTTTGCGCTTTTCAAAGCACAGGAAACGCTGCTGGGACGAAAAGCTGCTGATAAGCGCGGAGAGCATACCGGTCCGTCATGCACGCGAGATAATCTGTCACGGCGCGTTCCGTTCCATCCCGGTAAGAAATCTGTACGTATTCCAAGGGCATTTCTCCGGGATGCTCCATGTAATACCCAAAAAGTTCGTTGATCACATGGGTGCATTTTTTCTCTTCCGCAGCCCGCCATTCATCCATGTACACATTTTGGAACATAAACCGCCGCAGTTCATCGCTGGCTTCCTGGATGCGGTCACTCATGCGAACATAATTCTGATCCCGGCTTTCCTGAACAATATCGCCGATCATGGTATCGATTCGTTGCCCATGGGTTTCTCCAAGAATACGGAGCAATTCATGCGGAAGTTCAAATTCACGCAGAACGCCGGCACGGATTGCATCATCAATATCGTGATTGATATAGGCAATTCGATCAGCACGAGCCACGCAGGCACCCTCCAACGTGGCGGGCTTGAGCTTTCCGGAATGATTCAGGATTCCGTCCCGCACCTCCCAGGTAAGGTTTAACCCCTCGCCGCCTTCCAGCACTTCCACCACGCGCTTGCTTTGTTCGTTATGGGAAAAGCCATCGGCAGTCAATTCCTTCAGCGCGCGCTCCCCGCACTGCCCAACGGGGGTATGGCCCAGATCGTGGCCCAGGGCAATGGCCTCGGTTAAATCCTCATTCAGACGGAGACAGCGCGCCAGCGTCCGTGCCACCTGTGCCACTTCCAGTGTGTGGGTCAGGCGAGTGCGATAATGATCCCCTTCAGGGGCAAGAAATACCTGCGTTTTGAACTTCAGCCGGCGAAAGCTTTTGCAGTGGAGAATGCGGTCACGATCCCGCTGAAAATCCGTTCGAAGGGAGCAAGGCGTCATGGGCAGCTCTCGCCCTTGTGTATCGGCACTGCATACTGCGTAGGGAGAAAGATAGGTTCTTTCTCTTGCTTCCAATTCCTCACGAATGGTCATACCCCGCACTCCTTCCTTTTTATTTGCTATATACCACACAGACTCTGTAAATCCTTTTTTCTCTTTACAAGAAAGCCTTAAATAAGACAGACAACGCCCTATATAAAAACAGCGGACGATGTTTGCTCAAAATCATCGTCTGCTGTTGAAGCGGCTCAAATTTCTTTAGCCAGTTGCAGCGCCTATTTACTGCGGCGCGGTAAATATCATAAATGAAGAGAACTTCCCTGCGCTGGACACGTCTTTATTTGCTAAAGAAACCAGCCCGGGCTGCAAGATATTCAGCTTTCGGCTAATACTGGTTTTATATTCTTCCCTGCAAAGCGGATCGAGCACATAGAGAAAAGAATCATCCACGTGAGCCAGCAGCACGTAATGACCGGTAGTTGTAAAGGCACTGCCTTTTGATGCATGCGCCACCACGGCGGCTCCTTTCTGCAATGCCAGAACCGCTTCATCATAGTTCTGGGTAATACGATAACCCAATCCATACACTTGAGCAATATGCCCGCCCAAAGCGTTAGAGGTGCCCACATTGCTGTTTCGCGAAACCTGATTCTGTGTATTATTTCCTGCGGCATAATCGCCAAACACCAGCGGCAGGAATCGAAGATAATCTTGCTGAGAGGTCAAATAATAGCGGGCATGATTATGGAAACAATGGCTTTTGTTAATGGAACAGGAACAAAGAGAATAGCTTCGCTTGGCGAATGAGGAAATGGATGCAAGTTCGGTTTCTGGAAGCAGCTGGACAACAGCCATGGCGATAGCGGTGGGGCCGCATCCGGAATCCCGAAATGGACGATGCCCTGTCACATTGGGATGCTCATAGATCAAATCGCCCCAAAGCGCATCATTCTGAGCATAGTATCGCATGGCGCCTTTTCCCGGAACTTCTACTATCCCGGAAAGGCTTTCCTTCTGCGTGAAAAAGCTTTCGGTTGTCAGGAGCGTATCCGCGCAAGCAAAATGCGCGCTTCCCAGTAGAGAAACGCAGAAAATAACCAGCAGCGTTTGTCTTCTGAAAAAAGCGCGCATTTTCTTTCCCCTTCTATGCAATAAAGAGAAAATTATTCTTCTTCCTCTTCTTCCGGCAGTTCAGCGTTATGATACACTTCACTCACGTCATCATTATCGTCCAGCATATCCAGCAGCTTTTGCACCTTGCGCAGCGTATCTTCATCGTTGATCGCAACGGTGTTCTGGGGGATCATCTGCTTGTCGGCGGAAAGGAATGCGTAGCCAGCGCTTTCCAGTTTTTCACGCACGGCAGAGAAATCGCCAGGAGCGGTGATGACTTCAAAGGCAGCCTCGTCGTCCATCTTTACGTCTTCCGCACCGCAGTCCAGTGCCTGCATCATGAATTCATCTTCATCCATGCCGGGCTCGCGCTCGATGACGATCACGCCTTTATTGTCGAACATATAACTCACGGAACCAGGAGTGCCCAGAGAACCACCGTTTTTGTCGAAAATATGCCGCACATCGCTGGAGGTCCTATTCCGATTATCCGTTACGATCTGCGCAATAATGGCCACGCCGCCAGGAGCATAGCCTTCATAGGTGATTTCTTCATAATTGGCACCAGTGCCTTCACCAGCAGCCTTCTTGATACTGCGCTGAATATTATCGTTGGGCATATTGTTGGCCTTGGCCTTGGCAATAATATCCTTCAGCTTGCTGTTGGATTCAGGATTCGCGCCGCCTTCGCGTACGGCAATGGCGATTTCACGACCGATTTTAGTAAAAATCTTGCCGCGAGCCGCATCGGTCTTGCCTTTTTTGACTTGGATATTGTGCCACTTGGAATGTCCGGACATGGTAAAAATCCCTCCCATAGGATTAAAACTTATTATGAACGATTTATTATAGCACATATATGCCTTTCCGTCAAATCCTGCACGGGATTTTTTTGCCACGCTCCCGCTCTTCATCATGTTTAGCATTTGAACGGAAAAAACTTCTTCAAATCAATTATTTTCCATGGACAAACGGCTGAAAATATGGTACACTTCTGAATGATTACGAAAGTATTAAGAAACTATTTAGAAACACTTCTTGGAGGATATCCACGATGTACACCCGCAAGACCCTGTTTCAGAGAACGGCTGCCATTTTCCTGTGTGCTGCGTTGCTGGTACTTTATTTACCCTTAAACAACGCCGCCAAAGCCGAATCGATGCAATCTGCACCCATGACCAGCGGACAAAGCCGCAACGGGATGGTTCGGATTTCGCTTGCTTCTTTGGGCACGCCCTCAACGCTGAAGCTAACGGTTTACGGCAGTTATACCGTCAACGGTCAATCTTCCCAGCAATTATCCAGCGGATCCTCGGTTACCGTTCAATTCAGCAGTTCCACCGGCAAGCTGACGCTGACCAGCAATGGCGTTACCCGCGATATGGGATCCCAGTTCAAGCTGCGCCGCCATGAATCCAGCGGGGAAAGCGGCATTAAAATCGCGCAGGGACGCGTTCCATCCAATCTTTATCCCGGAGATTTTTCCTTCGTTGTGCGTTCATCATCCAGCGGCGGCTATCGACTCTACACAATTGCGTGTATCTATATTGAAGATTATTTGTACGGCGTTTTACCCTATGAGATGGGCAACAGCTCGGGGCTGGAAGCATTGAAGGCACAGGCTGTGGCTGCACGAACATATACGCTTCGGGCTATGAATGCCTCTTCCTCAGGACTGTACGACGTGGTGGATACCACATCCGACCAGGTTTATAATGGTACGCCCTCCGGGAATGCCAATTGCAAAGCGGCTGTAGACGCGACCAAAGGGATTGTTGCCACGAATAACGGTTCGCTTACCGCTACCTACTATACTGCTTCTAATGGCGGGCAAACCGAATCGATCAAAAACGCCTGGGGCTCCAACTCTTTTTCCTATTTAAAAGTTAAGGATGATCCTTTTGATTTGGCTAATCCCAATTCTCGAATCAAATCCTTCAGCGTAAAAGCATCCGGCACGCCCAGCGGCACGCTTGGAACACTGCTCGCCAATAAAGCAGCGCAGGTTTTTGGGGCAGGCGCTACAATTACCGGAGTTAACGATGTTCGTGCCCATACGCCCAAATACGCTTCCCCAAGCAAGCTTTATACGAAGCTTGATTTCACTGTGGCCTATACGCGGAACGGCGTGAGCAATTTCGGTACGCTTACCTTTGATATTTTTAGTGAATTGGAATCGCCTCTTGGCATGAGCCTCAATAGTTCTAAAAATGAATTATGGTCCGTAACGCGCACGTCCACAGGCTTTACTGTTTCCGCCCGTCGCTATGGTCATGGCCTTGGCATGAGCCAGCGAGGAGCCATGCAAATGGCGGCACAGGGATACACTTATGATCAGATCCTGGGTTTTTACTATGAAGGCTGTAGCCGAGCGCAATATACCTTTACCCGTTCCATTCTTAGCGCCGTAATTGACGGCCAGGACAGCAATGGGAAGCTGAGCACGGAATTGCCTGCTGACATTTCCCCTGCGGCAACGCCTGCGCCAGATAGCGGGTTACAGGCACGAGTGACAACCCAAAGCGGTTCTCTGAATCTTCGGGCCACAGCTTCAGATTCCGCGCGCGTACTGACCACGATTCCGCAGTATTCCGTTCTTCCAATTCTTCAGCAAGGCACTATTTGGTGTCAAACCATCTATAATGGCCAGATCGGCTATGTGATGACGAAGTTTCTGACATTCCTCGCAGGCAATACATCCTCATCTTTGCCCACCGAAACGGTTCCAACGATTTCTCCGGATCAGGGAATTTCCTATGCCCGGGTGACAACAGCGCGCGGTTCACTGAACCTACGAGCACAGCCAAACAGCAACGCTAAAGTTTATTGCACGATTCCGCAGTACGAAACAATTCAGGTGACGGAGCGGGGGGCGCAATGGTGCAGTGTGACTTATGGTGGCTATACAGGCTATGTTATGTCGTCGTTCCTCACCTTTCTTAGTTCATCCACGCCAGCTATTGTGCCTACACCTACGCCTTCTTCGCAAGTCACGTCCCAGCCTGCTACAGCGGTTCCTGAAATATCTGGCCAAACAGCATGGGTGAACACCGTCCGGGGTTCTCTGAATTTGCGGCAGCTTCCCCGCGATACGGCACCAGTTCTGACCACAATTCCTCAGTATGCCGCTGTGACGGTTTATCAGCGAGGGACTATTTGGTGTCGCATTAGCTATAGCGGTTATACAGGATACGTGATGACCAGCTTCCTGCGCTTTGGCAGCGTATCACCTACGCAAATGCCTTTCTCCCCTGTAACTACGCCCGCTTTCCCCACGGCACAGCCTGAAAATTCCTATACAACGGCGCAGGTGACGACACAAAAGGGTTCTTTGAATCTGCGGGAATATCCCAGAGATGGCGCACGTGTTCTGACTACAATCCCTCAGTATGCGTACATCTGTGTGTATCAGCGCAGCAATGATTGGTGCCAGGTGATTTACAATGGCGTGAGTGGTTACGTAATGCGGAAATTCCTCACCTTTAGCGGCGAAAGCAACTTTGGAGCCACTGCAGTTCCGTCCTTCCCGCAGGCTACTGCCGCACCTACCCCAATGCCCACTCAAACCACAGTGGACTACAATAGCCTTCGCGATCCCACCCTGGAAGAACTTCGATGGTCAGTGGTAGGAAAGGTAGCACCAAAGAGCGGAACGCGGCTCAACATGCGGGTTGGTTGTTCCACGGAGGCCGGAATCGTCACCTGGATTAAAACAGGAGAGCATGTTATTATTACGGAGGTTGGCGAGACATGGTGCGCCGTACAATATGAGGGCATGAAGGGCTTCTGCATGCGAGAACATTTGGAGTTTGAACTATATGAACAATGATCAGGATTTTCTTTTGCCCGGGGAACGAATTGATGATTTGCAGTTGGGCAATTTGCGGATCATTCAATCTCCCGATGCGTTCCGCTTCAGCATGGATTCGGTGTTGTTGGCGGACTTTGCCCGGGTGCGCAACGGAATGCGCATCTGTGATTTGGGCACAGGCACAGGCATTTTGCCTTTGCTGCTTTATGGCAGGGCCAGCGGACTGGAATGCGATGCCGTGGAGATTCAGGCAGATGCAGCGGAACGCGCGGCGCGAACGATTCGCCTAAATGGGCTGGAAAATGTGATACGTATTCACTGCCAGGATTTGCGTAATACTCGTGAATTTCTCCCCCACGCTGGCTTTGATCTGGTGATCTGCAATCCGCCGTATAGCCCGTCCGAGTCCTCTTTGCCAAGCCCGAATCCCGCGTTGCGAGGAGCGCGCCAGGAAGCGCTTTGCACACTTTCGGATATTGCTTCTGCTGCTAACTGGCTTTTAAAAAGCCATGCTCGGTTTGCGCTGATGCTGCCGGTTGCGCGGCTGACGGATGCCTTTGAAACCCTGCGGCAGCATCGTCTAGAGCCAAAGCGGTTGCGGCTGGTGCATGCAAATGCTCATCGCCCTGCACGATTGGTTTTAATTGAAGCCATGCTGGATGTGCATCCCGGAGTCATTGTCGAGCCCCCATTGCTGGTAAAAGACGAAAATGGCGCGGACAGTTCGGAAATTCGACGCATTTATCATCTGGAATGAATCATAATCAAGCAACATCCCCGCCTGTTTAACGCAAGCGGGGATGTTGTTCTGTTTTGAAATTACCATAGATTAAAGCCAGCCCTGGTTATTCTCCTTGTATTCCTTTACCAGCGCATCAGCCTGGAAAACCAGAGCTTCTATTTCAGCAACGTCATAAACCGTTGCACCGCTGGCGTGGGCATGGCCGCCTCCTCGATATTGCTCTGCAAGTCCATTAATCGTTACGAAGCGCGAACGCAGACGGACGCGAATGGAGCCGCCCGGGCTATCGATGAACGCGATCCAGCACAGGCAACCGCGAAGGCAATCCATGTATCCAACGGCAGCGCTGGCATCCTCAAAGGAAATACCGAAACGGTGCTGGGTTTCCTGATCAATCCGAAGATAGGCTACGCCATTTTCCGTCTGCTGAAACTGATCGTATACGTAGGCCTGAAAGCGCAGAGAAGTCATGTCGCGCAGATACAACTGGGCATAGAGTCGCTCAATATCCACTCCGGCGTCCAATAAGGAAGCCGCAGCGCGCAGGGTATCCCCATTAGTTTCAGCATAGCGGAAACGGCCAGAGTCCGTCACCATGCCAAGATACAGCAGGCTGGCTGCTTGTGTATCCATGACCAGTTCAGATCGGAGCGTACTATAAAACGTGGCCAACATTTCGCAAGTGGAGGAATAATCTTCCTCGACCCAGGAGAGCGCGGCATAGTTCTCCCGATCCGGGTGATGATCGATTTTTATCAGTTCTTTGCAAAGCGCAAATTTGGGATTTGAAATTCGCTTTGTATCCGCTGTATCCAGCACAATCCCCAAAGCATTCTGGTAAAACGAATCAGAAATAGGCGGATCATCCGGCGGAAGAAAGCCTAGATAATCGGATGAATCGCTTTCTTCCAGATAAATTTTTTTCTCCGGAAAGGTTAATTGCAGCATGCGCTGCAGCCCCTTGCTGGCCCCCATACAATCGCCGTCCGGACGCTTATGGCGAAATAGCGAGATGGTATCATATTCTTTTATTTTTGCCCAGATTTTGTGCATTTTTTCGGTGTTCATTTGCCTTTTTCCCCCCACTGATCCAGCATTTCCAGCATGCGCATGGCGGTTTCTCGATCAGCCACGGTGGCCCCGCTGGCTTTTTGATGGCCGCCGCCGCCGAATGCGACGGCAACAGGATTGATATTTATTCGATTAGAGCGCAATTCACAAAGCACACCCTGCTCTGTTTCGGTAAAATTCACCCAGATGTACACGTCTTTAATGTCTGCCATCACATTGACCTGCCCCCGGGAAATGGAGAAAGCGTCTCCGCCCAGTTCTGCTACTTCCTCTTTCGTGGTGTAAATGTAGGCGACATGATGAGGTGTGAACTGGATTTTCAGGGCGAATCGTGCGTGCAACTGCACTTGTTCATAATCCATCGCATAGAGATTAGAGAAAAGAGTATTCGTGTCGATCGGCTGCTCCATAAGATAGGAGGCCAAGCGGAAGGTTTGGCTCGAAGTACAATCGTAGCGAAAGCGCCCGGAATCGGTCACCATGCCTGTATACAGCGCCTCGGCGGATAGCACTGGCATGCGCCAATTGCATTCCATCGCCAGGGCAGTAATCAGGCCGCAGCAGCTTTCATAGCTGCTATCAATAATTTCGGTTTCTGCAATGGCGCCGCAAAAGAGATGGTGATCCACACGGGCGGTTTTCGCAGCCAGCGTGTAGCGCTCATCGCTAATCAAAGCAGGAGAAGATACATCCAGGATAATAGCCAGGGCATTTGTGTATGCGCTATCTTCGACTGTATCCATCGCGCTTTCCCGAACAAATCCATAGCGCCCCGCTCCATCGCCAACAGCCATTACCTGCTTTTCAGGATAATTTTTCTTTAGCAGGAGTTTCAGCCCAATCTGGCTGCCGATCGCATCGCCGTCTGGATTCTTATGGCGATGCAGAATAATGGTATCATATGCCTCAATCAGTGCGCATAAAGGCTCAAACATGCTCATCCCTCGCTTGCTTAGGTTTGCCGCGCCAAGCACGGACAATATCATAATTATAACAAAAATCGCCCTCTATAACAAGAGGGCGATAGTGTTTCCTAACGGATTCAAAGCAGATCGTTTTTTATTTGGCAAATTTCTGGCCGCATTCGGGACAGAAGTTTGGTACATTCTCCTGATCCGGCTGATAGCCGCAGCCGGTGCAGACGATAATCTTTTCTTCTGCCGGACGAGCTGCGCCGCACTGGGGGCAGAAGTTTCCGGTATTGGTACTGCCGCAGGCACAGACCCAGGAATTATCATCGGCGGGTTCCTGCTGCTGTTTCTGCTCAGAACTGCTGGCTTCATTATTATTATTGCTATGCAGAAGGGACAGGAGAGAATTGATCTGCTGTTCTTCGGTACTTTCGGAAGAAGTTACCGGAGCGGCAGCAGCCGTATTCTTATTGCCAATCACGTAAACCGTCGTTTGACCACTGTTTCCGCAAAGGAATACGGAACCATCGTTGGCAATGGTATAGTTGCTGGCATACTTAATAGAAGCATCGAAAGGAATCACTTCGTTGGCATCCATATCGACCACGCCAACGGCGTCGGCACTGTTTTGTACGGCGATGCACCGGCTCCAGCTGTAGGGAATGTTCACATCCTGGTAGCGCTGAGGCAGTTCACCGGAAGAGGCGCTGAGGATAATATAGTTCCCTTCCAAATCCTGCACACTTGCAAAGTTGGGGTTCGTGCTATAGCGAACGCTACTGGCGGCATACTTGAAGTCGCAGGTCACGTTTCCATTCAAATCAACATAGCCCAGCTTTTCGTTCTTGACAACCACTTGATAGCCGCAGGGGAAGTAATAATATTTCTCGGATCCATCAGGTGCGTTGAAATAAGGAATTTCGTCATACTCAGCTGGTAGCACCACTTTACCAGTCTGGTCGATCAGGCCATATTTGCTGTTGACTTTGAAGGTGGTGTAATCTCCCTTGAACTGACGAACATAGTCGTAGTGCATGTTCAGTTCACCAATAACATTGCCTTGCAGATCCAGGATTTTTCCATCGAGAAAGTAAACGTCCATCGCCACTTCATCGCTGGTCAGCGTACAACCGGCGGTGAAGGCCTGTTGGCCGCTGCCAGCATGCCAAACGGTGGTACCCACACCTTTTTCGTAAACTTCGCAGTATTCGGAAGTAATACTTTGCGGATAACTGGATTCCACAAAATCTTTATTATAGTAATGGCTGTTGCGCTCCGCATCCTGCACATAGAGATAATTCCCATGGGCATAGGCCGAGCGATACTGAGTGCGGGAAAGACTGCCCACCTTCACACCCTCGAAATATACGTCATAGGCAGAGACCAGATAAAAAGTCTTGCTATCAAAGGATCTGTAATCGTATTGCTCTGCCGTGGCAGGTTCCAGTTCAACACCGATTGTCCATCTTTCAGAGATCACGTTAATCGCGCCATAGTTCAGCGGCATGATCACATGGCCTGATGCATCAATAAGACCTAGGTTGTTTGTGCCCGCTTCCTGCGCAACTTTCCAGTAGCCATATTCTGCGTTCATTGCCAGATAATAATCCGTAGTCTGGCGGTTGCCGTATGCGTCGGTTAGTACATAATAGCTGTTGCTTTTTTCGGTCACATAGGAAGCAATGGTATTACTGTAACGGTTCAAGGAAGCGTTGCGCCCCTCAACCACATAGGAAGCTGTAATCGTTGTTTCCGCAAAAGCGGGCATGCAGGAAAACAGCAACAAAACGGTTAGTGATAGGGCCACCATCTTTTTCGAAGTATTCATTGCGTCTTTCTCTCCTTCTTTTAGCATTACCGAGAATATTATAGAGGAAGATACGCTTTTTTTCAAGCATGTTTTCATTGAAAGCGAACATAAAAAAACACCCGGTGCTTGAAAAGAACCAGGTGGGCTTTTCCTTTATGGCACAGCATCCATTTCGGCTGAAAGCGCGGCAATTTTTCCAGCACGAAGATAGAGCCTTGGAACGCGACGATTCCATAATGCCAGGCATTCGTTGCGGTTCAGGGACCCTTGCGCAGCATAGTCTTGCAAAGAAATGCCATCCCCCAGCAAAACCGCCGCATCGCCCTGAGCTGTTTCTGGGATTTCGGTAACGTCCACCATCATTTGATCCATGCAGATCAGTCCCAGCACGGGAGCAGTTTTGCCATGCAGCAAAACAGAGCCTTTTCCGGACAGAGCACGGGGATAGCCATCCACATAGCCAACTGCCAATGTAGCAATTCGTGTTTTTCGGGAAAGAGGCGCATCATCATAGCCTACGCCTTCACCTGCATCCGCCCAATCCACCCGTGTTACTCGTGCCTTCACCGTTACAACGCTTTTTCCTTCCGAAAAGCGATTCCAGCGGACAGGCACGTTACCATACAAAAATGCGCCGACACGAACGCCATCCATTTGCCAATCTGGAAAGCGTGTCAGGCCAATGGAATCCAGCAAATGTCGCATAGGCGGACGAAGGCCTGCCTGGGCCAATGTGTGGCATTGCCCAAGGAAAAGATCGTATTGCTGCCGAGATTGTTCAGGAGATCGGAGCGCCAAATGGCTGTATATTCCCTCGAATTCCAGTCCAGGCAAACGCTTGAGCGGCAGCGCGTCCGCCGCATCTGTAAAACCAAGACGATGCAGACCCGTATCCAGCTTGATATGTACACGTGCGCGGCAACCGCAGGAAGCAGCAACCCTGGATGCAACAAAACCATCTTCCATGGAATTAATCGTCAGTGAAATGCGCCGCTGAATCAGCAGTGGCAAATAGCTGGGATCGGCCGGGCCCATCAGCAGAATATGTGCATCCACAGCGGCCG
The DNA here is from genome assembly GCA_964423675.1 of uncultured Oscillospiraceae bacterium. Classification (GTDB taxonomy): domain Bacteria; phylum Bacillota; class Clostridia; order Christensenellales; family Aristaeellaceae; genus RUG563. The sequence continues at coordinate 45,975 of CAYRFP010000001.1, forward strand.
CGCGGGCCTGAAGCGCCTCCTCGGGCGTGGCGACTGCGAACCAAACCGCCCCGGCTGAACGAAGCGTTTGCACAGTACGTGTTAGCCCCAGGCCATATGCATCAGCCTTTACTACGCAGATGAACGCAGTATCCGGGCTGCACAGGGAGCGAGCCAGGCGATAATTGGCCAGTAGCGCGTCTTCATTAATCTCCATCCAAACCCGTGCACAGGCACGATCTGCAACCATAGGCTCATTCCTCCGAAAGCCGCTGACGATAAAGCGCCAGTTCTGCCTGATTTGCTTTCACAAAGTGACCAGTTTCAATTTCTGTCCATATAGGGGCATCGTGGGCATAATCATGCTGTGACGGATCGTAAACCACCGGCGGCTGTTCCTGCCGCGCGTCCGGCGAAGGCGAAGGAACGGCAGAAAGAAGCGCCTGGGTGTAAGGATGCAACGGATGCTGAAACAGTTTCTCCGTTTCGGCAAGTTCCATTAGTTCTCCCTTGTAAATGACGGCGATGCGATCACAGATAAAACGCATGACGGACAAGTCATGGGAGATAAATAAATACGTAAGCCCGCGTTTTTTTTGCAATTCAGCCAGCAAATTCAGTACCTGCGCACGAATTGATACGTCCAGCGCGGAAATTGGCTCGTCTGCCACAATAAATTCAGGCTGCATAATCAGCGCCCGGGCGATGCCGATACGCTGGCGCTGGCCGCCCGAGAATTCATGAGGGAAACGAGAAGAAAATTCAGGAAGTAATCCCACATCCAGCAATGCCTGATCTACACGCGCCCTGCGTTCCTCCTTGGATAAATGGCGCTCTACGTTATAGAGCCCCTCGCCAACGATGTAATCTACCTTGGCCCGCTCGTTCAGGGAGGCCATAGGATCCTGGAAAATCATTTGAATTTTCCGAGTTACTTCTTTGTCCAGACTTTTATCAATTCGCCCGTTGATTTTTTTCCCTTTAAAGAAGACGTCGCCGCCGGCCGTTTCATAAATGCGAATGATCGCACGGCCAATGGTGGTCTTTCCGGAGCCAGATTCGCCGACCAGGCCAAAGGTTTCGCCAGGAAAAATATCGAAACTCACGCCGTGCACAGCATAAAACGGCTTGCGCCGCGGGCCGAAGGCCACCTGCATATCTCGTACGGAAAGCAGCGGCTCCCTATTTTCGTTCATTTTGTTTCCTCCGCTCGACGCAATCGCTGCAGAATTTCTGGTTTTTCTACCTTGGGCGCTCTGGGGTCCAGCAGCCAGGTTCGGGCCTTATGCGTCGGCGATACATCGAAAAATGGCGGCCGTTGTTCAAAATCGATTTTCAGGGCATGCGGATTTCGCGGGGCAAATGCATCCCCCTTGATCTCCTGATAAAGATTTGGCGGTGTTCCCTTAATGGAAAACAGCGTTTCTCCTTTCACGCCCAGTTGCGGCAAGGAGGAAAGCAGCGCCCAGGTATAGGGATGGCGCGCGTCATAAAAAACCTCGCGGGTCGATCCAAGTTCGACGATTTCTCCAGCATACATGACCGCCACACGATCTGCCACGTTTGCCACAACACCCAGGTCGTGGGTAATATAGACGGTGGTCAGATTGTATTTGTGAACAAGTTCTCGGATCAGATGAAGAATCTGCGCCTGAATCGTCACATCCAGTGCGGTGGTTGGCTCATCGCAAATCAGGATTTTGGGGTTGCAGGCAATAGCAATGGCAATCACAACACGCTGGCGCATGCCGCCAGAAAACTCATGTGGATACTGCTTGGCGCGACGTTCCGGATCGGGGATGCCCACATCTCTCAGGGTTTCCAGCATCCGCTGCCGCGCTGCTGCCCCATGCAGCTGCTGATGCAGAGAAAGGGCTTCCTCAATCTGCGCGCCGATGGTCTTGAGAGGATTGAGACTGGTCATGGGGTCTTGCAGAACCATGGCGATTTCCCGTCCTCGAACGCTAAGCCATTCCTTTTCGGTTTTATACTTTGCCAAGTCATGACCGTCATAAAAAATACTGCCGCTATCGATCCATCCATTAGAATCCATCAGACCCATAAATGCTTTCGTCAGCACGGATTTGCCAGAACCGGATTCCCCCACGATCGCCAGCGCTTCTCCTGGATACAGATCCAGAGATACATCGCGGATGGCATGCAACGTTTTTCCACGCAGGGAGAATTTGATGTTCAAATCCTGCACAGACAGAATAGGCGTTCGATCCAAATTTCTCCCTCCTCTTTACATGTGATTTTTGGGGTCAGCCGCATCAGCAAACGCATTTCCGATGATATAGAAGGAAATCGTAATGATAGACAATACAATTGTCGGGAAGACCAACTGGTAGCTGGCAGATGTAGCTAAGAGTTTACGCCCGACATTGATCAGATTGCCCAGCGAAGGAATGCTTACTGGAAGGCCCAGACCAATATAGGTGATGAACACCTCGTTTCCGATGGCACCAGGCACGGAAAGCGCCATACGCAGCGTGATAACCGAAACAAGGTAGGGAAGCAGATTTCGGGTGATGATCCGAAAGGTGCCCGTGCCCAAGCAGCGAGAGGCAAGGTTATAATCCCGATCACGGATGATTACGATCTGATTGCGGACAAACCGCGCCATTCCTACCCAGCCGGTAACACTCATGGCAAAAATCAGCGTGGAAACACCGGGGCGCAGAATATAGGAGATGAGAATCAGAACGATGGTCGTGGGAATATTGTCAATGACGTTGTATACCTCCGTCAGCAACCGATCCAGCGCGCGTACATATCCCCAAAGAACGCCAATTGCAATGCCGATAGCAGCCTGCAGCAGCGCAACCACGATGCCGATCATAAGCGATGTGCGCGTGCCAGACCAGACCATGGCCCATAGATCCTGCCCAGCGTTGTTGGTGCCGAACAGAAATGGGCGAATATCTGGCAGAAGGCGAAGCTGCGCTTCTTGGGTGGTTACAGCCATGCCGTCTTCTCGTAGTTCAGCCTGTTCCTTGCGCACGAACAATTCGTCGCCCTTATGGGTTAAATCGCTGGGCGTGGTAAATAACTGAATGGCAAAATTGGATTTAGCCTCATAGGGCGTGTTCTCATAATCATCGGGCAGCTTCAGCTTTGTGGAAAAATCATTTTTCACGTAGCCTTCCTGGCCGTTGTAAGAAATTTTGCAAAAAGTATCGCCATACTCTAATACTGTAAACTGCTGCCGGGAGGGAATCTTGGTGATCACATTGCTGACGGCCAGCCATTCATCGCTCTCCCATTCAGTTACGGAAAGCACTGTACCCGCCGGAACAGTCTCGACCACATTTGTCCACCCCGGCTGCACGTTCATCATTTGCATTTCTGTGATAGGATGATCGATAACCTGATTGGCTTCATACTGGTTGGGAAGATATGGCTGAATGCAGGTAAAAACCAGCAGCAGCGCCAGCAGAACCAGCAGAGCCATGGCTGTTTTATTTTTCAGAAAGCAGCGGAAAGTGCTTCCCCAATAGGAGTAATTGGAATATCCCGTTTTTTCCGCAGCAGCGCTGTCATAGGCTGCAAAGGAAAAAAGCGAATCCTCTAAAGGCTTTGCCAAATGCTCTTTTATACCCTTCATCAGCGCGCACCTTCCTTCTTTTGCAGGCTGATGCGGGGATCAATCAGCGCCATCAGCAAATCGCCCAGCAGCATGCCAACGATACCAATACAGGAATAAATCATCACGATGGCCTGCACCATAGGATTATCCTGTCGGCTGATCACGTCAACCAACAGCCCCCCCATGCCGGGAATGGAGTAAAGCGATTCGATATAGATCGATCCGCCTACTGTGAAAAGCAGCGAGGTAGGGATATACTGAATCATAGGAACAAACGCATTGCGGAACACATGGCGCTTGGTAATCGCATTGGAATTCACGCCCTTTGCCCGTGCCAGTCGAACGTAGTCCTTATTCAGTTCATCGACCATGTAACGTCGTAGCCACATGGCGTAATACGCCGTGTTGCCAAGAGACATGGAAAACACCGGAAGAATCCAGGAGACCCAGTTGCTCGCGTCAAATAGCATGCTTACGCCCAATGCCTGAGAGCCATACGACTGGATATAAATATAGTAAACTGCTGCCGGGACTGCGTTTACCAGCACGATAAACACCGTGCCAAATTTATCCCAGAATTTGTTTTTGGCCCGCGCCATAGCCGCACCAAGTGGAATGCCAAGCAGCATAGAAAGCATCATGGAAAGAACCCCCATCTGAATTGAAATGGGAGCTTTCGATGCAATAATTTCGGAAATCGGAACGCCAACGCTGTATCGAGCCGATGTGCCCAAATCCCCATGGAAAAGACAAACAAAAAAATCCTTCAGCTGCACCGGCAGAGGATCATGCAGACCCATTTTATCCAGCGTGGCCTGAATAACAGATTCATCCAGCTTGTCAATGTTTTCAAAATATCCTTCGATGGGCATCTGCCGTACCAGTACGAAGACTACCGTCAAAATAATTACCAGCGTAAGCAACGACTGCCCGATTCGTTTGATTAGATACTTGGCCAATGAACTTTCATCCTTTGATGATATGATAATTTACTGCGGTAGGAAGGGAAAACACGCCCCACCTGCCGCAGCAGAAACCTGATTTGCGCTTAACGGGCTGCCTTATTGGCCGGCAGCATTCGCTTCTTTTTCAGCCTGATAGGCATCATATGCATCGTAATACGCATCGGTATCCATGTAATCCCCCAGCTTGTACTGGCCCTTATAGCGCGTCTTCGTCAGCCCGAAAGGAGCGATGGGGGCGGTGAAGGGGTCCAGCAGCGAAGCCGAATATCCGCCGGTGCCATACCCAAAGGGCATCACATAGCCGTGATTGATTAGGAACGCTTCCGCTTTGGCAAAGGCCTCGTAACGTGCGGTTAAATCGCCTGTAATGGCCTTGGCTTCCTCCACCAGCGCATAGTATTCGTTCAGCGTTTCCGTATCAGTGGCCTTATCCATGAAGGCATAGTTATTGCCAACAGCAAAGGGATCGGTGAAGGTTTCGGGATCCGCATAGTCCGGTCCCCAGTTACAGTTCATCATGCCATACAGGCCAGAACGGCGGGCAGAAAGATAGCTGGTAGACGGGCCGGATTCAATCACGACGTCGATATAATCGATACCCAGTACGCTTTCCAGCTGCTGTTCCACAATCTGTGCTTCCTCGGCAGAGTTGCCCGAACTACTGTTGGGATTATAGAGTAGCAGAACCTTAACGGGAAATGTAGCCCCATCATCCGTCAGTTCCTTCACGGCAGCTTCCTTGTAAGCCAGCGCTTCACCCTTGCTGTACATTTCCGCACCCATCGCGGTCAGTTCTGCGAGTTCGCCCATGTTCACGTAATCCACTCCGTCCACGGTGGCGAACGCAGGAGGCGTGATAGTGTTAAACAGCATCATTTCCGGGTTTTCCGAATCAATCAGTGTCTTTGCCTTGACGCGGTTAAAAGCGCTGATAATGGAAAGACGGAAATTCTCATTGTTCACCGCAATGCGCCAATTGTCCGGCTCATAGATTTCATCAAACTGCGGATCGAAGTTGAAGGTGTAAAAATAACTGGAGAAGCTGGTGATCCGAGCGGGATGAATCATGGACGCTTTTGTCTCGTCGCTGAGCCAGTCAGAGGCCAATTCGTTGGACAAGGAAGCGGAATCCACTTCGCCCTGCAAATATAGCGTGGGAGAAACAGTGGTTGATTCCTTGTTATATTTGTCGATCAACTTGTCGATATGGACGTTATCCGCATCCCAGTTTTTCTCGTTCTTGGTAAGCACCCGCACTTCTTGCGGCTTGAATTCGCTCAGGTAGTAAGCGCCACAGTAAAGCAGCGTGTCATTCCCGGTGGCAAGGCCAAAGCTATCGCCATTTTCGGCCAGGAATTGAGCATTCAGGGGCATGAAATTTACATACGTAAGCATGGAAAGGAAGTAGGGCACAGGCTTTACCAGCGTATACTGGAGCGTATAATCATCCAGCGCCTTTACGCCCACGGTATCCCATTCCTGAACAGGAGCCGCTTCCTGGCCCTCTTCGGGGGTCATGGTGCCCTGATAGTAGGCCTCAGCACCTGCGATTACATCATAGAAAATGTTTGCCGTAGCGCAGGCATGCTTCGCATCCAGCAGATACTGCGCAGATGTGACAAAGTCATGAGCCGTCACAGGAGCATACTCTTCCCCATTGCCGTCCACCCAGACTGCATCCTGACGAAGATAGAACGTCCAAGTCAACCCATCATCGGACGGCTCCCAGCTTTGAGCCAGGGAAGGCTTCTGGTTGCCAAATCGATCATACTCAATCAGGGTGTCGATCAGATTGGCGGCAATGCCGAATTCGTTTTCAGAGGAAGTAATCAGATAATTCAGCGTTGTTACTTCGCTGGAGTACAGGGAAGTATAGGTCACTTCATCGTCTGCAACCGCAGGAACAGCGCTTACAAGCAGCATTACGCACAGCAACATCGATAGCGATTTCTTCACGATTTTCAGGCTCCTTTCTTCTCCTGCTTGATTGATGCATATTCATTCAATGGCAGAATTTCGATTTTAAGCATACCACAGCCATGCAAAAAAAGCAAGGTTTTCTCCCTACAAAAAAAGGAAAACATGGCATTTTTGCTGTTTTTTCTTCGTATTCTCTGTACTTTTGAATTTGCATAAATAGAAATCGGAAAATGCAAAAGGCTGACTTTCATTAGGAAAGCCAGCCAAAAAGAAAATGAATTTTGAATTTTACCATATCTTTTCCACCGAAACGTCTTGAAAATAGTAGGTGACAATTGCAGCAGCATCCATGCCCTGCTCTGCCAGCGCATATGCGCCCCACTGCGGCATACCCACCCCATGCCCATATCCTTTACCGGCCATAATGATCCAATCCCCTTCCAAGCGCAGACTGGTTAGCAGCGTGGAACGCATTTTGGATGAACCGAGCGCGATACGCAATTCTGGCGCGGAAATAGTCTGACCGTTTATGCTTAGAACCGTTGCTCGTCCACTCTCTCCCCGCTCCGCAACAGAAATGCTTTCAACGTCCTTGATTCCATCCAGTCCGGCTTTTTGTGCAGCCGCCAGCACCTCCTGCTTAGAAAAGGTAGTCTTCCATTCCCTTGCATCGGTTGGCGCTTCCTCGCTATCCTTTCCCGCTACGATTTTTGTATATCCCGGTTCGCCTTTCGCATAGGCCAGGCCCTCTTTTGCTCCGGCAGTTACACCGCCAGAATGGGCATGAAACCATGCGTATGGAAGCATTCCCTGATAAGAAAGCACAAGCCCGCAGGTTTCTTCAACTGCCTGCTCAATTCGTTCATTCACCCCCGTTGCGTCATAAGCTTGTGCTTCCTCAATATCCGTGGAAATATCAGCACCTGCATATTTGCTGGTCTTTTCGCTTGCAAACTTGAGCACGAAGGTACGCGCTAGGATAGCCTGCGCTTTCAGCGCCTCCATGGGCCAATCGTTTTTCATTTCCCCCGCCAAAACACCCAGCAGATAAGTTTCAATGTCCATTTCCTGCGTTGCATCTTCATCCACCTGGTAGACTGCCAAAACGGGGATGCCCTGATCGTTTTGCGTCAGCTTCTCCGGAATGGAAGGCCTAGCGCTTTGTGCCTGCGTAGCGTTTGGATCCAGTGTCAGATTATTGTCCTGCTCGCCATTCCCAGTTTCGTTTGTACACCCCGCCAAGACGATTGCGGCGGATATCAACAGCAATAGGAACCAAACAAAAGGCTTTTTTTCCATAAAAAATCCCCCCTCATAGCGTATGATGGCCGAAACCCGGCCTCGCCATGCGAGGGGACTTTTACAAATTTTTAGGGATATTTACGATTAGCCTACTGGCAGATCCCACTGCGTTCCAAGAACTTCGTTGAGACGAACGAAGGTCTTGCTGCCACACACGCCATCTACACCGATGCCCTGATCCTTCTGGAACTGACTGACAGCGTACTTGGTTTTCGTGCCGTATTTGCCGTCATCTTCGCCGCTGGGCAGATAGCCTAATTGAATCAGCTGCTGCTGCAGCTTCTTAACGGCGGTGCCGGAGCTGCCCTTGCGCAACGTGGTTACGCTGACGCCGGTCGAGGGCTTTTCAGGATCAACCACGTCCTGCTCAGCATTGGAAATGTTGATGGTCTTGAGCAGTTCCCATGTGTTGGCTCCGATAATGCCGTCCGCTTTCAGGTTATAATCCTTCTGGAAAGCGATAACCGCAGCCTTGGTCTGTGCACCAAAGATGCCGTCTGCCTTGCCCAGCAGATAGCCGCCAGCCTTCAGATACATCTGCGCCCGGGCAACGTTTTCGCCATACTTGCCCAGCTTCAGCGTAGGCTCGGTATAAGGATCATCGACAGTGCCCAGATACTTGTTGTTCTCTTCTTCCTCGGTTGTAATCGTGGTTGGCCAAAGGTGACGGCGAACGCTGGAACCAGCCTTGCCGTCCACGGTCAGACCATTAGCCTTCTGGAAGGCCTTCACAGCGGCCACGGTATCCGAGCCATAAATGCCATTGGGGGTGATGGACAGATAATTCAAGGAATCAAGCTTTTCCTGAAGCACATATACATCATAGCCCCGATCGCCCGAAGAAAGAGAACGGACAGGAATACCGCCGTTGAAGATCTTCGCGTTACGGTTATACAGCGCATCGTAGGTATTGGTGCCGACCTTGCCGTCCACCTTTAGCCCCGCAGAAGCCTGAAACGCCTTTACAGCGCGGGTTACTTCGCTGCCGAAGATACCGTCGATCTTGCCGCCGTAATAGTAGGTGGCCCGCAGCTGCCGCTGCAACTCCATCACATCTTCGCCGGAAGCGCCAGAAGACATGGAAGTATAGTCCACAGAGCCGGCTTTCTTGGCACTGTCGGAATTCAGCTTGCGCAGCGTCCGCTTGCCAACCTTGCCGTCCACAGTCAGGTTGTTGCCACGCTGGAAGTTCTTCACAGCCAGCAGCGTTGCTTCGTCAAAGCTGCCGGTAAGGCCAGCGGTGTAATAGCCCAGGGCTTCCAGACGGGTTTGCACTGCCATAACATCGGAGCCATACATGCCGTATTCCAGGGTGCGCACTTCTTCATCAGAAGAAGTGGAGGTCGCCATTGCCAGGGAAGGCAGCAGTAACACAAGAATCATCAGGATTGCAAATAAACGCTTTTTCATGAAAGAGCCTCCTTTTTCCAGATGCGCAGGCATCCAGGCATCCGGATGGTAGTCTGCGTCATGATTGTATTGTATCACAAATCTGATGAAATTCCTATTCCAGAAATGTTTCAAAATACATAATTTACATGTAACAACTGTAAACAAAGCGGCCAAGAGTTCTTATTATGGCCAGTCGAATCACACAGCGCGAGTTTCTTCTCCTTTCACGCGGCTGAAAATCATCCGACCGGCACTGGTCTGCAGCACAGTGGTCACCACCGTTTCAAGCGTTTCCCCTACGCGTCGGCGCCCGTTTTCTACAACCACCATCGTTCCATCATCCAGATAGGCCACACCCTGTCCAGGCTCCTTCCCTTCCCGGATGAGATGCACCGTCATTTCCTCGCCGGGCAGCACAACCGGTCGAAGTGCACCTGCCAATTCATTGATGTTCAGTACGCGAACGCCCGTTACCCCAGCCACCTTGTTTAGGTTATAGTCGTTGGTCAGCACAGCGCCCTGCAAATCCTTGGAAAGCCGAAGGAGCTTTACATCTACTTCGTCCAAATCCTCATAGTCCTTTTCTTCCACGCGTACCGGGCAGCTCCCTTCCTCCCGCAGCCGTGCCAACACATCCAGCCCGCGTCGCCCGCGATTGCGTCTCAGAACGTCAGCACTGTCAGCAATGTGTCGCAGTTCATCCAGCACAAAGGCGGGAACAACCAGTTCACCCTCCATGAACCCGGCTTTTACGATATCGCAGATGCGACCATCGATAATCGCCGATGTATCCAAAATCTTGGGAATTGCCCGCAGCCCATTAGCAGGCACGGTATAAACTGAGGCATCCGATGGCGGGGAAAAAGCTGCAGATTCCCGTTGTTTCCCGCCGCCAAGAATCCAGCCGCCTGTCATCAGCACAGCGTAAAGAGCAAACGCAATCAACCAGGCACCGCTCATTGGGATCATCTGTAAAAGCCGCGTAAGCAATGCAGCCAGCAATGCACCGGCTAATAGTCCGATCAGCCGACCGGAATCGTTCGGAAACAAATTCTGTTTTTCCATGCAAATACTCCTTTTTTATGGACATTCATACAGCCATAGTATGCGCGCATATTTTCGCTTTCATGCGCGCCCAAAGGAGCGATGAAGCGAAGCTTAAGAGGAAGGTAATAGATCCAGCACGGCCATGGCCTGTGCCACGGTATCCACGCCATGAAGCGACACGCCATCCACGTTCTTGAGCCGCAGCGCACTGTCTCGGGGGCAAAGGATATGCGTGAAACCCAGCCGCTGGCATTCGGCCACGCGTCGTTCAAGCTGCGCAATGGCGCGCACTTCACCTGCCAAACCTACTTCTCCCAGAACTGCCCAGTCCCCCGGAATGACGTTATCGGTATAGGAAGACGCAACAGCCATGCAAAGAGCCAAGTCCGCAGCTGGCTCCGTAAGCGACAGGCCGCCAGCTACGTTGATGTATGTATCCCGATTATACATTTTGAGCCGTGCCCGTTTTTCCATGACCGCTAGAAGCAGCATCACCCGGGAAGAATCCATCCCATCCACCGTGCGCCTGGGAACAGCGTAAAACGATTGCGTTACCAGCGCCTGAATGTCTACCAGCATGGGCCGGGAACCTTCTAGACCGCAGAAAACGCAGGAGCCACTGGCCCCCTTTGCCCGCTGAGAAAGCAGCGTTTCGGACGGATTTTTGACCACGCGCATCCCCTGGCCTGTCATTTCAAATATGCCCAGTTCGTTCACGGAACCGAATCGGTTTTTTACTGCCCGCAAAAGCCGGTATTCATGCTGATGATCCCCCTCGAAATACAGCACCACATCCACCATGTGTTCCAGAATGCGTGGCCCTGCCAGAGCCCCTTCCTTCGTCACATGGCCCACAAGAATCATGGCGCAGCCAGCCGTTTTGGCATAGCGCATTAGCATGGACGCGCTTTCTCTTACCTGGCTGACGCTGCCAGGAGCGCTGCCCATGTCCGGGCGATACATGGTTTGGATTGAATCGATTACACAGAAATCCGGCGCAATCTGCTGCAGCTTAGCCTCCACAGCATCCATAGCATTCTCGGCCAAAACAAGCATTTCGCTGCTCTGCGCTCCCAGACGATTCGCGCGAAGCTTAATTTGCCGTGCGCTTTCTTCGCCAGATACATACAGCACCCGCTTTCCAGTCCTGGCTAAATAATCGCATACCTGAAGCAAAAGCGTAGATTTGCCAATGCCCGGATCGCCGCCTACCAAAATCAGCGCGCCTTCCACGATGCCGCCGCCCAGCACGCGGTCCAGTTCATCCAGCCCGCTGGATGTATACACCTGGTTGTCCGCTTCGATTTCTCGCATGAGCCGTGCGCCGTCTCCGGTGCCACCGCGCTGCTTATAGGGCTTGGCGGCAACAAAGGTATCTTCTTCCTGGGGTGCAATTTCCTCCAGCGTGTTCCACGCGCCGCATTCCGGGCATTTGCCCATCCAACGAGGCGTTTCGTAGCCGCAGGCGCTGCATTGGAAGCTGCTTTTCTTCTTTGCCATGGGTTTCCTCCTCGGCAGGCGTCCCCTGCCAGTGATAGTAGCATAATCAGGGTAAAGGCGCGATGAGTTTCTTTGCCGTATCGCGTCGGAAGCCTGAAAAGGCGTTCGGCAAAAAAGTGTAAAATCCTGCATAGCCATCGTATTTCGCCTTGTCATGCCGCTCTTTTTCATATATAATGTGGTTGGCTTTTTAGAAAGGAGCTGACCTGATGAAACGATACAGCGATCCGCTTTTCGCCCCGGAAAAAAAGAAGCATCCTGCACTGGTTTTTATAGCGCTGCTGCTTGTGCTGCTGATCGCCGCCGCACTAAGTTTTAATCATATTAACAATAGCCGTATCAATCTGATTCAGCAAAGCGTCACGGTGCCAACCCTGCCATCCTCTCTGGAAAAATTCCGCATTCTCCATATCAGCGATTTGCATGGTCTTGAATTCGGTGCGGGGCAGGAACGCCTTGCAGATACTATCGCCAACGCCCGCTACGACGTGGTTTGCGTTACCGGCGACGTAACCGGGAAGGACGGCAGCTTTGAAGCGTTTTTGCAGTTGATAGATTTATTTTCAGAAAAAACGCCGGTTTATTTTATCGCCGGTGATGAAGATCCAGATCCGCTGGTAGCCACGCCGCATACAGGAGATAGCGCTAAAGCGGAATACATTCAGGTGGCTGAAGCACATGGCGCCATTTATCTGGATTCACCTGTGAAGATTACGCAGGGTGATTCGGCCCTTTGGCTGTGTCCGGAATGGGTGTTTACGCTGGATGCAGACGCGTCGGAGGCTGCGCTGAACAGCCGCTTGGCCGAACTGCAAAAAGAGGACCCGACCGATGAACAGGCTGCCGCGCTGCTGGCCGTGGAATATCAGCTTGATCGTCTCACCCGTGTCCGTTCGGCACGTCGGGAAACCCGGGATAGCGATTTGCATATTATCATGACCCATCATCCACTGTCTGAGGAATCGCTCTCTGAATTGCAGGAAATCACACAAAGCGATAACGAATCTTATGTGCATACCATTGCGTTGGTGCTGGCGGGCCATTATGTGTCTGGCCAATGGCAGCTTCCTGGAATTGGACCAGTCCGTGTCCCTGAATCTTCCGGGCTTGGGAAAAACGGCTGGTTTCCGGATGCAGAGGATGTTTCAGGTGTATCGTTCTATCTGGGCATTCCGCAGTATATCAGTCCAGGACTCGGCGCTTCTCAGGCCATTGGTCTGCCTAATTTCCGCTTGTTTAATACGCCAGCTGTTACCGTGCTGACTCTGACCACGCAAATGATTCATTAACCACCAATGACAAAAGGAAGGATTTTTATGGCGAACAAAGCCGATGTGTACAACCGAGAACTTAGCTGGATTCAGTTTAACAGCCGCGTGCTGGAAGAAGCGGCCAATCAGGATAATCCTTTGCTGGAAAGAGGAAAATTTCTATCCATCTGCGGCTCAAATCTGGATGAATTCTTTATGGTGCGGGTAGGTTCACTGGTGCGTAGTCTGGAAGCTGGCAGCAGGAAAACGGATCCTTCCGGCATGACGGTTCAACAGCAGCTGGACGCGATTTATCCGGCAGTGCAAGCTCAGGTGGCGCGGCAATACGAACTGCTGCAGGAAGAGTATTTGCCCGCGCTCGCTCAGGAGGGCATTCGTCTGCTTGCGCCGCGCGATTTAAACGGTGAACAGCGCAAATGGCTTTCTGCTTTTTTCGATCAGGAAGTTCTGCCGTTGCTGACACCCCGGGCCATTGATGACCGTCGGCCTTTCCCACTCCTGGCGGCCAAATGTCTGCATCTGGCACTGCTGTTGCCCCCTGCCGCCCATGCCAGCGCTCCCCGTATGGCCTTGATTCCCCTGCCCACGAAGCTTCCGCGCGTAACGCTTCTGCCCATGGGTCAAGGCAAGGTGCGCGGAGTGCTTTTGGAGGATGTGGTGGCGTTGTTTGCCTCGCGGTTATTTGGCGGTGCGCAGCCCATTGCCTGCATGCCCTTCCGGATTACGCGAAATACCGATTTTGTTTATAATGACAGCGATGCGGATACGCTGATCGTGGAAATGCGCAAAAACTTGAAACGGCGCAAGTGGGGCCAGGTTGTACGTCTGGAAGTATCCAGTGGCGCAGATAACCGGCTTTTGTCCCGGATAAAGGGATATCTTGATGTAAACGACCAGGCTGTGTTTATGCTAAACGGCCCGCTGAATCTGGACTTTTTTATGAAGCAGTTGTCTTCCCTTCCGGGCTTTGACACGCTTCGTTTCCCGCCTTTTTCTCCACGGCTTCCTGCCGTCTTTCAGGAAGAAGGGTCTGTTTTCTGTGCTATTCGCAAGGGCGATATTCTGTTGAATCATCCCTATGACAGCTTTGATCCGGTGGTTCGCTTTGTTTGCGAGGCGGCAGACGATCCAAATGTGTTGGCCATTAAGCAAACGCTATACCGCGTCAGCGGAAAAAGTCCCATTGTGGCCGCTTTGTCCCGTGCAGCACAGCAGGGCAAGCAGGTAACGGTGCTGATCGAGGTGCGCGCCCGATTTGATGAAGAAAACAATATCAATTGGTGTCTGGAACTTGAAAAAGCGGGGTGTCATGTGTTCTATGGTGTACCCAAGCTGAAAACGCATAGCAAAATCACGCTGGTTATTCGCCGGGAAGCCTTTGGCCTGCGCCGCTATGTGCATTTGGCCACCGGTAATTACAATGATGTAACCGCGAAGCTGTATACTGATTTCGGTCTGTTTACCTGCAATGATGCTGTAGGACGGGATGCAGGGGCGTTTTTTAATCTGGTAACGGGATATGATGAAACTGCGCCGATGGAAAAGCTGGTTGCCGCGCCGCTGCATCTGCGCAAAGAATTGAAAGCACTGATTAAGCGCGAACGCCATAATGCCCAGGCTGGTCTCCCCGCCCGAATTACAGCCAAGATGAATTCTCTTGTGGATCCCCGGATCATTCGCCAGCTTTACAAGGCGGCGGATGCAGGCGTGGAAATCAATCTGATTGTTCGGGGCATTTGCTGTCTTCAGATAGGCGACCGGGAAAACCTTCATGTTCGCTCCATTGTGGGCCGTTTTCTGGAACATTCCCGAGCTTTTGTATTTGAAAATGGTGGCCAACCAGAGGTATATCTTTCCTCTGCGGATTGGATGCCACGCAATCTGGATAAACGGGTGGAGCTGATGTTCCCCGTGGAGGAGCCGGCTTTGCGCCAGCGCATAATTGCCTCTTTGCAGGCAGAACTTGCTGATAATCGAAAGGCATGGGAAATGAAGAAAAACGGGAAATATCGTCGTGTCAAGCGGGATGAACCGGGACGAAATAGTCAGGAAGAGCGCGTTTTAGGGCCAGCCAGCCAGGAAGGAGACGATCATGGCGATCGTTAACCGGCCATTTCGCCATCAGCGTCAGCGGGATTATACTCCCTGGATCCTAACACTGCTGATGATTGCGTTATGGGCAGGTTTGCATGCTGCTCTGCAAACCAGTTTTTTCGGCGCCAGCGGTTACAATACCTATACGCTTCAGGCACTGTTCTGGCGAGAGGGGCGTTTATATCTTTCCCGGGATTATCCGCATCTGGAATTGGCAGTTTATCAGGGAAATTACTATGTTTCCTTTCCCCCGGTTCCTTCGCTGGTGCTTCTGCCGCTGACCTTTCTTTTCGGCGAAAACACACCGGATAATCTGCTGGTAAAGGTTTATGCGCTGGGGGCTTGTCTGCTGGTGTACCGGGCATTGAAAAAAGCGGGATATGGCAAAGTAGCAGGCGGAGCGCTGGCCTTTCTTTTTTGCTTTGGCTCATCCCTGCTCCCTTTAACGTTAAGCGGCGCGGTTTGGTATCATGCGCAGATGCTGGCGTTTTTCCTGACGATTGCAGCGCTTGTTCTGCTAACGGAGGATCGACCAACACTGGCGCTTTTCTGCTATGCCCTGTCGGTTGGGTGCCGACCGTTCAACGCTCTATATGCCTTGCCGATTTTCTTTGTATATTTCAGCATCCATGCCCGGGCCCGCGTTTCTCTTTTGCAGGCAGGGAAGCGGCTTTTGCCTGGAATTTGCCTGGGCCTTTGCGTTGCGGTTGGTTTGGCAGCTTATAATTATGTCCGGTTTGGCAATCTGCTGGAATTTGGCCATAATTATCTTCCGGAATTCTCGACCCAGGGTGGAACGCAGTTTTCGCTAAAGCATGTCGCTGGAAATCTGGAAACCTTTCTCTGGGGCCTACCGCTGACGAAAACCAATGGCCAATGGCAATTTGCCCGCTTTGGATACTCCATTCTATTGGCATGTCCAGCTATTACGCTTGCCCTTGTTCGCGGCTTGGTGGATTTGTTCAGCAGAAAAATGACGCTGGAAAAGGCAGTTGTTCTTTTGACGATGATTCTTCATCTTTTCCTATTACTTTTGCATCGAACCTTCGGTGGCTTTCAGCTGGGTGCGCGATATGCGGTGGATACGCTGCCCTACTGCTTTTTCTATCAGATGCTCGGCAAAAAAGAAAAGGGATGGACCATTGCACAGCTGGCATGTCTCGTTCCCACGTTTCTTTTCCTTGTAGTTGCTGTTTATTACGTGCATATTGGTTGAGAAAGGAGTTACATCATGACGTTTTCTTATCGCCACACCCGCATCGCCTGCTATATGGGATATATAACGCAGGCCATTATCAATAACCTGTCTCCATTACTGTTTCTGACATATCAGCAGGAGTTTTCTCTGTCGCTGTCGCAAATCAGCCTGATGATTACGGTGAACTTTTCCGTTCAGATTGCTGTTGATTTGCTGTCTACAAAATTTGTGGACAAAATCGGCTATCGTGCTTCCATGATACTGGCGCAGGTGCTGTCCGTAACTGGATTGATTGGGCTGGGTATCCTTCCGGCTCTGCTCACCCCTTATACGGCACTGATGCTGTCTACTGTTTTATGCGCGCTTGGCGGCGGGCTGTTGGAAGTGCTGGTCAGCCCTATTCTGGAAGCGCTGCCCAGCGATCGCAAGGCCAGCGAAATGAGTCTGCTCCATTCCTTCTATTGCTGGGGACATGTGGGTGTTGTTCTCCTATCCACAGCCTATTTTCTGTTGATTGGACGCAGCTATTGGCGGGCGCTTCCCCTGCTCTGGGCGCTTGTTCCGATGGCAACAGGTGTGCTGTTCGCCAAGGTTCCGCTTTGCAAGCTGACACAGGATGGTCAGTCTATGCCCGTTCGTCGTCTGGCTATTACGCCGGTTTTCTGGGTGTTTATGTTGCTTATGGTTTGCGCTGGGGCTTCAGAACAGGCGATGAGCCAATGGGCATCCCTGTTTGCGGAAAAGGGGCTGAATGTGAGCAAAACCCTGGGAGATTTGCTGGGTCCTTGTGCTTTTGCAACACTGGTGGGGTTGTCTCGCATGCTGTTTGGCCGCGCTCAGCATTTGTCAACCCACAAAGCGCTGACGATCAGCGCTCTTGGCTGCGTAGCAAGTTATCTGCTCACGATCTTTTCTCCCTGGCCCATTCTTTCGCTGGTTGGCTGTGCACTTTGCGGGTTCTCTGTGGGTGTTATGTGGCCCGGTGTTTTCTCCACCGCATCGGCGGCTCTCCCTGCTGGCGGCACGGCGATGTTTGCTTTGCTTGCCCTGGCTGGAGATGCGGGTTGCTGTGTTGGACCCGGTTTGGTGGGCGCAATCAGCGATGGCGTAACGGCGCAGGGAAGCTCCCTGCTCTCTGTACTTTTTCCTTCCGCTGCGCTTTCCCAACTTGCTCTAAAAATGGGATTTTTGCTGGCAAATGTCTTTCCACTGCTGCTGTTGCTGGGAATGGTGCTGTTGAAAAAAACAGGTAAGAAGCTTGAATGAAGGCTTTGATTGATTCAACATTTTCTCCATGCTGCCCGTCATCTCGTTATCTGTAAAATCCTTATTCCGCTCTTGTGGTATAAGGCAGGATATGGTATAATAAAACGAATCCGCTGCTTGCGCCTGAGCGCAAACGGCGAAATAAAAATTGAGGGATGCAAGCTATGCGCAAAAAGATCTTTCCTGTTTTGCTGGTTCTGCTGATGCTGGGCTGCGCGGCCGCGCAGGCGCAGGACTCTGCCTCGATCGCAGGCTATTCCAAGGCTTCCGGCTACGAATACGTGAATTTCGGCTCCTATCCTACCGATGCGGATGGCACGGAGCAGCCTATTCTCTGGCGCGTGCTGCGCACTGCTAATGGTGAGGCGTATCTGCTGTCGGAGTATATTCTGTTCGCTAGCCCTGTTCATGCAGACTATGAGCATTATGACGGCTGGGAAAATAGCGATCTGTATGCGTATCTGAACAGCGAATTCAAGCAGGATGCATTTTCCGCAGCGGATCAGCAGGCACTGATCTGCCGCACAGAGGATAATGCGCTGGTTACGCTGATTTCTGGCGATGAACTGCGGGATGCTTCCATTGGCTTTTCTAGCAATAACGCCCGCCTTTGCACCAGCACGGCTTGGGCACGGCGGGAACGCCCGGAAAACAAGAAGCTGCAGTTGATGATTTACAGCAAGGGCCACAAGTATAGTCCTTGGTGGTCTCGCACCCGTTCTACGGATAATCCCAAGCAGCAGCGCCGCGTGATGGACGAAGGCAAAACGGGCCGCCTTTCTGTTGGTAATCCGGACATGGGTGTACGTCCTGCCATCAACGTGGATTTAACCAAGCTGATTATTACAGGCGGCAACGGCTCCATGGAGTCTCCCTATCAGCTGGCAGCAGCGAATGCGGCCGTTGCAGAAACACCCGTTCCTGTCACTGATGCGCCTGCGCTTCCTGTAGTAACGGTTGCTCCTACTGCGTCTCCGGCTGTCTCTGGAAATATGAACAGCGGCACAGTTTCCATGCCTGGCGCCGCTGTACTTCCCCAGGCCACGGAAATGCCTGCGGTGAATACCGGTGCTGAAAATCAGACTGCTACTGCATCCACCGGTTTCACGGCTGCTGGCAAAACGGAAAACATTCACGCTGGCTTCCCCGCACTGACCGCTGAAGGATTCCTGCCGGAGGGAGAAAGCGAGTTCGTTCTTCAGGATACACAAAACGGCGTTTGGCTTTATGCATCTCAATCGCTGCGCATTCAGATCGTGCGCAAAACCGGAACGAACAGTAAGAATCAACCGCTGCGCTGGTATGAAGCGGAGATTTTCACCCGGGATACCAGCGAACTTTTCGATCTATTCCCCTATAACGAAGCAAAGTATATGAACCGCTATGCGCTGGCGCTGGCAGATGAAATTGCGATTAATCATCAGCTGGTGTTTGCCATAAATTCGGACTACTTTATTTATCGTGTAGGCCGTGATGCGGAGGAAAAATACGATTACCCCATTGGTACGATCATCCGTGATGGCAAGATTTTCTATGATCGTCCCCGCAAGGCTACTTCTACCGTTTATCCGCCGCTGGATGTTATGGCGCTGTATCCGGACGGCAGCGTACAGCTGTTCTACAACGGCGAGAAGACTGCCGAGGAAATTCTCGCAACCGGTGCGACCGATACGCTGGCTTTCGGCCCCATTCTGGTTGAAAATGGCCAGATTGCTGCCCGCTCTAAGGAATACGGAAATACGCCCAATCCGCGTACAGCCTTTGGCATGGTGGAGCCGGGATACTATGTAGCGCTGATGGTAGAGTCCCGTATCTCCGAAAGCAAGGGTGAATCCTGCGTTTGGATGGGCGAAAAGATGGCCGAATTGGGCTGTCAGTCCGCCATTAATCTGGATGGTGGCGCCACCTCTACCATGATTTTCATGGGAAAGCAGATCAACAAAAGCGGGAATTACGGCGATATCACCAATCGCAAGCAGAATGAATTGCTAGGCATTGGCCATTCGGACGCTGTGAAATAACAGAAAACAAAGTCATCAAGAAAAGCAACCCCGCCAGGCAATACGCCGAGCGGGGTTTTTCCTATGCTTTTAGAGAGAATCAGCCAAATACTTCAAACGCCGCTACAACACGCAGCATGTCCAGAATAACATTTTTTCGTCCATAGGCATCCAGAAAATAATCTGTGTACTGCTCCGTTTTTAGATTAAACTGAAGCGACCAAAGCGCCCAATACAGATCAATATGTCGATCCCCCGCGCCAGCCAGTGCCAAATCAATAAATGTATGAAAATGACCGTTCCGAGCAATGACATTGGGCAGACAGGCATCGCCGTGAATCAGGCAATCGTTTTTCAGCAGGCCTTTGCTTTCCTGCATAAGGCCCCATGCTTCTTGGCGAGATTGAATCGGAAAGTTTTGCATGAGCACATGTTCATCGTAAAATCCGCCGTTTATATCCCCAGAAGCGGATTCCAGATACCGCTGCTGGCGGTAGGAAAACGGAACGTTCAAAAGCGGCTGGGTATGCAGCGTTTGCAGTGCCTGAGCCAATGTCTCACATAAGCCTTTCGGATTATCCAGCATGTGTGTTAGATCATCCCCCATGGCACTGCGCGTGACCAGATAATCTCGATCAGCCGAGATATAATCCACCACCTCAACACCTAGGTTTCGCTGGAAAAACTGCTGCGTCATCTCCGCTTCTCGGGACAACGCATGAGCGGCATCAACCTTCAAATAATATCCGGAATCAAGATAATAAACAACGGCATTGGATGAACAACTGCTATCGAATGCATTCGTTCCCTGCAAAAGGCCATGAAGCGCCTGAGGGAAATCTGCCATTGAAAGCAGAACGGGAGTCTTTTTCATGAGAGCCGCCTCTCTTTCTTGATTGGTTGGCACGAAGTTGAATTACTCCTGAGAATGGATCACACGAACATGTTCTGCGTCGCCCAAATCAGGATTGCGAGCTAAGTATTGCTGGATGGCATCCCGAGCCAGCGCGTCACAGCGATTGTTTTCCGGATGATCGGCATGGCCTTTGACCTTATTGAAATGCATTACATGGCCTTTTTTGTTGATGGTCAGAAGCAGTAAACGCCAAAGATCCTGATTTTCCACAGGCTTGCCCTCGCTATTTTTCCACCCACGCTTTTGCCAGCTTTCCAGCCAATGCTGATTAAATGCATTCACCAAATAAGCGGAATCGGAATGCACAGTCACCTGGCAGCGGGTTTTCAGCTTGCCCAGCGCGCTGATCAGAGCGAAAACCTCCATGCGATTATTGGTAGTCTGGGGCATGCTGCCGCTAATTTCCAGTTCATGCTGGCCATATCGCAAAATGGCGGCCCATCCGCCCGGGCCTGGATTGCCAGAGCATGCGCCGTCTGTAAAAATATCCACAGCCTTGAGTGTCTCGCTCATGCGCCAAAGCGCCTCCCTGTTTAGGTTACTTCCTCCTAACTATACCATAGACGTCCGCTAAATGCAATAAAAAGGTATACGGAAACGATCAGGGGGCTCTGATTTCATGGACATAGAAGGAACGTTTCTCTCATAAGATGAAGAAAAAAGGAGTGTGGCGCATGATTAAGAATACTCGGGACGTGATGGATCTTTCGCCTCAGCGAAATGAACCGGAAAGCCAGGAAAGAAACGCTTTAGAATACATAAAACCAGACCGGAGTTCGCGCGTGTTCGAGAAGCTATCTCGAAATGCCGCGCTGGCTGCGTTGATGCTTTTGAGCATTGTTTCTATTCGCAATGCGCAGCTCCCTTCCGGGCAAACACTGCTTACTGCCGCACAGACAATCTTGGACCCAGAATGGGACGAAACCCTGGGGAAAATCGATTTTGTCGGTCATTTTTTTCCAGAAACCGTATCTGTTTTCTTTGAAACAGACATTGAAAAGTATCGGTTGGCTGCCCCTTGCACAAGCGGACGATTGGTGCATGTCTGGTCAGAAAAAGAACCTTATTTGGGGTACAAGTCTCCTGATGGTTCCACGGTGTATGCCGTCGGCGATGGCCAGGTTATGAGCCTGTCGCACGGAATGGAGGAAGAGAACATTGTGCGAGTGCGCCAGGAGGACGGGCTGGAAATCCTTTATTATAACATCGCTACTCTGTCGATTCAGGAAGGGGATGAAATAAAGCAAGGGCAGGGCATCGGTTCAATATTGGCAGAGAAAGAAACTGTCATTGAAGTGCGACGAAACGGAATGCCGGTGAATCCAACTGCATGGATCCACGAGGCGGGAACAAAACCATGAAGATATGCATAAAGAGGACCGTATTCTGTCTGCATCCGCTTATGATCGTGTGCGGAATCGGGTATGTTTTTTTTGGACGAGTTCAGTTGCTTCTTGCCTCCGTATGCGCTATGCTGCTCCATGAACTCGGTCATTTTCTGGCAGGAAAAGTGTTAGGCATTCCAATTGATTCCATCGAATTAACGCCCTTCGGCGGTGTCATTACCGTGGAAGGGCTGCCGTCCTTTTTGCCTCTTCGCAAAGCAGTTTTTGCCATCGCAGGGCCTGCTGCTAGCGCGCTCGGGTGTTTCTTAGCCGCTTTTCTAGCAAACGCTTCCTGGGTCAATCTCTCTTTTGCTATTCACTTTGCAAGAAGCAATCTTTTGCTTTTCTGCATTAATCTTTTGCCAGTACTTCCGTTGGATGGTGGAAGGATCATCCGTGCTTTGCTGGAAAAAGTGATGGGATTTCAAACGGGAACGCGGACTTTGGTTTGGATTGGCTATGGAACAGGGATAGGACTTGGTCTGCTGTCTTTGCTCATGGCATTTCACGGGATTCTGAATCCGGCCCCAGCATTTGCGGGTATTTATCTATGTTATGCAGCTGCACAGGAAGTGAAGCAGGGTACGGGACATTATATAAACTCTTTAATTGTTCGCCGTCAACACTTGGAAAAAAATCAGGTTCTGCCTGTGGAGTTTCTTGCTGTCAGTGACAATACGCCATTGCCCGCTTTGCTACGTCATCTTTCGCCTGGCAAATATCACATAATCTATCAAATAGACGAAGATGGAATGACTTGCAAAAAAATACTTGATGAAAAGGCTCTTTGCGATTCACTTTTACAAACCGGAGAATGAAATACGGTTTAAAAAGCAATTCAGAGACCACATTCTATATTTTACATACCATACTCTCTTTTTGCAATTTCTTTTTCATTCTATTCCCTGTTCCATAGACGGGAATCCTCGCGCTCCATAGAGAATTTTTTGATAAAAAATGAACTTTCTTCTTTCCATCGCTGTCTTATAGGTGTATCGGCCGATACGGAGAAGCAATCGCAGGGGGAGACATCATGACCGAGGCAGAATTTGAAGCGCAGGTGACCGCAATGACAAACCTGATGTATTACACGGCTGCCAGCCTTCTATCTAATCCTTACGATCAACAGGACGCGATTCAGGAAAGCATCTATCGTGGCTGGCGAAATCTTGGGAAGCTGCGAAACGAAGCGGCATTTCGGCCCTGGATGATGCGCATTCTGGTGCGTCAATGTCGCAGCTTCGGGCGCAGAAAGAATCGAGAGATTCCAACGGAGCAAATGGAAGAAAAATCTGCATCTGATCCCATTGAAGTGTTCATTCGAAACCATGCACTTCGGCAGGCCCTGATGCAGCTGCCAGAAAAACTTCGGCTTGCTGTCACGCTGGTATGTGTGGATGGCTTCTCCTATGAATATGCGGCTCAGATCCTAGGGATTCCTCTTGGTACGGTAAAAAGCCGCGTGAATCATGGCAGAGCGCATTTACGGCGCATCCTGGGAAACGAGGTGGATGAAAAATGACAAACAAGGACTGGCAGGCCGCCTTTGGGGAGACGCCGGAGGAGATCAGGCGCTGTGTCGCCCATGCCTTAGCACAAAAGAATAAGGAGGAAACAAAAATGAAAAAAGCTGTAACGCGGACGCTTGTTCTATCTGTCGCGTTGATCCTTGTAACCACATGCGCGGCCTTAGCTGCCACGAAGCTGGGGCTGACCGATTTCCTTCGGCTATCAAGCTTGGAGGGCATTCAGCATGAAACCCCCGAACTGATTTGGATACAAGAAAACGACCTTGTGGACGCCCAGATTCGCGAAGTAGCATGCGATGGCGTCAGCGCCCATATCGTGGTGGCATATACAGCCAAGCATCCCGGAGACGCACTGCTGATGGACTTTGATGAAAACAAGGCCGATGTTGCTTTTTCCAATGAGCGGCAAAACAAGCGTCTTATACTGATCAATTCCATGGAATTGCAAGCCATGCCGGGCGGCGATATTCTCAATACCGGAATTCAATGGGATTACGAAACCCCGGAAACGCTGGTGGTGGATTATTCGGTTTATCTCTGCCCAGACATACTCGCATATTCGGGGGACTTCACTGTATCGTCTGATCCCTGGACGCTGCGCTTCACCCCGCGCGTATACGAAAGCGTGGATCAATTTTTCGATCTGCAATTCGAAATGACGCTGTCGGCGAAGCCGGGAAGCTATGCTGTGTACCACGCCGTTAACATGCCGCTGCAGATGGAGCAATACCATGTAAACGCCGCTGCGGTGGTGGCAACGGACATGGCGTGCTACCTATCCGTGGAAGTAGAGGGTGATCCGGGCATGGAAGAAACGCCGCTGCATGGCTCCTATTGGCTGCATGTTCTGGATGAAAAGAGCCTGTCCGTGCCGCTGCTCAATGGCGGAGAATGGATTTCGCTAAACGAAGACGACGAAGTGATGCATTTTATCGTTCGGGAAAGCCTGCAAGAATTCAGACCCGGCGATTCTCTGACGATTCAGCCCTATGATTCCCATACTCAGACTGAATACACGCAAATGATTCTGGAACTGGAAAAAGAAAAGTAAAGAAAAAGGCAAGCGCGCCCGCAGCAATTGCAGGCGCGTTTTCTTGTGCCGTTATCGCCCAAGCAGCAGATCAATCCGCCTGTTCCGGCGAATCCAGGGGCTTTGCCAGCCGTTGCTGGCATAGTCCCGGAAAGCAGCGCGGGCGGCGCGATGACGGGAAAGCGTTTCTCTCCATGTGTTTATTCGTTCCATTTTATTCCCTCCCTCACCACATATCGTGCGCCGCGGGATGAAGCTCTATTCCCTGCCCCAAAACGTGAAAGAGACACGGGCTTTCGCCCGCGTCCCTTTCCCAGGGGATATATTTGTTAGGAGACGTACGCAATTGTTATTTGCCGATCTGCACGGCGGTATAGCTGGTGCCGTTGAGTTCGTTGTATTCAGCCAGGTAGGAATCCAGAACCTTCTGCGCGCCCTTATCCACAGCATCCTGCAGGTAGGCCGCCCAAACGGCGTCATTGTTCACGCACTTTTTGCTGGAAACTAACATTTGAACGGCCAAACTATACATCTGCAAAAAGCAAATGATGAATTCTGCTAAATATAATAAAAAATTCCATATTTTTTACTTTATGGACATAAAAGAGCCATCAGGCGAACCCGATAGCTCGATTTTTTAGAAAATCAGATTTTTTTGTTCTTCCATTTTCCGCTGGCGAATCGCGGATAAAAGCAGAAGAAGCGGATGGCAATCTCGCTCATGCCGAAGATCCAAACGCCCGTCAGTTGCAGATGAAGAGCATACACGGCGATGACTGCCATCATTGGGCGTACAACGCTGATGCAAATTGTGGAAACAAGCGCAACGAACAGATTATCCCCCGCGCCGCGCAGCACGCCGGAGAGAACGACCGCGCTCGTCTGGAATGGTTGGACGGCGGCCAGAACTATCAGCGTCTGCGCCGCATAGGCGATCACCTGATCGGCGTTCAGCGTATCCGCGCCAATGAACCAGCTGGCAAGAGTCTCCCGGAAAATCAGAATCGCTACGCCCAGCACAATGGAGACCATTACCGCAAAGCGTTGGCATATCTTTCCATATAGCATGGAAAGGTCGGCGCGATTGCGCCCCAGATTTTGCCCCACTAGTGCCGTTCCTGCCACGCCCAGACCATCGCCGAAGGTAAAGGTCAGGTTCAGGAGCTGCATGCAGATTTGGTTGGCGGCATACATGGTGGTGCCCAACGAGAAAAGAATGCGCGCATAGATGAAGAAGCCGAACCGCATGCCTACTTGCTCGATGGCCGCATTGCCGCCAACGCGGACGATGGCGCTTAGGCTCTCCTTATCAAATCGCCATTTATCCCGGCGAGAAATATGCAGATAACCCTTCATCCGGCCACCGACCAGCAACGTGCTCAGCGCGATTACAAAGCCAACTGCCATGCCGATCACCGAAGCAATCGCCGCGCCGCGCACTTCCAGCCGTGGAAAGCCCAGATTGCCGCCGATCATGCAGTAATTGAAAAACACATTTACAAGATTGCTGATAATGTTTACCCACATGGTCAGCTTGGTTTTGCCAATGCCCCGCTGCGCAGCGCAGATACACATGGACAGCGCGTTCACCGGCAGAGAAAACGCCATGATCCGGAAATAATCCTCTGCATCCCGTAGCACTTTTTCGCTTTCTGCCTGATCGCCGCCGGCCAAGCGCATCAGCGGTTCAGTGAACGCCAGCGCTACACCCATTAACACCAGCGCTAACCCGAGCGCCAGCATCATGGCATTGCGCAGCGTGCTATTGGCCAGTTCCTGCTTTTCCTCGCCCTTTCGCCGCGCTACGATGGCCGTCACGCCAACGTTCAGGGCAAAGAACAGACAAAGCAGCAGCATGCGCGGCTGAGTCGGCAAACCCACGGAGGAAAGGGCTTCCGCGCCCAACACATTTCCCACCATCATCGTATCAATTGATCCGATCAGGCTCATCAGCACCATTTCGATAACAGATGGGAGCGCCAGGTTCATCACATCCCGGTAAGCTGTCTTCCCATCAGGTAGATCGCCCAGACGATGTTCCTTTCCTACCAGATATTCCGGTAGTAATAGCCGTTTTAGAAGATTTTCTTTTTGGACCACAAGACATGCCGCCCTTCCTGCGTAGTATACGTATAGCAGTATACCATAAAAAGAGGAGCTATGTAAATTGTAAACTCTCATTTTTGTCCGTTGATTTCAGCTTTTTTTCATTTCCGCATTTCTCCGGAAAAAGCAAAATCTTTGCATTGGCTTTTCAGCGTATTTTTGCTATAATGAATTCGCCATGAAATGGAAAGGAGCAAACGAACATGCAATTAACTGGTCGATATATTCACGTTACCTATCAAGGCATTTCCTACACCCTATATAACCAGCGCTGCCGCGAATGGACCCACCCCTATGCGTATCAGGGCAACGGCTCTGTGCTTTCCAACGCTGGCTGCGGCATTTTTTCCACCCTGCATGCAGCCCAATATCTGGGTGGAAAAATAATTTCGCCTGAGGAACTTGCGGATTTCTCCTGCCAAAACGGCGGCCGAGGCGATGATGGAACGGATCGTCCTGCGCTTTTAGCTGCCATGGAGCAGACAGGCTTGGCGGCACAGCTTGGCTTTTCCTATGCCATGGATGGTCTGCGCAATGACCAGGATGCTCTGCACCAAGCACTGATGCAGGGAGACGCCGCGCTATGTAATCTTCGGCCCGGCCACATTGTGGCGCTAATAGGCGCGCGAATTCAGAACGGGGAAAAGCAAGTGCTGGCGGCCGATCCCTACAGCGAATCCGCCGATGAACGGTTGCGCGGTGTTGTGCGGGAATGCGTGCCCGGCAGCGAGGTTTTCAGCGCGATTCAAACGGCGGGCGGAACGCTTTGTGGCGTTCACATGAGTTACGCGCTGTTTTGGACGGCGCAGACCACCGTGCGGGATTTCAATCTGCTGCATCGGCTGTAAAGTGGCTGAGGCTTTTCTTTCCGAGCCTTTGGGATGAATTCGTCCCTATGCTTCGTTAAAATAGAAAAGCGACTACGGCAAAGGAGAGACGCGCTTGAAAAAAATGACTCGATTGTTGGCGTTATTGCTGACATTTTCGCTGTTTCTGCCGCTGCTGCCAGCCAGTGCAGAAAAGGAAAACGGGGTTATCCGTGTGCTACTGACCAAGCTAAATCTAACCGATAGGATCGAAGTTGCAATGGATGGCAGCTATACGCTGGACGGATTATCCTTTCAGCGGGGCACGCATGCAGTTATTTCCTGTGCCTCTGGTTCCCTTGTTTTCTATTATGAAGGAATGGCGTTGGATGCAGGAAAAGAACTGACGCTGATTCGTCACGCTGTAAATGATGGGAAAGAAAACGGTCTGCGCATAAACGGTGCTTATGAATTGCATCCGGGAGATTTGCATTTATCCATCCAAGATGGTAAATTACAGGCCGTGCTCAATGCGCCGGTAGAAGAATATCTCCTGGGTGTAGTGCCTTATGAAATGAGCGATTCCTTTCCCGTGGAAGCGCTGAAGGCTCAGGCGGTGGCGGCCCGCACCTATGCCCTTCGCAAGGCAGGCGGCAGCGGAAGCTATGATGTAGTAGATAATACTAACGATCAGGCCTATTACGGAGTGAAAGCTGAGCATAAAAACGCTGCCATGGCCGTGCAAGAAACAGCGGGAATTTGCGGTTTTTATAAAGGCTCTTTGGCAGAGTGCTTTTATTCCGCCAGCAACGGTGGGCAAACCGAACTGGTTTCCCATGTTTGGGGCAAGGGCGATTACAGCTACTTGACCATGACCGACGACCCCTATGATTTGGAGAACCCGGAGAGCATGGTGCTTTCCGCCAGGTTGCCCAAATCCATGGCGTCTTCAGATGCGCTGGGCAGCCTCAAGGATACTGTGCTTGGCCTGTTATCCGAACAAATGGAAGCCATGGGCTATGACGGCGATACACAGTTTATTCGCGTAACCGGTATTGAAAATGCCCAGACGGCCGTACAGATGTATCCATCGACAGATTCAAAAATCATGACCAAGCTTCGCCTGCGTCTGATTGTTCAGGGAAGACGGTTGATTCAGAAAACGGAGGAAGAGGAAATCTCCATGTTCGTAGTGGAGCCAACGGCTGCGCCAGAACAAAAGACCGGAGAAAAATGGTCGGCAATGGAAACACTTCCTGCGTCCGTGACTGTGGAGTTGGATATTTTCCCAACCGTTGAATCCCTGCTAAGCCTGTCTATTAACAGTAGCAAAAATGAGCTTATCACGATCCGCGAAACAGAGGATGCGTTTATCGTGGAAAGCCGCCGTTACGGCCACGGCGTTGGCATGAGCCAGCGAGGCGCTCAGTGCATGGCCGGGGAATACAAATGGAACTATGAACAGATCCTCCATTTTTATTATCCCGGCATGACACTTCAGCGCGTGACCTACTCCTTCTCTTTGCCGGAAGCTATTCGGGATAACTTCCTGGCGACACCTGGCCCTGCCGCTTCCCCTACGCCCAAGCCGACTCCGATTCCCCTGTCTTCGGTTCCGCGAGCCAATGAATATCGGGTGGTCGTCAGCAATATTGGCACAAATTCTTACTTGAATTTACGCTCTGAAGCCAATATGCAATCCAAGGTGCTTCAGCAGCTTTATTATGGGCAGGAATTGATCGTAACCAGGGAGGGTGAAGAATGGCTTAGGGTGCGGCTCAACGACATAACAGGCTATGTGATGGCGCAGTATGTTTCGCGTCCAGATGCATCGCCACCCCCAACACCCTGATTGCAAAAAGCGTCGACGTTTCCCCCAAACGCCGGCGCTTTTATTCTGAAATAATTTTACTGAATGAGTCCTGCCTGCATCTTAAGAGACAGGATTCTCACCACACTTTCGTCAATTCGTGCTTCTGTTAATCGCCCCTGGTCAATTGCCTGCTGCACACCCTGAATCGCCGCATCCAGCCGTTCGGGGAGCAGCAGAATATCCACCCCAGCTATCAGTGCCAAAACCGCCGCTTCGCCCGCATCATAATCATTGGATATAGTGGGCGTTCGCAAGGACGCGGAAGCAATAACGCCTTGAAAACCCAGTTGATTCCGCAGCAAATCAGTGGCCACAGCGGGCGAAAGCGTTGCTGGCAGGCTGGTATCGATTGCGCGAATCACGGAAGATGAGAGCATAATCATTTCTGCATCCTCAGCAATCGCGTTTACAAATGGAACCAGTTCCGTTTCATAGATTTGTTCGAGCGTGCGATTGCTGCGTTCTCGCCCATCTTCAGCCGAGCCAATTGTTCCACCCTGGCCCGGGAAATGCTTAAAGCAGGGAATCACTCCGACTTCTCGCAGCCCTTCTGCCATCGCCAACGCCATTTCGCTGACTACGGACGTTTGCCCGCCAAAGGAACGGTTTGCAAGGGAAGAAGATTGCTCCACAAGCACATCGGCCACCGGTGCAAAATTTAGATTCAGTCCGAATGTCCGCATCCTTGTTGCCAATTCTTTTCCGGTTTTCTGCGCCACTGTGCTTTCCCCTACTTCGCCTAGCTCCGCCGCAGAAAGTGGTAGCTCATAGCCCAGCTTGCTTTCAAGAGTGGATAGTGCCCCGCTCTCTTGATTCATCGCAAGAAACAGAGGAATCATTTCCTGATTTTCGGTCGCGTGCTGGAAAGTGGCAACTAGGGCGCGAAATTGCTCCTCAGAAGCGATGTTCTGCCCGAGGAAAACAATACCACCGACCCTGTAATGGCTCAAGATTTCGTTTGTGTTCACGGTCAAGGTATACTCATCACCGGTAAGGGCTTCCGGAGCGACCAGAAATAACTGAGCAATCTTATCTTCAAGCGTCATATTGCGCATTAGATACCGAGCCTGAGCCATGGAATCTGGAAAAATCGATTCTTCCTCCACAACCCATTCCCTCGCCCCTGCTCTGCCCAGCGGAAGCAATGCAAGAAAAACAAAGAGGAAAATCAGCATTCGTTTTGTCATAGGCGCATCTCCTTTTCTAAAAGCATTAAAGGAATGCAAGGGACTTTAACACGAAAATAAACAGGAAGTTGGACAAAATCGAAAAAACAGAGGTTAGTGCTACCTGCTCTGCCGCTAATTCCCCGTCCCCGCCCATCTGCTGCGCCATGGGAAAGGATGCGACTGCAGTGGGTGCACCAAATGAAACCAGAACCACAGCCAGCGCCAAATCCCGCAGACCCAACAGAATTGCAAGCGGTACAAACAGAAGCGGCGCAATTACCAGTTTTCCCAGAACGCCAATTGTCAATTGCCGGCGGTGCGCCTTTGCGCTGGCAAAGCGAATGGAACCGCCCAGCGTAAAGATTGCCAGCGGAGTGGCGATTTTGGATAGATCCCCCATAGTCGTCAGCACAAATTGAGGCGGCTGAAAACGAAGAAGCCAAAGCCCATATCCAAGCACTGAGCCAATAATCAGCGGGTTTTTCAAGATATTGAGAAGAATTCTTTTGGGCTTCACTTCACCGCCACAGAATACAGACAAAACGATGACAGACAGCAGATTATAAAACGGAACCGTGGCGATCACCATCAGCGACGCCAGCGATGTATCCTTTCCAGGAAACAGCATCGCCACCAGCGGAATTCCAAAAAATGCATAATTACTGCGGCCAATCCCTTGAATTATCACGCCTGCTTTCTTCTTGTCCTTTTCAAAAAGCGGAACAATCAGAATCGCAAGCAGGAACAGAACAATGATTCCCAACGGGATTAGCAGAAAGGCTGTACCGGAAATAGCTGTATCATACGGCGTATTTAATACGCTATAGCATAGATTAACCGGCAGAAATACCTTAAATACCAGTTGGTTGATTCCCTT
This sequence comes from uncultured Oscillospiraceae bacterium, assembly GCA_964423675.1. Lineage (GTDB taxonomy): Bacteria > Bacillota > Clostridia > Christensenellales > Aristaeellaceae > RUG563. The sequence continues at coordinate 77,189 of CAYRFP010000001.1, forward strand.
GACAAGACTGTCATTGAGAAGCCCGATCTTCTGGCAGCCAAACCCCAGCGCCATAAGCAAAAGTAGCGGCAACACGGTATTGGCAGCGAATAGCAATTCCCCCATTTGTCTTCCTCCGTTGTTTCTTCGTTCAATGATACCATACCACGAAGCGACTGTTTTGTAAATTTATTTTTTGTAGAAAAAATTTCTTTCTTGCAAATGTAGAGGAGGCTCCGAATAAATCTAACGCTTGATAGACTCGCAAATTCTTCCGTTCGTAAAAAACATGGAAATCGATGAACTACTGGATATGATAAAGAAAGACAAAGCATACAAAAGGAATTGCTCATCAAATCAAAGGCCAGAGAGATTCTTCTCTCTGGCCTCTGTTTTTTGTTAGAAATATTGAAAAGGGAAATCACTTATACATTGGCCCATAATGCTTGCAAGCGGCATAGTCGGCAGCCTGGGTGTCCTGCGTACCAAAGGCGGCCCAGCAATGGGGTCGATAGATTTGATCAGCTGGCACATTATGCATATTGACGGGGATACGCAGCATGGAGCACAGCGTAATCAGATCCGCGCCTACATGGCCATAAACAGTCACGCCGTGGTTTGCACCCCAATTAGCCATCACAGAATACACATCCTTGAACGCGCCTTCGCCCGTCAGCCGAGGAACAAACCAGGTTGTCGGCCAGGTGGGGTCAGTACGTTTATCCAGCTTATCATGCACAGCATCGGGCAGTGTGGCCGTATAGCCTTCGGCAATCTGCAAAACCAGACCGATTCCATCGACAATATTGGCACGCAACATAGTCACGGGCATTTCAGCCTGCGTTTTGAAATGGCTGGAGAAACCGCCGCCCCGGAAGTACTGATAGTTGGCCCTGCACCAATCTGTGGCTTTCAGGCAGCCTTTTACGTCCTCCTCGGTCATTTCCCAGAAGGGCTTCATGCAGCCTTCGCCTTTCGCATTTTTCGCCGCACCGGAGCCATCCAAAGCGGTAGCGCCCGAATTGATCAGATGAATGAAGCCGTTCGCGGCTACGCCTTCAGGCTTCCAGCCCGTCACCCGCTCCACTGCTTCAGGACTCCAATAGGTGCGCACATCATGGAAACACGGCGCGGTCTGGGCCGTCAGCGTGCCCAGCATCATGGAAACGCCATTGAGCGTATCGTTTTCCGTGGCGAAGGGTGTGGGAGCCTTGGGGCCGTTCCAATCGAAGGTAGAGGCCATGATGGCTTCGGTAAAGTCTGCATTGGGAAGCCAGTCCGTCCACTGCCGCTGACCCTGGAATCCGCCTGCAATGGCGTTCTTGCCCATTGCTTCCTCATGCCAGCCCATTTCGTCCAGCTTGGGATTTCCATACAGAATGTCCTTCACGATGATCGTCATCTTGGAGATGAACTCCCAATCCTTGTCGGGCGGGACAACTTTGGATTTTGTAACAATTTCCATCAATTCTTTGCCCGCATTGCAATCAAATCCCTCCGGGCAATTCTCTTTAATCCATGCAAGCGCCTTTTCATATTCTTCTTGATCATAAATGCCCAGCGACATGCGGCGCAGGATCTCCACTTCATCCACCCATTCGGTTCGAATACCGAAGTAGCGCTGGAACACGTTGGTATCGCAATAGGAGCCCATGATGCCCATTGCAACTGCGCCAATATTCACATAAGACTTATTCTGCATCCAGCCGGCAGCAATCGCCGCTTTGGCAAAGCGAAGGATCTTTTCAGCTACATCCTCAGGGATGGTCTTGTCCCCCATATCCTGCACATCGTGGCCGTAAATCGAAAAGGCAGGCAATCCCTTCTGCGCATAAGCGGCCAGTACGGCGGCCAGATACACGGCACCGGGGCGTTCCGTGCCATTGAAGCCCCAGATTGCCTTGATGGTCTGGGGATTCATATCGAAGGTTTCCATGCCATAGCACCAGCAGGGCGTAACGCTGAGGGTTGCGGTAACATTCTGGGTGGAGAAGAATTCCTCGCAGCGAGCCGCTTCTGCGCCGCCACCAATGGTGCAGGGTGAAATAACCACCTGCACTTGTGTTCCGTCCGGGTATTTCAGTTGCTCAATCAGCGCCTTGGCGGAATGGGCCATGCCCATCGTCTGCTCTTCCAGGCCTTCCCGAATGCCACCCCAGCGGCCGTCAATCACGGGTCGAATACCAATCTTGGGATAGATCACGATTCATTTCCTCCTTCAAATTTATTGTCTTTCAGGATGGTTCACCGATTCGTCATCGCATTTTTCATAGCCAGGATGACGCCCGGTTACATGATAATAGTTCTCGCGCAGATCCAGCAATTTATCGATCTGCGGCTTGGAAATTTCCTGCGCGCCCCCCAAGAGATGCGCGGTAAGGCTGATCTTCGCGTACAGTTCCAGAGTTTCCATCCGGTAATATGCCGTGATCAGATCGGCCCCGACCGTCAGCGCTCCGTGATTCTTCAGCAGCAACACATCATGGTTTTTCAAATAAGGCGCGATAGCGTCAGGCACCTCGTAAGTCGACGGTGTGCCATACGGCGTAAGCGGAATGGAGCCAATAGCAATTACCGTTTCGATCATGGAGTACTCATCCAGGCTCTTTCCGGCCACCGCGTATCCTGTCGCTGTAGGCGGATGAGCATGCACGACAGCCCCCACATCCTCCCGTTCCTGGTAGCAGCGCATATGCATCTTGGTTTCGCTGCTGGGCTTCAGCCCGGGCAGTCCTTCCAGTACGTTCATTTGCCCGTCAATACGCAAAAGCTTATCGGGCGTGATAAAAGATTTGCTCATGCCGGTCGGCGTGCAAAGGAAGGTTCCATCTTCCAGTTTTACAGACACATTTCCGTCATTGGCAGCCACCCATCCCAACTGCCACATTTTGTGGCATACATCGCAAATCTGCTCCCGAAGCGCCGTTGTATCCATGGACATCGCCACCCCTTTTTCTTTGATGATAGTTTTATCATATCCCTTGTTCTCCCGGTTTTCTTATGATATAATAGCAAATAATAGGACGAAATTCACTTTATTGCAAAGGAGCGTTGCCTATGCCTGCCGTCCGGTTTCATGAAAGCCTGCAGCGCGGATCACCGGATTTTCCACTGGATTATTTCCTGCTAGATATCCATCACGCTCGGTACGAAATGTCATTTCACTGGCATGAGGAGGTAGAGTTTATCCGGGTATGCTCCGGCGTGTTTAATCTTTCTGTAGATGATCAGGTCTATTGTTTAGCGCCGGGAGACATCGCGTTTATTCCCTCAGGTTGCCTTCATGGCGGTGTTCCGGAGAATGCGGTTTATGAATGCGTAGTGTGCGATATGCGTTTTTTGCTCAAAGCCAGCGAAGCATGCCGCGCATACATTTTAGATGTGCTGCACCGGCGCGTAACCGTACAAACCGTTTTTCTGTCTGGCAGTCCAGTTTCTGCGGTGCTTTCCTCTTTTTTTGATGCATTGAATACCCGTACGCCTGGTTATGAAGCGATTACAACCGGCGGTTTGCTCCAGTTTATTGGTTGTGTTTTTCAATATAGGCTTTATTCCGACGATGCCGTTGCCGATGATTGCCGACGTGTGCTACAGCTAAAGCGTGTGTTTGAATTGATTGAGCGAGATTATGCTTCGCCCCTGACCTTATCCCAGCTGGCTTCCTGCGCCAACATGACTCCCAAATATTTTTGTCGTTTTTTTAAGCAGGCAGCGCATCGAAGTCCTATGGATTATCTGAATTATTATCGCATCGAAATGGCCTGTTATGCGCTTTCGGCCACAGATTGTAATATCACAGAGGCCGCGCTGGATGTAGGCTTTAACGACCCCGGCTATTTCATCCGCATCTTTAAACGCCTCAAAGGCGAAACGCCTGGGCATTATGCTGCTCGTATCAGAAAAGGCCCTGAGAAACTTCCTTCTTAAAAAATGCAAATACAGCTTGACAAATGGAAGATAATCCGCTATAATAATTTTTGCCGTCTGGTTAATGGATGGCATTTCGCGGTCGTGGCGGAATAGGCATACGCGCACGTTTGAGGGGCGTGTTCTTAACCGAGTACGAGTTCAAGTCTCGTCGACCGCACCAAACGGGCTCAGGTATCTTGTCGATACCTGAGTCTTTGTTTTTCCCTGTTCCGAACAATCAAATAAAAACGCCTTCATTTCCTTAGCGAGCAAATCCCGCTCAGGAAATAAGGCGTTTTTAGCTATAGAAGGCGTTATCGTTTTTCTGTTCCGACCAGATAAACAGCGGCGCGTGCCTTACAGGTATCCCGGCTGACAAGTTCTTCTGAAACCATGGCTCCACTTTCCCACCGCTGAAGGTGGGTTTCGTTTACAAAGCCATCCCGCGCGTTTCGCAGAAGATATTCCTCGTCCTTGTAGGTCACGTATTCGTGATTGGTATCTTTGCGATATTCGGGCTCCAACGGAGCCATCAGCGTTTCCACCGTTTCAGTGCGAAGCTTGTATTTTACATTTTCCCCCAGAGACGGTCCATAAATCCGAACAACGCACTGATAGCTGTTTTTCTTTACTTCTTCTACCTTGGCAACAATATACAGCGTTCCCTCCGTGTTGTTTTTAAACACGAAATCAATCTTTTTGTCTCGGCTGTAATATACCGTAGCGTCCTGGCCAAAGGTCGTGTAGCTGACCTTATCCGAATGGGAGGAACGAGATACGATCTCCAAGTTGGAAAGCAGCGCCGCCAAGTAAACCGTTGTGCTGGCTTGGCAAACACCGCCGCCAACACCAGGCTCTTCCATGCCATTTACATATTCAATGGCGTATTGGAAACCGTTGTTCAGTGTGCGATCCCCCACCACAGAATTAAAACTCACCTGTTCCCCGGGAGCCACTTGCAGGCCATTATATTTCGACATAGCCAAACGGATATTATCCGTCCGCGCAAGTGTGGACGCAGTAGATACAGGCGTTACCCCCTCTGCGCGCAAGGTTACCTGCTTGCGAACATCAGCCGTTGTCACCGAAGCAGAAATGGTTTGCGGTGTTAATTCCAGTGTGCCGGATTTTCCGTCCGCAGCCATGGAAAGAATCGTTTCCTTTAGTGTAGAAACATCAAGATAGGAGCCGGCCTGTTCCTTCTGAATCACAAAAGGATCCGATGCGTTGGGATCGAAATATGCCAGATATGCATCAACGGGATCCTGGGTTAAATCCTGCTGAATGGTTGCCAGAATGCTATCCAAGTATTGTTCGTTCAGGTTGGTTTGACTGGTATATAGCTGATAAGTTTGGGTGGAAAGGGCGTCTAGATCCGCTTTTCGCTGAGCCAGCGTACCTGTATGCCCCACTTTAAAGGCGTTTTCCAAAAGCTGATAAACCTCAGCAATATCCGTGTTGATGCCCAGCGTGCTGTAATTCAAAACACAATACTGATGCCCTTGATACGTAATGGCCAGCTGCCAGCTATTCTGTCGGGTATCAATGGCGGACACAACGGTATCAATAGCTTCCTGCGGTTTCATTCCGCCAACATGGATGCCGTCCACATAGATGTTGGGAAGAAACACGTCCTGTACCGCAGTTACCTGCTGAACAAGCAGTTCATGCGCTTTTTTTTGCTGATAATAGGAAACACCGGCATAAATTGCCGCAGCAATCAGTGCCATAAGCAGTAACAGCCACAACAGTGGTTTTCGCTTTTTGCGCCGTCTGCGCTGCCGCGGCGGTTGAGGCGCAGCAGGCGGAGGCGGCCGGTATCCCCCTTCATAATACATAGACTAGTTTCTCCTTTAGACTTTGCCAGATTTACTTCTTATTCCGAAAAACAGCATCCCAAAGGGCCTGCCCATCCTCATGAGCGGAGGGCCATTCCTGTATGGTTTCTCCTAAGACGCCGTGGCTTATACCATCATGGAAATCGCTCCCGCCCGTCACAAGCATGGAATGCTCGCGCACCAGACGATCCCAGGAGGTATAAGTGCCGCGATTAGCAGGATGATATACTTCTATTCCCATCAATCCTGCATCTTGCCACACTTTCAGCAATGGAAGCAACCGTTCCATAGGCCACGGAATAAGCGCAGGATGCGCCAACACAGGCACAGCGTCTTCCTCTCGGAGCATGGAAATCGCTTCCGATGCTGCCAGCCGTTCCCTGGGCACATAGGCTGGGCATCGGCTGCCCAGAAACCTTTCAAAGGCTTCCTGAACTGAAGAGACTGCCCCCGTTGCCACAAGCGCTCTGGCTAAATGCGGACGGCCAATGCTGGAACCGGCAGAAGAAAGAACCTCTTCCATATCCAGCGGATAACCAAGTGCCGCCAATTTCTCGCCCATCTTCTTGGCGCGTTCAATTCTTTCTTGCCCCTGCCGATCAAATAAAGCCCGCAGACGTTGATTTTGCGGATCCGCGCCGTAACCAAGAATATGTACTTCGACATCACCTTCCGTGCTGATCTCCACGCCAGGCAGAAAGGCAATATTTAGTTCCTGTGCAGCCTGAACTGCCTGTGCAAGACCATTCAGCGTATCATGGTCAGTAACTGCCACCATTGTAACATTGGCCTGCTGAGCCAGGCGCATCACCTGCGCTGGGGTATAAACGCCATCCGATGCATTTGTGTGTACATGGAAATCCGGACGAATCATTCGACATTGCCCTCTGCCTGCACGGGCGCTTCATCCTGCATAAACCGCACGAATTCTTCCCGCGTGACGGTTTCTTTTTCAATCAGCAGCTGTGCAAGGCCGCAAAGCTTATCCATATGAGCATTCAGAATATCTTCCGCCTGCTTATAAGCACCATTGAGAATCTTGCGAACCTCACCATCGATCAGCGCCGCAGTTTCCTCGCTATATTCCCGGCTCTGGCCAAATTCCATACCGACAAAGATTTCCTGATCGCTGCCAAGGTAAACGTTGCCCAGCTGATCGCTCATACCAAACCGCGTTACCATGCTACGAGCCACTTCTGTGGCGCGCTTGAGATCGCTAACAGCGCCCGTACAGACATCTTCCTGCGTCAGGCTTTCCGCAGCCCGGCCACCAAGCGCCATGGCAATGGTTTGCAGAAGCTTCTGCTTCCCCTGGTGATCCAGTTCCTTTTCAGGCAACGAAAGTGTGAGGCCTGCAGCCTGCCCGCGAGGAACCACCGTGATCATATGTACATCATCGCACAGAGGCAAGAAATGTCCAACGATAGCATGGCCAGCTTCATGATAGGCAGTAATCCGCCGATCCTCTTCCAGCACCTTATGGCTACGTTTTTCAGGACCCATCTGTACCCGCTCCACCGCTTCGATCAGATGCGCTTGGGTAATCTTGGTCTGCTTTTCCCGGGCTGCCTGGATGGCGCCTTCGTTCATGATGTTTTCCAGATCAGCGCCAGTGGCGTAGGGTGTGCGTTTGGCGATGTTTTCCAAATCCACGTCTTCGGCCATGGGCTTGCCTTTGGCATGTACCTTAAGAATCGCTACGCGGCCTGCCATATCTGGATAATTCACCGTAATCTGGCGATCGAACCTGCCTGGACGCAGCAAGGCGGGATCCAGAATATCCTTGCGGTTGGTCGCCGCCATAACGATTACGCCTTCATTGGTGGCGAAGCCATCCATCTCCACCAGCAACTGGTTCAGTGTCTGCTCCCGCTCGTCATGTCCGCCGCCTAAGCCTGCGCCGCGATGACGCCCAACAGCATCGATTTCATCGATGAACACGATGCTGGGAGCATTGCGTTTCGCCTGCTCAAACAGATCGCGCACACGGCTTGCGCCCACGCCCACGAACATTTCCACAAAGTCCGAGCCGCTGATGGAGAAGAAAGGAACATTGGCCTCCCCCGCCACAGCTTTGGCCAATAGCGTTTTACCGGTACCGGGAGGGCCCATCAGCAGCACTCCCTTGGGAATCCGCGCACCAAGTTCCACATAATTCTTGGGGTTCTTAAGGAAGTCAACGATTTCACGCAGTTCTTCCTTTTCTTCTTCCGCGCCTGCCACATTGGCAAACGTCACCTTGTTTTTGCTGGGGTCCACCATGTTTGCCCGGCTCTTGCCAAAATTCATCACCTTGCCGTTCCCGCCTGTTTGCTGGCGCATGATATACCACCACATCACGCCAAGAAGCACAACGGGAATCAGGTACGGCAGAATCTCCAGATACCAAGGAGTTGTAGCCGGAGCAAGATATTCAATTTCAAAGTTCAGGTCTTTTACCGTCACCATGTCCGGATCCAGCCCTTTTTGCTGCGCTGCCATGGTGCAGACCGTCGCGTAAAAATCCGGGCCAATGGTAGTTTCAAAATCGTAGCCATGGTTGGGATAATCCGCAGTGGAAACGCGGCTATTTTTGACCCGGCCAACCAGCGTGGTTCCGCGGATGGATACGCGATCCACCTGATTGTTCTCAATCATTTTCAGCAATTCCGGATACTCAATCCGTTTTCCGCTAACGCCCATGCCGCCGGAGAGAACGGAGATCAAAAGAATAAATGCGGCAATCATGACAACATAACCCAAGAGTCCTCGAGATACTTTTCTCAAAATCCAAATCCTCCTACTGTTTCGGGAATCTCATTTATTATACCACAGCCATACAAGAAATGACAATGCCGATTAGTCTTGATTGGTGTAAATTCTCGGATGTAGCACACCGATATCCGGCAGATTGCGATACTTTTCATCATAGTCCAGTCCGTAGCCTACCACAAAAGCATCCGGGATGCTAAAGCAGGAGTATTCCACCGTCAGTGGTACCTTGCGGCGAGCCGGCTTGTCCAACAGCGTCACGATAGAAACTGACGCTGCATTACGCGTCTTCAGCACATCCGTAAGATAGGAAAGGGTGAGCCCGCTGTCCACAATGTCTTCCACCACGATCACATCCCGACCGGAAATATCGCGATCCAAATCCTTAAGGATGCGGACAACGCCGGAAGATTTTGTGCTGCTGCCATAGCTGGAAATGGACATGAAATCTGTGGTCAGCGGCAGATCAATTTCCCGCACCAGATCGGAAAAAAACATCATGGCACCCTTGAGGATACACACCATTACTGGCGGACGATCTGCGTAATCCTTCGTTATCTGCTGGCCAAGTTTTTTTACCACCTCGTGAATCTGTTCGCGAGTCAGCAGGATGCGTTCCAGGTCGTTATAAATGTTGGCGTTAGTATCCATGATTGTTTTTCTCCTTTTGCTTGATAATCATTCATGCTTTCGGCATTTCGCCGGGCAAAAAACCACGATATTGCAGCAGCACGGCGTCCGTTTCCGGCGTGACCCTCGCTTCCTCCCCAGGCCCGATTCCAATCGCCCAAAGAACGCGATTTCCTCTGCACAGCAACGGAACATAATCCCGGAAGGGCTGATCGATCTTCCGATCCACCAGATAATCCTGCAACGATTTTTCGCCCTTTCCCCCCAGAGGATAAATCCTGTCTCCCGGTTGGCGAAAACGCAATTGCGCTTGGGAAAACATTGCTTTGGGAATGGCCTGTGTTCGCTTACCATCCCCGTGATAGCCATCAAATGGCAAATGTTCCAGCGGCTCCAGCTGACTTGGCTCGCGCACCGACGGAACAAAATGTATACGATGCGGTCGGATCAGCATGCGCCAGCCTTCTGCAAGATTCATCCATTCCCCCGATGATAGTACAAGTGCCCGCTCTGTGGTTTCGTAATCCAGCGAAACCGGCGAAGCCTGGCGAATCACCCGCCGTTGCAAAGCGGTGTGCAATTGCAGAAATGGCTCTCGTAGCAGAAATCTGCATGGCGAATGTAGATTCGCGTTTTGTCGAAGAAATTCCTGGCATGTCTGTTCCAGATAGTCCTCTTCATCCTGCATCACCAGAGCCGTCCGCCCCAGGGCTTCCTGTACACGCGGAATGCGTTCTTCCAATCGCGGGAGAATTTGATGCCGAAGATAATTCCGAAGATAATCGTCCTGGCTGTTTGTCCTGTCTTCCCGCCAGAGAATGCCCAGATTGGTTAGCAAACGGCGCAATATTTCAGGCGAAATATCCAGCATAGGGCGCCAGAGACGCATACTTTGACCGCCAGAGAGCATTCTGCTGGACCAGACGCGCATACCGCACAAGCCTGTTGCCCCGCTTCCGCGGCATAGATGAAGAAGCATCGTTTCTGCTTGGTCGCGCTGGTGATGCGCCAAGGCAATGGCCTGTGCCCCCTGCTGCTGATAAGCTTCGCCCAAGGCAGCATAGCGCATCTCCCGCGCCGCAGCCTCGCCTCCTCCTTTCACCTGTCCCCGGATGACCTGGCATTCAATCTGCCAGCCACTGCAAAGCTGCTGCACAAACGCCGCGTCTTCGCCGGATTCCTGGCGCAAGCCATGATCCACGTGAACGGCGGAAAGCGAAATGTCGCTTTGCCTACGCAGTTCATTCAGCAGCCATAGCAATGCTACCGAATCAGCTCCCCCGGATACGGCAGCCAGCACCCTTCGGGGCTTTCCCCCCAAGCGCCAGGATGCGTCCAGCGCGTCAAGCAAGAAGTTCCATGTATCCATACTGTTTTATTGTACCCCCCAATAGCTTTAAACGCAAGGGTTTGCGTGTTTTTTTAATAGATTTGTTGCGATTATGGGGGCGCATATCGTCAAAGGAACTGGCATAGGCTGAAAACGGAGGTGGTTTCTCGTGGCATGGCAACAGGCAGATAGTGTAGAGACAAAATGCTATCCCAGCGAAAAGAAAACTGGTCTGCGCATTGCAGGAGGTGTTCTCATCGCCGTGGGTCTGATAACTGTACTTTTGTTTGTTCCTTATTGGGCATTGGCTGCTCTCATTGGCATGGGGCTCGTTGTGCTGGGAATAATGCTGATTCAAAAATAGGAGGTAATGAACAATGGCCATTCGAATGATCTGCGTTCGCGCTCCCCGGGGGCTTCGGAGTATCCTGCGGTTGCTGGTTCAAGTAGCAGCAAAAAGATAAAAGAACAGGATGCAAAAAATACTTGCATTCCATTGCTCATTGTGCTATTCTTAAAGTAACAAAAGCGAAGGGGTGGAAGGATGCGTAACAAGTAACACCTGCTGTCTTTTTGACAAGAGGCCAATGAAACATTAGGGAACGGATTACTGCGTTCCTTTGTTTCACGTACGCCTTGGCAGGCTGTGAAAGTGCGCATCTTTTTTTGCGTGTCTTTTTGGCGTGGCATAATAGAGCGTTCTTTTCAAGCCTGCGGACTTTATTCCGGAGGATTTTATGGCACGAATTCAAGTATCACATCTTACCTTTGCATATGACGGAAGCCCCGATCTGGTTTTTGACGATGTTTCTTTTCAACTCGACACGGATTGGAAGCTTGGGCTGGTCGGCCGAAATGGTCGCGGAAAAACCACGCTGCTGCGGCTTCTTGCCGGCCAACTTCCAAGCGGCGACACAATCAGTTCGCCTGTTTCCTTTGACTACTTTCCTTTCCCTATCCCGGATGAAAATGAAACGCCACTGGAACTTGCTTCGCAGTTGGACGCTGATGGCGAAACTTGGCGGTTCCTGCGGGAAATTTCTCAATTGGATGTATCCAACGAAGCACTTGTCCGTCCATTTTCCACGTTATCCGGCGGTGAGCGCGCCAAAATGCTATTGGCGCTTTGCTTTGCCAAAGACCATCATTTTCTGCTGATTGACGAACCAACCAATCATCTGGATTTGGCCGGACGGGAAATTGTGAGCCAATTTCTCGCCGCAAAGAAAGGATTCATTTTGGTATCCCATGATCGAGCGTTTCTGGATGGCTGCGTGGATCACATTCTTTCCATCAACAAAACCAATTTGGATATTCAGAAGGGAAACTTTTCTTCCTGGGAGGAGAATAAACGGCGGCAGGATCAATTCGAACTGGATGAAAACGCTCGGTTGCGCCGGGAAATTGCAGGACTAAAAGTAGCAGCACGTCGGGCAGGACTTTGGGCTGATAAAGTAGAAAGCACGAAGATCGGACTTCGCCCATTCGAGCAAGAAAAAGCTATGGATTTCCGTGCTTATACAGGGGAAAAATCCCGACGTATGCAGAAGCGGCGTAAAAACCTGGAGAGAAGGATGGAAAAAGAAATTGAAGCCAAAAGTGCATTGCTGAAAAATGTGGAGCAGGCTGAGGGACTGAAGCTGTTTCCCCTGTCTCATCCAAACGGCGTGGTTGTTCAGGCACAGCACATTGATTTGCGCTATGAACCTGCGCATCCTTTGCTACCAGAGCTAAACTTTACCGTACGGAACGGCGATGTGCTGGCGCTGACAGGAAAAAATGGCTGTGGTAAATCCACCGTGCTACGGGCGCTGGCGGGCGAAATGGCACCTGTTTCCGGGACACTTTACCGAGCCGGGGGCTTAATTCTATCCATCGTGCCGCAAGCAGCCTCGTTGTCCGGTTCCTTGCGAAACTTTGTTCAGGAAAGTGCTGTGGATGAGACACTGTTCAAGACCATTCTGCGCAAGCTGGACTACTCCCGGGAGATGTTTGAAAAGGATATGGCTGTCTATAGCGCCGGACAGCAGAAGAAGGTGCTTATTGCCCGAAGTCTTTGCCAGCAAGCGCATCTGTATCTTTGGGACGAACCACTGAATTACATTGATATCCTCTCCCGAATGAAAATCGAACAGCTTATCCTGCAATTTCGGCCAACAATGGTAGTGATTGAGCACGATAAGTCTTTCATTCAAAATGTCTCAACTGAAATACTTGCATTGGACGCAAAATAGAACAAGTTTTTCTGGACGAAAAAGCAGGAAATGCGTATAATAAAAGGGACAATCAATCATAGGAGGAAAACGAAATGAAGAAGACGCAATTGGTGATTATGGCAGCGGGCTTGGGCAGCCGTTATGGCGGGCTGAAGCAAATGGATCCAGTGGATCCTCAAGGCCATTTTATTATTGATTATTCCATTTTTGATGCGCTACGGGCAGGCTTTGATGAGATCATCTGCATCGTGAAGCCGGAAAATGAAGCGTTGTTCCAGGAAACCATCGGCAACCGTATCAATGGAAAAGCCAAGTTGCGGTTTGCCCATCAGGTTTCTTCCATGCTTCCAGAGGGCTTTTCGATTCCGGAAGGCCGGGTTAAGCCCTGGGGTACGGCACATGCGGTGCTCTGCGCCAAGAACCTGATTACTTCGCCCTTCGCGGTTATTAACGCCGATGACTTCTATGGCGCGACTGCGTTCCAGGCGATCCATGATTTTCTGGCGGCAGATCATTCGGGATATGAATATGCCATGGTTGGGTATCGGGTGGAGAATACGCTGACGGAAAACGGACACGTAGCCCGTGGTGTTTGTGAAATGGATGCGTCCAATAAATTCCTGTCCGGCATCGTGGAACGCACACACATTGAACCCAGGGAAGGCGGCGCTGCTTTTACGGAAGACGATGGAAAAAGCTTTACGTTCCTGCCCGCCGGAACCATTGTATCTATGAATCTTTGGGGCTTTACCCCCGATATTATGACCGAAATCGAAGGTCGCTTCCCGAATTATCTGCGGGAAAACCTGCCCAAGAATCCTCTGAAATGCGAATACTTCCTGCCCTTGATTCCCAATCAGCTGATTGAAGAAGAAAAAGCGACCGTGCAGGTTTTGCCTACGCATGAAAAATGGTTTGGCGTGACTTATCATGAAGACATGCCGAAGGTGCAACAGGCAATTCAGCAAATGAAGGAAAACGGGCTGTATCCAGAAAACCTCTGGCAGAAATAAATTGTTTGCTCAAAGCATTCTCCGTGCGCGGTTCCTTTTACGGGAACTGCGCTTTTTTATACCAAAAAGCAGGATACTCTGCATGAGAGCATCCTGCTGGGACGGTTCTTAATCGTGCGTTATTCCGCCTTGGGGCCAGCGGCAACCACTTCATCGCTCATATGGGTATACTTCTTGAAGTTCTCCACGAAGCGCTTGCTCAGATCCTTGGCCTTTTCTTCGTAGGCAGCCTTGTCTTCCCAAGTGTTCGCCACGATCAGCAGATCAGACGGAACACCCTCTACCTCAGTGGGCACCATAACGCCGAAATAGGGATCCTTCACCATTTCGACCTTCTCGATATCGCCATTGAGGGCAGCCGTGACCATCTTGCGGGTGTAGGCCAGCTTCATGCGCTTGCCAGTGCCGTTCCAGCCGGTGTTGACCAGGTACACATTCGCGCCGGCTTTCTCCACCTTTTCAGCCAGCATTTTGGCATAGATGGAGGGATCGAGGGGCAGGAAGGGCTCGCCAAAGCAGGTAGAGAAGGTGGGTACGGGGGAAGTAATACCGATTTCCGTGCCAGCCAGCTTGGAGGTGAAGCCAGAAACGAAGTAATACATCGCTTGGTTCTTATCCAGCTTGGAGATGGGAGGGAGCACACCGAAAGCATCGGCAGTCAGGAAGATAACGGTCTTGGGAATGCTGCCCACTCCGTCCAGCTTCGCATTGTTGATGTATTCCACAGGGTAGCCAACGCGGGAATTTTCCGCCAGGGAGGCATCATCGAAATCAAATTCCCGAGTTTCAGGATCCATCACAACGTTCTCCACCAGGGAGCCGAACTTGATGGCGTTGTAGATGTCAGGTTCCTTTTCGGCAGACAGGTTGATGCACTTGGCATAGCAGCCGCCCTCGAAATTGAACACAGAATCGTCAGACCAACCATGCTCGTCATCGCCAATCAGCATGCGATCAGGGTCGGCAGACAACGTGGTCTTGCCAGTGCCGGACAGACCGAAGAACACGGCCGCATCGCCATCCTTACCGATATTGGCAGAGCAATGCATGGGGAACACGCCTTCCTTGGGCAGCAGATAGTTCATCACGGAGAAGACGCTCTTCTTGATTTCGCCGGCATACTGGGTGCCGCAAATCACAACCAACTTGTCCTCATAGTTCACCAGGATAGCTGCCTCAGAACGGGTGTTGTCCCGTTCAGGGATGCACTTGAAGCCCGGGGCAGCGATGATCGTGAAATCAGGAGCGAAGCTTTCCAACTGATCGGCAGAAGGACGACGCAGAAGCTGATGGATGAACAGGTTCTGGCTGGCCAGTTCGTTCACGATGCGGAAAGACTTGGTGTATTTAGGATCGGCACCCGCAAAGCCATCGAACACGAAAATTTCCCGGTTCTGCAGATACGCGATCACCTTATTGTAAATGGCATAGAAATTTTCCTTGGTCATAGGACGATTGACTTTGCCCCAAGCAATTTCGTCATGCACGGCGGGGGTGTCCACAATAAACTTATCGTTGGCACTGCGGCCCGTGTATTTGCCGGTCTTCACAACCAGCGCCCCCGTGTTGCTCAGGGTACCTTCGCCCCGACGAAGCGCATGCTCAGTCAATTGAGCGGGGGTCAGATTGCGGTACAATTCGGCAGGATTGACAATACCCAGGTAATCCAGACTCAGCTTGCTCATATGAAGCCTCCTATAAATGATTGTAAATTGATTGGCTGGACAGACTTCATCCAGCGGGCAAAAAGTGTCCAAGTGGGATAAAGGACATCCATTCTTACCCTTATTCATTTTATTCTGCACAATCTACTTTTTTCCTGCTGGAAATAAAATTTTTTATGTTTTTTGCTTCATTTGCGGCCATGTGTTACAAAGATCCGCAAAGTTCTGCAAAGAAAGTGTCTCTCCCCGTGCAGTCTCGGCAATTCCACAAACGGAAAGCCATTCTGCCGCCGTGTCCCGCTGAATACGGAAGGAGGCTATAAGATTATTCACCATGGTTTTTCGCCGCATGGCAAAGGCAGAGGCGGCGATCTTGAAAAAGAGTGTCTCATCCGCCACGGAAACTTTAGGCTCCTCACGCCGACGCATGGTCACAAACGCGCTGTCCACCTTGGGCGGCGGCGTAAAAAAGCAAGCAGGAACATCCAAAGCAATCTCCGGCTGATAGGCATATGCGCTGCGCACCGCCAGCATACCGTAACTCTTTTCCCCCGGCCGCGCCACGATTCGTTCCGCCGCTTCGGCCTGTACCATCACATTGATGGACTGAATGGGCATATTCGAAGTCAGCAACAGGTTCATGAGGTCCGTGGTCAAATAATAAGGAATATTTGCCACTACATGGAAAGGCCCTAGCTTTTCCGTTAGTTCTGGCAAATTGAGGCGCATCACGTCCCCATGAACCAGTTCCACATTTTTGCATTTTTCCAGTGTTACCCGCAGAATGGGCAGAAGCGTTCCGTCTACCTCAACAGACAAAACCTTACGGCATACGGCGGACAAAACCTTCGTCATCCCGCCTGCACCCGCGCCGATTTCCAGCACGGCATCCTCGGAACCTACACCGGACAAAGATACCAGCTGCTCGAACAGGGATTCATCCGTTATAAAATTCTGGCCCAGGCTGCGCTTATAATGGAACTCCTGATTTTTCGGTGCATTGCGTTGCTGTTTCATGCCAATTCCCTGACCTTTCGCGCCACATCGCCCGGGTTATCCGCTTTAAAGAAAGCGGTGCCCATAACCAGAAGATTAGCACCCGCCTGCGCCAGAAGCATTGCATTATCAGGGTTCACTCCACCGTCAACCGCGATATCCTCCGCATAGCCTGCAGCACGAAGCAAACGAATTTTTTCCACCTGGTTTTCCATAAACTTCTGGCCGCCAAAGCCTGGTTCCACTGTCATAATTAGGATTTGATCCAGCAGATGCAGATAAGGCAGCAGCGTTTCTGCTTTTGTTCCAGGCTTTATAGACAGACCGCTGCGAATTCCCAAAGCGTGAATCGCAGCCATGGCCGTAGGAATATCCGAAAGCACTTCCTGATGCAGGGTGATGGTATGCGCGCCGGCCTTGGCAAACACAGAAAGATAGTGTTCTGGATTATCCATCATCAGATGTACATCCAGCACGCAGTCTGGAAAGGCTCCATGAATAGTTTTGCACAGATCCGGGCCGAAGGAAAGATTAGGCACAAAATGCGCATCCATCACATCGAAATGGAGCGTCTTTACGCCATAATTCAGCATGCGTGTGATTTCATCTCCCAAATGAAGCACGTCTGCCGCCAACAGAGAGGGAGCCAATTCAATCATAACGATTCCTCCAAGCCTGGCGGCATTCCGCCAGCAAAATGTGATAGCGTTCCAAGCGTTGAGGATCCAGTTTTCCCTGCTTTTCCGCTTCAAGCACGGCGCACCCCGGCTCCGTTCCATGATAACAGGGAGAAAAACGACATTTTCCTTCGTAGGATTGGAATTCAGGATAATACTCCCTAAGCAGTACAGGATCAAAAACTTCGTCCATTTCCAGCAGACTAAAGCCCGGCGTATCGATAACCCGCGCCTTTCCCTGAACAAACAGTTCGGCATGGCGGGTTGTATTTTTTCCTCGCTGAATTTTTTCGCTAATTTCCCCTGTTTCCGCCCGCAATCCGAAAAGGGCGTTAAGCAAGGTGGACTTGCCAACCCCGGATTGCCCGGAAAAACAGCAGGTTTCCCCAGCCAGTCGTTCTTTAAGCGGCGCAGTTCCTTCCTTATTCAAAGCACTGAGCATAAACATTTCCGTCTCCGCCCTCGCATAGGTGGCCTGCATCATGGCAAAGGTTTCCCCTGCCTGTGAGTCATCACCCTTGTTCAGAATCAGCAAGGGGCGAATGCCTTGCTTGCGGGCATAGATTAAAAGCTTATCCATCAGCAACCAGTCCGGCACAGGACGCGGAGCTACCACAATACATAGAAGCGTCACATTCGCCACCGGCGGCCGAAAGCACTGGCTCGACCGAGGAAGAATTTCTTCCACCCACCCATGTTCATCGCTGATTTCCCCGGGGGTAAACAAAATCCTGTCTCCCACCAGCGGCCTGAGCCCTTGACGACGAAATTTCTTTTTGGCCCGCAGTACAAACTCCTGCCCGTCCGCATCCATGACCGTATAAAGCCCGCCCCGCGCTCGGATAATTGTTCCTTCCATTTTTAGCGAAGGCCTCCCGCATTCGGATTTTCTGTGAAAGAAGGAAGAAGCGTGGGTGCATCCGTCAGCACGTAAACCGCCAGCGTCACCTTGGTCTGCTGCATCACCTGATCGCCCACCTTATATTGATTCATGTTATCGTCAAAGTAGCGCTGCGTAGCAACCAGTTCCGTCTTAGACGCATCCTCGACCGGGATTTCCTTGATTTCTGCCAGAACCAGGTTCAATTCCTGGATCGTCCGGACAGCTTCCTCCCTGGTCATATCGATCAGGCTGGGCAGCGTCACGCTCCCGCCACTGAGGGTTACTTGCACGATGCTTCCGCTGGGAAGGGTTTCTCCTGCGTTTGGTTTTTGCTCAAGAACGGTGTTCCACGAAGCAGAGGAAAGCGTTCGTTCCGGCAAGGCCAGAATGGAGAATCCGTTGCGTTCCAGCAATTCCTGGGCTTTTTCCAGGCTCATTCCTGTTATTTTGGGAACCGCCTTTTCTTCCGAACCTGTAGAGATCGTCAAATAGATCACATCACCCTTGCGCATGGAGGTTCCATAGTTGGGCGATTGCAGGATCACAGTTCCAGCGCTTCGCTTTTCATCGGCTGCTCGAAAAATTTCATAGCGAAGTCCTGCTTGAGAAAGAATACGTAGAGCATTGTTTTCCTGCTCATCCAGAAGATAAGGGGCTGTGGTTGTATTGACAATTTGATCATAGACATAATACCCAATAAACCCAAGTCCTATCAGCAGCACCGCAAGCATAACGGCCGTCGCCGCAACAATCATGGCCTTTCGCCGCGGGTTCACAGGGCGTAGCTTCCCCGTTGCATTTATGGCGCGGGACTCCATCTTATCTGACAATCTGCCAAGCCATGTTCCATCCGGCTCCTGCAAAGTGCGCTGCAAATCCTGCGCCATTTCCAGGGCGCTCTGATAGCGGTTTTCCGGCTGCTTTTCCATGGCCTTGGCCACAACTCGTTCCATAGCCGGAGGAACAGCTGGGTTCAGTTCACTGATTGGCCGTGCCTTGCCGCTAATATGCTGCAAGGCAATTGCTACGGGCGTTTCGCCATCAAAGGGCGGCTGACCCGTCATCATTTCATAAAGCACGACGCCAGCGCTATATAAATCGCTGGCAAAGGTTACTTCCTTGCCCTGCGCCTGCTCCGGCGAGAAATAATGCACCGATCCCATCACGCTGTCGTTATGGGAAATGGTATTGCTTCCAGCCACACGGGCAATGCCAAAATCGGAAACCTTGATCAGGCCATCGGAATGCACTAAGATATTCTGGGGCTTAATGTCGCGATGAATGATGCCGTTTTTATGCGCATGCTGCAATGCGGACAAAATGCGGATGCCAATCTGCGCGGCAACGGCTGGCGGAAGCGCGCCCTTTTGCTGAATCACCTCTTTCAGCGTCCGGCCCCGAACATATTCCATCACCAAATAGCGAATTTCCCCATCCTGGCCCACGTCCAGCAGATTCACAATGTTGTGATGGCTCATTTTGCTGGCCGTAGTAGCTTCTCGCTCGAAGCGCCCCAGAAATTCCTCGTCTTGGTTAAATTCAGGACGAAGAATTTTTACAGCCACGGAATGCCCGGTTCGCTGATCGATGGCCCGATAAACAAGCGCCATTCCGCCCTTCCCCAGAAACTCCACCAACTCATAACGGCCATCCAGCATTTTTCCAAGGATCACGCTCATGCGCCTACCTCCGCAACGATCAGGGAAATATTATCCCGTCCGCCACCATCAAGCGCCAGCTGGAGCAGCATATCCGCCGCTTCCTCGCCGGGCGTCCGCAACAAAATATCACGGATCTGTTCAGGAGTCACATAAGCTGTAAGCCCATCAGAGCAAATCAAATACTTATCTCCACGCCATTTTTCCAACGCAGAAATATCCGCTTCGATCGTTTCTGCTGTGCCAAGGGCACGGGTAATCACATTGCGATAGGGATGCTGAAGCGCTTCCTTCGGAGTAATCACGCCATCCCGCAGCAATTCACCCACCAGGGAATGATCCTGCGTAATCTGGTCGAGCAAACCGTTATGCAGCCGGTAGGCTCGGCTATCCCCCACGTGGCCCAAAAGCAGACGCTTATCATCCTCCCAAAGGACGGTCAGGGTCGTGCCCATGCCGGCCAAAGCAGGATTGCGCAGCTGCTCCTGGAAAATCATCAAATTCACTTCCTCGATTCCGCCACGCAAAAGAGCCTCATCCGGTTTCGCGCCTTCCAATACACGAGAAAGCATCAGCGCGGCCATGGCGCTCGCCACATCGCCACCATTATGGCCGCCCATGCCGTCCGCTACGCCATAGAGACCATATTTACCCGTAAGGAGCACCAGCGAATCTTGGTTTGATGGTCGAACGTTCCCAATATGTGTTCTGGATGCCACTTTCATTTGGTTCGCTCCTCCATTACTTTTTTGCGTAGCTGACCGCAAGCGCCTTCAATATCATCGCCCATTTCCCGGCGATGGGTAGCCGAAATATGACGTTTTTCCAGAACCTCCCAAAAAGCGTGCACCTGTGCTTCCGTCACGCCAAACAAATTTCGTTCCTTAACCGTATTCAGCGGAATCAAATTCACATGGCACTGCATTCCCCGCAGACGTCCTGCCAGTTCCTCCGCGCAGACGGGACTCGCATTGATTCCGTCCACCAGTGCGTACTCAAATACTACCCGCCGCCCGGTCTTTTCGATATAATAGCGACAGGCTTCCAATGTTTCTTCTATCGTATATCGGTTGGCAATAGGCATCAACTGGCGGCGAATCGCATCGTTGGGGGCGTGAAGGGATAACGATAACGTAACTGGCAAGCCCTCCTGGGCGAAGCGACGCATGGCGTCCACAAGGCCGCAGGTGCTTAGCGAAATATGCCGCAGCCCAATATTTAACCCCTCCGGATGGGAAACCAGGCGCAAAAAACGTACCACCTGATCATAATTGTCCAGTGGCTCTCCGCTGCCCATCAAAACAATGTTATGCACTCGTTCATCGTTTTCCAGGGTGCGATTGGCACATTGCACCTGACCCAGCATTTCCGCCGCTGTCAGATTACGAACACAGCCATCCAGCGTGCTTGCGCAGAAACGGCAGCCCATTTTGCAGCCCACCTGCGTGGAAAGGCACAACGTGCAGCCGTAATGGTACCGCATCAAAACGCCTTCCACGCAATTGCCATCCGACAGAGCATAGAGAAATTTCTTTGTTCCATCCAGCCTGGAAACCCGTTCTTCCTGAATCGAAACCGGTTGATCCACACCCTTCACCTTTAGCTTTTCCCGAAGCGACAGGGGCAGGTTCGTCATTTCATCGATTCTTGCGCCCTTATGAAGCCATGCAAAAAGCTGCCCTGCGCGAAAGGACTTTTCGCCCATTTCCGCCAAGGTTGCTTTCAATTCCTCCGGATATAAACCCATCCATTCCAGCATGTTATTTCACCCTGCGCAGCCGCGCAATAAAGAACCCTTCCACGCCATCCCGGTGCGGGAGAAGCTGCATGCCATTTTCGCCGTAAAGCTTTTGGAATTCCTCACCGATGGACAGCGGTAGAGGAGCCAAAGCAAACTCATCATGCCGTGCCAGGAAACGACGGATCTGATCTGCATTTTCTTCTGGCAGCATGCTGCATGTGGAATACACCAGCGTTCCTCCACGTTTTACATACTGGCAACAGGTATTCAGCAGCTTTTCCTGCAACGCTACAAGCTCATCCACTGATTCCTGCGTGACCCGCAGCTTAATATCCGGTTTATTGTCCATCACGCCCAAGCCGGAGCAGGGCGCATCCAGCAGCACGGCATCCATGGTGTCCATCAATTCTTCCTTCAGGATCGACACATCCCGCACAGCGGGGCGAACGTTATCTAATCGCAGCCTTCGTGCCATAGCGCGAAGCAGCGCCACGCGATGATCGTGCACGTCCCAGGCATAAACCCGTCCGGTTCCATTCATCTGCTCTGCCAAATAAGCAGTCTTTCCTCCAGGAGCCGCGCAACAATCCAGAATCTGCATGCCACGCTTGGCGTCCACTGCCTGTGCCGCAAGCATACTGCTTTCTCCCTGAATGGAGAAATTTCCGGCCAGATAATCCGTATCCCGGGCAATTTCCGAAGCCAGCCGCACATGATAGCTATGGGGCGCTTTACCCTTTTCGATTTCCCAGACCTTCTTTTGCAGAAGCGCTTCGAATTCCGCATCCGTAAAGCGGGAAAGGTTGGGCCGGATTGTAGTGTAATGCGCTTCAGTACGATGGGCGCAAATATCCCTGGCAAGCTGCGGGCCATATGCGTCCATCAGCCTTTCCGCCAACCACAGGGGCACCGAATACATGATCGATAGATACCGCGCGCCTTCATTCGGCGTGGGCCATTTGATGGCGTCTTTTCCCCGCACTAGCGAACGAAGAACAGCGTTGGTCAGCCCTGTCAATCCTTCCATGCCCAGTTCCCTGGTCAGCTTCACTGCCTCGTCCACAACGGCATTTTCGGGGATTCGATCTTGAAACAGCAGTTGACAGGCACTGATCCGCAGAATATCCAGTACCTTGGGATCCAGTCCCTGCGCATCCTTGAGAAAAAAGCTGAGCGCATAATCAATGCGAATCAGGTTTTCGATGGTGCGATAAACAATGCTGGCACAGAAGCGCTTGTCCAGCTGAGAAAGATTGACATTTTTCAGTCTATCATCCAGAGAAAGCGCGGCAAACGCATCCTTACGCACCACATCCTGAAAAATCTCCAGTGCCACCTTACGAGAAAGCGTGAACGATGTATTGGCTGCAGGGGCTTTGACAGGGCAACTCTCAGGACGACGTCCGGGGCGAACACCGTTTTGAGAGCGCGAATACGCGCTCTGCTTACCGGCAGAGGGCTTATGTCCGCTGCGCTGCCCATCCCGGCGTTCTCCGTTGGCAGGATGGCCGTTTCCATGCGGCCCGTTCTTCCCGGCATAAGAGGGCTTTCCATAGCTGCCCTGGGTCCGAGCGGGACGTTTAGCTCCGTTTCCCTGTCCGGGGCGGCTGGTCTGGGGATTCTGCCGTTTCTCATCCATGGTTTTCTTCCTCCTGCCGATCACATGCGGGGGCAGAAACAGGATGGCCCCGCAGATAATCCTTTGCATTCATTCGTTTTCCACCCTGCGCTTGCAATTCAAGTACTCGCAGCGCTTGCAATCCAGCTCGAATAATCAGCCCCTGCTTTCCATCGGCGCAAAGAATGTCGCCCGGCTGGCCGGAATCTGCATTGCAGACTTCCGCTTTCCAGATTTTCAGCGTTTCGCTGCCAATCAAGGTATAGGTTCCCGGCCAAGGCGAAAGGCCGCGCACCAGACAGGCGATTTTTTCTGCCGGCAAGTGCCAATCGATCAGGCCCATTTCCTTTTTCAGCATCGGGAAATAACTCATCTGGCTTTCGTCCTGCTTTTCCCGAGGACAATCTCCCGCTTCCAGACGACAAATCGTCTCTAACAGCAGCGAAGCACCAATGGGAGCCAGACGATCCATCAATTCCCCAGCCGTTTCCCCCGGCAAAATCTCCACCTGCGTCTTCAAAAGAATATCGCCAGTATCCAATCCTTTATCCGTCATCATAGTGGTCACGCCTGTAACGCTTTCCCCTTCCATTACAGCCCAGTTCACTGGCGCAGCGCCACGATATTTGGGCAGCAGGGAAGAATGAACGTTCACCGTGCCGATCTTGGGAATATCCAGAATTTCCTGCGAGAGAATCTGGCCAAACGCCGCTGTGACGCACAGATCCGGCTGCAAATCGCGCAGATCCTCTACGCTTTCCAACCGGATTTTTTTCGGCTGGAAAACAGGGATGCCATACGCCATCGCGCACTCCTTCACAGGGCTTTGCTGCATTTTGTTGCCGCGCCCCTTGGGTTTATCCGGCTGCGTGAACACGCCGACCACTTCATGCCCCGCTTCAACCAGCGCACGCAGGGAAGGGACGCCGAAATCAGGCGTGCCCATAAACACGATCCGCATCAATCGTTCTCCTTCTCTTCCGCGAAAATCTCATGGTCCATCACGTCGATATACAAAACGCCATCCAAATGATCGATTTCATGGCAGAAAGCCCGTGCTTTCAGTCCCTCAGCCGTCACTTCGAACACTTTTCCTTTCCGATCCTGTGCCCGAACTGTAACCTTCTGCGGCCGAACCACATAGCCCTGCCTGCCAGGCAGGCTCAGGCATCCCTCGGCTCCTGCCTGTTCGCCTTCCCGGGAGATAATTTCGGGATTAATCAATTCAACCAGGCCATCTCCGGTATCTACAACTACAACTCGTCGAAGAATCCCCACCTGAGGGGCAGCCAGACCAACACCATCAGCCTTATACATGGTGTCCGCCATATCACGCAGCAGCAGCCATAGCCGCAGATCAAACTTCTGCATGGGCTTGCTCTGCTTGCGCAGCGTTTCATCGCCCAGCTTCACAATTTTTCTAATCATGGGGATTGCCTCCTAAGCAAAGGATGTAGGATTTATTTCAAAGTAAACCTTGGCTTGATAAGCGCCACCGGCCATTTCCTGAAATGCCGCCAGCAGTTGATCCGTGTCCGGATGATTGAGCATTTTCATAACGATCTGGGCCCGTGCCTTATCCTGAATGCGGGAAATAGGCGCTTCATCTGTCCGGATAAAGAGGATCCGTCGGCCCAGTAGAGTTCTGCCAAACCGGGCGATTACCTGTTCCTGCAATTGCCTGGCTACAGCCATGGCCGTTTCCATGGTTTTCGCTTCGCACAAAAAACGTGCCATTAAGGTAAACGGCGGATACAGATCGAGCCGTCTGCGATCGAATTCCTGTGCGAAATACGCCCGATAATCCTGCGCTGCAGCGGCCTGAATGGCATAATGATCCGGCTGGTATGTCTGGATTACCACTTCCCCAGGGTTTTCCCCGCGCCCGGCTCGACCTGCCACCTGTACCAGCAGCTGATACGTCCGCTCTGGGGAACGATAGTCCGGCAGATTCAACGTTAAATCCGCCATTACCGCGCCGACAAGCGTCACCTTCGGAAAATCCAGACCCTTGGCGATCATCTGCGTACCCAAAAGTATTTGGGCCTGGCCAGCCCGAAAGCGATCCACTAGCTCAAAATGCGCATTACGGGAAGATGTGGTATCCACATCCATACGGATAACGCCTGCGCCGGGAAACCGTTTGTTCAGTTCTTCCTCTACTTTCTGCGTACCCATACCCATGGGACGGATATATGGACTCTGGCAGGCAGGACATTGCTTTGGCATTGTTCGGATTGCCCCACAGTAATGGCAACGCAAAGTATTATCTACGCTGTGATAGGTCAGCGTCACATCACAGCGGTCGCATTTCATGGTAGCGCCACATTTGCGGCAGTTCACTGAACTTGCATATCCGCGCCGGTTGATAAAGAGCATAGCCTGCTGCCCTTTGTCTATACAGCTTTCAAGCTTTTGGACAAGCAGCGAGGAAAAAATGCTGTGATTACCAAGCCGTAACTCCTGTCGCATATCCACAACATGGACAGTGGGCAAAGGCCGATTTAACACACGATGCGGCATTTCCACCAGTGTGTAATCTCCACGACGGCACATGGCGTAAGAAAAAATGCTGGGCGTTGCGCTGGCAAGCACCACCACTGCGTTTTCGCGCTTCCCGCGGGAGACAGCTACTTCCCGCGCATCATATTGCGGAAAACGATCAGAGAAATAGGTTTGTTCATGCTCCTCGTCTACGATGATAACGCCAAGATTTTCCACTGGTGCAAAAATTGCAGATCGAGCGCCGATAACAATCCGGGCGCGACTCAAACGAATTCGTCGCCATTCATCAAAGCGTTCGCCCGGAGTCAGGCGCGAATGCAGCACGGCCATTGTATCGCCAAAGCGGGAGCGGAACCAATGGATCATCTGTGGCGTCAGCACAATTTCAGGGACCAGAATTATTGCGCCCTTTCCGTTTTTCAGCGCTTCGCGAACCAGACGGATGTATACCTCTGTTTTTCCTGAGCCTGTAACGCCATGAAGCAAAAAGGGCTTAGTCGGATGGCTCAGGGCAGGAATCAGTTCGGAAAGTACTTCCGTCTGCTCTGGCGTGAGGGGGGGATCTGGCGGTGCGTCCGCCCGGCCATAGAAAGGCGATCGAAGCGTCTCTTTCTCCGATACAGCCGCCATTTCCTTCTCGACCAGATATTTTAGCGGCGTGCGCACATCGTTCATCATCCCCTTGAGTTCATCCAGAGGATGCTCCTGCATATCACTAAGCAGCGTGATGAGCAAACGACGTTTGGGCGCGCGTTTCTGGGATGCGATTGCTTCCTCAATGCGCTCAGGCGGAACGGTCAGGCGCACATATTCCTGGGTTTTTACCTGAATTCGTCCGCCCCGCATTTCTGCGGGCAGCATCAGCCGCAGCGCTTCACACAGCGGGCAATGGCATCGGGCACGAATTTCCTGCGCCAGCTCCATCAATGGCGGAAGCAGTGCAGGATAGTCCTCTAAAGCAGCAAGGAGCGGCTTGATTTTTGATTCCTCATAGTCCGCCGTCTCTTTCAGGCGAACCACAAAGCCTTCTTTTTCTCTAGGGCCAAAAGGCACACGGACCCGCGAACCGGGGGCAATATGCAAGGAATCGGGAACACGGTAGGTGAACAACCGGTCAACCTGCTCGGACGCTATATCCACGATGATCTCGGCGTACACCGCTGTGTTCTCCTCCTTTGCTTTCTTTTTTATTGCGTCATGTTCGTCTTTCTCCGCATGACAAGAATCTTATCCAGCAGCGCGTGGGCAACCTGGGATTTCTGCATCAGCGGAAGCGTTTCCAGCCCGTCCTTGGTAATCAATGTAACCAGATTTGTATCCACGTCAAAGCCCGCGCCAGGAGCCGTCACATCGTTGGCAACGATCAAATCCAGATTTTTCTTTTCCAGCTTTTTCTGCGCATTCGCCAACACATCGTTTGTTTCAGCTGCAAAGCCAACAAGCATCTGCCCTGGCTTTTTCAGCTTTCCTACCGCTGCCGCCACATCTGGCGTTTGTGTCAGTCGGATCACCAGCGGCTCATCACCCTGCTTTTTGATCTTTGTGTCAGCCACCATTTCCGGCGTGAAATCCGCCGGAGCTGCCGCCTGAATAACAATATCCTGATCGGCGCAGCGCTGGATCATCTGTGCATAAAGCTCCTGAGTGGATTGAATGCGCACTGCTTCTGTACCGGAAGGCACGGGCAGATTCACTGGCCCTGTGACCAGGGTGACGCATGCGCCCCTTTCAGCTGCCGCCTGCGCAATTGCATAGCCCATTTTCCCCGACGAACGGTTGGTAATGAACCGGACAGGATCCAGCGGCTCCTGCGTTGGCCCGGCGGTAACAAGCACCCGCAACCCTGCCAGATCGTTTGTCGCCGAGAGCAGTTTTTCCGCTGCTTCAAAAATGGCAGACGGTTCACTCATGCGGCCAGCTCCAGTATCGCCGCACGCCAGGAATCCGCCATCAGGGCCGATAAAATGAACGCCTCGTTCGCGCAGAATACGCACGTTTTCCTGCGTTGCTGCGTTTTCCCACATGCCGGTGTTCATCGCGGGGGCGACCAGTATTGGAGCACGGGTGGCAAGAACAGTGGTAGAAAGCATATCGTCTGCAATGCCGCAGGACATTTTTGCCAGAACATTGGCGGTCGCTGGGGCGATTACAAATACGTCAGCCCGTTTCGCCAGCGCCACATGCTCTACTTCCCAGGTTTCCGGCCGAGCGAAGGTATCCACTGCAACAGGATGATTTGAAAGGGTTTCGAAGGTCAGCGGCGCAACAAACTGGCAAGCATTTTTTGTCATGACCACATAGACCTGAGCCCCAGCCTTGCGAAGGCGGGAGGTTAATTCGCAAGCCTTATAGGCTGCGATTCCCCCCGTCACGCCAAGCACCACGCATTTGCCTTTCAAAGGCTTGACCAGTTCAGGCATCCTCGTCCTCCAGGTTACGATGGTAGGTCAGCAGTCCTCGGTCAATTTCCTCCACAGCGATAGACACCGGCTTCATATCCTTGGGATCGATCAGCGGCTGAGAGCCGCCCACCAGTTCCCGGGCGCGCTTGGACGCTTCCACCACCAGAGTGTACCGGCAATCCACCTTCTTGCAAAGATCGTCAATGGCAGGCTTATTGATAGGCATAATGAGAATCCTCCTTCATATCATTCAACCACGGGGAAATACCGGGTTGTGCGCTGTTTTTCTGCCGCGATGATGGACGAAATCTGCTGGAACGCCAATTCCAGGTCATCGTTAACCACCGCGTATTGATAAAGATGCATTTGATCAATTTCGCCCTTTGCATTTCCCAAACGGCGATTAATCTCCACGGGATCATCCGTGTTCCGAGTATGGAGCCGAACACGCAGCGTTTCATAGGACGGGGGAAGAATAAAAATCGACACGCAATCCGGCCGCTGACGCATTACTTCCCGGGCCCCCTGCGGATCAATATCCAGCACCACGTTCAGCCCTTTTTCCATCAGTTCGTCCACCTGGGATTTCAGCGTGCCATACCGATGGGCATGCACCGTAGCATGTTCCAGAAAAGCATCCTGAGCCAGGAGCCTGTCATAGGCATCATCCGAAATAAAGAAATAGTGCACGCCTTCAATTTCTGTGCTACGGGGTGCCCGCGTTGTGACGCTAACAGAAAAGGTAAGGCTGGGATCCTCCGCCAGCAGCCGTTCGCACAAGGTGCCCTTGCCCGTGCCTGATGGGCCGGATACCACGATCAGCATGCCCTTTCGTTCTTCCTTCATGGTTCCTTCTTCTCCTCCCTCTCGCTGTGCATGCGGCTGGAAATCGTTTCAGGCTGAAGCGCAGAAAGCACTACGTGGCCATTATCCATGATCAGAACGGCTCTTGTTTTTCGGCCCGCCGTGGCGTCCACCAGTTTTCCCGCTTCCCGCGCTTCGCCCATCATCCGTTTTACCGGCATGGAATCTGGACCCACCACTGCGATGATCCGGTCGGACGCCACCATATTCCCAAACCCCACATTCAGCAACTTCATCTCTTTTACCTTTTTACTCTACGTTCTGAACCTGTTCGCGCAGCTTTTCAATCTCGCTTTTCGCTGCCACCACAAGCTTCGTAATCTCCGCATCTGCAGCCTTGGAGCCGATAGTGTTCACTTCCCGGTTCAACTCCTGAGTTAGAAAATCCAGCCGTCGCCCGACTTCTCCCGTCTCCGTCAGCGCCTGGCGCATCTGTGAAATATGGGACACCAACCGCGCAAGTTCCTCATCAATGGCGCAGCGGTCGGCCATCAGCGCAACTTCCTGGGCAAGACGCTGCGGATCCAGTTCATTCACTCCCAACTCGCTCAGCCGCGTCTGCAGCCTTTCCTGATAAGCCTTTGGAACGCCTGGCGCCAGCGTATCGATTTGATCACGCAAATGCGCTACCTGATCCAGATGAAAAGCCAGATCCCCCCGCAGGGCTTCGCCCTCTTTTTCCCGCATGGCATTTACATCGGCCAGTGTTTCGCTCAGCGCATCCGAGAGCAGGGAAAGCACGGCCGCCTGATCTTCCTCGCAAAGACTTACCCGGAGCACATCAGGCTGAGAGGCAATCAGAGAAAGCGCAGTTTCCTGCCCGCCCACGATTGCTTGCAGCTTTTCCAGTGCGATTTTATATTGCAGCGCCAGCCCCTCATCTACCGATACCTCCCGAGCATCCGCTCGCAGGTTCGTGTACGTGATCGTCACATCGGCATGACCGCGGCGCAGCGCGGCAGACAGCTGCTTGCGCACTGCGTCTTCGGCAAAGGACAAGGCGCGTGGCAGACGCATCGACACATCTAAAAACCGATGGTTCACCGTCTTTAGCTCCACCGTGATCTCCCGGCCATCGCGGCTTAACTGCCGTCGGCCGTACCCCGTCATGCTTCGCATGGGCAAACCCCTCCTTTTAACCTTATAATTATAGCACAAGCAAGCCCTGAATGAAAAGCCTAAATTTCTGCAAATTGCTTTTTTCGTATGGATTGCCTGTTTTCTCCCCTTTTGCTCTTTCCTTTCTGATGACTTTATGCTATAATACTATTGTATACAATACGGAGGATACTTCAATGAAGCTAATATCTTGGAACGTAAATGGTCTGCGGGCGGCGCTGGAAAAGGGTTTTCTGGATTCCTTTTCCACGTTGGATGCGGATGTTTTTTGCTTGCAGGAAACAAAATGCCAGGAAGGGCAGGTTACTTTGCCGCTGTAAGGTTATCACCAATATTGGCATTATGCTGAAAAGAAGGGCTATTCAGGCACAGCCATTTTTTCCCGGCAACCCGCTTTATTTGTCCGCTACGGCATGGGCGTAGATGAATTCGACCATGAGGGGCGCTTAATCACACTGGACATGGGCGAATACTATCTGATTACGTTCTACACGCCCAATTCCCAGGATGGGCTACGGCGATTGAAATACCGAATGGCGTGGGAGGATGCATTTCTGTCGTATCTGAAGGGGCTGGAGAAGGAAAAGCCTGTGGTATTCTGTGGGGATCTTAATGTGGCGCATCAGGAAATCGATCTGAAAAATCCAACCACAAACCGACAAAACGCCGGCTTTACCCAGCAAGAACGAGATAAAATGACTGCCCTGCTTGACAGTGGCTTTGTGGACACCTTCCGCTTCTTCCATCCAGACGAGACAGGGGCCTATTCCTGGTGGAGTTATCGCTTCCATGCCCGGGAAAAAAACGCGGGAGGCGCATTGACTATTTTCTCGTGTCGTCCTGCCTTGCGCCACGACTTCAAAGCGCGACAATCCATTCCCAGATCCTTGGCTCAGATCATTGCCCGGTTGAACTGCAAATAGCTTTGTAAACACATCAGAAAAGAGGCGCAGCATGAATCTTCTGCATAAGCTTTTCCAAATCAAAAAGCCTGATCATTCTGTCTTGAATGCGCAGGAAACCGTGGATCTTTACAAGCAGAACATCACCATCGCCTGGCCGTCAACAGTGGAAGGCGCGCTAATGAGCATCATCAGTTCCGTAGACACCGCCATGGTCGGGACGCTGGGAACCGCCGCTATTGCTGCTGTTGGGCTGACCTCGCAGCCACGCATGATTCTGCTAATCGTGGTGCAGGCACTGTGCGTTGGTACCACTGCTATCTGCGCTCGGCGCAAAGGAGCGGGAGATCAGGCGGGCGCTAACAGCTGCCTGAATCAGTCCATGGCGGTAATATCTATTCTGGGCGTTTTGATGACGCTGTTGGGATATCTGGGTGCGGAATGGCTTATGCGCCTGGCTGGAGCCAATGAAGACACCCTGGAAATGAGCGTTTCTTACTTCAAAATTATCAGTCTGGGCATGGTTTTCAATTGCTGGAGTTTATGTATTTGCGCTGCCTTGCGCGCTATTGGCCAGACCCAGATTACCATGATTACGAACATTGCCGCCAATTTGATCAATGTTTGCCTGAATTATCTGCTGATTAATGGCCATTTCGGTTTCCCAGCGCTTGGCGTTCGTGGCGCGGCAATTGCCACAGTTTGCGGCACGATTGTCTCCTGCTTCATCGCGATTGGCTTTGCCTGTAAGAAAGGCGGCTATTATCATTTGCGTTTCCCACGCTTTGATCGCGTCACCCTGAGCAGCCTGAGCAACGTTGGATCAGGCTCCATACTGGAAGCCGCATGTCTGCGCATTGGCTTCTTTGTCACTGCAAAAATGGTGGCTGGGACTGGAACGGACGCTTTCGCAGCCTACCAGATTGTGTCCCAGGTTTCCTCTCTCTCCTTCACTTTGGGCGACGGCGTGGCCAGCGCGGCTACCGCGCTGGTTGGCCAAAGTCTGGGCGCAAACCGCAAGGATCTGGCCCGGGCACATGTGACGGTAGGCCGCAAGATTGGCATTGTGGTTTCTCTGGCACTCATCTTCGTTATTTTCCTGCTCCGGCGGCAATTGGCGCTGCTTTTCACCACAGATGAAGTTGTCATTCAGGGCGTAACTATTTCATTCTATGTACTAATGCTGGGCTTGCTACCACAAAACGGGCGTGTAATCTATTCCGGCTGTCTGCGGGGCGCTGGTGATGTAAAATACGTGGCGGCATGTGCCCTCATCAGTGTAACCTTACTTCGCCCGATCCTGACCTATGTGTTCTGTTATCCGCTGGAAGCGCTGATGCCCGGCTATTTTATCGCGATTATGGGGCCGTGGATTGCTTTTGTGATCGATGCGTTTGTTCGCCAGGCGCTGTTGGGCCGACGCATCCGCAAGGACGATACATGGCTGGAAAAGAAAATCGCGTAGTCTCTGCGCCGATGCTTTCGGCCCGCAGAAGAAAAGTTGTTTACTTCTTCGGTTTCTTGGATTATAATGAATAAACAGGCAGCCCCAATTACGCTCAAGCCATCGGCTAAAGAAACGGAGGTTATTTTCATGAAAACGATTGGGTTTGTGGATTACTATATCAACGAATGGCATGCGGACAACTATCCGCGCTGGATAAATGAAGCCAGCGAAACCCTGGGCCTGGAATACCAGGTTCGCTATTGCTGGGCCGAGATGGATGTCTCCCCTGTCAATGGCAAAAACACCGCTGAATGGTGTGAAGCGCATCAGGTTACCCGTTGCGCCACCATTGAAGAATTGTGCAATCTCTGCGATCATGTGATCGTGCTTGCCCCCTCCAACCCTGAAAAGCATCTGGAGTATGCTCAGGAGGTTCTCAAATACGGCAAGCGCTCCTATATCGATAAGACCTTCGCTCCGGATTTGGCCACGGCAGAAAAAATCTTCTCCATCGGTCAGGCGCATGGCACGCAATTCTTCAGCACATCTGCGCTGCGCTACGCCAGCGAACTGGACGCCTTAAAGGGCGCGACTTCTAACGCCATCATCACCGGCGGCGGCAAGCTGTTTGAAGAATACATTATTCATCTTGTAGAAATGGCCGTGGTTCTCTTCCCGGAAAGCCACTTTGTGCGGGCCAAAACCGAGTGTGTAGGAAAGCAACGAATCTGCCGTTGCCAGAGCGAAGATGGCAAGGAAGCCGTTTTGGTTTATTCCCCCTCGTTCGGCTATTCCGTCACAGCAGAATCTCAGGAGCATACCTTCTCCTCGGTCAACGTGTCCTCCCCCTTCTTTGTAAACCTGATTGAGGATATTCTGCGTTTCTTCGAAAGCGGCGCTCTGCCCTTTCCCTCGGAGCAGACAATCGAAGCTATGCGGCTGCGGGATGCGCTGTTGAAGAGTGAAAAACAAGACGGCGCCTGGCTTTCTCTGTAACATCAGCTTTTGACAGAAAAAACATAAAACGCAAGGAATGAAGGCCATTCATTCCTTGCGTTTTTTAGTGCATTTTCAAAATCACGCTCAGGTATGAAAAAGACGCTTGAAAACAAGCGTCTTTGAAATCTTTTATTCGCCCTGTTCGATTTCAAACACATCTGGTGCTTTCAATGGACCAGTCTGCCGCAATTGGTATCCATAGGCCCACAGGCTGCCCTTTGTACGCCAGGCGTTTGGAGAACAATAATTATCCTCATCGTCCAGAACATTATGAACAATGCCGAATGTGTTGAAACGATTGCCATAGACGGTAAGATCCAGTGTATTCTTCCCTGGGTGAGTAGGTGCTGTGTCCACGGTATATGGCGAAATAGCAATTGCCCCCTGCTCCACGCCGTTGAGCGCCACAGTCATCACCGGGCAACGGAACTTGTTCAGCTGCACCCGCAGCGGACACCCAGTTCCTTCCACTTCCATGTGGTAGGTCACCGTTCCGCCATAGAAGGGAAGCCCCTCCATGATCCAATCACCAAAGCCCATTTGACGCACCGGCGCCGTAATGACCGCCTTTCTGCTCGCTACACGAACGCCGAAATCGCCCAGCAGATACATGCTTTCCACATCCGTTTTGCGGCAGAACGGCATGGAGACCTCCAAAATGTTTTTTCCTGCCTTCACTTCTCCCAGCGCTACGCGGTAGATATCTCGGTCTACATAGCGACCGATGGGCGCGGAGGTAATCTTCTTTCCGTTAAACGTGATCTGACAATCCTGCGGATGCTCAAGCGCCAGTTCTGTGCCTGAGATCATTCGTTCAGCTTCTACGGTAAAACGTAAATGCAAGGTATGACAGGGAGCCTGATTCTCCTGCATAACCCACGGCTGCGGATACGCTTCCATGCGATAGGGCAAACCCAGCTGATCGCGGAACTTGTTGTCAATGCGCAGAATTTCTTCTTCTGGATGCCAGGGTCCTTCATCAAAGGCGTATTCCGCCATGTCGAGCAACAGCACATTAGGTTCCGAAAGTGTAACTGAAACGCGAGGCTCTACAGCCACAGGCAAAAGCCGCGGTTCTTTATTTTCCCGTTGCGCTTGGCATACGCCCGCAGCTGGAACAAACCGAACCAAAAGGCTGTCCTGGGCATACAGGGTGGCCTCCAAGTAGGTGTAGCCTTTCTGCCGGGTCACTTGTCTGGATTCCACCTTCCCATTCCAGGCATCGTATACCTTTGCATCCCATGCTCCCCGCAGCCGCAAAGTGATCTTCTGCTCCATGGTACGATCTTTTTTCATCCGCATCATCCGGGGATGATCCTTGGTGGACGCATCCGCGCCTACCACATTTTCCAGGCTTTTAGGAGATTTATGCGCAACGAATACCCAGCGTTCTCCTCCATCGTCCCGTGTCTGTGTAATCAGGTTATCTGTATGTTGGCCGTCGCTTTCGAAAATATCCAGATCGCTCACGCCGTCCAGCGCATTGAGCAGTTGAAAACGATGGAAGCTAACCCATTCGCACTCCCGTACAAATGCCTTCACTTCCTCACTGGGCGCGCCATCCAAATATTCTGGCGTATAGCCCGTGAAAAGAATGCGTCCGCCCGCCTGCTTAAATTCCCGCAGCATGCGCAAAGTGGAGGAACGCATGGTTAGCATGTTGGGAGCCAGAATGGTGGAGTAGGACATTTCACCCATTTGTGCCCTGCCGTCGCTGCAGCCCTTATAAAGCTGCTCCATCAGGGATTCACAAATCAAATCGAAATCCTTTGTATCACCAATCAGCCAGCTGGTGAGCATCTCAAAGTTTTCATCCAGGGCCCGGCGAAGCTGCCCGGTCTTTTCCTCTGTGCCATAGGCCAGCCAATAGGATTCCACCGGATGCAAAACGCCAAGGTTTGTGCAGAATTTTCCGCGGGTCAAAGCGGTATTCACGCGGGAGAAATAGTTTTCTACACGCTTATATTCCTTATACCACGGAGACTGATAGCCGATAGATGCGGGATAATCCCGCTTGGCTTCTCCTGCCATTCCCGTCCAAGAAAGGTGGAGTGTACGCACCGTGCAGCCCAGTGCCGCCTGCCAATCGCCCAGAAGCTTATGGCCCCGGAAATCAAAATCCCAGTTGGTCACGCCGTACATTTCTGACAGCATGGCTTCCCTGCCAAACTGATGCACCGTGCTCTGGCATTGCTTGGCTGTATTATATTCCGTGCGGAAAGCAAGCATGTCAATGCCCGGCAGTTTCATGGCCCGGTAAAAGCGCATTGCTTCGCCAACGGCCATACTTTGCAGCTTCAGCGTAGCCTCCCGCATCACATGGCCAGTCAACGCAATGTCGTGCTGATCGCACCATGCGCCTAATTGATCCCCATAGGCGCTGACGAAACGTTCGGTTAGATGATCGTGGTAACGGTAACGAATCTGAGAATAGCCTTCCCGTCGGTCAAAGAACAACTCCGGCAAATGATCCATCAGATCCACGCCGTAAGCCTGAAGGTAGGTATCAGGCAGATCGTCCGTAAAAGGGATGGAAATCAGCTGTCGATCCGTTGCTTTTCCAAGGCAACGCTTGAACGAAAACTGTGGCTCATCGGTAAAGATAGCGGGGATCGTCTTGCCAAATTCCTTGCCTACAGCCTTATAATAACTTTCATGGGTCACCCGGATGAATTCCTGAACCATCTCCGGATCCAGCAAATTGGCATATGCCTGATCATTAAACCAGGGGTTCTTCCCTGAGATTTCCAGATAGGCATACCAAAGGGTATCAGCAGGCGCAGATGCTGCTTCATCTTCTGTCAACCGACGATAGCCCGTCAGCCATCCTTCTTCATCAAGTTCCACGGAATAAACCGCCAGCAGCCGGCGATTGTTACTCCGTATACATTTTCCATTGGCAATGATTTTCCAGGGATCCGTTTTCTCCAAGTCCCCCGCCGGTTCCGGACTAAAAATCAGCATCCGGGCGCGATATTTTTCGTTGCTTGTAATATAACCGCCGCCATAGCCCGAAGGCCAGCGATCCTCATCATACAGCCACGCCCGCATGTGTTGCTTCTCGGCCACCTTCACAGCATAGCTAATGCGCTCCATAAATTCTTCCTTCAAATAAGGCAAGCTCATACCGGTACGGCTATGCAAAATGCTGCCTCCAAGCCCCATTTCCTGAAACATATTGGTCATGAAATCAATATCTTCATGATTCATCGCGCAGTTCCACGACCAAAAAGAAATGCCACGATACGCCGCAGGTGGGTTCTTGAAATTTTCCTCGTTAAAGGGCGCATTTTTTTCTGGATAAAGCATATCTTTTCCTTTCATCGCAACAGTCGCTTTGGATTGGGAAACGATCCCGGCGGCTGAAATTTCCTGTTGAAACGCAGTTCCGTCCATGGGAGAATGTATTAATGTCCCTGCGCAGTGTATTTCTTTCGCCACGAACCCGCGCAAATCCTTCTCCAAACGATCATAAAGGAGCAAAAACGCGCAAGGCCGCTACGCATTGGTTCTTCGCTTTTTCTCCGCAAGGTGTATAATTATTTTGCATTTTTCTAAATCATCGACAGCGAGGCGTTTCTATCTCGTCTACATAAGCGAAGGAGGTGAATGAGCATGAAAGATGTCAATGATCTAGGCATGGGCCGCGATCAAACGCTGATTAAGCTGGTAAATGAATATCAGGGCTTGCTGCTGCGCATGTGTTATGTTTATCTGCTGGATGTGGAAATGGCAAAGGATGCCACGCAGGAAACCTTTCTGAAAGCCTACAAAGCGATGCCTTCATTTCGAGGTGAGTGCAGCGCCAAAAACTGGCTAATTCAGATCGCCATAAATACATGCAGAGATATGCAGCGTTCCGCCTGGTTTCGCCATCATGACAGGCGTATCACACCGGAGGATCTACCCCATGCCATCCAGCGGCCGGATAACGAAGGGGACCTGGACGTGATGTGCCATGTGATGGCATTGCCGCCAAAGCTCAAGGAGGTCATTATGCTGTATTACTGGCAGAACATGAATGTGAACGAAATTGCCAGTGCGCTGGGTATTACTCATTCTACTGTATCGGCGCGATTAAAACGCGCACGGGAGAAGCTGCACGATGTGCTGAAAGGGAGGTTCGGATATGGAAGATCATAAGGAAAAGCAGACGATTCAGCAGGCATTTGATAACGCTCTTTCCGGCATTCAGGAGGATCCCAGGATGGCCCAACGCGTTTTAAACCTCGCCCATGAGAAAGGAGAGACTCCTGTGAAGAAAAAGCTTTCCGTTGGTTTCATTCTGATTCTCGCTGCGGTGCTGGTTTCCGCTGCTGCACTTGCCCTGTCGCTCTCGCGGGCGTACTTTGAAGACGTGGCACAGTTGCAAGCCTCAAACGGCTTCTACAATGATTGGAATCTAGAAGCGAAGCAGGAGATGGTCGGTATTCTGCAAAAACACGGCCTGGTTTCGGAAGAAGGGACCGCTTCCATGACTACAGAAAAATCCATTGATGCATGGATGATGAAGCGTTACGGTGCTGATGGCCACGCAGATACCATTAGCCTGTGGGCCGTTCTGGAAACGGAATTGGGGCCGATAGAAGGATGGTCTTTGGAGGATAAAGCGTGGTATAGCCAGATGCAAATTGCGTCCGGCCTGCTATCTGCCGCATCGGGTGAAGCGATCTACGCCGTCCCGGATGTTCAGGATATACAGCCTGACGAAGCAATTTCCCTGGCTAAAAAAGCCATCATTGACGCATTTGGCTTAGAAGAAAACGCGCTGGAGCAGCATCAGGTAGAAATCTATTTTCAAAGCTTCCCGGATGAAGAATTTAAGGAAATGCACTATGATATTTCTTTTCGCGGCCAAGATTATGAGGATTTTTATTCCTGTTCCCTGACCCGGGATGGAAAAATCATGGATCATTCCATGGGAGAAGCATATCGTTCGCCAGCAGAACAGGTGCTGGATAAGCAGAAGTTCTTGTTGGAAAACGATCTGGAAGCCAGCCGCCTGTTCACCCAATATGCACAGGAGCACATTTCCGGTAATTTTTCCTTCGCCTTCTGGCCGCTGGAAGATAAGAAAGCCGTAACGGATATGCTACGTCCTATCATTCTGGAAAACATGGAGGAGAATCCCGGCTATGCGGATCAGACCAGAATCTTCTGGGCCACCCATCTTTATGGTCTGCCGGACGAGAAAGCCATTTCCCAAGAGCAAGCCATTTCCGCTGCGAAAGAACAATTAACAGTTGCTTTTGGCCTAACAAACGAAGAAGCCGCGCTGGTGGATAAAATTGGCATGTTCTACGAAATTACCGATTCGCAAAATCCGCTGTGGAAAATCACGATGCGCATTGGCGAACAGCGCGATGCGGCACAAGCAGCAGGTATGGATCTGCGCTGCAGCTATCGCATTGTTCTCCATGCCTATAGCGGCGAAGTGCTGGAAACACATAGCTTCACTTCGATTGACGATAGCAATCCGAATGACGTTGCTCTGGCCAATTAATAGTAGCAAAGCTAAAAAATTCCTAAAGTATTCCATCTTCCGGCCCATCGCGGAGAAAAAAACTCTGCGATGGGCTTTTTCTGTTTCTTTTGGGCGTTAACACGCTGCCATTTTCACATCCAGAACCTCCAAAAAAGAATATGGCAAAAATACACAGAATCTCCATTTTCCGCTTGCACATCCGCCTGCTCTATGCTATAATAAAGCGATCCTAAAGAAGTCAGTGCTGAAAGGAAAAACGAGGAACTAATCAAACGTAGCGTTCCATTCACAGTCTCGAGTCAAAAAACAATGATGATGGAAAAAACAAAAAGGGGAGGATAATCACATGGGCAAGCTGGTGAAACGTTTTTTTCTGGGGCTTCTAGCTTTGGTGCTGGTGGCGGCAGTCGCTTTCTGCTACATATACTGGTCCCGTTTCCAGTCCATCGTTTCTATTGAAAAGCATACGGACTTTGAAGACGGCTACGATGTTTATAGCATGAACGTCTGCTATGATTATGATCTGGACGCAATTATTGCTCGCGGCATCACAGATAACCAGTCCGCTCTGGATGCAGTTATCAAGGAAGCGCTTCCGCTGCTGCCGGTAAGCATCAAGGTGCCGTCCTTTGGATGTACCGCCTTTACCCTGTTGGATATGGATGGCGATGTGCACATGGGACGCAATTATGATTTCTTTAACAATACCTCTGCCATGGTGGTATATAGCGCACCGAAAAACGGCTATAAATCCGTGGCGCTGGCGGCGCTGGATAATGTGGCTGCTAACGACCCGCAAACCGGCTTGAAGCAAAAATTGGCCGCTTTGACAGCGCCTTTTATCTGCCTTGATGGCATGAATGAAAAGGGCGTATCTATCGCTGTGTTGACGCTGGACAGCGAGCCCGTTCATCAGCAAACCGGCAAGCCTGCCATTGCCACCACCATGGCCATTCGTCTGGTGCTGGATCGTGCAGCTACCACCCAGGAAGCGGTGGAACTGCTGGCAAGATATGATATGTTTGCCATGTCCGGCCGGGATTATCATTTCTATATCACCGATGCTTCTGGCGATGGTCGCGTGGTTGAATACGACTGCGAGGATCCTGCCCGCCCGATGGTCGCCACCAAGACTGATATCATCACTAACTTCTTCATTAATTATAAAGACAAGGTTCTGCCAAACCAGAAAAATGGCGTCTATGGCCATGGCCGCGAGCGCTATGACGCTGTGGAAGCGATCTTCGCCGAAGAAACTGAGCCCACCGTTGAAACTGTATGGAGTGCGCTGCAAGCCGCTTCCCAGGAGCCTAATCCTGCAAACATCACCAGCAATACCCAGTGGTCCCTGAATTATAACAATACGGATAAAACCGTGGAAATCGTCCTGAGACGCCATTGGGAGAACATGCTTACCTATGACCTAACAGCAAACCAGTTCTAATATTCAAACAGGAGAAAACAAATCATGTTCAAAAGATTTTTGAGCATCATTCTCATCATCACCCTGGTTTGCCCGTTGCTGCCGGTTTCTGCGATAGCCGAAAGCGTAACAGCAAGCCGTCAGCCCCTCACCCAAGCGGAAATCAAACAGACTAAAGCGTTAATCGCCATGGGGTTGGGCTATTCCGGCTGGAGTGAAGGCGATTCCATTACCGCAAGCTCCAATGCGCGGCAAATGCAGGAGTACCTCAAGTGGCTGCTAGATCAGCAGCTTGGCAATCTGGATGTTAAGTTAGCCGCGATGAGAATAGAGTATGTCACGCTGAATACAGAACTTACAGAGGCCGTGCAGGCTCCGCTTCCGGCTCTTCAAAGTCTTATTTCCCAAGTGTCTGCTTATTACGACGCCATCGTGGAAAAGCGCGCCACAATCAGCGAGCTGCTGGAAATATATCAGGATCTACCGGCTGATGAACAGGGCAGCGCGGCTTATGATATCCGTCGGGCTGTAAAAAAGCTGCAGAAAACCATGGATGAAGCCCTGGAAAAATGCGGTGCCTCCAACAGCAGCGACAGCATTCCAAGCCAGATCAACGATCTGG
This sequence comes from uncultured Oscillospiraceae bacterium, assembly GCA_964423675.1. Taxonomy (GTDB): domain Bacteria; phylum Bacillota; class Clostridia; order Christensenellales; family Aristaeellaceae; genus RUG563. The sequence continues at coordinate 117,860 of CAYRFP010000001.1, forward strand.
AAAACGAAATTTGGGGCATCGCCATCAAGGCCCAGTCAAGCGAAGGGGTATTTAGCGGCGAAAATAATAATCTGGGCAATATTGCCTCTGAAGCGCGGAGGCTGCAAAACGCCGAAAACGCTGACAATCTTGCGTTTGATATTGATGTGCTTTCCACCTCCCAGTTTGCCATCAAGGTGCTCAGCAGCAACGGAGACCCTATCGAGGATGCAGACGTAAATGTTTCCCAAGGCAGTACGAAACTCACAGGAAAGACGGATGCAAAGGGCTTTGTTAAATTCCAGCTTATTAACTTAAAAACGGACGCAGAAAGCAGCTTTACCGTCGATATCAATATTGAAGCCAAGGGGTATGATATCCGCGAAGCGCGCCAGGTGCATCTCAAGGGCGGTTATGTATCAACCTATCGCATGTCTCAGTCCCCCGTGAGTTATCTGCGCATGGCCAGCTTTAATGGCATGGACGTTCTCAGCCAGCAGGAAACCATCTATTATACCAAGGAAAATGATGCGATGCTGGATCTGACGATCACTCCCGTTACACTCAATGGTGAAAGTGGTACGATCGTGCTGAATTATTCCACGCCGGAAAAAGGCCCCACAGCCGAGACTAAACCTTTTGACAGCGGCAAGGAGGTCACCTTCACTAAGGATTGGTGTCGCACGTTGTGCCCTGGTACCAGCGTGTCAGTAAAAATCAAAACCGTTTCCGGCCAAGAGCAAACCTTTCCGTTGCAGCTGGTTGTGGAGAAGGCCGTGGTGGATAAGCCTATTAGCGATATAAACACCGCTTTCTCCCTGCTTAGCAACACCTTCAGCCTTTCCCTGCCCAGCGAAATTCCCTTTCTGGGCGGCCATAAGCTGAATATCGATTTGCCCGAACCCAAAATCAAGATTTACATCGATCCAAGCGGCGATGTAATTGTGGGGTACGGCAAATCCTATACCGACCCCACCCTGAAATGGAAAGAGGGAAACAGCTGGGATCGCCAAGTGACGCAAGATAATGCCGCCCGCGCCGCGGCAGGCGAAGCAAACGCTGTAAAAAAAGGCGTATTCACCGGCGGCACAAACGAGAGTACCCCATTCTTGGGCGAAGCCAAGGCAAAATTTAACGTGTTTGCATCTTTCCGTGGCAAGATTACCAAACATGTTTCCACCCTTAGCCAAATGGCAGCTGCTCTCACTGGCTATGTGGGCGTGCAGGGCACGTTTAGTGGGGATTTTACCTATACCGCCTGGATTGGTTCTGTTCCCGTGTACGCCGGACTGGATGTCAAGTTCGCCCTGGGTACGGCGCTAAACATGGGCCTGCAATGGGATTGGGACAGCGTGGATCATAAATTCCTTGGCATGTCCGTCACGAAGGGCTTGGGCGTGGCCATCAACATCCTGGCAGAAATGGGTGTCAGTATGGGTGTTGGCATCAAAAACCTGCTCACCGTGGGTGTTCGCTTCTTCGGACGCATGTCTGCCTCCGTGCTGATTGGCAATCCTGTGTCCGCTTCTGTGACACTTGCCATGGGTCTGCAGTTCGTGATTCAGTTGCTTTTCATCAAACAGGTCTTCCCGATGTGGGAGGGAACCTTCACCGCCCAGAGCAATGCCATGACGGCTGAAAGCACAGCAAGCACGACCAAGGTTGCGCTGGATACAACCAAGGAAGGCGTTATGATGGCATCAAGCGCGACCAATACCGTTCCGAACGAAAGCGGAAGCTATCTCGTAAACGGCACCGAGATCGCTGAGCAGTTGGATAGCGTTGCGCAGGAAATTCAGTATATCACGTTGCAGTATGATGGCGGATATGGCCTTATTAACACGTATGCGTTCTTTATCCGGCCCACAGGAACCAGTGATAGAACCACTGAACTGGTCTGGTGGAATCTGGATAATACCGCCTTGCAGGGCACGGTGATTATAGAAGGCCGGGCTGCCAGCCAGAAAACCATGCGCGAAACGTACAGTGACTATGCTTTCTCCGTGGTCGGAAAAAATGATCTGGCAGCAGTTGCCGTTGTTGGCGGCTATATCTACGATGGCGACAGGCTCGAAGCCTGTAGCGCAGATGCGGCCGTGCTGGAAATGCAAGCAAACGGCAGCCTCAAGGTGATTCAATACGAACAAATTCGTCATGCCCAAACCTTCTTGTCCGACGAAGGCATGCTGGCGCAGCCCATGGTTTATCTGCAAAAAGAAAATTCCGCACCAGGAGCGGATTACTTCGTTACCGCCGGCTGCGCCGAAATGGACGACAAAGACAAGCAGGCGGCCATCAATGCGTATTTCTTATCTATCGAAAGGAAAGATGGCGTCTATAAGAAGTACGTCATGGTGTCTGACAAGCTGGAAGAATCAGACGGTATGAGCGCCTTCGCCCCTGCAACGCCCAGCGATAAGCAGCTTGGTGGCGGCACTATGACAAGCAATGATGCAAATAGCCGCGTCAGCTATTACAGCCTGGGCGCAGATGAAAACCTGGCTGATAGCGGCGAACCGGAAGATAATGGCGATGCCTACAGAGGCGATCTCTATATAAATCTCAATGGCACCCGTCGGCTGATCGATGATAACGTCAGCTTCATTGCCTCAATGTCCACCTTCAATTGGATTAGCAACGATGGCGAGTTCCTGTTCTACCTCAAGCGCGAAAATGGCAAGGATGGGCTGGAAAGCTATCAACTTAAGAGCGCTTACTTAAATGCCAATGCCACAGAAGTAACGCAGCAGAGCTACGATATCACGATTCCTTCCGGGAAATTCTACATTTCCTGCGTGGAGGACGCCACCAGAACTGGTATCCCCTACCTGTATTGGCTGGAAAGCGTGGAGAAGGCGATGGAAGACGGCAAGAAGGAAACCACCTATCGTTTGCGCGCCGTCACCTTTGACCGCACCGTCAATGTGATCTACGGCCCGTTTACTCTGGCCGAGTTTGAAAATGCGCCCAACACTGCGTTCATCTCCGATCAATTGACGATCGACGATACAGGAAACGGCCTCATTTCCATCTATTATACTGTTGAAAAAACGGATTCCCCTGATGCCCGCGTCTGCCAGAAGTTGTACAAAACCAACGTAACGCTCAAGGCGGGCCTCGAAATCGTTGGCATTGCCACCGAGGATCCTGCCGTTTCCCCTGGCCAAATTGCAAATCTGGTGTTCACTGTGAAGAATACCGGTAATCTGCCCGTTCGAGCGTTTACCATACAACTAAAGCAAAATCGGCTTCCGATCACTACCGGAACGATTCTGGTTCTATGCGCTAATCCGTTGCCAACAGAAAACATGAGCCTGTATTCGATCAGCGGCTCATCGGATATTCTTAATACCAACGTAATCCGTGGAAGCAATCTATATGATGATCTGAATGGCGATGCATGGAACATGAAGAAGAAAACGATCAGCTTGACCGGGGTCGTCAACGACGCTGAAACAACATCGTATAAGAGCACTGATTATCTCATGCCAGGTGGAACGCATACCTATCGAGCCTCGTTCTCCGTTCCTGCCGCGTGGCAGGGGGTGTACACCGTGGACGCGGAGCTTCTGATGATTTATCCCGCCTCGAGATTGGAAGGCGGCGTGGCGAATGGTGAAGATGAAGTGGTACAATCCCCCACGACTCAACAGCTTGCCGTAGGAGAGAATGGAGCAACCTGGTTCGATAGTCAAAACCGCCTCGGATACTCCATTTTGAAGGTGGAAGCGCTGACGTTTGACGATGCAAAGGACATTGGTATTGGCCGCAGCGATATGACGCTGAATTGTCAGACCTATTCGGACGGCAACGGCAGGCAGTATGTGCGGGTAAACATTGTTAATCGAGGCGAAACAGGTATTGATAGAATGAATGGTCTCCGGGCCGAAATCCCCAGTCGCCTTGAAAGAAGCGAGAAAAGGACCGTCCATCCCACCTTGACGGCTACGGTAGAAGGCGAGGACATGCAGGTGTTTAGCCACACCTTTGTCTGGCATATCACAAGCGATTATGCTTATTCTTTGGATATCCCTGCCGAACTGCTGCTGGATGGACGAAAAGGCGCGAAAATCACCTTTGCTATCAACGATAATATTCAGAATGAGAACAAGGCCGAATTCTCCGAATACGATAATTCGCGCACGGTGATGGTTGGTGCGCTCTCTCCCCTGCTGATTATCCGGCAGCCGGAAACCCAGTCTGTCCGGGAGAGTGATAAAGCGGTATTCTCTGTGGATGCAATGGGCGGATGGATGCCCTACGAATATCAGTGGCAGCGAATGAATGCATCCGGCAATTGGGAAAACATCGTCGCGGCAACGCAGGCTCAGCTTACGCTGCTGGGCGTAAAAGCCACAGATAATGGCGCAAAGTTCCGCTGTGTGATAACTGACGCATATGGCGAAACGGTCGCATCTGAAATAGCAGAGTTGAAGGTAGGTCCAAAGGCGGCAGAGACCATTCCCGAAACCGGCGACACGGCGCAGCCCATGGTTTGGCTCACCATGGCACTTCTGTCTGCCGCTGCGCTCCTGGTGCTCTTGCGCCGCCGCAAAGCATGAGATAATATGAAAAGGAGGAATTTCTCATGAAAAAGATGATGGTGCTTTTGCTGACGCTGGTGATGCTGTTCACCCTTCCCGCTGCCACGGCTGAATCCCAGCTTCTTGGTGGCTGGAGCCTGTGCGAATCTATCGAAGTGACGCAGGAACTGAACGACCTGTTTGAAAAAGCGATGGCGGAGCAGGTAGGTGTAGATTATACGCCCGTTGCGCTTCTGGCCACGCAGCTTGTCTCCGGCACGAACTACTGCTTCCTCTGCCGCGCGGCGGTGGTTTATCCCGATGCACTGCCCTATTACGCTCTGGTTTATGTGTATCAGGATTTAAAAGGCAATGCCAGCGTATTGGAAATCAACACCCTGGAGCTGGGGCTGACAACACAGGAAACCGCAGCCGAATAACTCTAAAGAATGCAAAGCCTCTTCCCTTTGTTGGGAGGAGGCTTTATTTGCATTGTCCATTAAGGATATAGGGATAACCTGGCCTATATCGCTGCCTGGTCATCGATATGAGCAGAAGAATAGGATATGTAGGATATGAGAAAGAAGTCCTACGGCATGTAACGTCAAAAAGGGCGACACAACAGCGTATAAACGCCCCACGGAGATTATTCCGCGCCTCACAATTTAGGCGTAAAAACGCCATCGTCCATCCTCGCATCCAACAGAAAAACAGGACGCATCGCTATATCGCAATACATCCCGTTCTGTTCGTTTATGCACTTATTCCACTGTCAGCAGCTGATAGCAGCCCTTGCCCGCATAGCTGGCTGTCAGAACGCCATGGCGTCCTGCGCAAGGGACGCGTCTGCGTCGTAGACGGTTACAGGGATAGCGCTGTCATCCTCGGATATGGTGACGATGAACTTCTCCGCCTCGTCCGTTTGGTGTTCCGGCATTTCTTCTGGAATTAGTACAAACATACTATCCAGCGGAAGGAATCCTTCGGTACGCTCCGCCTGATAGCCCACGGCATACTGCCAATCGCTTACAGCGTCCGCATTCAGGCACATACACAGCGAAGGCAGCATAGAAGAAATCTCCAGTTCATGATCGCCCCAGCGTAGCCAGATGGAAACGTCATAGGCTATGCTACCGTCCGCCTGTCCCATGGGGGTAATACGAATCTCCTGCCTGATGGTGTCAAGCTCTGTCACCGTCAGCGAAACGATCTGCACCATGCTCCAATCCCGATTCAGCGTTTCTGCGGAAATAGATTCATCGTTCCGGACGATCAGCCCGATCAGTTTCTGCACGTTTCCGCCCAGCAGGTCCACCAGATCAACCATTACGGTAGCTTCGCCATTTTCAAAGAACGTTTGTTCCGTCTGCTGCGTCTGTGCAAGCTTGATCTACTGCGCCGCGGAAAGGATCAGGCTCCTGCGGGTAACGTCTTCGTTTTCATACAGGCAGGCGCGCACCAACACAGTGTCCTTCTGTGTCTCGTCGTCCGGCTTCACATTCAACAGTTGATAATCCTGCGGCTGATATTCGCCATCAAACACAATGTTCAGCTGTTCAAGCCCACTTCCCGTGCCCAGCGCGCGGTCGTACAAATCGCTCCCCGTGGTGGAAAGCCACGGAAGAACAACAGTATCCGCAAGCGTTGTTTCGCCCAAAGCAGATGCAGACGTGGCTGTTGGGGCGAATGTAGCTGCGGGAGAAACCGTGGCTTCGGTGGGCAGCTGATAGAAGTTAATAGCGATAGTGTTTTCGCAGTGAATATTAGAGGTGCTCACCAGTTCTGTGTCATTAAAGTACCATTTGCAGTCTGTATCAATGTTCTGCGCAGTAAACAGGGCAACATACTGCCAGTTTGTCCTGTTGTTGCCTGAAACCGTAAAGATTTTTACTGCACCGTCTACCGTGTGCGTAACGGTTACGCTGCCATTCCCTTCCAAATAGTAGTTGAAAATGTTATAGGTAGTGGCTGTTGGCAGTTCATCGGTGGTACATGTACGGGAAACGATCAGCGTATTAGATTCCAACCTCCATGCGATAACATAGAAGTCGGCCGGTTGAATGATGGTATCCTCTGTAACGATTGCTCCCTTTCCGTTACGCAACACATGCCAATGCGTCTCATACGTGGTAAGACCCGGCGCATTGGTGTTAAGCCATGTCAGAAAGGGCGTAGGCTCCACTGGAACGTCCGCGGTATTTCTGCTCTTCCAATAGGTGAAGTATGGCTTGAACATCGCCGTTACCGTTACATCGCTTACGCCCATGAAAAAGGTGTTACCATCAAATTCCTCATCAATGCCGGCGATGGTTGGATTTTCCAGTTCGTAGTCATTCTGCGGGGTGATGGTCAGCGTAATTCGATCATGTGCACAGGCGCTTGTCTGGCTGGCCGTAACGGTACCGCCAGTGCTAGGCGTGATGGTAATACTGTAAAGCGTATTGGGCAGGAAGGTGGGCGTAAGGGTTACATCGCTTTCAGACATAGTGAAAGTGTAGCTGGTTTCGCCGTAGTTGTACCAGTTGTTATTCCCTGCCACGCTCAGACAGGCCAGATGGTAGCCTTCATCCGTCATGGCGGTAACCTGAATTACCTCCCCCTTCTGAGCAGTGCTTTTGGATACGCTGATGCTGCCATGCGCTGCGTCTGCCACGGCAATACGGTACTCGCCTTCCGAACGGAACACAGCAGCTACGGTTGCTGCGCTGTCCGGCAAAATCACCGGTTACCGCCGCGCCGCTTTCATCCGTTACTGTGATGGTATCCAGCACGCAACCGGAATCCGGTTGGTACATGAGACGCACGGGATTTCCAGTCAGGCCGAATACCTGATTGCCCTCCTGCATCACGAAGCTGTATTGCGTGCTGATGGAAATGGAGCCGTGCTCAGGGGTGTTCAGCGTAAAGGGGTAACGGGTTGCAAAGGCGCTTTCCTTCAGGGGGAACGGATCATCATCGCCGACCACCTGCCAGCTTTCACCTGAGGAATCTTCACGGCACCATGTGCCTGCGGACAGCTCGTAGAGCTTATCCAGTTCCGTTTCATAGGGAGAATAGGCGGTAAAACTCTTATACGCACCGTTAACGATATGCTTGATGTCGATGGTCGCGCTGCCGGCTAAGTTGAAGGTGATATAGGCGCTGCTGGGGGCAGATCTGCCTGCGTACAACCGGGATAAATCAACAGCATCTGGTTATAGATGCTCCAAAGCAGCTGATAGTCATCGCCGTCCTGAATGGCGGTCGGGGCATCCACACCCAATTTGCCGCCGCGGACGACCTTCCACAGGCAGTTTTCTGTAACCCAGTCCTGACTTGAAGCATAGGTCAGAAAAATGGTACCTGCCGTTGCGGTGTAGGAGGAGGTTGTTCCAATAGCGTCTCTTGCCGTAAAGCTGACGGTTTCTGTTTCTTCCAGCGTGGTCGTTTGCGCATTGAACACGGCAAACAGCGCCGCAAATTTCTCCGCGCCGGTTATCTGCTCTTGTTCATCGTGGGACAGGGCAAGGTATGCGGTATAGGCGGCTTCGGTCTTCTGATAGACTGCGGCCATGTTGTCTGCGTTCAGCGCATCCGCGGCAGGCAACGCATCGATCATCTGCTGCATCAGTTGCACGTTTTCTGAAATCATCTGAATATCTACCACGACAGGCAGAGTGGGTTCAGCAGTGGGCTCGATAGTCGGCTCTGCCGTAGGCTCGACTGTTTGTTCTGCTGTAGGTTCAACGGTCGGTTCCGCCGGCAGTCACTTCGATCAGCATTTCTTCCGTCTCATCCGAAAAAGCGATGGACGGAAAACTGCTCAAGGCAAAACATCCCGCCAACGTGAGCGCAATCAGCTTTTTGAAAAATGTGTTCTGCATCATAAAAGCGGGGAACAAGGTTAATCACCGTGGATTTGCCGCAGCCGGTA
>CAYRFP010000002.1:0-95301 GCA_964423675.1 uncultured Oscillospiraceae bacterium
GGCTGGAAGAGGGCGCTGTGGTGAAGGGCATTGTGCGCCGGTTTGCGGACTTTGGTGCGTTTGTTGATCTGGGCGGCGTGGACGGCCTGATCCACATCACCGATATGGCCTGGAGCCGCGTGAACCATGCCAGCGATATCCTGAGCGTCAACCAGGAGGTTGAAGTGAAGGTTCTGTCTCTGGATAAGGAACGTGAGCGCATCCAGCTGGGCTACAAGCAGCTGCAGCCCAAGCCCTGGGACAACATTGAAGAAAAGTATCCCGTGGGCGTGATCCTGGAGCGGGCCGTGGTTCGTATCCGTCCTTTCGGCGCGTTCATTGAACTGGAGCCCGGCGTGGATGGCTTGGTGCATATCTCCCAGTGTGCGCTGACCCGCGTGGCGAAGGTGGAAGATGTGCTGGAAGTGGGCCAGATGGTTCGCGTGAAGGTGCTGGCTGTGGATCCCGAAGCCAAGCGCATCAGCCTGAGCATCCGCGAAGCGCTGGCGGACGAAGCCTTTGTCGAGGGCGACAATATGGAAATCCCCGGCGAAGAAATTGCTTCGGACGAAGAATAATCTGTCCATCGGCCTGCCGCATGCCTGCCATGCGGCAGGCTTTTTTGGAATTAAAGAGGAAAATGGGAAGAAACAGTGGGCAAAAAACGTTTGGATAAGAAAAGGAAAGAAGGAAACAGGAACGATGAAAAAGCGTTGGATCATTCCGCTTCTTTTGGCGCTGCTGCTCCTGTGCGTTCCGGCAATGGCTCAGGAAGCGCAGGATATTACGGATCAGTGTACCATCGGCGCGGCTCCGGGCAAATTTAAGCTGAAACGGCTGACCGACCGGGATTGGGGCACCACTTATGTGAGCAACAAGCAAAAGAACCCTTACGTGGCGCTGACGGCTTCCAAGGATCAGCCGATCTACGGGCTTTATGTTTGTTTTGGTGACAAAGTGACGCCCTGGAAGGTGGAAGCCAAGCATCAGGGGCAATGGGAAATCGTGTATCAGTCCTCGGCAGAATACGCGCATCAATATGTACCGCTGGACGGGGAAACCGAGGTGCGGGTGTTGCCGGACTCCACGAAGCAAACCGTGCTGACCATCGGCGAAATTTTTGCTTTCGGAGAAGGCGAGGTTCCCTCCTATGTACAGCAATGGGAACCCACCTGCGAAAAGGCAGATCTGCTGGTGATCTCCGCGCATCCGGATGACGAGATCCTCTTCTTCGGCGGAGCGATTCCGTATTATGCGGCGGAGCAGCAGATGAACGTGGTGGTGGCTTATATGACCTGCGGCACGATGGAGCGGCGCAGCGAACTGCTCAACGGCCTGTGGGAAATGGGGCTTCGCAATTATCCGGTGATTGGAGACTTCTGGGATAAGTACTCCAAAAAGCTGGATACGGCCTATGAAAATTGGGGAAAGACCAAGACGCTGAAATACGTAACGGAGCTGTATCGGAAGTACAAGCCCGAGGTGGTGCTGACCCACGATGTGAACGGCGAATATGGTCACGGGGCGCATCGAGTTTGCGCGGACGCGGCGCAGAAGTGTATTGCCTATGCCAGCGATGCGCAGAAGTATTCAGATACAGCGGCGCAGTATGGCACCTGGCAGGTGAAGAAGCTGTATCTGCATCTGTATGATCAGAATGTGATCGAGATGGATTGGGATCAGCCCCTGGAAGCCTTTGGCGGGCAGACAGGGTACGAAGTGGCCGTGGCTGGCTATGGCTGGCATGAATCCCAGCATGAAGCGGGGCAGAAGAATAAGGATACCGGAAAATTCGAGGTGTTCGTTGTGGAACCCCGGGAAAGCGATTATTCCTGTTATCGGTTTGGGCTGGCCTATACGGCTGTGGGGCTGGACACGATGGGGAACGATTTCTTTGAAAATATTTCGGAATAAAACGTACAAAGGGAAACGGGAGGAACAGCCATGAGCCTGACCATTCAGGAGCTGATGGATATCCAGCAGCGCTTGCAGGAAAAATATAAAGGCATTTGGGAAGGAGATAGCCCGGAGACCGCTAAGGAGCATCTGCTTTACGCAGTGGAGGAAATTGGCGAGGTATCGGCGATTCTGAAAAAGCGTACGCCCCAAGCAGTGGTGACAGATGAAAACGTTCGGGCGCATTTCTGCGAAGAAATGGCGGATGTGTTTATGTATCTGATGGATGTGATGATCTGCTGCAGCGTGCAGGCGGAGGAATTTGAGCAGGCGTATCGCGCAAAGGCCGAAAGAAACCTGAAGCGGGATTTTCAGGACGAGCATAAGCACTACCTGGAAAAGAAATAAACAGAGCCGGAAAACAGCAAAAAGAAGCCCGATCTGCTTTCGGGAAGACACGGGAGGGTGCTTTATCATGAAAGTATCCTCCTGTTTTTTATATTATTTTCATTTTGATTGAAAAAAGGGAACGGGGAAACGTCTATATAAGTGAAAGGAGGCGAGAAACGAATGGAGGCTGTCAAGGACCCAGACGCCACATTCCAGGAAGATTTCTGCCGCCTGGTGGAAACCCATCAGACTGCGCTGCTTCGCACGTGTTTCCTGGTTTTAAAGGATCAGGGCATGGCGGAGGACGCGGTGCAGGAAACCTTTCTGAAAGCCTATCGGGCTGCAGATACGTTCCGCAGCCAATGCAGCGAGAAAACCTGGCTGATGCGCATTGCCATGAATACCTGCCGGGATATGCGGCGACGGGCATGGTTTCGCTATAACGATCGCCGGATCACGCCGGACGATCTTCCGGAAGCGTCCATTCCTTTTACCACACGGGACGATTCCCTGACGCAGGCCATTATGGCGATGCCGCAACGAGAAAAGGAAACGCTGCTGCTGTATTATTATCATGATATGACGGTTGTGGAGATCGGCAAAAGCCTGCATCTCTCTCCATCTGCTGTGTCCAACCGCCTCAAGCGCGGCCGGGAGCGGCTGAAAGGATTGCTGGAAGGAGACGGGAAAAATGAGTAAACAGGATGATCGCCAGGCGATTCATCAGGCACTGGACGCTCGGTTATCCGGCATGACGGGGGATGAATGGCTGGCGCAGCGGATTATCCACAGAGAGGAGAATCTGAAAATGAAAAAGAAGGCATCGATTGGTCTGGTGTTGGCAGTGGTGCTGGCGCTGGTCAGCGTGGGCGCTTTGGCGGCAGCTCTGTATCCAAGAACGGCGGATCGTTTCGCTGATTCCTATGGACAGGAGTTCGGCGATCGGCTGAATAATGGCGATATTGCGGAAATGAACAGCGCCTATGGAACGGAACAGGTGAAAGCTACAATCACGGATGTGATCTGGTCCAATGGCGTGCTGTATGGCACGGTGGTGATGGAGCCGGCGCAGGGGGGAAACGTGGTGCTGATGCCCTCGGAACTGGAGCATCCCGCTGAAAACCTGGCAGACTCTCTGATGGCCGATGGGAAAACTACCTACGCCCAGGCAGCAAAGGAAAAGAACGGGAAGATTCTGGTGGTGCATTGCCTGCCTAACGGCTATGTGCTCAATGGCCAGACCATGAGCGGAGATATTGGATACTTCGAGGATCCCATGGAGGATGGCAGTGTGGTTGCCTCCTTTGAATTGTACGGCTGGAATGGCGGCATTCAGCGGGCAGAAAGCTATGAACTGTCCATGCATCTGAGCACCTGGGAACTGCTGGAAAACGGAGAAGCGGATGAATCCTCTGCCCAGCGGACGGACTGGACGGTGGCGGTGAAGCCGGAAATGAAGGAAACGCAGCCTGAAACCATCACGCAGCTTAATGCCGATGACATTCCTGTGGAAACGCCCGAGGATTTCAATGGCATGCTACCTGCCTACGCGGTTTCTGCGCGACAGGATTGGCAGAGCCAGGTGGATCCCAGCTGGTTTAACGCAAGCAAGGTGACAGAGAAAACGGACACCGAATATAGAAAAAGCTATCGGTTTGAAGATGAAGATCAGCTGGACGTGAATGGCGAAGGTTATCTGTATTATTACGCATACGCCGGCATGGAAACCGTCATGTATGAGATGGAAGATGGCAAAAAGGTAGAAAGCGATCCCATGCCCCGGAACGAAGGCCCCCAGCAGGCGTTTGATTTGGTTAGCTGGCTGTATTATGATGAAGAGGCAGAAAAGCCTGATGAAGCCCTGAGCAAAATTACCTTGGAAAAGGCGCAGGCGGATGCGGAAGTCCTTCTGGAAAAGCTGGGCATGGAAAACAACGTGTGCGTCTGGCGCTATGCTGCAGATCAGGCGACTATTGAGCAGCTGAATGACGCCCAGAACCAGAAAATCGCCAACGGGGAATTCCTGAGCAACAATGAATGGCACGATGGCTTTACGGCAGCAGATGAGGGCTATTATCTGGTTTACAGCGTTCGCATGAATGGCGCGACGGCGGAGCGGGCCTTTGCCGAAGCAGTGCTCTATGTGACTCAGGATGGCGTGCGCTGCGCTTACATTGAATTGCCGATGATTCTGGGAGAAAGTCAGGGGGAAAAGACGCTGATCAGCGCGGAGGAAGCCCTGAGTCAGGCGGTTCATTCGGCGAATAAGAGTTGGCTCAGCGAGATGGGCCCGGCTCTGGAAAAGGCAAAGAAGATTGAAATGGTTTACGCCGTGAAGGGAAAGCAACTGCTGATTCCTGCATGGCAGATCACGGCTATGGATCCGGAATGCAGGCCCGAGGAGCCGGTGTTCTTCCAGGTGACGGTCTCGGCGCTGGATGACGCTGCCGTGCTGAATGCGCCGTGGATGTAAAGCATGCGTAGCCAGAGGTAATTTCCAAGGTAACATAAACAAGGCCCTGCTTCGAGTGCTCGAAGCAGGGCTTTAGCATGGGAGCGGCGGGGCAGGATTAATCCCAGCTTTCTGCCCACAATTCCTTTTTCCGTTCCACCATTTCCGATACGCGATCGATATAGTTTTCAATATCGCTGACATTGGGTGCGCGCTGAATGCGGCCTTTTTCGGGCTGTACGCGCTTGCTGATGGCGCCTGCGCCTACGGCCAGCACATGAGCGGTTTCTTCCATCATGCCGATGTTGTAGAGACATTCATGGCCGGGCAGCGCGTAGCCCACGTTTTCCAGATTGCCAGCCATATACTTTTGCCGATACAGATAATAAGGCTGCATGCCCCGCGCTTTGGCGCTTTCCCGCCCAGCAGCAACCATTTCGCCGGTCATTTCGCCATCCGGCAGCGCTGCTTCCCATAGATGCAGCAGGCTGGATCGTTTGATGGACAGCGTATGAACCGTCAGGCTTTCCGGGGCAAGAGTGTGGCTCCAATCCAGGGTTTGCAGGAACATGGCCAAATCCTCGCCAGGCAGACCGGCAATCAGATCCATATTGATGTGATGGAAACCGACTTTCCGGGCCAGGGCATAGGCCGCTTCGGTTTGGGCGGAAGTGTGGTTCCGGCCGATGCGGCGCAGGGTTTCGTCATGCATGGTCTGGGGATTAATGGAAATGCGGGTGGCTCCTGCATCGTGGATTACGCGAAGCTTTTCCGCATCAATGGTGTCTGGCCGGCCAGCTTCCACTGTCACCTCCTGCACCCGATCAATAAAAGGACGGGCTGCCCGCAACACCCGCTCCAGCAGCGGGACAGGAAGAGAGGTGGGGGTGCCGCCGCCCATATAGAAGGTTCGAGGCCGCAGCCCTTTTTCGTCAATTAGTTCCAGCGTGGCTGTGATTTCCTTTTCCAGCGCGTCCACATACGGGGAAAGCTGCGTTCCCTTGCCCACCTCGCCGCTGAGGAACGAGCAATAGGCGCAGCGGGATACGCAAAAGGGAATACCCACATAGAGATCGATATCCCGGTTGCCAGGCTGGGGCAGGGCGGTCTGAACAGCAACAATTTGCTTTAGCAGCGAGAGTTTTTCCGGCTGGATATCAAACTGTTGCTGCATCTGCTGTCCAGCCTGCTCCAGCGTCAGCCCTTCCGCCAGGCCGGCATAGAGCAGCCGAGTGGGACGAATGCCGGTCAGCGATCCCCAGGGCGGGGTACGGCCGGTGATCTGCTGGCAAACACTATAGACCAGTTGCTTGATCTGGCGCTTATGAAAGCGCTTTTCCAGCAGGGGATCGGCATGGCAGGGGGCTTCGTTTTCCGCTTCGATGGCATATGCCCCGGAAAGGACGATGCGGCAGTGCCTCTGGTTTTCAGAAACGGCTTCGGTATGCGTCAGCGTCAGATCGCCGCCTAGGGCGTTCAAGCGCAGATCAATGTTTCCAAAGAAAATCCGGATCACATCCGCCATGTCGTTGGAAAATTGCGGGGTTGGGGTGAAAATACTGACGATCATGTTTCTGTTCCTCGTTCGCGGTTTAAGGTGGTTGGAACGCTGTGACCAGGGAACACCCGCAGGTTTTCCTGCAGCCGCAGCAGCCGCCGCAGAGATTGACGGAGCGCTGAAAAATCACCTCCGGGCAGATCAGTGCGCCCGTAACCATGGGCAAACAGAGTGTCGCCGGTAAAGAGCGCATCGCCAATCCGATAGCAAACGCTGCCCGGGGTATGGCCAGGGGTATGCAGCACGGAAACATCCAGCCCGGCCAATTGCAGGGATGTGCCCTCCGCCACAAAGGCGGTGGGTGTGGGCCGGGGCCGGACATCGCCGTTATCGCCGCCTGCGTTTTGATAAGGGTCGTTGAGCATGGTTGCGTCCGCCTCATGGATGTAAATGGGTGCATCGGCGAAGGCGTTGAGCGCACCGGTATGGTCAAAATGGCCGTGCGTTAGCAATACAGCGGAAGGAACGCGGCCGTCCAGCGCCGTCTGAATCCGCTCCGGCTCTTCGCCGGGATCAATAATCAGCGCATCCTGACGGCTGGGATCAAAAACCAGATAGCAATTCGTGCCAATTGGCCCAACCTGCAAAGCTTTAATTTCCATTGCTTTCCTCCGTGATTAAAAAAGTTTTTTGCTGTCCAGCAGAATGGTTACCGGCCCATCGTTAATCAAATGCACCATCATATGGGTGCGGAACACGCCGTTTTCCACTGCAAGCCCCAGCCGCCGCAGTTCGGCGCAACAGGCTTCATAGAGCGCGTTGGCCGTTTCCGGTGTTTCGGCCCGGGTAAAGCCTGGCCGGTTTTGCCCCCGAGCGTCGCCCAGCAGGGTAAACTGGCTAACGGCCAGCACCTTGCCGCCTACATCCATTACGGAACGATTCATTTTCTCGTTTTCATCTTCAAAAATCCGTAGCTTGGCGATTTTTCCAGCCAGATACAAAGCGTCCTTTTCTGTATCGCCTGTTTCCACGCCAATCAGGGCGCATAGCCCCTTTTCAATGCGACCTGTTACCCGGCCGTCCACTGTTACATACGCTTCTGAAACACGCTGAACCACACATCGCATGTTGTTTATTCCTCCATCATTCCCCGGCGCTTGAGTACCGCTTCGGCCACTCGCATGCCGTCCACGGCGGCGCTCATAATCCCGCCGGCATATCCTGCACCCTCACCGCAGGGATAAACGCCGCCTATGCTGCTTTCGTATCGCGGATCTCGCAAAAGCCGAACCGGGCAGGATGAACGGCTTTCCACGCCGGTGAGCACCGCATCGGGCAGGGCAAAGCCGTGCAGCTGGCGGTCAAAAAGCTGAACGGCCTGCCGCAGCCCCTGATAAGCAAAATCCGGCAGCACGGATCGCAGATCCGCGCAGGTAACGCCGGGACGATAGCTGGGGGAGACATCTCCCAGCGCTTTGCTTTCCCGGCCGCACAAAAGATCCTCTGCCCGCTGAACAGGCGCTTTGTAATTCCCGCCGCCGGCGCGAAATGCCCGCTCCTCCCATAGCCTTTGCAGCACGTAGCCAGCCAAGGGATGATCATCCTGAAAATCCTCAGTGCGCACATCGATGAGCAGGGCGGCATTGGCGTTTTGGCCATCCCGGGCAAAGGGACTCATGCCGTTTACGCATACGCCGCCGATACGGCTGGCAGCGGGAACCACCGTGCCGCCGGGGCACATGCAGAAGGTGTAGGCTCCACGGCCATCGGGCAGCTTGGCAGAGAGATGATACTCCGCCGCGCCCAGGGCGGGATGCCGGGCAAAGCGGCCATATTGAGTCTTGCTGATCAGCGCCTGGGGATGCTCGATTCGTGCGCCCACTGAGAAGGGCTTTTGAATCATGTTTACCCCGGCACGATAAAGCATTTGCTGGGTGTCGGCGGCGCTGTGGCCAATCGCGACGATCAGCGTATCTGTTGCAATTTCGCCCACACCCTGCGCATCCTGATACGTAACGGCCTCCAGACAGTCCGCTTTGATCTTTAAATTGGTTAAACGGGAGGAAAAGCGAACTTCACCGCCCAGCAAAAGGATTTCTTCCCGAATGGCGGCCACCACCTGGGGCAGCCGATCCGTTCCGATATGCGGGCGCGCTTCATAGCGGATTTCTTCCGGTGCGCCGTGATCTGCCAGCTCCTTTAGCACAAGCTGGCAGCGCTTATCTTTAATGCCGGTGGTCAGCTTTCCATCGGAAAACGCCCCGGCTCCCCCCTCGCCAAACTGGATATTGCTTTCGGGGTTTAACTGGCCGGATGTGGCGAAGGCTTCGGTGGTTCGCGCGCGTTGATCTACTCGCTCGCCTCGTTCCAGCACAATGGGCTTTAGCCCTGCTCTGGCCAGTGTGAGTGCCGCAAACAGCCCACCGGGGCCAAAGCCTGCAACCACAGGCCGGGGCCCCCTGGGCGGCGCAGTCAGCTTGGGCGGAACGGGCGGAAGCGGCGCCGGAACAGCCACACTAGGGCGCAGCCGACGCAAAAGCGCGCCTTCGTTTTTGAATGCCGCATCCACCGTTATCACAAAGTGTACGTTGCCCTTATCCCGGGCATCCACGCTTTTTTTGCTTATGCGCCAGGATGACAGCTGATCCCGGGAAACGCGTAGCTTTTCCAGCGCCAGCAGCAGCGGCGCGTCCGGCTCCGCATCCAGGGGCACCTTGAGATTGGCGATTCGCAGCATAAGCTTCCTCCTTTGTCCGGTTCACCGGCTTCTGAAAACATTACCATATAGTATACCATGAAGCGCAGGCGGGAGCAAGCCAAAAAGCAGGACGAGCAGGAAACGGGCGATGGGCAAATCGGCTTTTGCGCAGGGCTTTGCCGAGAGATGGGGATGCAGCTTTCTCTTGTATCCGGGCGGGGATTATGCTAAAATAAGGAGCGCGGCGGAGGGAGAATCTGTCGCGACAACGAAAGGAGCAATTCTATGCTGCAGGGCTTAAAGGTTGGGATGATTTCTTTGGGATGCGTGAAAAACCGCGTGGATTCGGAGCAGATGCTGGGTACGCTGAAAGCGGCAGGCTGTCAGCTTACCAATGCGCCGGAGGAAGCGCAGATCCTGATTGTGAACACCTGCGGCTTTATCGCGCCGGCGAAGGAAGAATCCATCGATGCGATTTTTGAAATGGCGCAATATAAAAAAACAGGCTGCTGCCAGGTTTTATGCGTGACCGGCTGTCTGGCTCAGCGCTATGAAAAGGATCTGCTGGCTGAGATTCCAGAGATTGATTGTCTGCTGGGCGTGAGCCAGTATGCCGATCTTGTTCACTATTTGGAGGAAGCGCTGGAAGGAAAGCATCCGGTGGCGACGACGCGTAAAAAGGAATTTCTGGAATGCGGCCGGGTGCTGACCACGCCGGGCTATTCCGCTTATATCAAAACCGGCGATGGCTGCGATAATCGCTGTGCTTATTGCGCCATTCCGCTGATTCGGGGAGGCTATCGTTCTCGCGGCCGTCAGGCGATTCTGGACGAAATCCGTCAAATGGCCAGCCGGGGCGTGAAGGAGCATATTCTCATTGCCCAGGATACCACCCGCTATGGCGTGGATACCGGCGATTCACTGGAAAGCCTAATGAACGAGGCGGCAGATATAGCGGGCGTGGAATGGCTGCGGGCGCTTTATATGTATCCCGATGAAGTGAACCAATCGCTGCTGGACACCATGGCAGCCCGGGAAAATATCTGCAAATATCTGGATTTGCCGCTTCAGCATGCGGCACCCGGATTGCTGCAACGGATGAACCGGCGGGGAACCGTGGCGCATACCAAGGCCATGCTGCGAGCGGCGCGGGAGCGGGGCTTCTGCCTACGGACGACCTTTATCGTGGGTTTCCCTGGAGAGACGGAGGCGGACTTTGAAGAACTGATGGCATTCACGGAGGAAATGGCCTTTGACAGGATGGGCGCATTTACCTTCTCTCCGGAGGAGGATACGCCCGCGGCCGCGATGCCAGATCAGATTCCGGAGGAAATCAAGCAGCAGCGGCTGGATCGATTGATGAAATTACAGGCGAAAATCAGCCTAGAGCGAAACCAGCTGCGGGTCGGGAAGGAAGAAAAGGTGCTGATCACGGGGCGGCAGGGCAAGCGCTATACGGCACGTTCGGCCTGGGAAGCACCGGATGCGGATGGCGAAATCCTGCTGGAAAGCCAGCAGCCCCTTACGGAAGGTGAATTCATTCGCGCTCGGATTATTCGTGCTGGCACGTATGATCTTTCTGCGGAAGCGCTGGTATAAAAAACAGGAGCGCGCCCCAATTTCCGCTCTTTTTTTCGTGCTGGCAGGAATTGCTTGACGGAGCGGTCGGGAAATAGTATAATAGACAAGTATATAAAATGCGATGAAAACGCGTACGGCGCGTTGAAAAAGCGTATTACACAACGAGAGGAAGAGATTTGTTATGGCAAACACGAAAACCCGGAAACCCCTCAGCAATAGCTGCAAGGGCCTGATCTGTCTGGCACTTTTGCTGGTGGTGACGGTATTGGTCTCCTGCTTGGCCGTCAGCGGCATGAAGCTGGATAACGAGGGCGTGAATGTGCTACTGCCCTGGGTGCCCGTGAGCAGCCAGGATTGGCCTGCGTCCCTCCCCCTGTCCCGTAGCCTTGGCGGCGGCGACTATGCGGAATACACCGTTTCTGTTCCCGAGGGCAGCGAAGAATCCGTAGCGGATCTGGCCAATGCGGCGCTGAAGGTGATGAAAGCGCGCCTTTCTGCCTGCAATCTGAATGATGTGAAGGTCTCCTTGGTGGGCGAAAGCACCATCCGGGTGGAACTGCCCAAGACGGATGATGCGGCCAACGTGTTGTCCATGCTCAGCGGCAAGGGCAATTTCGAATTCCGCATTGGCGATGAAGCGTTTATGACCGGTGCAGATATTAAGGTCGCTTCCGTTGGGCAATACGACACCACCACCTATATGCTGGGTCTGCAGACCACCGAGGAAGGCAAGCAGAAGCTGGCCGATGCGACTTCTGCTAATATTAACGGCACCATGAGCATCTATCAGGACGGCGCGCTGCTGATTTCTGCCACCGTGCCCGAAGCATTTACCACTGGCACTATCTCTGTGCCGCTGGGCGCGAGCCGGGAAACCACCGAAAAGGTAGCGGCGATGCTGAACAATGGCGCCTTCTCTGCCGAACTGACCCAGGGCGAAACCGGCGAACTGGAGAATGATGGAAGCGGTTCTCTCCGTGCGCTGCTGATTATCGCTGCTGTGATGCTGGCTGTGGCGCTGGTTTATCTGGTGGTCACCGGCAAACTTACGGGTTTTGCCGGCATTTGGGGCGTATGGTGCGCCATTATGATGATGTTCTTCTTCTTTGCCACGCTGGTGCTGGCCACGGTGAATGTGGCGGTTGCGATCGTGCTGCTGTTAGGCATTCTCCTGGCGATTTTCACCGCTGTGACCCGGACCGACGCTATTTCCAAGGAAATCGCCAAGGGTCTCGCGCCCAAGGCCGCCACGAAGGCGGGCTTCCGCGCTGCAGGCAAGCTGGTTTGGCTGGTGCATGGCGGCGCGATGGTGATTGCCTGCGTTCTGATGCTGATCCCCGGCACGAAGGTTCTGGGCTACACCCTGTCTACGGCCGTGGTGGCAAGCGCTTTTGCCGCTCCGCTGATGCGCCTGTTCCAAAGCTGCTTTACCATGATGAGCACCAAGCCCGGCCTGTTTGGAAAAACGAAGTAATGAATCCACGATGGGTGCCGGTATGCCGCCGGCACCCTCTTTTTACTCTTTTGCAATTTTGGGAGGCTCCTTATGCGGTCCATCGCCCTGCGCACGGTTTCTTCCGCCCCGGCTTTTTCCGGGCTGCCTGATTGGCTTTGTCGGTTGCTGGCTGCTCGCGGCATGGAAACGCAGGCGCAGGCGGACGCATTTCTGCATCCTGACTGGGATCAGCTGCTGCCCCCGGAAATGCTGCCTGGCCTGGGCGAGGCAACGGCGCTAATCCGCAGCGCCCGGGATGCCGGGCAGCGGGCCGTGGTGTATGGCGATTACGATGTGGATGGTGTATGCGCGGCAGCCATTTTGTCGGAAACTCTTCGGCAGATGGGCATGAATGCGGAGGTGTATATCCCGGATCGGCATACGGAAGGCTATGGGCTGAATTTGGCGGCTGTGGAAAAGCTGGCGCAGGAATACTCTCTGCTGATTTCGGTGGATTGTGGCATTGCCAGCATGGAAGAAGTGGCAGCTGCAAAGAAAGCGGGGATGCGAGTGATCGTGACGGATCACCATCGTCCCGGCCCGGAATTGCCCGATGCGGACGCGGTGGTTTCGCCCCTGCTAGGAGATTATCCCTTCCCGTATCTGTGCGGGGCGGGAGTGGTGTGGAAGGTGAGCCAGTCGCTGCTGGGTGAAAGGGCCCGAGAGTTTCTGGATCTGGCTGCGCTGGCTACAGTGGCCGATCTGGTGGAACTGACGGGCGAAAACCGGGCGCTGGTGGCACTGGGCTTGCCTTGCATTGCCAGCACTCGCCGCCCGGGCTTACAGGCGCTGGTGAAGGAGGCAGGAATATCTGGTGGCGTGACCAGCGAGCAGGTGGCTTTCCAACTGGCTCCCCGGCTTAATGCCTGCGGCCGACTGGCCTCTGCTCAGATTGCCCTGGAATTGCTGGAAACGCAGAACCCGTCCCGGGCACAGGAACTGGCTGCACGGGCACAGACGCTGAACCAAAGCCGAAAAGAGCAGGAGCAGCAGGTAATCGATGCGGCAGAGCAGCAGGTGGCGCAGATTAATCTGGTGGATAACCGGGCCATTGTGGTCTGCGGCGAAGGCTGGAACAGCGGCGTGGTGGGTTTGGCAGCGGGCCGCATCGCGGAGAAATATGCCTATCCCACAGTGGCGCTTTCCCGGGAGGGCGATATTTGCGTTGGCAGCGCCCGCAGCGCCGGGGATGTGGATATTTACGAAGCACTGAGGCAATGCCAGGATCTGTTTTTGCGTTTTGGCGGCCACAAACAGGCGGCTGGATTGACGATGGAAGCGGAGCGTGTGCCGGAGTTTCAGCGGCGGCTGTCTCAGGCAGTGGCGCAGCAGACCGGCGGCGTGGCGCCGATTTCCGTCTTCTGGTGCGACGGGCAATTGCAGTTGTCTCAGGTTACGGAGGAAACTGTTTCTCTGCTGGCGTTGCTGGAGCCCTTTGGCATGGGCAATCCGGCACCCCGGTTTTTGTGCGCAGGGGTGGAAGCCCTGGCGCTGCGGCCGGTGGGCAAGGATGGAAAGCATCTCAAATGCACCTTTCGCCAGGGCAACGTGCTGCGGGACGGAATTTTCTTTGGCGGCGGCGAACAGGCTTCTGCGGTTGGGGGAGAATACCGGATGGTTATGACCCCAACCCTTAACGAATTCCGTGGGCGTGTCACGGCGCAATGTCAGCTATACGCGCTGGAATTGGAGCCGGAGACGCTGCCGCCTGACCCCGAGGCGGATGCGCTGAGCTGGCTGGCGCAGCCAAGGAGCGAGGGCCGGGCGGAAACGCTTGCGCAGGAAAAGCTGGATGCGTGCATGGCGGGGCAGCAGGGAACGCTGCTGGTTTGCCGCTGCTGGGAAACTGCGATGGCGTTGCGGGCGCAATATCCGCAGGCGGCGTTTTTTCTGGAAAGGGCGGCGGATCCCCGGGCATTTCATGGAATTTTGCTGCGAGGTTCCCCGGCGAATGCTTGCGCTTCCTATCGGTGTGTGATATTATGCGACGGCGACTTTTTTGACGCGGACGCCTGGCGGGCCGCCTGTCCGGATGCGCATGTATACGCCCTGCCCCAAACGGCAGCGGCAAAGGCGCTGCTGGCGGGGATGGCGCTGGATGTTCCGCAGCTGCGGGAATGCTATCGGCAGCTGCGAGCGGCCCCGCCCCGAAGCCTGGAGGATTTTGCTTATGATGCCGGTTTTACTCTTTCTCAGGCGGCGTTTGCCCTGACGGTGTTTGCCGAAATCAATCTGATCGATTGTGTTTTAGCGCCTTTTTCGATTTCCCTCCGGCCTATGCAAAAGCGTGGCCCGGAGGAAAGCCTGCTGTATCAGGCGGCGCAAGGATAAAGGAGGAGCGGGATGGCTTATACAGCATATGAATGCCTTACCCTGGAACAAATTCTGGAGCGGGTGCGCAAATCGGATCCCAGCGGCAAAGGCTGCGATCTGATTGAGCGGGCGTTTCATTTTGCGCAGAAGGCCCATGAAGGGCAGGTTCGCAAAAGCGGCGAGCCTTACATCGTGCATCCGACCTATGTGGCCTCTATCCTTACGGAGCTGATGATTGATCCTCCCACTATCGCCGCTTCCTTCCTGCATGATACCGTGGAAGATTGCGAAGGCGTGACGCTCCAAAGCATCCAAACCGAGTTTGGGGCGGAGGTGGCGCAGCTGGTGGATGGCGTGACCAAGCTGAGCAAGCTGGACTTTGCCGACCGGGAAGAGCAGCAGGCCGAATCCCTTCGCAAGATGATTCTGGCCATGAGCAAGGATATCCGGGTGGTGCTGATCAAACTGGCGGATCGGTTGCATAATATGCGAACGCTGCGCTTTAAGCCGGTAGACCGGCAGGTGGCCATTGCCCGGGAAACCCTGGATATTTACGCGCCTCTGGCGCATCGCCTGGGCGTATATACGATTAAACAGGAATTGGAAGACCTGGCGCTGCGCTATATCGATCCCGAGGGCTATCAGGATGTGGCCAAGAAGGTGGGCATGAAGCGGGCCGAACGGGAAGAAAACATTAAGCTGGTGATCAGCGAGCTTTCTCAGAAGCTGAATGAGGCCGGGATGCATTATGAGATCGATGGTCGGCCCAAGCATCTTTATTCCATTTACCGCAAGATGGTGATCCAGAACAAGCCCTTTGACCAGATCTATGATTTGATTGCGATCCGTGTGATCGTAGATACGATCCCGGAATGCTACACGGTTCTGGGCATTGCGCACACACTGTGGAATCAGGTGCCGGGTCGATTCAAGGATTATATTTCCGTGCCTAAGGCGAACATGTATCAATCCCTGCATACAACGGTGGTAGGTGGGCGACGGATTCCCTTCCCTTTTGAAATCCAGATTCGCACCTGGGAAATGCACCGGGTGGCCGAATACGGCATTGCGGCTCACTGGAATTACAAAGAAAAGGGGCATGGGGACGGGGGACTGGATCAGAAGCTTTACTGGCTGCGTCAGATTCTGGACTGGCAATCCGAAACCCGGGACAGCCATGAATTTATCGACAGCCTGAAGACCGATTTATTTTCCGAGGAGGTCTTTCTATTTACCCCCAAGGGAGACATTATTTCCATGCAGCGGGGGGCAACGCCGCTGGATTTTGCGTACCGGATTCATTCTCAGGTGGGCAACAGCTGCGTGGGCGCGAAGATCAACGGCAAGATGGTGCCGCTGGACACGCAGCTATCCACTGGCGATCGGGTGGAAGTGATCACCTCTGGCGCGTCCAAAGGGCCGAGTATGGACTGGCTCAAGATCGTGAAAACCCAGCAGGCCAAGGCGAAGATTCGGCAGTTTTTGAAAAAAGAGTTGCGGGGCGAAAACGTGCAAAAAGGCAGGGAAATGCTGGAGCACGAAGCCCGGCGACGGGGAATCAAGCTGGGAGATTATACGAAGCCGGAATACTATGAGCCGCTGCTGCGCAAGTACATGTTCCAGGAATTGGAGGACATATACGGTGCAGTCGGTTATGGTGGTATAGCATCATCATATGTCATTTCCAGGTTAATAGACGAGAAGCAGAAAAAGGAAGCGCCGGCGCTGCCCAAGGTGACGGTGGTGCAGGAAGGGGCTATGCCCGCATCCACGCCGCAACCGCCCAAGGGAAAGCCTACCCACGGCATTTACGTGCATGGGGAATCGGGAATGCTGGTGCGGTTTGCCAAGTGCTGCAATCCGGTGCCGGGAGATGATATTGTGGGATACATCACCCGGGGACGCGGGGTGACGGTACACAAAGCGGACTGCGTAAACGCCCTGCACACGGAGCCGGAGCGAGCAATTCCCGTTTCCTGGGCGGAGGAGGGCGCAGGCACATTCAGCGCGAACCTTCAGATGATTTGTTACGATCATCCATCGTTGCTGGGCGAGATCACTGCGTTTATTACAGAAATGAATCTGCCGATCACAGCCATTTCCGTGAAGCTGAACAAGAACAAGACCTGCAATATTACTACCACTATTCAGGTGCAGAGCCGCGAACAGCTGGACAATGCCATTCGCAAGCTGCAAAAGCGCTCGGATGTGGTGGAAGCTTATCGTAGCGTAAACTGACCAGGCAAGCAATTGCCGTATTGCGGGGTAACGTTCTCTAACGGGCAGGGGAATGATTCCACGGTACTCCCATACGCGAAGAAGTAAGCATTGTAAGACGAACAAAGTCCGCGAGTTTATTGAGGAAAATACAGATGTTCCCCGTAGCAGGGAGCGTTATCGCGAACGGGAAAACGTGTTTTCCCGTTGCCGATCATCTGAAAAAACCAGGTCAAAATTGATCGAGGTCTGAGCGCCGCTCAGACGCTGCTGCGGGATGCTACTATAGCTTCGTTCCTCTTGTTCCTCACAGAAAATGGCTGATTCGATTCGTCTAAGCAAAATTGTGAATTGAGTCCAGAGATGAAATCTCTGGCGGGGTTGCTGGGCGCGCAGCCCCGCAACGTTCTCCCGTTCCCATCCTTCCCACAAGATTCATAGAAATGTAAAACAATTTTCAGAATTAGCAGGAATTTTCAAGTAGACCGCGAACTATACAGAGTTATCCTTTAGAACAGGAGGAGACCATGCAGCCGCCGCAAGGGCCTTATCAGCCAGATTATCCCCCCGCCGCGCCTGGGGGAGAGCAGCAATGGACGCAAATGCCGCTGCCGAATCAGGGCGCACAGCAGCCCATGCCCGGCCAGGCACCGCCGCCTTTGCAGATGCCGGCGTATCCGCAAATGCCGGGTTCAGCGAATGGGCAGGGATTCCAGTCTGGGCAGCCCCCCGTAGCCGGAAGCCAGATACCCCCGCCGCCACAGCAGATGGTGGGCATGCATCCGCAACAGGGCGTGTATCAGCCGCCCAAGACCGGGATGCCGCGCGCGAAAAAGAACGGGAATAAGGGCGTTTATCTGGCGTTGATCGTGGTGGTGGTGGCTTTCGCTGCCTTTGCTGTGCTGCGAATGCTGGCTCCGGGGCAGGTGGCCTATGGGTATGTGGAGGCGGGCTCCCTGAGTGCCCGCTATACGGGCGACGCCGTGGTGGTGCGCAACGAAACGGTGTATACCCAGGACGGCGTGTCCCAGATCGATTATGGAGTGGATGAGGGCGCGGAAGTGAACCGGGCCGACCTAGTGGCTACAGTATATTCTTCCGGGTTTAGTTCCAAGGAATGGACAACCCTGCAAAACTATCGCGACCAGATCAAGGAATACCATAAAACCCTGATCGCAAACGCTGCTGCTGATACCCGTCTGATCTCTCTGATGAGCAAGGTGAAGGAACGGGCACTGGAAGCGCAGCATCTGGTGCAGGGCGCGCAGGGCAGCCTGATTGCGCAGGAAACGCTGCTGACCGAGGCTATGCAGGATCTGCAAATCTACCTGAAACAGAAATACCCGGATGACCAGAAGCTGACCCGCCTTTACGATGACGAAAACACGCAGCTTCAGCGCATTTCCTCCTGGACGAAGCAGTATGCCGCCACAACGGCGGGCCGCGTCAGCTTCTATACGGATGGCTTTGAAACGGCGCTGAATATGAACACCTATGGCGATTATTCTCCCGCCCAGGTGCGCAGCATGTATCAGGGCAATATCCCCAGCACCGGCGATAGCTATTCCCGGAACACGGTTTCTATTTACCGGGTGGTGCGGGATGACAGCTGGGTTGTGCTGATGCTATGTAACGAAATGGAATGGACGCCTGTTAATGGCCGCACGTATAAGCTGCTGATTGAAAGCTTCGACAATACGATCGTGGACGCCACAGTGGAATCCTTCACCCGCTCGGGCGGGGAACTGCTGGTTCGGCTGAAGATTGACGATACGTCCGCCCTGCAAAACGTGCTGTATATTCGCTCCTGTCAGGTGCAGCTGGGCGAAAGCGTGAAT
The DNA here is from genome assembly GCA_964423675.1 of uncultured Oscillospiraceae bacterium. Classification (GTDB taxonomy): domain Bacteria; phylum Bacillota; class Clostridia; order Christensenellales; family Aristaeellaceae; genus RUG563. Next base: position 18,358 of record CAYRFP010000002.1, read on the forward strand.
AGCCTGATGGTTCCCAGCCGGGCGATTTATATGAAAGAAGGGCGCAAGGGCGTGGTGATGTCCACGGAGGGCGGCGAATACTGGACCGCCGTGGAGGTTATTTCCGACGATGGGAAGGAAGCCTACATCATCCCGGAAAACCCGGGCGTGCTTTACGAAGGCGTGCGAATCCGCCTCTCCTTCTAAGGCGGAATAAGGAAAAGGAGGAAAGGGCCATGGCGGATACGCTGGCTGAGCGCGTCAGGCAGGTGCAGGAAACGCTTCGGCGGGAAAGCGCCCCGTGGGGGCGGCCGCCCAAGCTGATTGCAGTGACAAAATACGCCGCTCCGGAGCAAATTCTGCCGCTGAAAAACCTGGGCATAACGCATATTGGTGAGAATCGCGTTCAGGTTTTGCGGGAAAAAATGCCCTTTTTGGATGAAAAATTTTCAATCCACCTCATTGGAAGGTTGCAAACCAACAAAGTTAAATATATAATAAAAGATGTATGCATGATCCAATCGGTGGATCATCTGGCGCTGGCGCAGGAAATCGATCGTCAGGCTGGGAAAGTCAACAGGCGCATGCCTGTGCTTTTGCAGGTCAATATCGCCAGGGAGCCGCAAAAGGGCGGCGTGGCAGAAGAAGATTTGCTGCCGTTGCTGAAAAGCTGTGCGGCGTTGCCGGGCGTTCAGGTGCAGGGGCTGATGGCCATAATGCCCTTGGGCGCGGATAAAGAAACACTGGAGAAACTGTTTGCAAGAATGCGCGGGCTGTTTGACCGCTGCGCGGCGGAAGCTGTGGCGGGGACGGATATCCGCGAATTATCCATGGGCATGAGCCAGGATTATGATTTGGCAGCTCGGGCGGGCGCAACAATGGTGCGCGTGGGCTCGGCGCTATTTCGATAAAGCAGGAGGAACACGGGGATGGGAAACGGAAACTTCTTTGATAGCCTGAAGCAGAAGGCGCGGGCGCTGTATAACAATTTCTTCTATGAGGGCGAGGAAGCTCCCGCACCGCGGATAGAAGAAAGCTATCCTCCTCAGCAGGAGCAGCAGCCCTATTATCAGCAGGCGCCTCAGGGCTATCAGCAGCAGGCTTATCAGGCTCCTGTTTATCAGCAGCAGGCCCAGCAGCCGCAATCCTATCAGGCCCCTGTTTATCAGCAGCCTGCGCCCCAGCAGCCCTTCCAGGCTCCGGCTCGGAACCGGCGGACGCAGCAGCATGCAGCGCAGCAGGAAAGCAATGTGGTGGATTTCAATGTCTATCAGCAGCAGGCGGGGGCGTATCAGCAGTCTGTAGCGCAGCAGCCTGCGCCTCAGCAGCCCCCCTTCCAGCCGGAACAGCCGCAGCCTGCTGTCGGCGGTGCGCTGCTCAATGCCCGGGTGATTAATGCCCGGGGCATGGGCGATTGCCGCAGCGCGATTACGCTGCTGCGGGGCGGCGATGCGGTGCTGATCGTGCTGGAAAACGTAACCGACCCTGCCGAAATGCGTCGGCTGGTGGATACCCTCAGCGGCGCTTGCTATTCCCTGACCGCTACGATTACCAAGGTTTCCCGTTATGGCGTGTATCTTCTGGCGCCCCAGACCATGGCGGTCTATGCCGATCAGGCGACGAATCAAATGAACGGTGCGCCTACACGGACGGCGCAGCGGCCTATGTATCAGCCCGGAATGAACCAGGCGGGTCAGCGCACGATGTATCAGCCCCAGAGCGCTTATCAGCAGCCGCAGCAGAATGCGGCCGGCTTCACGCAACGCTCCGCCGTAGCTGAAGAAGCGGCGCAGCCCTTCTATGCCCGCACCGCGCCGCAGGAGGCGCAGGTTCCGGCGTTCTCAGCGCAGCCTGCTGGATATGGCTATGCGCCGGATGAGGCTGTGAACCAGTAATCCGTCCTCTCTCTGGAAAGGAGAAACGAAAGATGCTTATTTTCACGCTGCTGCAAAAACTGCTGAGTCTCTATGCGCTGCTTTTGCTAATTGACCTGGCGCTGCCCTATGTGACGGATGCTCAGCAGCCGTGGATGACGGCGCTGGCTCGCATTTGTGAGCCGGGAATTCGCATTGGCAATCGAGTGGCGGCGAAGCTGATTCCGGAACGCCGCACGAAGGTAAACGTGGGCGCGATCACAGCGATTGTGCTTTGCTATGTGGCCCGGCTGGTGCTGGGGCTGTTTGCGTAATCAAATCGAATCGGCTCAAGGCCGTGAAAGGAGTTTGACCTATGCCCATTACCGTTGCCATGATCGAAGAAAAAGAATTCAAGACCAAGATGCGCGGATACGATCCGGAGGAAGTGGACGAGTTTCTTGACCAAATCTGCGACGAAATGGTAGCCATGCAGGAGGAAATCGCCACGCTGCAGGCGCGTCTGGCCCAGGCTCCTCGGAGCAGTCAGGCGGCGTATGCCCCGGCTCCCGTGCCGGCTCCTGCCCCTGCTCCTGTGAAGGAAGCGCCTAAAGCGGCCAAGGCAGAGGATGGCCAGGCGGCTCAGAAGGTGCTGGCGATGGCTCAGAAGGTGTACGAAGAAACCATTGCTGATGCGAAGGCAGAAGCGGAAAAGATTCTGTCTAATGCGCATCAGCGTGCGGATGCCGGCCTGGAAGCTCTAGAAGACGAAAAGGCGGCGCTGGAAGACCAGGTGAAGAGCCTTAAGGCTGCGGCAAAGGATTATAAGGCGCGGTTCCAGCGGCTGTTGGACGATCAGCAGCATGTGCTGAACGCGGAAGGCAAGCTGTTCGAATAAGCAGGGGCAGGAAACGAAAAAGCAGTCTTTTCTGGAAAACAGGGGGACCTGCCGAGAGCCATCCCTGCGAACGGCAGCACGAAGGCAAGCACTGCAAAAAATGGGTTTTCCCCTGACACAGAGTACAAATCTGCGCTTGGCGCTGGAACAGGCGCCAGGCGTTTTTTATCAAGAGGAGGAAACAGTATGCGATATGGCGCGCTGGAAGGCGGCGGCACGAAAATGGTGCTGGCCGTGGCGGATGAACAGATGAATATCCTAGCGAGGGAGAGCATCCCCACCACCACCCCGGATGAAACCATGGGTCGGATGATTTCTTTTTTTCAGAAAAATCCGGTGGATGCACTGGGAATCGGCTGCTTTGGTCCGCTGGATTTGAACCCTGCGTCTCCCACCTATGGCTCCATTACCAAGACGCCCAAACTGAGCTGGCGGGATTATCCGCTGCTTCCGGCGTTTGAAAAGGCGCTGAGCGTTCCCTGCGCCATCGATACTGATGTGAACGCAGCAGTGCTTTGCGAAGCGGAAATGGGCGCAGGCAAGGGGCTGAAAAACTGTGTGTATGTCACCATCGGCACAGGCATTGGCGGCGGCGTGTATTGCGAGGGCAATTTGGTGCACGGACTGATGCACCCTGAAATGGGGCATTTTTTGCTGGCTCCGCATCCGGATGATCCCATGCCTCAGGGCATTTGCCCCTATCATGGCAGCTGCCTGGAAGGCCTGGCCAGTGGCCCCGCGATTGAAAAGCGCTGGGGCGTGTCGGCCAAGGAGCTGAGCCCGGATCATCCTGCCTGGAAGCTGGAAGCTCATTATCTGGCGCAGATGTGCATGGCCGCGCTGATGATTCTGTCGCCGGAAAAGATTGTGCTGGGCGGCGGCGTGATGGGGCAGACCCATCTGTTCCCCATGATTCGCCAGGAAACGCTGCGATTGATGCAGGGCTATTTGAGCTGCGTGGATAATTTGGACGAGGTGATCGTGCCCCCGGCCTGCTTCCCGGATAGCGGCCTGCTGGGATCGCTGCTGCTGGCAAAGAAGGCGCTGGAAAAAGCATGAGGGTGTTCGATACGCATTGTCATTTGGACGATGAAAGATTTGCGCCGGATCGGGAGGATGCGTATCAGCGGATGCTGAATGCGGGGGTGGAGCGCTGCGTGTGCGTTGGCAGCGATTTGTCCTCCTCCCGGCGCTGCCTGGATTTTGCGACGGAGCATGTGGGAGCATATGCTGCTGTTGGGGTGCATCCTCATGAGGCAAAGGACGTCCCGGCGAATTATCTGGAGCAGCTTGAGGCTCTGTTACAAGCTGAAAAGGCGGTGGCATTGGGGGAAATTGGTCTGGATTATTATTACGATTTTTCCCCCCGGGAAACCCAGAAAAAGGTGCTGAATGAGCAGCTGGATCTGGCGATTGCGCTGGATGTGCCGGTGATTTTCCATATCCGGGACGCGCATGGGGACATGCTGGAGCTTTTCCGTAGCCGAAAAACGCTGCCAAGCGGCGTGATTCATTGCTTTTCCGGCAGCGCGGAAACGGCGCGGGAATATGAAAAAATGGGATTCTATTTCTCCTTTGCCGGGCCGTTAACCTTCAAAAAAGCGCCGCATCTTTGGGAAGCGGCTAAGGCAGTGTCGCTGGATCGGCTACTGGTAGAAACAGACAGCCCTTATCTGGCCCCGGAGCCCTTGCGCGGACGGCGAAATGAGCCGGCCAACGTGGTGTGGGTACTGAAAAAGCTGTCTTCGCTGCGCGAGGTTCCGGAAGAAGCCATGGCGCAGCAAACCTTTGAAAACGCCTGCCGTTTTTATCGGCTGAATCCCTGAGCAGGGATGAATCTGCCCTTGCATTTCGTTGCATGGTTGAAGAAAAAGCGCCACCGATAACGGGGGACGCTGTCGAACGGAGGTGCAGCCTATGAAGTATCTGCGCAGGCTGATTTGGTATATCTGTTCTCGGCTGCTGGTGCTTTGCTGCATCCTGGGGCTGATCGTGATGGCGTTTTATTTCTCCATGAATGCCACCAACTGCTATATTCTGCTGAAGGACGGCATGGCCAAGCGCGCCCAGGTGATTATGATGGGGTCGGGTGCGGATGTGGAACTGAGCAGCTATTTCGCCCCGGCGTATCTGGATCGGGATACGAAGCTGGTGGAAGCCAGAAACGGCCAATCCACTTATCAGACCGATTACAGCATTACAGGCTTTGACCATCGAATTACCATGAACTGTTTCTGGTGCTGGCCTTGGGAGGATACGGCTCGGGCAACCATTACCGAGCGGATTCCCGCCATTGATGGCAAGCTGAAAAGCTCCACCCGCGAAGCCGCCGCTACTGCGGGCGTGACCCTGGCCGCCACCCCCAAATGGCAGACTACCCAGTATTCCGTGATTCTTACCCGGGAAAACGGCCGATGGCATATAAAAAATATGAGCGTGGTTAAGGTGCTCAATGATGAATGAGAAGCGTGCGGAAACGCCCTCCTTATATCTTGCCCCCATGGCGGGCATTACCGATCAGGTGTTTCGCAGACTATGCTTTGCCCATGGCTGCGATCAGGCAACCACTGAAATGGTTTCGGCTCAGGGCTTTTTAACTGCTCCCCGAGATCGAAACGCCTATCGCTTTCTTCTGGCGCGCTATCCGGAGGAAGGGCCGCTTGCTGTACAGATTTTTGGCAGCGAACCGGCTTTCATGGAGGAAGCCGCGGCCCGGCTGACGGAGATGGGACGTTTTACAGCCATTGATGTGAATATGGGCTGTCCGGCGCAGAAGGTGGTAGGCGGGCAAAGCGGCAGCGCGCTGATGAAGGATCCCGTGCTGGCGGCTCGGATCGTGGAACGAATGAAAAAGGCAACGCTGTTGCCTGTGACGGTGAAAATGCGCTTGGGCTGGGATGACGCGCATAAAAACGCCGTGGAATTCGCCCAGGCGGTGACAGCGGCGGGAGCGGATGCGCTCACCGTGCATGGCCGGACGCGGATGCAGCAGTATTCGGGAAAGGCGGATTGGGAAATGATCGCCCGGGTGCGGGAAGCGGTGCAGGCACCGGTGATTGCCAATGGCGATATTGTGGATGGCAAAACGGCGTTGGAAGCCGCGCGTATAACGGGATGCAGCGGCTTGGCCATAGGCCGGGGCGCACTGGGCAACCCCTGGCTTTTCGAGGAAATTAAAGCTGCCTTTGCCGGGGAAAGCTATGAGCGGCCCTGCTTTGCGCAGGTGCTGGAAACATCGCTGAAGCATGCCCGAGCCATGGAGGAATGGAAGGGAACGCATAGCGCACTGCTGGAAATGCGCAAGCATTTTGGCTGGTATGTGTCCGGCCGCCGGGGCGCAGCGCAGGCACGCACAAGGATTAACCTGGCGCAGTCGCAGGACGAGGTGGAGCAGATTCTGCGGGAAATGATGCAGGAGGAGCCGCCCGCTGCTGCGCTATAAATCTAATGCAAGCAAAGCACGCTGGAAACCAGAACATTCAGAAAACGAAGGAGAGCCATGCCGTGAACCAGGAAACAACGGGAACGGTAATTTCTGTTGCTAAGCAGTGGTGGCTCAAAATCAACCAAAAACCGATTCGAATGGGCGCTGGGGAGGGCGCGGCATTTCCGCATGTTATCAAAGTGCAATATATGGTAGGCGAAAAAAACTACGTCAAAAGAAAATGGATTGGTGCGGGACAGCCTGTTCCTGCATTGGGGAGCAATTTAACAGTCCAGTATTGTATCGATAAACCCAGGAAAGCAAAAATCATTTAACTGCCTCAGCTTGCAAAACACAGCAGCAAAATACCGAAAGCTGATCGCCTGCCGACCGCTATCTGCGAAAGCTGGGCGATCTTTTTCTGTACATTTTCAGAAGACGTCTGCACAAAAAAGCATCCGCCCAGAAAGTATGCGGATGCGAAATTGTTTTAGAAATAGCGGGCAAAAGAGCCGTTTTTTTTTCTGGCGGCAGTTTAAAGCTCCTGCTTCTTTCTGCAAACGCTGGGGCAGGCTGCGCAGCCGCCCTCGCCGGTTTCTCGCAGGGAGGGAGGCAGTTGCTCGCCCACGGCCTTCATAGCGTCGATTACTTCATCCGGAGGAATGGGGGAGGGGACGCCGGCCAGCGCCAGATCTGCCGCAACGAATGCGCCCGCGACGCCGGAAGCATTGCGATAAACGCAGGGAACTTCCACCAGCCCGCCCACAGGATCGCACACCAGCCCCATCACGTTCATCAGCGCGAAGGCACAGGCGTCCGCGCTTTGCTTGGGAGAGCCGCCCCGCAGATAAACCAGCGCTGCCGCTGCCATGGCTGCCGCGCTGCCGCATTCTGCCTGGCAGCCGCCCTGCGCCCCGGAAATGCTGGCTCGGGCAGCAATCACTTCGCCTACCGCCGCCGCAACGATCAGGCCGTTGCGCAGGGCTTCGTTGGAAAGCTGATAAGTTTCCTGTGCCGTTAGCAGGGCTGCGGGAAGAATGCCGCAGGCGCCTGCCGTTGGCGCGGCAACGATCTTGCCCATAGCTGCATTATATTCCGCAATGGCAAGCGCCCGTGCCGCGGCCTTCCCGAGATAATCGCCGCCCACGGTCTGCCCGGCGTTGACCGCGGCTTGCAGCTTGGATGCCTGGCCGCCGGTCATGCCGCTCATGGAATGCAGGGCAGGATCAAAGCCGCGTTCCGCGCTTTGACGCATGACCTCCAGAGCCGCGTCCATCCGTGTTTCAATTTCCGATCGGGTCAGGCCATTTTGTTTTGTTTCGCTGGCGATGGCGGCTTCGGCCAAGCCAATGCCTTCGGCCTGCAAAATCAGGCTTTGCAAAGAATATTCCATAGAAACCTCCGTTGATTGGCATTCCATGTACCGCAATGGGTTCGATACAGGGGATTAGAGCTGATCCAGCAGCGTCACATCCTGCACGGCGGACAGCGCTCGTAGCGCATTTAACAGTTCTTCATCCGGCCGCGTGTCCAGTTCAATGGCCATGCAGGCCTTGCCCCCCACCTCATGGCGGAACACGCGCATGGTGGCAATATTGATATTCGCATCCGAAAGCAGACGCGTTACCATGGCGATGGCTCCGGGAGCATCCGTATGGCGGATAATCAGGGTGGTTTTTTCGCCGGAGAAGCCCACCTCCATGCCGTCCAGATACTGCACACGGATGCTGCCGCCGCCAATGGAAGCGGCCTGTAAGCGAATCCGCCGTCCGCTTTCGCCCACGGCTTCCACGACCACGGTGTTAGGATGCGCATCCCGCAGTTGAACAGGCCGGAAGGTCACGTCCAGCCCCTGCTCTTTGGCCAGATGCAGGCTGTGGCGCAGCCGTTCATCGTCCACAGTCATGTCCAGCAGGCCGCCCACAACGGCCCGGTCGGTGCCATGGCCGCGATAGGTTTTTTCAAAGGAACCGTGGAAGGAAACAATGGCTTTCACCGGTTTTTCCCCCAGCAGCTGCCGGGAAACGCGGCCAATCCGCGCAGCACCAGCAGTATGCGAGGAAGAGGGGCCGATCATGACCGGCCCGATGATATCAAATAGATTCATGGGAGCCTCCTTGCGCAAAGAAAAGGAATGCGTTTTGCCGTGGGGGAGAATGACCTCACGCCTCGTCCCGGCTGGCGGCAAACTGACTGTAATAGAGGGTATGGTAGAAGCCGTCCTTTTGCAGCAGGGTTTCATGATTGCCCTGCTCGATGATATGGCCGTCTTTCATTACAAGGATTGTGTCTGCTCCCCGGATCGTGGAGAGCCGATGCGCTACGATAAAAGACGTGCGCCCCTGCATCATCTGATCGAAGGCTGCGGCAATTTTCAGTTCAGTGCGGGTATCGATGGCGCTGGTGGCCTCATCCAAAATCAGCAGCGGCGGATCCGCCAGCATCACCCGGGCAATGCACAGCAGCTGCATCTGGCCCTGCGATAGCCCGCTGCCCACGCCGATGACGGTGTCATATCCCTTGGGCAGGCGCTTGATAAAGGAATGGGCATGGGCGGCCTTAGCGGCGGCAATGATTTCCGCATCTGTGGCGTCTGGCCTGCCATAGGCGATGTTTTCCCGCACGGTTCCCTGGCGCAGCCAGCTTTCCTGCAGCACCATGCCAAACAGCGCCCGCATGCCGTTCCGGCTCATGCGATAGATGCTCTGGCCGTCGATGGTAATATCCCCTGCGTCAATATCATAAAACCGCATCAACAGATTGACCAGGGTGGTTTTCCCGGCGCCAGTTGGCCCGACGATGGCCACCTGCTGCCCGGCCTTTACCTGCAATTGCATGCCTTCAATCAGCGGGCGATCGGGGGTATAACCAAAGGATACGTTGGAGAAGGTTATGTCGCCCCGGATTTTCTGGGGCGCGGAAGAGTTTTCCGTATCGGGCTGTTCTTCTTCTGTGTCCAGGAAGTTCATGATTCGGCGCAGCGCCGCCATGGCGGTTTGCAGCTGGGTCATCACAGAACTGATTTCGTTGAACGGCTTGGTATACTGATTGGCATAGGTCAGGCAGGCGGAGATGTTGCCCACACTCATAACGGCCAGCCCCTGGGTCAAAGCAATGAAGCCGCCGGTCACACCTACGGCCACGTAAACCAAATGGTTTACAAAGCGCGTAACAGGATTCACCAGTGCGCCGTACAGCTGGGCGCGATAGCCGCAGATTCTCAGCCGACCGTTGATCTCATCAAAGGCCTTCACGGCGTTTTTCTCCTGTGAAAACATCAGCGACAGCTTCTGGTTTCCTGCCCGTTCGCTGATGAAAGCGGTTAATTCGCCCTGTGTGTCGCTTTGCTCGCGGAACAAGTGGTGAGATTTCCCAGTAATTTTTTTGGCGACTAGGATAGAGAGGGGAGTAAGAACCAGAACCACCAGCGCTACCCAGCCACTGATGGAAAGCAGGAACAGCATAGTGCCCACGATGGTGGCCACGCCGGTCATCAGCTGGCTCACGCCCTGAAGCAGGCCATCGCCTACCGCTTCAGCATCCGCCGTCAACCGGGCTACGATATCCCCGTGAGGCGTACGATCGATAGCCTTGAGAGGTACGCGATGGATCTTGGCAAAGGCTGCATCTCGCAGATCCCGCACCGTGCGATAACAGACCACGTTGGTGCAATAAGACAAAAGCCATTGGAAACCCGCCGCCAGCAGATAAACCCCCAGCAGCAGGCCGATAATCCAGAACAGGACAGGGAAATCCACGTTTCCTTCGATGATAACGTCAATGCCATCGCCGATCAGCAGCGGAGCGAAAAGCCCCAGCCCTACACTGATCACAGCAGAAACAAATGCTGCGATTAAAGGCAGCCGACTTTTTTTCAGATACGGTAGCAACCGCTTCAGCCCTTGCTTTTTCATTTTTCAGCTGCCTCCTTTTCCGAAAGCTGGGACAGGCAGATTTCCTGGTATACCGGGCAGCTTTCCATCAGTTCCCCATGCGTTCCCCGGCCCACCAGTCGTCCATCGTCCAGCACAAGAATTTCATCCGCATAGCGAATGCTGCTGGCGCGCTGGGACACGATGAATACAGTCATTTGATCTGTCGAGCGGGCGATAGCCTGGCGCAGCGCCGCATCGGTGGCAAAGTCCAGGGCGGAGGATGCGTCATCCAGAATCAGAATTTTGGGTTTGCGCACCAGTGCACGGGCGATCGTCAGCCGCTGCCGCTGCCCACCGGAGAGGTTCTTTGCGCCTTCTTCGATTTGATAGTCCAGCTGGCCGGGAAGCTTTTTAACGAATTCGCTGGCCTGAGCAATATCCAGCGCCGCCCAGATTTCTTCGTCTGTCGCGTCTTCCTTGCCCCAGCGCATATTGCTGCGCACCGAGCCGGAAAGCAGCGCAGCTCCCTGGGGCACCATGCCCACCATGCCCCGCAGGGCTTCCATGGAATAATCGGTAACCCGGCAGCCGCAAACTGAAACGCTGCCATCGGTCACATCATAGAGCCGGGGAATAAGAGACACCAGGGTGGATTTGCCTGAACCTGTGCCGCCAATCACACCCACGGTACGCCCAGAAACGATGGAAAAATCCACATCACTCAGTGCCGCTTCGCCACCACCGGGATAGAAGAAACGAACTTGTTCAAATGCCACGACCGGCTTGCTGGCATCCGGCTGCGCGCCGGACCCATTTTGCAGCGCAGGCTTCTTATTCATGATTTCCCCAATGCGCCCTGCCGAAGCCCCAGCCTTAGTGAAGATTACCACCAGGTTAGCCACGATGGTGGCTTGCACAAGAATCTGTGCCAGATAGTTGATAAAAGCAATCACCACTCCCTGAGACAGCAGCCCATCCTGCACCCGTCCTGCGCCCAGCCATAAAACAGCCAGCACGCCCAGGTTCATGACCACAGAGGTGGCGGGGTTCAAAAGAGCGCTCCAATGGCCCACGCGGATGGCTGTTTGGGTATAATCCTCCGAGGCATCCTGAAACCGCTCCGTTTCTTCCTTTTGCCGGGAAAACGCACGTACTACCCGGGCCCCCTCCAGGTTTTCCCGGGAGATGCGAGCCAGGCTGTCCAGCTTGCGCTGAAGGGTTTTAAAGAAGGGAAGCGATTCGGTCATGACGATATACAGCAATACCACAATCAGCGGCGTGGTCACTAGGAAAACCACCGACAGGCGGATATCCAGAATCATGGCCATCACAATGGAGCCAATCGCCAGGAACGGCGCGCGCACTACCAGACGAATCAACATGGCCAGAGCCTGTTGAAGCTGATTCACATCGCTGGTCATGCGGGTAATCAGCGCGGGCGCGCCGATTTCATCAATATCCTGGCAGGAAAGCGAATTGATTTTGGCAAATAAATCGTGGCGCAGCTCCGTGCCAAAGCTTTGGGACGCGCGAGACGCCACCACCTGGCAAACCAGCGCTGTGCCCACGCCAATCAAGGCGATCAGCAGCATTTGAACGCCTTTGGATAAAATAACCTGACGATTGCCAACCGCCACGCCATCATCCAGTAGCTGAGCCATGACCAGCGGCAGAATCAATTCCAGAATGGCCTCGATCAGCTTAAAGCTTTGCCCCAAAAAAATATCTCGCTTGTAACGCTGAAAGTATTTTCGCAAGAAGTGCAATTCTCCGTTCCTCCTTCAATCCGTGAATCGTTTCAATATTATAGCAATTTGCCATAACCTTGACAAGCGTTTTTCAAAAGATTACAATAGGAAGGAGTGATTTGGGCATAGGAACTCGTTTTTTAAGGAGGTCAGAGCAATGCTTTTTTTTGACGAGATGAGTCTGGACGAACTGTTGCGCCCTGAAGGCCATGTCTGTGATTGTGGAAGAAAGCATGAAACAGGGCTGAAATTCTTGCGCATTGGCCCGGGAACGGTCGAATACGTTCCGGATGCGCTGCGTTTTTTGGGCTGCAAAAAGCCTTTTCTTGTGGCAGATGCGAATACGTGGCAGGCAGCTGGAAAAAGAGTGGCCGCGATTCTGGAAGCTAACGGAATTCCTTACGAAAAATACGTTTTCCCAGCACAGCGGGGACACATCGAACCAGATGAAAGCGCCGTGGGCAGCCTGACGATGCATTTTGACCCTACCTGCGATATTGCACTGGCGGTAGGATCCGGCGTGATAAACGATTGCTGCCGGGTGCTGGCGCATGCAGCGGGAATTGGACACATGGTGGTGGGCACGGCACCCTCCATGGACGGCTATGCTTCCAATTCGTCTTCCATGATCGTGGATCGAATCAAAACTTCCCTGTACGCCTGCTGCCCTCAGGCTATTATTGCAGATATCGATATTATGAAGGAAGCGCCCATGCGCATGCTCTGGGCTGGGCTGGGGGATGTACTGGCTAAATATAATTCCCTGTGCGAATGGCGCATTTCCCATATTGCAACCAACGAGTATTATTGCGAAAACGTGGCGCGGCTGGTGCGGAAATCGGTGCGGAAGGTGACGGCCAACGTTCCGGGTTTGGTAAAGAGGGATCCGGCGGCGGTGCAGGCCGTGGTGGAAGGGCTGATTCTGTCCGGCGTGGCGATGGATTTTGCCAAAATCAGCCGCCCGGCCTCGGGCATGGAGCATTATTTTTCGCATATGTGGGAAATGGAAGCGCTACGAAATGGCGGACATGCAGATTTGCACGGCATTTGCGTGGGCGTGGGGCTGTGTCTGACGCTACCTTTATATGATAAGCTGCGAAAGCGTGGAGCCGATCCGGTTCAGGCTCGGACGGCTTTCGAGGCCTTTGATTCGGCGGCGTGGGAGCAACAGATGCGAGAGATATTCGGCCCTACGGCAGAGGATGTGATTGCTCTGGAAAGAAAGGTAGGGAAAAATACAAGGGCGATACACGAAAAAAGGCTTCAGAATCTGTTGGAGCATTGGGATCAGGTGCTGCAGGCCATGGACGAAGAACTGCCGGATGTGCAGGAACTTTTGCAGCTGATGCAGGATACCGGGATGCCCACCACCCCGCAGGAACTGGGCCTGGATCAGGGGGCGGTGCATCGGGCTTATCTGGGCACTCGGGAGATTCGGGATAAGTATCTTCTTTCGTCCATGCTCTGGGATTTGGGCTTGTTGAATGATCCGGAATTTCTGATGTGATTTTATCTGCGGCAAAAGGCCGCGAACAAGGGACGCTTTCTTAAAGTGAAAGTGCCCTTTTTTGTTTGTTTTTTGCAGTCTTCGCTCTTTTTTGCGCGGCGCTTCGACGGAGAAAAGAAGCCCGCTGTCTATAATGAAATGGCGGAGGGGAAGAAAATGCGGGTGATGGGCGAGGCATTTGTGCTGCTAAACGGCGGCCTGGATTTTCTTTGTCTCATGCTTTGTGCCCGCGCAATGCATTTGCGCTTCCGACCGATTCGCGGCGTTCTGGCCGCAGCAGCAGGAAGCATCTATGCGCTGGCTGCCTGGATGATACGCACTCCTGACATACGAAGCATTCCAGCGCTGTTGCTTTCCGGCCTTGCCATGGCGGCGCTGGCTTTTGGGAAAAATGGCTGGAAGGCGCTGCCGGGGCTGGGCGCTGCCGGACTGTTTCTGGCGGGACTATGCGATTTTCTGCTTCGCCTAAGCTGGGAGCCTGGCGGAGCGATGACCGGCTGCGTTCTGGCAGCAACGGCGCTTTCCCTGCTGCTTCCAGGTGGTGTTCGAGGTAGTGTCGGTTTTTCTCTGGAAATCCATTGGCTGGGAAAACAGGTTCGACTTCCTGCCTTTCGGGACAGTGGAAATCAGCTTCGAGATCCTATCCGCGGGCTGCCGGTGATCATCGCGCCGGGTTCCTTGCTCAAGCCGCTTATGCCTCCAGGCGTGAACCCCGGAGATTTGGCCACGCTTCCACGGGGCTGGTATTTCGTGCGAGCGAAAACAATCAGCGGGGAGGACACATTGATGTGTTTCACGCCGGATAGGCTAACGCTATGCCGGGGAAGACGGCGCTATCCCCTTTGCGCAGCGCTGGCGCTTTCACCCTTTCAGGAATCCCGGGCGCTGCTGCCCGAAGCAATTTTCTTGCAGGAGGACACGTTGAATGCAAAGCTTTGATATGCGAAAATGGATGCTGTTGTTTTTTACGCGGCTGCGCACCGGCGGGGTACATTATATCGGCGGGGCAGATCCGCTTCCCCAGCCCCTTACCCATGAGGAGGAATTGCAGCTGGTTTCTCAGTTGCATCAGGATGACGGAACGGTTCGCTCGATTCTCATTGAACGCAATTTGCGGCTGGTTGTCTTTATTGCCAGAAAATTTGAAAATACGGACGTGGGCCTGGAGGATCTGATTTCCATCGGTACGATTGGTTTAATCAAGGCAGTGAACACCTTCGATCCTGGCAAGAAGATTAAGCTGGCTACGTATGCGTCCCGCTGTATTGAAAATGAGGTGCTGATGCATCTGCGGCACACCAGCAAGCTGCGCAGAGAGGTTTCTTTGGATGAGCCGCTGCGCACGGATTGGGATGGTAATGAGCTGCTCCTTTCCGATGTGCTGGGCACGGAGAGCGATTTGGTTTCCCGGGGACTGGAAGAGGACACGGAAAAGCAACTGCTGTTCAGCGCCCTTTCCCAGTTAAGCCCCAGGGAACAGCGGATTATGCGCCTGCGCTTTGGGCTGGGCGGCGGCAGGGAAATGACGCAAAAGGAGGTGGCAGATATTTTAGGCATTTCCCAATCCTATATCTCCCGTCTGGAATAGCGGATTTTATCCCGGCTTCAAACGGAAATGATTCGCATTTCGTCCTAATATTTAAGGTCTGCCGTTTCTGGCAGCCTTTTTCAGTTTTCCCGAAGCTGCACGTCCACCGTTACCTGCACTGCAGCATTTTGATAAGCATCCCGCCAATGATATTTCTCCCAGTCGGGGATGGTGGCAAAACGCTGAACGGCAATGTTACCAAAGCCGAGGCCATCGCAGCGCAAGGTCTGTAAATGTTCAATTACAGCTTGAATGTCTTGGGAAAGAAGCTGCGAAAGAGGGGAGGGATCCACGTTTTGCCCGGGGGAAACATGGAGCTCGCAGAAAAGGCGAACGTACAGCGTGGTTTTTCCCTTTTGCAGATCAACCCGCAGTTCAGCTGGCATTCGTGCAAAAACCGGCACGGCTTCATCCGCGCCGTTTTTTATGGAAAGCGATTGCGCGCTGCCGTCCAGTAGATGAATCAATGCCATTTCATAGCCGGTCAGCAAACCGCTGACGGAAACGCCGTTCGTGGCTGCTGCGCCGAAAAGCTCAATGGCGTTTACGCTTTTTCGCGATAATTCGCCGGCTTTTTCATCAAGAACGTTCTGGTTGTCCGTTTCCTGAGCAGAATGAAAGGTATTGATCGCGCCGTAAATCAGCAGCGGATCCCGAAACCCATAGCCCAGATCCCGCACGGCCTCGCCCAGAGTTGTGGTGGGAACGAAACCTTTCCCTGCATAATTAATCAGCGTGGTTTCAATATATCGGCTGAGCCGGATGCCCACATAGGGCTTTTGTTCGGCAATGAAGGGGCGCGCTTCCCCATGGCAAACCACCAGCGATGCTTGCGCCCGCATGCGCGGCAGCAGATAAACGCTTTGGAGAAGGGAGGAAAACTGAGCATCTTGGCTGGCACGTTCACCAATCACCACTTCCCGCGTCTGGCTGAAATTCAGGGAACGCGGGGTGGTGGCGTGGAGAAGGTTCACAGCGTCTGGAAAAGTTATTCCAGAGGCTTCCAATAGGAAGTAGCCTATTTGCTCATCCTCGGTGGTGCTGCCGCCGCTGTCGCTGCCAACGCCGGCATTGCTGGGCACCTTCACCGTTAATCGGATGCTCCCATTCTCCATTTTATCCACACCTAGGATAATCACCAGCAGCTGTTCTTCCAATTGGCGGCTCATGCAGCCAGAAAGTGGGAGGCAGGAAAGCAATAGCAGAAAAGCAAGCGCACGTTTCAATCCGGTTTCCTCCTTTGGTGTAGGGCGGAGCCGATTAGTCCCAGCCCTACCGCACCGATAGCCACTGCTCCGCGCCAGGGGGCCAGGGCGATCAGCAGTTGTTCTGCATCCGTGGTGTTCAGGTCCGCCAGAGGAACCAGCAGCAGAAACAGAAGCGTAAGCAGACCGGGCGAAATCTGCCGCCTCCCCGTTGCATGGCTGATTAGCGCTGCCGCCCGGGTTACGCCGGTAGATTGCAGCATCAGCAAAAGGAACAGCACTGCGCACAGCAGCAGCGACCAGGCTGGCAGCGAGGGGCTGACATTGCTCAGCAGCATCATCCGCCAGCCTATCGTTTCTTTTCGGGCCAGCGCGTAAAACGGTAATAAGAAGGCGCTGAACAGGGCGGTGACAGTGCCCAAGCCCAGGCAGCAAAGTACCGAACGGACGCCTGGACGGGCCTCCTGACAAAGCGATTGCAGATTGCTGTCTCGCTGGGGCAGCAGCAGTGGCAGGCAGCAGGAACCCACGCAGCCGCTCATCCAAAGCGCGCCATGAGCGATGCTGGGAAGTCCCTGACCCAGCCACGGAGCTAAATGGCCCAGGCTGCCATAAGGGGCGGCGGTGGCCGCGCAAAAGCCGATCATCAAAAGCAGTACCCAGCGCATCAGCCGCGCAAGGCGGGGCAGGCCGTATTCATCTCCGCCGCCCACGGCCAGAGCGGAAACCACCGCCACGGCCAGCGCCACCCAAAGGCTGCTCACCTGAGGAAGCACGTCGCTGAGCACGGCGCAGATAACAAAGGCAGCCAGCTGCGCATCCAGCAGAGAAACCGCCGCCAACGCCACTGAAACGATTCCGGCAACCGGTTTGCCCAGCGCGGAAACCAGCGGCGTTTGCCCGGGCTGCCTTTTTCGGCAGATGTGAAGCGATCCCAGCACAAGCGCCAGACAGAACGGCAGGAGCGCAAGCAGGGAAAGATACCCCGCCGTGCTGGCATGGCCGTAAAGATACAAGGAAAGGCCAATGACGATCTGACCATAAAGATTCAGGCCGCTCAGAGCATATTGCTCCATAGCGTAGGCCTGACCGCGCTCCCGCAGCAGAGTCTGCCGATCGGAAACGGAGGTGGTCGTTTGAAAAAGTGAAGAAAAACAGCGTTTCATTTATCCTCCTGATCCCAGGCTCGCATGCGGCCATCCGTACGCCGCAGATGGAAAGGATTGGCCATAAAGCCGCGCAGACGCTGCCGCCAGATGGGCATGCGAAGCACAGCGTCCGGGTTGGATGGCCGCTTTGGGGCAATGGGGGAGAAATAGGGGCAGCCTAGGGAGGTAAGCCCCGCCAGCCGCAGCAACAGATAAAAGCAACCCAGTACCAGCCCCAAATACCCGCCCAGGCCAGCTGCTATAACCAGGAAAAACTGGGCGATGCGCAGCGAAAGCGTCAGCGGAAAGGAGGGCACCGCATAGCTGCCAAGGCCACTGATAGCCACTACGATAATCAGTAGTGGGCTGAACATATCTGCGTCCACGGCGGCTTGCCCCAAAATCAGGCCGCTGACAATGGACAGGCTTCCGCCCATGACCCCGGGGATCCGGGCACCGGCCTCGTTAATCAGGCTGAAAACCAGCAGCATCAGTAGCATGGACATGAATAGAGACAGCGGCACACGGGATTGAGATTCGATCACCGATGTGAGCAGCGAAAGCGCCATGCCCTCCGGATGGAAAACCGTTAGCGCCACATAAATGGCGGGCATCAGCAGTGCCAGCAGCATGCCGATCATCCGCAGCAGCCGCAGGAATGTTCCGTATTGCCAGCGAAGTGCCGTGTCATCCGGGGCATGATACAAATGCATCAGACCAATGGGCAGGGCCAGCGCTGCCGGCGCGTTTTCCATGAGGATAACCGCCTGCCCTTCCTCCAGGAAACTAGCTGCCCGGTCGGGGCGTTCTGTGGAGCCAACCTGGGGAAGCAGCGAATATGGCTTATCTTCGATCAGCTGCTCCAGCATGCCAAGCGAACTGACGTAATCTACATCACACCCCCGGAGCCTGCGTCGAAGCTCGTCCAGCATTTCCTGCTGGGCAACGCCATCCAGATACAAGAGGCTCAGCCGGGTGGGCACCTTGCTGCCGATTTCCATTTCTTCGCTGATCAGGGCGGGCGAGCGCATCATACGCCGGATGAGCACCACGTTGTCCCGCAGCGATTCTGTGAAGCCCATATGCGGGCCCACGATGACGGTTTCGTTAATGGGTTCGCTGACGGCTCGTTTCACAAAGCCTTTCACATCCAACAAAAGCGCGCCCGGCATGGTATCACAAAGGAGCGCTGCGTCTCCGCTGAACACCCGGTTTAGCAGCTGCGAAAGCTGGGCTGTGGGCTGAATGGAAGCCGTTTGCAGGACCTGCTTGGTCAAAAAGCTGTCCAGCGGCTCGTTTTCCGGGAGCTGCTTCGCTTGCAGACAGGGGGCTAGCACGAATTTTTGCAGTTTCGTATCGTTTGCCAGCCCATCTACGTAGATCAGCGCGGCTGAATATCCCAGCAATTGAAATTCATGGATGACCACATCCTCGCTTTTTTCTGAATGTGCTCCCTGACGAACCAGCGCCAGAGATTGCCGATAATCCCCGGTCAAAACGCCCTGCATCAGCGGTTCCCATTCCTGCGAAGCCATGTGATCCCTTCCTTTCCAGGCTCTTTTGTCCTTAGAATGCCCTGGATAGCGGAAAATTAATCCATCCTTTGCGGTGCAGCACAGTTCAAGGACCGATGTTTTTTGGATTTTTTGTTTCAAAGGGGAAAAGGGGGTGTATAATAGGGGAGAACAGGAAAAGAAATGGAGGAGATGGCCATGGCTTGCAATGTGCATGTGACGGGTGGCGAATTGCCCCAGGCAGAAATCGACACTTATATTCGGCGGGCGCAGCAGAAGTTTGGCGCAACGCCTCAGGGCATTGATATTCTGGTGGACGGCGATTACGTGGAGCTTTCCTATGATTTCGGCGATGTGCCGTTTCATCGGATTCGCAGGATTACCGGCTACTTGGTGGGCACCCTGGATCGGTTTAACAACGCCAAACGCGCAGAAGAACATGATCGGGTGAAGCACGCAGTCTAAAAAAGGTCTGCCCAAGCATTTGATGAAAAAAAGGAAAAACAAAGCGTCCTCCGAAGGGTTATTGCCCATTCGGAGGACGTTTTGCGTTTTCCAACGCTTTGTTTTGCCTGAAAGCGCTGAATGATTATTCTGCTCCATAGATTTTTATCATGCGCAGCACCAGATTGAGTGCAGATTCTGCAACGCCATTTTGCCGGAATGCAGCGATGCATTTTTCGAAAATAGCGCTGTTGGCCTGGGCTAACCGGTTTTTCTGCGCAGAAGAAAAGACAAGCAGCGCCTGTTCATCCAGCGCCTGCCCGGAAAACAGCTTTGTTCCTGCGGCATAGAGACAGGGAACCAATCAAAATGCTTCTGTAGAACGCAGGAAATTTCGTGCGTCCTTGCAAGCAGATACTCTCGCGCTTCTTCCTCGCTGCAATCGCAGAGCAGATAGTTTTTTTCTGGATGCTTTCTGCCCATGCCTGAAATTTCGTCAGAATACAATCGTCAAACAGCGCTTGCCCTTTCGCACGTTTTTCCAGAAGGAAGCCCGTGCCGTCTGCGCTGTCCGGGTCATAGCAATATCCGAGAATGGGAACCACGGAAACACCGCAGCGCGATAAATCCAGAAGGCTTTCAATCAGCTCGTCCAGATAGGTTAATTGATCATCGCGGGTCGTTACGTTCCGAAGCTTCAGGCGCTGGGTGGACAGAACGGCATAATCGCCTATCAGATAGGCGTGACGATCAACGCCGCGCTGTGACCATTTCATGCCTTTTGCTTGCTCGATAAGCTGCCGTGCCTGCGAAAGCTCTATACTGAAGTATTTTGCAAGCATGCTTTTTTCCAAATGGTTCTTTCTTCAAAAATCCCATTCAATGCCTGCAAGGCGACGCTTTCCACCGGCCTGAAATTAGGCTTCCTCCATGGAAACCAGTTCGAAGCCCTTGCCTTCCACGGCCTGGCGGATGGCGGCGGGATCGGCTTCGCCTTCCACAGTGCAGATTTTCTTTTCCAAATCCACGCAGGCATTTAGCCCCAGATCATGCAGCGCGCCTTCCACCTTTCCGGCGCAGCGGATGCAATGCATTCCTTCGATGTGCAGAATTCGTTTCATGTTTGTTTCCTCCTTGGCTTTTTTATAATTGAAACAGCGTCACCTGATTGGTTTCCGCCAGTTCCTTCAGGCAGCCGTGCTCCCGCAGCAGATCCAGCACGGCGCTGGACAGCTTGGCTCGGTTTTTCAGATCTTCAACGGAGATAAACGGCGTAGTTCTGGCCTCCACGATACCAATGGCTGCAGATTCGCCCAGGCCGCCCAGCGCCGTGAAGGGCACCCGCAGCGTGGTTTCGCCTTCCGGGATGAAACGGGAAACATCGCTCTTATACAGATCCGCCGGCAGGAAAGAAAAGCCCCGCGCCATCATTTCCAGCACCAGCTCCATGGCGGTGATGGCATCCTTATCCTTGGCGGTGGTTTGCTTTTGCGCGTCCTGGTCATACATTTCCTGCAATTTGGCGCGCAATTGATCAATGGGCAGGATCATGGTGCAGGCATCGAAGCCGTCGCCGCGAATGGTGAAATAAGCGGCGTAATACGCCAGCGGCCGATGCACCTTATACCATGCCACCCGCAGCGCCATGGTAACATACGCGGCGGCATGGCCCTTGGGGAACATATACTGGATCTTCCGGCAGCTTTCCTCAAACCAGGCGGGAACGTTATGCTCGTGCATGGCTTCTGCCATTTCAGGCTTCAGTCCCTTGCCCTTGCGGACGAATTCCATGGTGTCAAACGCCATTTTGGCCGGCACGCCCATCTGCATCAGCTGGTTCATGATGTCTTCACGGGTGCAGAGACATTGCGACAGGGGCACAACGCCCTGATCGATCAGATCCTTGGCGTTGCCCAGCCACACGTCCGTGCCATGGGACAGGCCGGAAATACGGATCAATTCCTGCATGGTGGAGGGATGCGTATCTTCCAGCATCTGGCGTACAAAGGATGTGCCAAATTCGGGTACGCCGAAGGTTCCCGTCTTGCAGCCGGCGATTTGATCCGGTGTGACCCCCAGCGCTTTGGGCGAGGAAAAAAGGCTCATAACTGCCTTGTCATCCAAGGGAATTTTGCGGAAATTGACCCCGGTCAATTCTTCCAGCATATGCAGCATGGTGGGGTCATCGTGGCCCAGAATATCCAGCTTAACCAGAATGTCGTGCATGGAGCCGAAATCGTAGTGGGTAGTCACGGTGGCGCTTTCGGTATCATCGGCAGGATGCTGCACGGCGGTGAACTGGCAGATGTCATACGCCTTGGGAAGCACCACCATGCCGGCGGGATGCTGGCCCGTGGTGCGTTTAACGCCAACACAGCCAGCCGCCAGCCGCTCTTTTTCCGCATCAGAAACGGTCATGTTTCTTTCTTCCAGGTATTTGAGCACATAGCCGTAGGCTGTTTTCTCAGCCAGCGTGCCAATCGTTCCGGCACGGAAAACAAATTTTTCACCGAATAGTTCTTTTACGTAGTTATGCGCTGTAGGCTGATATTCGCCGGAGAAGTTCAGGTCAATATCCGGCACCTTGTCACCCTTGAAGCCCAGGAAGGCTTCGAAAGGAATGTCGAAGCCATCTTTCACCAGCGGGTTTCCGCAATCTGGGCAGAGTTTGTCAGGCAGGTCAACGCCGATGGTGTATTGGGGCGGGATGTTGAAATCTGCCTTGCGGCAGTGCTCGCAGCGATAGTGCGGGGGCAGAGAATTGATTTCAGTGATCCCGGTAAGGAACGCAACGAAGGAGGAACCCACACTGCCGCGGCTACCGACCACATAGCCATCCGCCAGAGATTTGGCCACCAGTTTTTGCGCAATGGAATACAGGGTGCAATAGCCATAACCCACGATAGCGTTGAGTTCTTTGTCGATGCGCTTTTGCACGATCTCGGGCAGCTCGTCTCCATAGAGCCGATGGGCAGTGCCGTAAGTCAAATTTTTTATATCATCCTCTGCCGTTTCCCAGAAGGGGGAGAAGGTGGTTTTGCCCTCGGGGTGCGGCGGGAACAGAGCCACCGTGCCCACGCGATCGGCAATTTTCTTGGGATTATCGATGACCACCTCGTGAGCCTTTTTGGCGCCCAGATATGCAAACTCTTGCAGCATTTCATCAGTGGTTTTCAGATACAGCGGCGGTTGATGATCCGCATCACTAAAGCCCTGGCCGGCCTGCAAAATGGCGCGGAAGACGGAATCCTCCGGATCCAGAAAGTGCACGTCGCCCGTCGCGACCACGGGCAGCCCCAGTTTTTCGCCCAAGCGCACGATGCGGCGATTAAATTCCCGCAGCGCTTCATCATCCGCCACGCGCCCTTCCCGGGTTAGAAAGGCGTTGTTGCCAATGGGCTGGATTTCCAGATAATCATAGAACCGGGCGATCTTGCCCAGCTTTTCATCGCTGGCACCATCCACCATGGCGCTGAACAATTCGCCGGATTCGCAGGCAGAGCCAACCACCACGCCCTTGCGGTACTTTTGCAGCACGGCCCTTGGAATGTGGGGCTTGCGGCGAAAGTATTTCAAGTGCGCATCGGAGATCATGTGGTTGATGTTAGTAATACCATCCTGGCAGGTAGCCAGAAGAACCACGTGCCAGGAATTGCCCAGGGTGTATCCACTGCCCACGTCGTTGAGATCCCGCAAGGTCTGAGCGCCTTTTTTCTGCGCGTCCTCGATCATTCGGGCCAGGCATTGGGCGGTGGCTGCGGCGTCGTTTACGGCCCGGTGCGCATCCTTGAGGGAAACGCCCAGCCGCTTGCATACCGAACCCAGCCGGTGAGATTTCAATTCTGGATACAGCTTTCGTGCCAGCGTCAGGGTGTCCAGCTGCGGCGCTTCATAGGTTTGCCCCAGGCGCTTCAATTCGCTTTCCAGTACGGCGCAGTCGAACTTGGCATTGTGGGCTGCGATGGGGCAGCCGTCTATGAATGCCATAAGCTGCGGCAGCGCCTGCTCCGCAGTGGGCGCATCGCGCAGCATCTGATCGGAAATATGCGTGATTTCCACGATCTTTTGGGGCAACAGCATGCCGGGATTCACCAGCGTGCCATAGGAATCCACCACCTGCCCATGAGCCAGCTTCACCGCGCCGATTTCAATAATCCGATCCTTGGCTGTGTTCAGCCCGGTGGTTTCAAAATCCAGCACGATGATGGGCGTATCTAGCGGCAAATCGGCGCTGGCGGAAACCACCTGGTCATCATCCGTCAGATACCCTTCCACCCCGGGTAGTAGCTTGATATTGTTTTTCTTGGCGGCGGCAAAAGCTTCAGGGAATGCCTGAACCACACCATGATCCGTGATGGCGATGGCTTCATGCCCCCATTTCGCCGCGCGGGCAATCAGATCGGAGGCGGAAACCACCGCATCCATATTGCTCATTTGCGTATGCGCGTGCAACTCAATGCGCTTTTCCTTGGCAGTATCCATACGCTGAGGCAGGACGCAACTGCTCATATCCCGCGCCATAATTACCGTTTCATGGGAATAATTATCGTATTGCGTTTCGCCTCGCACTAGGATGCCCATGCCGGGCTTAATGGCTTTGACCACCTTCTGAACGGCTTCCCGCTCCTCCTCCGTAATGGGCGGCGGTGCTTCTTCATCGTCCTTGCGGCGTCGGGGACGATAGCGCAGGAAGGTCTTGCAGCGGATTGTGGAGGTAAAGTCCGTTACCAGGAAGGAAAGCAGCACCATTTCGCCCCCGGCGATTTCCTTATCCTCGGCGGAGAGCACTTTTCCCCGGATGACAACCAAGCCGGTATCATCGGTCAGCTCCTTAATAGGCACCGGCGGATCGCCGATGGATCGGCCACGAATGCGGCAGTCCTCTTCTTTTGGCTTTTCTTCCGCCTTTTTTTCCTGCTGCTTCTGGGCGATTTCATCAAAGCGGGCGGCTCTTTCCGCCGCCACACGATCCTGCTGCTCCCGCTCCTGTTGCAGGGCGTAAAGCCGCTTTTCTTCATCGCCGCAAACCTTTAACATAACCTCCGTATCCAGCCGGAACACATCCTTGATTACCTGTGCCAGCTGGGAGCGCACCTGCTGTTTTTCCAGATACTGCATAGAAAACTCATCTGGCATTTCCAGCGTCACCCGCCCGTTGCCAGGGCTCCAGTGCATATCGTATTCCCAGGAGGCCACCGCGGGATAATGGCGGATCAGATAATGGTTCAGAGGCGCGGCATATTTATCCGGGCTTTGCAGAAATTCCCGAGCCAGACCGGGGCTGGCAATGCGAACGGAAAAACTGAGCCCTGGGAATGCGCTTTGCAATGCGCGTTTCACCACGAAAAAGCCCTTCTCTCCGATTAAAACATCGGAAAGAAAGGAGAAATATGCCTTATTTTCGCTTTTTACATAACGCACCCGTTCAATCGCGATTTTTCCTGCCGCTTCCGGCAGCGCCTGATGAACGGTTTGCAGTAATTCGTCATACGTCATGGAGATACTCCCGCACGGCCTTTGCCATGCCTTCAGCCAGATCGCCCGTTAGCTTGCCCACGGGCTTTCCATGGATAAAAAGCGCGCCGCAATCCTTGCCGCCGCAAAGGGCGATATCCGCATCCCGGGCTTCCCCGGGGCCATTGACCACGCAGCCCATAACGGCCACCGTGATCGGCCGCTGCACATCGCTGAATTCCGCTTCCAGCCGCCGGGCAATTTCGGCTACGTTGATCTGCGTGCGCCCGCAGGTGGGGCAGGAAACAAAGCGGATGCCGCTTCGCAGCCCAATGGCCCGCAAGATGGCAATCGCCGCTTCCGGCTCCCGGATTGGATCGCCGGTCAGGGACACGCGGATGGTATCGCCAATGCCAGCAACAGCGCACCGATGCCGATGGCAGATTTGATCGTGCCCTGTCCCGGCAGACCGGCTTCCGTAACACCCAGATGTAGGGGATAATCGCACTTTTGCCGCATCAGCCGATAGGCTTCCACCGTCATGGGCACGCTGCTGGCCTTCAGCGATACCACAATATCGTAAAAATGCGCATCTTCCAGAAGCTGAATATGACGCAGAGCACTGTCGACCATCCCCTGAGCCGTTGCGCCTCCGTCGCGGGCCAGCAGATCTTTTTCTAGTGAACCGGCATTCACGCCAATACGGATTGGCACACCATGTGCCTTGGCGCAATCCGCCACCCGGCGCACGTTTTCTGCTCCGCCGATATTGCCTGGATTAATCCGCAGCTTATGAATGCCGTTTTCCATGGCGGCGATAGCCAGGGTGTGATCAAAATGAATATCCGCTACCAAAGGAACAGGGCTGGCGTCTACCAGCGGACGCACGGCCTGGGCGCAGACGGCGTCATAGACGGAAAAACGCACCAGATCGCAGCCCGCTGCAGCCAGCGCCCGAATCTGGCTCAGGGTGGCGGCCACATCCCGGGTGTCGGTATTCGTCATGGATTGAACGGAAACCGGACTTCCACCGCCGATGGCAACGTTTCCGGCTTTTATCTGAATTTTCGCGCCCATTGCGCTCCCCCTCATCATTGGAATAGATTTAGCACGTCTTTGCAGGTCATCACCAGCATCAGCCCCAGCAGCACTACATAGCCTGCCAGATGCACATACGCTTCCACCTTTTCCGGCACCGGCTTGCGGCGTACAGCTTCAATGGCCAGAAAAACCAGGCGGCTGCCATCCAGACCTGGAATAGGAATCAGATTGAACAGCCCCAGGTTTACCGAAATCAATACCAGCAGCTGCACGTAAACCGTCCATCCGGATTTCTGAGTCTCCTCTGCAATCATCCGGATAATGCCCACTGGCCCGGCAGACTGGGAAAAGCCGTCCGGTGTGGTGAAAAGCGCCTTGAGCCCGGAAAGAACAGCGCCCCCCGCCTGAATGCAATAATCCGTTCCGGCTTTGACGGCTTGGAGGAGATTTGCTTTCTGATACACAGGCGTGTATTCATAGCCCAGCTGAACGCCGATCAAATAGCGCCCATCCTCGGCGCTAAAACGGGGAATCATGGCAAGCGTCAGCGTTTCATCGTTTCGCTGAATTTCAATTTGCAGCGGGGGATCATTTTCCTGATACGCGCTGATCATTTCCACTGCCGGCAGTTGACCGTTTTCGGTTAATCCGCTGGCGGCTTCTTCATTAACCCGTAGGATAATATCTCCGGCCTGAAGTCCGGCTTCCTCCGCCGCGCTGCCTGGATTGACGCTGCTGATTACCGCCCGGCCAACGATTCCTTCCGTGGCGACCCCGATGAATAGAAACAAAATCGTGGCTGCCGCCAGCGCCAGCACGAAATTCATCACCGGACCCAGGGCGATGGTAATCATCCGTTTCCAGGCAGGGAAGCGGTTCAGGTTTCGCGGATCATCCCTGGAAACGCCGCTTACCTCGTCCTCTCCGTAAAACATGCAATAGCCCCCTGCGGGAATCAGCCGGAGAAAGAATTCGGTCTCATGCTTCTTGCTTTTCCATTTCAGCAGCTGTGGCCCAAAGCCAATGGCAAATTCCTTGACCGGAATGCCCGTTAGCCGGGCGGCAAAAAAATGGCCGCATTCATGAATCATGACCATTACGCCTAACATCACAATGGCCGCCAGCACATAATAAACCGTCGTCATAGTTCCTCCTTGGATGGGCATGTTTTTATTGGCGAATCAGCCGCTGCGCCTCTGCACGGGCCAGCCTGTCTGCTTCCAGCACTTCTTCCAGCGTCCCAGCTGACAAATGCGCCCAGCGCTGCAAAGCGCCGTCCACAATCTGCGGAATCTGACCGAAGGTGATTTCCTCCCGCAGGAAGGCGTAAGCCGCTTCCTCGTTTGCGCCGTTGAGCACGCAGGCTGCCGCGCCGCCGGCGCGCAGAGCAGCATAGGCCATGGAAATGGCAGGAAACTTTTCCAGATCCGGCGCCTCAAAGGTCAATTGGCCAAGAGCAAACAGATCCAGTTCCTTCTCCCCGGTTTCCATTCGTTCCGGGTAGGTCATGGCGTAAAGAATGGGCAGCCGCATATCGGGAACGCCAAGCTGCGCCAGCACCGCCCCATCCCGGAACTGAACCGCCGAATGCACGATGCTTTGTGGATGCACTACCACCTGAATCTGCTCAGGCTGCGCATGAAACAGCCATTTGGCTTCAATAATCTCCAGCGCCTTATTAAACATGGAGGCGGAATCGATGGTGATCTTGCTGCCCATACTCCAGGTGGGATGCCCCAGCGCCTGGGCAATGGTGGCAGTCTGCATCCGCTGTTTATCCCAAGTGCGGAAAGGTCCGCCGGAGGCGGTGAGTAAAATTTTGGTGTAAGGATTCCCGCCTGCACCCTGCAGGCATTGGAAAATGGCGCTGTGTTCGCTGTCTACGGGAAGAAGCGTTGGGCCGCTTTCATCAGGGGGACAGGCAGCCATAACAATTTGTCCGCCGGCTACCAGCGTTTCTTTATTAGCCAGCAGCACCCGCTTGCCTGCCTGACGCGCGGCCAGCACGGCTTTGAGCCCTACCATGCCCACCACTGCCGCCAGCACATCCCGCCCCTCGCATTCCCGGGCTACTGTTTCCAGCGCGGCTTCTCCAAACAGGAAATGGCAAAATCGCAGATCATCCGGAATCTGCGCGTGATCAACGCCAGTCAGTGCCGCCAGCCTTGGCCGCAGCAGACGAACCTGCTCAAATAAAAGCGCCGCATTTTTATGAGCGGTCAACGCCGTCACAAAAAAGCGGCCGGGATGCAAGGAAATCACGTCGATAGCCTGACGGCCGATGGAACCGGTACTGCCCAAAATTGCAATGCCCTGCATACGCGCCTCGCTTTCTGAACAAGAAAAGGACTTTCCCCGTCTGCATCAGACGGGGAAAAGGTTCAGCAACAAATAAACATACATCACCAGCGTGGACCAATACACGCTGTCCAGCCGATCCATCATGCCGCCGTGACCGGGGAAGATGGAGCCGTAATCCTTCACGCCACAATGGCGCTTAATCAGGGATGCGAACAGATCGCCCAGCTGCCCAGCCAGACCGCCCAGCACACCTAGCACGATGAAATGCCACAGGGGGGGCATCTTGGCAAAACAGGAGAAAACGCCGCACATGAGCATAGCGAACAACACGCTTCCCATCAGGCCGGCCAGCGAACCTTCTACGGATTTGTTGGGGCTCACCGCCGGACACAGCTTCCGGACGCCAAACCTGCTGCCGATAAAGTAAGCTGCCGTATCGCCCACCAGGGGCACACCAAAGGCCAGAAGCGCCAGCAGCAGCTGATGCACCCGATCCGGGGCTTTCATCAGGCCCAGCATGCACATGCCCGGCAGCAACACACAAAACAGCGGCAGCACCGACATCAGCAGGTCTTCCAGCCGCGGCTCAGACTGGAACAACACCATCATCGCTACCAGCATACATGCCCCTGCTACCAGCGAAAACAGCGGCGAAACGCTGCCGGACATGGCAAACAGCGGTACTGATAAAACCAGACAAAGCCAGCTGGGCCATTGCACTGGCCGGTGCCCTGCTGCGCTCATGGCGCGATAAACTTCGTACATGGATACGCAGATGGAAGCCATATATAAAACCGAAAAGACCCAGCCGCCCATAGCCAACGCAAAGGCCAGTACAGCAACTAGACAGACCCCGGTGATGATTCTGGTCATCATTTGTTTCTTCCTCCAAACCGGCGATCCCGGCGAGCAAATTCTTCCAGCGCCCGGTGATAATCCGTCAGGCCAAAATCTGGCCAGAGGACGGCGGGAAATTCAAATTCCGCATAAGCGCATTGATACAGCAGGAAATTGCTCAGTCGCATTTCTCCGCTGGTTCGGATCAACAGATCTACATCCGGCAAATCATAAGTATATAATTCCCGAGCCAGACGGGTTTCATCAATTTCTTCCGGCTTTATTTCTCCAGATGCCGCCTGCCGTGCCAGACGTTGCGTTGCCCGCACCAATTCGGCTCGGCCGCCGTAATTCAAAGCGATGTTCAGCTTGAGCCCAGTGTTTTTCTGGGTTCTGTTTTCTGCCTCCGTCACGGACAGCCGCTGCTTTTCCGGCAGGCCGTCTTTATCGCCCAGGATGCGGATGCAAACGTTTTTCTGATTCAGTTCGTCGATCTCCGAAGAAAAGAATTCCAGCAGCAGCCCCATGAGGGCGTTCACTTCCTGGGGATCACGCTTCCAGTTTTCTGTGGAGAAGGCATACAAAGATAAAGCCTCGATCTTCAGATCGCTGCTTTCGCGGATAATGGCGCGCAGGGCTTCCACGCCCTTGCGATGCCCCAGCGCCACCTGAAGGGCATGCTGCTTCGCCCATCGGCCATTGCCATCCATAATAATGGCCACATGCCGGGGCAAACGGGATAACTCGCTCATGGCTCCTCTTTTCCTGCTTCCCGCGGCGCACCGTCCAGAAACCGCGCCGCAATCCATTGCCCCTGTCTGCATAATATCACCCGGGGTGTGCCCTCCTGCCGCGCTTGTCCGGAGCGGACAGGCGCGGCGGAAAACACCACCTGGGGCGTTTGCTCCTGCGGAAGAGAGGCCAGCGCCTCCTCCAGGGGACGGCCTAAAGCGCGCTGCATCAGACCTCCATGATCTCCTTTTCCTTTTCGGAAGCGATCTTATCAATTTCTTTGATCTGGCTGTCGGTGAGTTTTTGCATTTCATCCTCGGCCTTGCGCTGATCGTCCTCCGTGATGGCGGAATCCTTCTTCAGCTTTTTGAGCTGCTCCATCGCATCCCGGCGAGCGCCGCGAACGGCCACCTTGGCATCCTCTGCGCCCTTGCGCACCATCTTGGTCAGTTCCTTGCGGCGTTCCTCGTTCAGTTCGGGTACAACCAGCCGGATCAGCTTGCCATCGTTGCTGGGGTTCATGCCCAGATCGCTTTTCTGGATGGCCTTTTCCACCAGAGGAATTGCTTTGGGATCCCACAGGGAGATGGTCAGCAGACGGGGTTCCGGGCTGCTGATATTGCCCATTTGCTTAAGCGGAGTGGCCGTGCCATAATAGTCTACCGTGATTCGATCCAGAATCTGAGGATTGGCCCGGCCGGCACGCAGGGACAGCATGTCCCGCTGATAGAATTCCTTGGTTTTCTCCATTTTTTCCTTGGCTGCGGTGATAACAGAACGATACATCGTTTTTTCCTCCGTTTCATCAGGCTTTGCATTTTATTTTACCCTGTTTTGGCGCATTCGTCAATGATTGGCTTTATTTCTGCCGTGTTTTTTCATGATATTCGAAATAATCCCGGTCAAAGTGGATCACGCACCGATAGCGGGCGTCCAGGGTGCGGGCGTGGGCACAGATGCCGTCCTGCAATGCATCCAGCTGCTGTGCATGGGGCGGCAGCAGCACATCGAAAACCAGATTGATATTCTTATCCCCAGGAACCCGCCGGAAATCATGCAGCTTCAGCGGCGGCGTAAGAGAAGAAAGATAATCCGCCATCTGTTTGCGGGCGGTTTCGGTTTTCTCATCGTGGGTGAGGATGGGATCCATATGGATGCAAATCGGAATATGAAGCTTTTGCGAGATCTCCCGTTCGGCGCTGTCGATCACCTCATGAATGGCAACCAAATCGCTGTCTGCCGCTACCTCCGCGTGCACGGACGCCATGGATCGGCCAGGGCCGTAATCATGCAGCACCAGATCATGTGCGCCAAGAATGCCTGGATAATGCAGCAGAAGCTCCAAAATCTGCTGGCCCTTTTCTCTGTCCGGCGTGCTGCCCAGCAGTCGGGAAACTGTGTCCCGCAGCACCTCGAAGGCTGCTTTAAGCACCAGCAGGGAAACCAGCGAGCCCACGTATCCATCAATAGGCCAGTTGAAAATCAGCGTGACCACTGTGGAAAATACCACGGCGCCTGTGGCCAGCACATCGCTTAGGCTATCCTGGGCTGCGGCCAGCAGGGTGGGGTTATCGGTCTTGCGGCCCAGCACACTATAAAAGCGCCACATCCACAGCTTTACCAGCACGCCCGCCGCTAAAATGCCTACCATCAGCCAGGAGAAGGACGCAGCTTCGGGATGCAGGATGCCCTCCACGCCGGATTTGAGCAGTTCCAGGCCGAACACGCCGATAAGAATGCCCACGCCCAGAGCTCCCAGATACTCAACCCGCCCATGCCCGAAGGGATGCTCATCATCCTGGGGCTTTTGCGCCATGTGTACGGCGATCAGGGCAATCAGGCTGCCACCCGCATCGGACAGATTGTTTACACCGTCCGCCGTTATGGCGACAGAGCCGCTGAGAAAACCAAGCAGAATCTTGGCCAGAGCCAGCAGCAGGTTTAGCGCCATGCCCGTTACGGAGCCCAGCATGCCGTAGGCTTCCCGGACATGCTGATCCTTCACGTTTTCCGGATCCCTGATCCATCGGCGAATCAAAAATTGAATCATTCCGTTTCTCTCCTTCTTGCCGCGCGCATTGCTTTCTTTACCCTATTGCGGCAAGCCTTGCGATTATGCACAACATAATATTTTACCATACTTTTTTCCTGGGTGCAACCAGGTTGCGCCGACAGGCAGGGGATGATATAATGGGAACGATAATTGTAAGCAAAGGATGAGGATGCCCATGGAAAAGGCGGCGCTGACGGTGGGGCTGCTGGCCCACGTGGATGCGGGAAAAACCACCTTATCAGAGGCCCTGCTCTATACCGCCGGGGCGGTTCGGAAGCTGGGGCGCGTGGATCATCGGGATGCGTTTCTGGATACCGATGCGCAGGAGCGGGAGCGGGGCATTACTATCTTTTCCAAGCAGGCGCGGCTTTCCTGGCATGGGCGGGAAATCGCGCTGATGGACACTCCGGGTCACGTAGATTTTTCCGGCGAGATGGAACGGACGCTGAGTGTGCTGGATTGTGCTGTGCTGGTTATCAGCGGGGCAGATGGCGTGCAGGCGCATACGCGTACCCTGTGGCGGCTGCTGGAACGCTATCAGATTCCCTGCTTTTTATTTGTGAATAAAATGGATCAACCAGGTGCAAATCGGGAGGCTTTGTGCGCGGAATTACAGCAAAAGCTACAGGATGGCTGCGTAGATTTTCTGGCTCCAGACGCTACGGAGCAGATGGCAACGGGCAGTGAAAACGCACTGAATCATTTTCTGGAAACGGGAGAAATTCCACAGCCTGAGGTAACGCAATTGATTGCGTCCCGTCGCATTTTTCCCTGCTTTTTCGGAGCGGCGCTGCGGCTGGACGGGGTGGACGCGCTGCTGAACGCTTTGGCAGATTACGGGCCCTGTCCGTCTTATGCGGATTTATTTGGCGCGCGAGTTTATAAAATTGCCCGGGATCCTCAGGGAGCGCGGCTGACGTATCTGAAAATAACCGGGGGTTGCCTGCATGTGCGCGATAGCCTGAATAATCGTTCGCAAGGGCTTTCTCCTGAAAATACTTGGGAAGAAAAGATCAATCAGATTCGCCTGTATTCCGGCGGGAAATTCCAGACGGTGGAGCAAGCCGGAGCGGGGACGATCTGCGCCGTAACGGGACTGAACCACACCAGAATCGGCGATGGATTGGGCGCGGAAAAAACTGCGCCGGAGCCGATGCTTACCCCGGTGTTTACTTATCAGGTGCTGCTGCCGCAGGGAACGGATGCTCATGCCGCTCTGCAAAAGCTTCGGCAATTGGAAGAAGAAGAACCACAGCTGCATGTGGTTTGGCGGGAGAGGCTGCGGGAAATTCATGTGCAGCTGATGGGCGAGGTACAGCTGGAAATTTTGGGTCGGTTGTTGCAGGATCGGTTTGGGCTATCTGTTCAGTTTGGTGCGGGCAGCATTCTTTATCGTGAGACGATTGAAAATGCGGTAGAGGGCGTGGGGCATTATGAGCCTCTGCGGCATTATGCTGAGGTGCATCTTATGCTGGAACCTGGGCCCCGGGGCAGCGGGCTGCGCTTTGCCTCCGCCTGTTCGGAGGATGCGCTGGATCGAAATTGGCAGCGGTTGATTCTGACGCACCTGGCGGAAAAACAGCATCTGGGTGTGCTGACCGGATCGCCTGTTACGGATATGAAGATCACGTTGCTTGCTGGACGGGCGCATCTAAAACATACCGAGGGTGGCGATTTTCGTCAGGCAACCTATCGGGCGCTTCGTCAGGGGCTGATGCAGGCTCGAAGCGTGGTGCTGGAGCCATGGTATGATTTGCAGCTGGAACTTCCCGCGGAGGGACTGGGCCGCGCCATGAACGATATTCAGCAAATGGGCGGCTCCTTTGAAACACCGGAAAATGTGGGCGACGAAGTGATTCTGCGCGCCACAGCGCCTGTGGCCCGGACCCGACATTATGCCCGGGAACTGGCCGCCTATACCCATGGAAAAGGGCGAATGGCCTGTTCTCTTCGGGGCTATGCACCCTGCCAGGAGCAGGAGCGGCTTGTATCCGCAATGGGCTATGATCCGGAGAGGGATGCGGAAAACACGGCGGATTCGGTGTTTTGCGCCCATGGGGCGGGATTTGTGGTTAAGTGGAACCAGGTGCGGGAATATATGCATGTTCAAACTGGCTTTGGCCAGGAACGCCAGGAGCAGGCAGATGCGCCTGCTCCCGTTCGCCGAGCCTATACAGGAACGTTGGAAGAAGACAAAGAACTGATGGCGATCTTTGAACGTACCTATGGTCCGATTCGGCCTCGGTCGTTTCGCCCAGTGGCTCCGTCCGCACCAACGCCGGTGGAGACGGTGTATATTCCCCCGGAGCAGGAATTTCTGCTGGTGGATGGATACAACATCATCTTTGCCTGGGATGATTTGAAGGCAGCAGCCAAAACCGGGCTGAGCCATGCCAGGCAAATGCTGATGGATATTCTGTGTAATTATCAGGGAGTGCGGCCATGCCAACTGATTCTGGTGTTTGACGCATATAAGGTGTCCAATAATCCGGGCAGGGCAGAAAAATATAACAATATTTCCGTGGTTTATACCAAGGAAGCGGAAACGGCAGATAACTATATCGAAAAGGCCACTTATAAACTGGGCAAAAACAGCAGAGTGCGGGTGGCCACATCGGACGGGCTGGAACAAATGATTATTTTGGGTCATGGCGCGCTGCGGGTTTCGGCAAAGGAATTCCGCCGGGAGGTGGAGGCGGCGAATGTGGAGATTCGGGCCATTATGGCGGCGTATAATACGCTGCCGGTCTCCAATCCCGCATTGGAACGCGCGCTTTGGGATGCGCTGGAAAAAAAGAAGGCGAAGCATTAAAAGGAAAAGTTTCAGCAAAAAGCGTAGCCTGTCAAAAAAGTTAAAAGACGAGAAGCGGGCGTGGCGCTTTTTTCGCTCCCTGAGTTTCTGATCCCAAAGCGGTGAATTTCCTGATAAATCACTGCAAAATCCTTGACTTTTTCAAGAAAATATGCTACCATTCTTCGGTAAGCCGCTCGGGAGGGGCTTCTTAAATGCGGAAACGCTGCCCCGTGGCTGAAATATGCTATTCTTTCCTTCTAAGATTGTCCCGGCGAGTATGAAAACAGGAGGTGCTGCCCATGTACGCGATTATTGCGACCGGCGGCAAACAGTACCGTGTCTCGGAGGGAGACACCATCTACATCGAGAAGCTCGAAAACGAAGTTGGCGACGTGGTTTCTTTCCCCGTCATGATGCTCTCTGGCGAGACCATTGAAGTGGGCTCTCCCTATATCGAGGGCGCGACCGTGACTGGCAAGATCGTGCGCCATGGCAAGGGCGAAAAGATCGTTGTGTTCAAGTACAAGAGCAAGAAGAATTATCGCCGCAAGGCTGGCCATCGTCAGCCCTTCACTCAGGTGGAAATCACCGGCGTGAACGCCTGAAAAAAATGATCCGCATTTCGCTTCATCGGTCGGGGGAGGAAATCACCGGCTTTGAATGCAAAGGCCATGCGGGCTATGCGCAGGAAGGCAGCGATATTGTGTGTGCCGCAGTTTCTGTGCTGACAACCACCTGTATAAACGCGCTGGAAAGCGTGGCAGGGGTGGAGCCGGCGGTGGAAGTGGCGGAAGGGTATATGAAAGCGCAGCTTCCAGTATCCTCGTCACATGACGCGCAGATTATCCTGCAATGCATGCGGCAGGGCTTGAGCGATTTGGCGGAGCAATATCCTCGATATCTTCGGCTCACTGAAATTTGATCATTGGAGGAAGCAAATATGTTGAAGCTCAATTTGCAGCTTTTCGCCCATAAAAAAGGTATGGGCTCCACCCGTAACGGCCGCGACAGCGAATCCAAGCGCCTGGGCCCGAAGCGGGCTGACGGTCAGTTCGTGCTGGCTGGTAATATCCTCGTTCGTCAGCGGGGCACCAAGGTGCATCCCGGCCTGAACGTGGGCATCGGCAAGGACGATACCCTCTTTGCCAAGGTAGATGGCATCATGCGCTTCGAGCGCAAGGGCAAGTTTGACAAGCAGGTGAGCGTGCATCCCGTGGCCACCGAAGCTGCCGCCCAGTAATTCAGGAAACCATGAGGAGCCGTTTCTTCGAAGCGGCTCCTTTTCTTATTTTGTGCGCCGATAAGGAGACATGTATGAAGCATCTGGAAACGGACAGGCTGCAGCTGCGCCCATTTACATGGGAGGATTATCCCCTGATCCTTGCGATTTCCTCTGACCCGGACACGGTGAAATATTTGTACTATTGGGGTCGCCCCGGCATGACGCCGGATCAGGATGCGCAGCGCTTTTTGCGCTATGCTATTGGCGCATATGAAAAAACGCCAGTGAAATCCATGGAATATGCGCTGGTGCGCAAGGCGGATAATCAGCCGATCGGCGACGGCAGCATTGAATGGCTGGACGATGGGTTTTCCGCGGAAATCGGCTGGATTCTTTTGCCGCAGTATCGTGGCCAGGGCTATGCCACTGAAATGGCCAAGGAATTAATGCGTTACGGCTTTGAGGAGCTGGGCGCTGAGCGGATCATCGCCCATTGCGATGCGAAAAATGCGCCATCCTACCGGGTGATGGAGCGACTGGGCATGCGCCGGGAAGGCGTGGCGAAACAGGTACGCCCTGCAAAAATAATGGGCGGCAGGCGCGGTGACGAATGCACCTACGCTATTTTGAAAGAGGAATGGGAGACACAGAAAAAGCTACAGGAGGTGCTGGCGTTTCCCTGGAATTTTCAAGGTTTTATGACGCTGCCTGAACTGACGGACGGCGAACTTCGGCTGATCTGCGCGAAGAAACGCCCGCAGGACGGAATTGATCCCACAGTTTCCTCCTATTTCTTTCTGATCACCAAAGGCGGCGAGACCATTGGCAGCATCGATTTGCGAATTGGCTATACTCCGCTGCTTTTTTATGCAGGCAATGTCGGCTATGATATTCTCGAATCTCAGCGTGGGCATGGATATGCGGGCAAGGCGTGCCGACTGCTTTGGCCAGTTTTGCGGTATCATGGCATGCGCTGCGCCCTGATAACAAACGATACGGATAACGCCCCATCTCGGCGCGTCTGCGAAAAGCTGGGAGCACGGCTGCTATGCCAGGCGGATGTGCCGGAAACAATGCCTATGTATAATCATGGGCTGCATCGCGCCAACATTTTTGTGATGGAGGAAGAAACGGCAGAATGCAGATCATCGTGGAAAAAAGCCAACGGCAATTGACCCTGCTGGATGCGATGGGCCGTTGTCTGCTCCAATGCCCCATTGCATTGGGAAAAAATCCGGTTGGGCCGAAGGAGCGGGAAGGAGACGGAAAAACGCCGGAGGGACGCTATTTCGTCTGCCTGAAGAAGCAGGGAAAGTTTGGCCCGGCGCTTGGCGTTAACTATCCCAGCACAGCGGATGCGCTGCGCCTGAATGCGGATGAAGCGTTGCTCTCCTGCCTTCGCCTCCGCGAAGCGGCGGGGCAGCGGCCGCCCTGGGGCACTGCCCTAGGCGGCGAAATTTATATTCATGGCGGCGGAACAAAGGAAGATTGGACAGCGGGCTGCATCGCTCTGCCAGACGAACAGGCGCTGCTGCTTTATCAGCTAACACCCCTGGGAACGCCCATTGAGATTCGGCCGTAATCGCTGTTTAATGGCGCAGTATTTCCAGTGCTTTTTCCAACACACTGTCTCGGCTCTGGCGCAAATCATCTAGGGAAGGGGCGCACGGAATATCCGGCTGGATGCCCTGGCCGATGAATTCTGTTCCATCCAGCAGCCGATAGCCGACCGAACAGATTCGGAACCCTCCGCCCAGCGACAGCTTTTGCAGAAGCGGCGTTCCGGTGGTTCCGCTGGTGGGCGTGCCGCAGATTTTGGCCCGGTGATTGGTGCGAAACATGGCAACCATGTCTTCAGCGGCAGAAGCAGTATAGCGGGAGGTTAGAAGCAAACAGGGGCCATTATACATGGCAGCGCGCCCCTCCTCGCCATAGCGATCCTCATAGCAATCGCAGTATGTTTGGCGCAGGAGATGCTGGCATTTATCCATTTCCGCCTGCGTTGCATTGCCGCAGGCAATCGCTTGCTGAATTTCCTGCTGGCTCCAGGCGGCAATTTGACTGGCGGAAGCCAGGCCAACGCCGGTCATGGAACGCGTCCATTTTTGACATGCGCCGAAGGCTCCGGAGATCAGCAACTCGGCAATTTCCGCACCGTACCGGGTCATGCCGCCGATATTCTCCCGCAGATCCAGAATCAATCCGTCTGGCAGCGTTTGCTCCAGCGCTGCACGAATCTCAGCCGCCGCTTCGCTGTGCATTAAATCATCCAGTCGAATCAGCAGAATATTCCCTGCATAGCGGCGAATATCCAGCGTTTTCGAAGGGACGGGGGTAAAGTGCGCGGTGGCAGCCAGCGAGAGTGAAATGAGATTTTCGGGCTGCGCAGGGCATAGATCGAAGGAAAACGCGCCTTGATCGGTTTCCATGCGGTTGCCAGTGGGCTTCAAAAGAAGGGGCAGAATACGCCGGAGAGGATAAGGCGCAATCCATACGCCAATATGATAGCCGTATCGGCTCAACTGCTGTGCATAATCCGACCAGGGCCGACCATTAATGGCCTGCACACAGGCACCGAGAAATGGCCGACAGGCTGGGGAAACGGCATGGAGATAACAGCTGTTTGCATGAAACCGCAGAGAAAAGGGAAGAAAGCCGGTCGCCTGAACCAGCGCATGAGGGAAAATATAATCGGTGTGGCCATCGCCCAGTTGATTCAGAAATTCTGCCAGAAGTAAATGAAAAGCCGATTCGCTTTCCGCATGAAGCACTTTCGGCAAATAATCCCTGTACGCCTGATCCCAATCAATGCCTGCTCGATCAAAATAAGGGAACACAGCGGACGCCTGTTTCCAGATGACGGATAAATCCAGAATGCGTTGAATCTTGTCCATGTTCATCCCTCCTTGTGTTCCAAATTCTATGCGATTCCGGCAGAAAAGACAAGACTTGTAAGGCAACGGCGTTTATGCTATAATAATTATGCCAAGAAGGGATATAAAACATAGAATAAAAAGAGGGAATGCCGAATTATTTCAGCATTCCCTTTGTTCCATGAAACTGTTTATTGATCCGCCCGCCAGATAGCGACGAACAAGGCGAAATCGTGGGTGGATGCATCGATACGAATGGGAAAATCATAATCGTTGCGGATAATCAGATTCAGAGAATCCGTGCCGGAGGATGCATCCATGCCATGCGGGAGATACGAAGCGCCGTTATTGCCGTGGGGCTTGCGCATGAGGATGGTCACACCGGGCAGCTGCATTACGGTGTTATACAGGCTGCTGGACACCTGGCAGGAACCGCCGCCATAATTCTCCTTGGTTTCGCCGTCCACCAGCACGGGGGCTGGCAGATAGCCCGTGGCGGCATTGAAGGGGCCTACGGTGCTGTTGAAATCCAGCTTTTCACCGGGCTGTAGCGTTTTGCTCATATAGGCGCAGGCCACGGCCAGGTTGTTGATGCGAGCGGGGTTATCATTGTAAAAGGATGTGAATACAGACAGGGGCATCTCATCCGTTCCGTAATCCACGCTGCCGGCCACAGGCAGCAGCTCGTCCAGATCGCGGGAATCCACATAGCCATACTGTCGATGATATACCAACTTTGCCCAGCCGTCCTCCACGCCGATAATGGCGATGCGCGCGCCTTCAGTCAGCGGAGAAAGGGTTTCGCTGTCGGCAGATTTATCAGCCTTTACCTCGGTGGGCCGGGTGATCTTGGCATAGAAGCGATAGACTTCCACGGTGTAAGGCGGCGTATTGATTGGATCCACCACGCTGGTCACATCGATACGATGGCGGAGAATATAGCCGACCTTTCCGTTATAATCCACCTCGACCCAATTGGGATACACGGCGGTGATATAAATTTTTTTGCCAGGGTTCAGCGATTTGATAACTTCGCTTTCCTTGTCCATGGCCACATAGACGTTAGTATAGCTATTATCGTCGTAGCGCTTGGTGATAATGCCGTTATAGAGAACAGTCTTATCCTCACCCACGGCGCTGACGCTCAACAGCGCCATGAGCAGCGCCAGGGGCAGAAGCAGCTTCTTTTTCATGCAGGGCCTCCCTGTTTATCCTTGGTAATGTGCCGTCCTGGAAAAGCAGACGGCGAGACAAACATTTTCAACATCCATTATAACACGCTTTCCTTATTTGGCAAATGCCTTGCGGGAAATTTTACAAAGCTGGGTGAGAAAAACGGGTTTAGTTTTCCTGTCTCCGCGCCATGCGTTTTTTGCGATGGACGCGGGCAAACAGCGAAAGGGGCTGTGATTGCTTTGGCCGGGGGGAAGAACGATCCATCCTGAACACCTCCTGTCAAGGAAAGCATGCGTGAAAAGGGATGCGCTTATGCAAAAAACTTGTTCAAAATCGATCTTCTTTCTTCGACAATTCTTGCATGCTTCGCCTTTTTGTGATATGATGAAAGCAGCGCGGCGCTTGGAGCGCAGCGGAGAAGCGCTTCGAGCACGAGGAGGATCGGCCATGCTCAATATGCATATTTTCCTGGTAGGAATGGCGGGCGCTGGGAAGACCAGCTTGGGCCGCCGTTTGGCGCAGAATTTGAATATGCGCTTTGTGGATACGGATCAGCGGGTGAGCGAAATGATGGGCATGTCCGTAACCGATATTTTCGCATCCCTGGGCGAATCCCTCTTTCGAAATGCAGAAACGGGGGCGCTGATTGAACTGGTGGGCCAGCCGCCCTGTATTGTTTCCACTGGTGGCGGGCTGTGTACCATCCAGGAAAACGTGACAATTATGAAAAATCACGGCGTGATTATCCATATCGACCGGCCGCTAGATCAGATCCTGTCGGATATTAAAATGGACAGACGCCCCACGCTGGCCGGCGGAGGCCGGGAGGAC
Source organism: uncultured Oscillospiraceae bacterium (assembly GCA_964423675.1). GTDB lineage: Bacteria > Bacillota > Clostridia > Christensenellales > Aristaeellaceae > RUG563. The sequence goes on from CAYRFP010000002.1 coordinate 58,855, forward strand.
GTGATCGATCAGTATAACCGCCGCATCGGCTATTATCGGGCTGCGGCGGATTATCGGCTGGATAACTCCAAGGGGTTTGTGATGGGCGTGAAAAACCTGACGGAGCTGGTGGAGAGCCTTCAATAAAACAGAAAGCAGCGCGGGCTTTGCGGGCCAAAGGGACGCAGAGCCCTTTTTCATCCAAGGGAGAGAAGCATGATTATTGTTGTAAAAAAAAGCGCGGGAGAGGAAGCTATTCGCGCTTTGACGGAAACTATTCAGAATATGGGCTATGGCGTGCAGCGGATTCAGGGCTATGAAAAGACCGTTCTTGGCGTAGTGGGCGACACGGCGCGGCTGGACGCAGAGCGGATTAAAAGCCAGCCCATCGTGGAAACCATTCATCGGGTGACAGAGGCGTATCCTCTGGCAGGACGGCATTGGCATCCGGCGGATACGGTTGTGGAAATCGGTTCGGTGAAAGTCGGCGGGGGACATTTTGCCTGGATCGCCGGCCCCTGCGCTGTGGAAAATGAAAAGCAGATTCTTTCTGCGGCGCGGGGAATCAAGCAGGCCGGAGGCCAACTGCTTCGAGGCGGAGCGTTTAAACCGCGTACCTCGCCGTATGCCTTTCAGGGGCTGGGCGCAGAAGGCATTCAGCTGCTGCTGGCAGCTAAGGAGGAAACCGGGCTGCCTATTGTGACGGAGATCATGGATGTGCGGGATCTGCCGCTGTTTGAGCAGGTGGATGTGATTCAGGTGGGTGCGCGCAATATGCAGAATTTTGAATTGCTGAAGGAACTGGGCGCGCTGCGCAGACCGGTGCTGCTCAAACGTGGCCCCAGCGCCACCATCCAGGAATGGCTCTTGAGCGCGGAATATCTCCTGGCAGGGGGAAACAGCCAGGTGATACTTTGCGAGCGGGGTATCCGCACCTTCGAAACCGCAACACGCAATACCATGGATATTGCCGCCATTCCGCTTTTGCATCGGCTGACGCATTTGCCAGTGCTGGCCGATCCCAGCCATGCCACAGGCTCGGCGGCGCTGGTACAGCCAATGGCGCTGGCAGCTACGGCGGCTGGTGCGGATGGGTTGATGGTGGAAGTGCATCCTCAGCCAGAAACAGCACAATCGGACGGGGCGCAGGCGCTGGATCTGAAAGCCTATGCGGAAGCCGTGCGGGCGGTGACAGCCATTCGGCCCTATGCATTTACAGCAGGAGGAAGCCATGCGGCGCATTGAGATTCCCACTGATCCCCCTTATTCCGTGCTGATGGGTTCTGGGCTTATCAGCGAAGCCGGGCAAAGAATCCGGGCTTGTCATGCGCCCTGCACTGCGGCGATTATTACGGATGACATCGTAGCGGAGTTGTATGGCGAAAGCTTGCAAAAAAGCCTGCGAGATGCCGGCTTTAAGTCGGCGTTATTTGCGTTTCCGCATGGAGAACAGCATAAAAATTTGGAAACGCTGAGCCGGATTCTGGAATGGCTGGGGGAAATGCGGCTGAGCCGGGGTGATATCGTGATTGCCCTGGGCGGCGGTGTGGCTGGAGATATGGGTGGGTTTGCTGCGGCGGTATACGCCCGGGGTGTTCCCTTTGTGCAGATTCCCACCACGCTACTGGCTGCTGTGGATGCATCGGTAGGGGGCAAGACGGCGGTGGATCTCCGGGCGGGAAAGAATCTGGCCGGCGCGTTTCATCAGCCGCTGCTGGTGCTGTGTGATATGGATATTCTTTCCGCTTTGCCGGAGACGCTGGTTCGGGAAGGCGCGACGGAGATGATCAAATGCGGCGTACTGGCAGATCCGGAACTGCTGGAATGGCTCACGGATGGCTCCTGGCAGGTCAATGGGGAGGACGCTGTGGCGCGGTGCGTGGAAATTAAGCGCGATTATGTGGCAGGGGATGAACGAGATCAGGGAAAACGCCAGTATCTGAACCTGGGACATACGTTCGGCCATGCCGTGGAAGTCTGCTCGAACTATTCCATTTCCCATGGCTGCGCCGTGGGGATGGGGCTGGTGATGGCAGCGCGGGCGGCAGGCATGAATCCCGCGCCAATTCAGGCGGCGCTGGAAGCTTTTTCTCTGCCTAAGCATGCGCCTTATTCTGCCAAACAGCTGGCTAAGGCTGCACTGGGGGATAAAAAGCGTTGGGGCGACATGATTACGCTGGTGCTGCCGGAGAAAATTGGAAGGTGCAGGCTGCAATGCATTCCAGTTTCCCAACTGCCGGATTACTTTAGCCGGGGGATAAATGGATGAATGTAACCGTGTATCCCGGGAAATTAACGGGTTCAGTCGCTGCGCCGCCTTCGAAATCGCATGTTCACCGGCTGCTGATTGCTGCTGCGCTGGCCAAGGAGGAAACGGCCATCCGTTGCCCGGAACTGAATGCAGATTTGGAAGCCACTCTTCGCTGCCTGCAAGCGCTGGGCGCAGGCGTGGAGCAAGAAGGAGGAGTGCTTCGTGTGCGGGGGGCGGAAAAGGCAGCGGGGGCTGCACAGCTGGATTGCGGTCAAAGCGGCTCTACGCTTCGTTTTCTTCTTCCTCTTTGCGCCAGTCTGGAACAGACGGTTCATCTGATCGGGTCAGGTCGTCTTCCCGCGCGCCCCATTCGCCCGTTGCTTCAGGCGCTTTCCCAAAATGGTGCTCGAATACAGGGTGAGGGTTTGCCACTGACGCTGAACGGGGGCTTGCAGCCAGGCATTTTTTTGCTGCCCGGTGGGGAAAGCAGCCAGTATTTTTCCGGGCTGCTGCTGGCGCTCCCCCGGCTGAATGGGGAGAGCACGGTGCGCTTTCTGCCACCGCTGGCTTCTGCGCCCTATGTGGATATGACGCTGGATGTGCTGGCGCAATTTGGCGTTTCCATGGAATCTGTGGAAAACGGATGGCGGGTTCCGGGCGAGCAGCAGTATCGCTCTCCCGGCACGGTGGAAGCGGAGGGCGATTGGTCTGCTGCAGGAAACTGGCTGGCCGCGCAGGCTATGGGAAATTCGATTCGGATAACAGGACTTCGCGCCGCATCCCGTCAGGGGGATCGGCGGCTGCCGGAATTGCTGCGGCACGTGGGCGAAACCATCGATCTGACCGCTACGCCGGACATGATGCCAATTCTGGCCATGATGGCGGCGGGCTGTCCTGGCCAGAAAACGCGGCTGGTTGGGATTGCCCGGCTGCGCCAGAAGGAATCAGATCGGGTGGCGGCGATGATCGCAGCCATTCGGGCGCTGGGGGGCTGGGTACAGGCGGATGCGGACACGATGCAAATTCGTGGTCAGCGGCTGCTGGGCGGACAGGCGGACGGCGCGGCTGATCACCGGGTTGTGATGGCGCTGGCCATTGGCGCAACAGGCTGCGCGGGGCCTGTGGTTATTTCTGGCGCGGAAGCTGTGCAGAAATCATATCCGCGGTTTTGGCAGGATTTTGAAACGTTGGGAGGGAAGGTTCGCTATGGCGCAGCTGGGTAAACGACTACGGCTGGAAATATTCGGCCAATCCCACGGCGAGGCTGTGGGCGGGGTGATCAGCGGATATCCTTCCGGAAGATGCATCGATTGGCTGGCGGCGGAAGCCTTTATGGCCCGGCGAGCGCCGGGATGCGGCGCGTTTGCGTCCAAGCGGAAGGAGAATGATCGGCCCCGGATTGTTTCCGGGCTTAACGAAGACGGCGAAACCTGCGGCGCGCCCCTTTGCTTCCTTATTCCCAATCATGATGCGAACAGCAGCGATTATGAAGCGCTGCGGCCCACACCTCGCCCGGGCCATGCGGATTACGCCGCGTATTGCAAGCTGGGAAATGCTTGGGATTATCGGGGGGGTGGCCAGTTTTCCGGGCGGCTTACTGCGCCAATTTGCTTTGCCGGGGCGCTGGCTATGCAGCTTTTGCGGGAGCAGGGCGTGCAAATTGGAGCGCATATTGCGCGGATCGGCCAGGTGGCAGATGCGGAATTGGATGTGAACCATCCCGTCTTTCCGCTGTACCCGGCGGGGGCGTTTCCGGTGCTGGATGTGGCGGCAGGCCAGCGTATACAGGCGGCCATCGCGGAGGCAAAGGCGGCGGGGGACAGCCTGGGCGGCATGATTCGCTGCATTGTTTCCGGCTTGCCCGCCGGAAGGGGCGACGCTTTGTTTGACGGCGTGGAAAGTCGTTTGTCAGTCGGCCTTTTCGGAATTCCCGGGGTGAAGGGCGTGGAATTCGGTGCGGGATTTGCTGTGGCCGGGATGCGGGGCAGCGAGAACAACGATGCTTTCTGTCTGCGGGATGGCCGCGTGGAAACCAGGACAAATCATTGCGGCGGCATTCTGGGGGGCATAACCAACGGCATGCCGCTTTATTTCCAGGTGGCCGTGAAGCCCACGCCTTCGATTACCCTGCCCCAGACAACGATCAACAGAGACAATCAGCAGGAAACCACGCTGTCCGTTTCCGGTCGTCATGATAGCTGCATTGTGCCGCGGGCAGTGCCGGTGGTGGAAGCTGTGGCGGCGCTGGTGCTGGCAGATATGCTTTTGGAAGGAGCCTGAGCATGGAAGTGGATTTGCAGGAAATCCGCCGGGAACTGGATCAAATAGACAATCAGATGGCTGCGCTGCTGGAGCAGCGGATGAAGACGGTGGCCCGTGTGGCGGCTTACAAGAAAGAAAAGGGACAACCGGTTTTGGATTCGGCACGGGAAGAACAGATTATTGCGCGGCTGTCTGAACAGGTTGAAACGGATTTTGTGCCTTGCGTGGAAGCGGTCTATAAGAAGCTTTTTGAGGTTAGCCGTGCCTATCAGAAACGGCTGCTGGGAGAAAACCAATGATAGAGTTCGGGCTGCTCGGCCGGCGGCTTGGGCATAGCTATTCGCCGCAACTGCATCGCTGCTTTGGCACGTATGATTATCAGCTTTTGCCAATGGAACGGGCGGAAATGCTGGCTTTTGTTGCATCCCGGAAATATCGTGGGCTGAACGTGACCATCCCTTATAAGCAGGATGTGGCGTTTTTATGCGATGAAATTTCACCGTTGGCGCGGCGGATTGGCAGCGTGAACACGCTTTACTTCTGTCAGGGCAGGCTATGTGCTGAAAATACAGATTTGCCGGGAATGCGGGAAATGCTGCGCCGGGGCGGGATGCGGGTACGCGGGCAGAAGGTGGCCATTCTGGGCAGCGGCGGCACGTCCCTCACCGCCCAGGCGCTTTGCCGGGAGGATGGAGCGAAGGAAACACTGGTGGTTTCTCGGCAGGGGCCACTGGATTATGCTGCGCTTTGCCGGGAACACCGGGATGTGGAATTGCTGATTAACACGACGCCGGTAGGTATGCATCCGGAAACGGGAAATTCGCCGCTGGATTTAATGCCATTTAAGCGGCTGCGGGGCGTTGCGGATGTGATCTATCATCCTTCCGAAACCCTTCTTTTAGGTCAGGCGAAGGCACTGGGAATTCCCTGCGTGGGCGGACTGTGGATGCTGGTCAGTCAGGGCTGGCACAGCGCGCGACTGTTTTTGCAGGAGGATTTGCCGGAAACGCTGATGGAAAGCGCCTATGCGGCGCTGCTGAAATTGGAGGAAGTGCCATGAGAATTCTGGTGCTCAATGGGCCGAATCTCAATTTTCTGGGGATTCGGGAGCCGGATATTTACGGCCGGAAAACCTATGCGGATTTGGAAGCATACATCCAAAAAACGGCGGAGGAAATGGGGATCACAGTGTCCGTTCATCAGAGCAACCATGAGGGGCAGCTGGTGGATTGGATTCAGGAGGCGTATGGGCAATACGATGGTATTGTAATCAATCCCGCCGCATACACCCATACATCGGTGGCACTTTTGGACGCGCTCAAGGCGGTGGCGCTTCCCTGTGCCGAGGTGCATTTAAGCGATTTATCGACCAGGGAATCCTTCAGGCAAATCAGCTATGCCGGGATGGCTTGCCAGGGTCATTTTATGGGACAGGGATTTCAGGGCTATGGACAGGCATTGGCATTTTTGAAGAATCAGATTGCAAACAAAGCGTAAGAAAAAGGGAGAGAATGAGGCAAAAGCCTTGTTCTCTCCTTTTTTTCTTAGCTTAGCGCTTGAAGGGATAACGGCAGGCATGAATGCGGCCATCATCCAGAAGCGTAACCCATCCTCCGTCCAGCTTTTCGCCATCAAGCGTGGGAAATACCACATCGCTGGCAGCTGTGAAATGGTATTCTGAGCTGCCAAAGCGATAGACAACGGTGTATTCCTCCTGCTCCGGGGCGGGATAAGGTGAAAGACGCGCCTGATTGCCCCGCTTTTCAAAGCCCAGCAGCTGGGTGAAAATCACGAAATACAACCAAGCGGCGCTGCCGGTATACCAGCTCCAGCCGCCCCGACCGATGTTTTGTCCCGCGTACACATCCCCAGCCAGCACATAAGGCTCTAACCGATAAACCGAAATCTGCTCAGATGTTGCGCCATGAGAAAGGGGCAAAAGAGCCCGGGCGATTTCCCAGGCCTTTTCCGTTTCGCCAGCCTTGCATAGAGCAGAAAGAAGCCAAGGTGCAGCATGGGTGTATTGGCCGCCATTTTCCCGCACGCCGGGGAGATATGCGCCGATATATCCTGCGCCTTCTTGGGGTGCAAAAGGCGGCGCCAGCAGGCGGACGATTTGATGCTCTCGGTCATAGAGCAGCCGCACTGCTTCCGTTAAAGCGGATCGGGCATGATCCCGGGGCGCGCCGGCCAGTATGGCAAAAGCCTGGCTGATCAGATCAATCCGTGGGGGACAGGTATCCGGCCCGCCGATGGGTTCGCCTGCATCATTCCAGGCACGAAGATACCATTGCCCCGTCCAGGCGTTTTCTGCATTTTCCAATAACTGATGGCGAAGGGCGGAAAGACGTGCCTGCTCCTCTCTGGGGCACAAGGGCACAAATTCCTTTAGCACCAATGCAAGAAAGAAACCCAGCCATACGCTTTCGCCACGCCGGCCGCCGATTCGGTTCATTCCATCGTTCCAGTCGCCGCCGCCCATCAGCGGCAGACCATGACTGCCCAGCGCCACCGAATCAATGGCCCGCAGACAATGCTGCAGCAGCGGTTCTTCCCAGGCGGTGGGGGCCGGATCCTCATAGCGGTCATCTTCCCCGGTTTCCAGGGGCGCAGAAGCAAGGTAAGAAACTGGGACGGAGAGAATGGACAAATCCCCGGTGATGCGCGTGTAAAGCGCCGTTAGATAGGGCAGAAACAGTTTGTCATCGCTGATGCGTGTGCGCACACCCCGGCGCGGCGCATGCCACCAGTGCTGCACATCTCCTTCCGGGAACTGATGCGCAGCGCAGCGCAGAATGTGTGCTCGGGCAAACGCGGGATCCGTATAGAGAAGAACTAGAAGATCCTGCAATTGATCCCGGAATCCAAAGGCGCCGCCGGATTGATACGGCCCGGTGCGGGCCAGCAGACGCGCGGCCAGTGCCTGATAGGGCAACCAGCGGTTGAGCACGGCTTCCAGCGCCGTATCTGCCGCATAAAGCTGAAGTCCGGAAAGGCGCTGTGTCCAATGGCTGCGGACGGAACGAAGGATTTCACCGCCGCTCTGGGCAATCAACTGTTGAAAAAGCGCCTGCGCGTTGCTGGGGTTTTGTGCAATGCCCAGGACCAGAAGCATCTGGCATGGCTCATGGGGAGACAGAATCAGATCGCGCTGCCAAAGCCCCATGGAACCGTTCGCAGAGCCTGCAGGGGGAAGACAGGGAGGCAGTTCTTCAGAAAAACCATAGCAAAGCGCGGGACAGATTGTCTGCGCTTGCGCACCGTCCATGGCGGCGAAAGCTAAAGAGGAGTTTCCGGATTGAGCAAACACCAGCGAACCGGCGGCGCGACAGCGGGTAAATCCAGGCTGTTCGCCTACGCCGAAGCGCACCGTGTAATATAGCCGCAGCTTCCGTTTTCCTTCGCTACGCAGCGTGACGATGCGCACGCCGCAGGGCATATCCACCGGGCAGCAGACCGCCACCTCGGCATAAACCGCCCCGGATTTGGTTTGATAAACGGTTACGCCCGGGGCGTGAATGGCTGTTGGGCGGCAAAGGGGATAGAATTGGCCGTCTTCATCCCGCAGATAGATTTCTTCCGCGGGTCGGGGACGATGCACATCTGGCGGCGGGCAGGTAGCGGGCGCGAGCCGACTGTTTTCGCCAAAGGAATGGAGAATGCCGCTTTCGCAAACTACGGTGCCAAAGAGACCGTTGGTCAGGATGTTGTGCCAGGGCGCGGGGGGCGGCGTATAAACGGCATAATCCCGTTCTTCCGTCAGGCCACCAAAGCCGTTATCCAGCATTAACGGCGGGGGAGCAATGGGGATTGGCTGGGCAAGCGGAGCAGCCTCCGATGATGGCAACGCCTGACGCAGCGCGGAAAGCTGCGCGGAAAGGGCAAGCCCGGAACGCAGCGTCAGCTGGGCGCGGCTTTCCAAAGCTTCCGCTTCCGCTTCTGTGCAGGTTAGCACATGAACACCCCCGTCCGCGCCCTGCAAATCCCGGTTGGGGCTGACCGACAGAAGTGAAGAAACAGCATCGTGCAAAGGACGGGCATACCCGCTTTCCTCCTGACAGGCGAAGATCAGATCCGTCCAGATCCCCTGCGCTCGCATCCAGCTATGCGCTCGAAGCGCATGCCGAATCAGCGGTTTATCCGCCCCATGCAGCCGTACCAGCAGCACCGGCAGCACCCCTGGAATGCCAAAGCGCCAGAGTGCATCAGGCGGAGCAGAGGGGAGGGCGCAGGAATGGGGCTGGCCAGAAAAGCAAAGGCAACCCAGCATCTGCTGATACAGCGAGAGCATCCGCGCATCCAGATGCAGAAAGCGCAGCGACATATGCGCCTGAGTGGCGGCCAGCGAAAAAGCAGAGCGGGCAAAATCCGGCGTAAGGGAAAGGGAAGAAAATTCATCCTCTCTGGCGCGGACAGCTGTGAAGAAATAAACCCGGGTCGTTCCTTTGGCCGGCAGACGCAGCATGCAGCGCAGACTCAGGCAGGGAGCAACCACGTCCCCCAGACGGCATTCGGCTGAATCAAAATCGATTTGCATCTGAGCAGGGTGCGCATAGGAACCGTTTCGGCCCAGAAACAGCAGTCGATCGCCTTGGCGTCGCAGGGCGGCAACGTCCCCGGCAACGACATGGCAGATAAATGGCGTTTGATCTTTTTCATCCCGAGGCAAGCGTCGGGAGAGAAGACCGTTAGCCCCCATTGCCTCAATTTGAACGGAAAGATCGCGGAAGTTGGGATGCGCCGCATCCGCGGCCTGATCCCCCTGAGCGATTTCCAGGAACGAGCAGGCTTCGATCGTGCATTCCTCCGATCCGGGATTTTCAAGAGTCAGTGCAGCCAGGGCAACACCAGTCAGGGGCTCTACGCAGCATTGCAGTTGGGCGTTGAGTCCGAAAGCAGAAGCTCGGAAAAGCACCTGCCCCGGTTCAAAGGTAGCCTGTGCCTGAGCAGCAAGCCGGAAGAATGCGCCGTTTTTTTCTTCGCGCAGGTAAAATTGCGGACCGGAAAGCTGATCGGCTGCGGGGAAAAAGCGGGTAATCATCACGCCCTGATGGCGCAAATACCCATGCCCGGATGCGGAAAGCAGCCAAGTGGTTCCGCCGCCAAAGAGAGCGTGGGCATCCAGGGGCAGTCCGGGCCGCGCAGCCCGGGCCGGCGAACTGCTCGTTTCCCTTTCCTCTCGGAATTGCGGCAGCGTAATTTGACGGTGGGGCAGAGACGGAGCTTTTTCCCAAAGCAGATCGGCCTGCGCCTGCGCCTGAGGCGCGGCCATAAATTGCCGTACCAGGGAAAAATCCGTCAGCGCATTGCAGACGGCGCAGAGAATCATGCCCTGATGATGTGCCATATGGCTGTGTACAAGGCGTGGCCCTTTTCCCACCCGCTGAGGCGAAAAATCCGCAGCTTCAAAAAGCCCGTGGCCATCCATCCAGCCCAGGCGATGCATATGCGCCAGATTGCTCCCGGCGGCTCTTGGTACAAAGGGAAACGCCAGCATGGACGCATATGGCGCGACCACATTGCCTGCTGTGTCTCCAGATAGAGCTAAAGCGGGCAGACCAAAAGCCTTGTATTGATAATACAGTTCGGGGTCAAAGGCGTAATAGCCGCTTTCACTAATGCCAAAAGGCCGATGACCGGCAGCGCTGATTTGCGCTTTGATCGCCCGCATGCAGCCCTCGTGGAGAAGCGTACCAGGAATCAGCGGGAGAAGCAAAGGCGGCATCAGATATTCGAACAGGGTTCCGCCCCAGGAAAGCAGCGCCGCGCCGCCCCCAGCCCGCACGACGGCTCTGTTGAGCCTCTGCCAATGCTTTCTGGGCACCTGTCCTTTCATCACTGCGATAAAGGAGGCGAGCCTCGCTTCGCTTGCTAAAAGGTCATAGTGCGCGGAAGCCAATCGATGCGCGGATACGTCCATGCCAATGGAAAACAGATCGGTTTCCCCATCATAGAGAACGGAGAAATCCATAGCGGCGGCCAGCGCATCCAGCCGGCTGGGCAGGGAACGGAAGGTCGCATCCATTTCCGCCAGCCGTTGTCTGCACGCTTGGGCGCAGCAAAGCAGACAGCCTGCAAGATTCCCGGAATCCACAGTGGAAAGAAAAAGGGGCTGCAGTGGAGCCAGGGTTTTTGTGTCATACCAATTACAGAAATGCCCGTGCCAGGTTTTCATGCTTTCCAACGTGTCCAGCGTATCGGCCAGGCGGGCAGCCATTTGTGCGGTGGTGATCAGGCCCAGTTCCCGGGCGGCAACACAGGAAAGCAGATACAGGCCGATATTGGTTGGAGAGGTACGGCAAGTTGCTCCTTTATCGGGCTCCAGCTGCACGTTGTCTGGGGGCAGAAAATGATGCTCAGCCGTGACCTGATCGGCGAAGAACTGCCAGGTTTTTCGAGCCAGACTGCGGGCTTCGTCCCGTTGAGCGGGGGTTAATCCCGGCTCCTGGCGATCCGGTGCGTCCAAATGCCGGGCGATCAGCGGGCAAAGCACCCACCAAATGCCGACGAACACTGCGGGCAGAAATCCGTTTGGCAGCAGAGCCAGGGCGATCAGCCCTGTGCCTGCGCCAATTTGCAAAAGCACGCAGGGGAAAGGATAGTTTCCGCCAGCTTCTGCCTGCGCCGCCGTTACCCAGCTGAGCAGACCCTGATGGCTGATAAACTGCCGATACAGTGCCCGCAGGATACCATCCAGCAGGGTATACGCTTTTGCGGGCAGAAGCAGTAGCCGAAGTCCCATGCCCCGGATGGGCCATGGAAGCCCCAGTAGAAATAAAAGAGGCTGATCCAGCCCTGCGCCCAGCAGCATCAGTGCAGTTTGCGCCAGGGGCACCAGAGATCGGCGCAGATTATCATAAATTTTGAAACGTGACAAAAGCGAAAGCCGTCCATCCTGCAAAAAGGGAAGCAACTGCCAATCGCCCCGTGTCCATCGATGCAGCCGCTTTTGCCAGCCGGGAAGGCGCGCGGGGTGGCCATCATAAAACACAATATCTTCCGCCAGGGCGCTGCCTGCGATTTCGCCTTCGATAAGATCGTGGCTCAGCAGTCGCCCTGCTGGCATGCGCCCCGCCATTTTGCTCATCCAGTAAGCGGGCTGATAGATGCCCTTGCCTACGAAGGAGCCGCGGCCAAACACATCCTGATATACATCCTGTACGGACAGATGATAGGGATCGGCTCCGCCCAAACCGCCCAGCAGACGCTGGACGCGAGTGCGCACGGTATCCGGCGCAATCTCCATGCGCGGCTGAATAATGCCTACCCGTCCCTTTTGCAGCGGATGATCCATGGCACCAATCAGAGAAAGTGCTGCGCCCGGGGGAAGGAAGGTGTCCGCATCCAGCGTGATCACATAGGCGTATCTCTCCCGCAGAAAGCGCAGATCGCAGGAGGCGTGGCAGAAGGAGTCCGTGCATTCCTGCCCCAGTAGCAGTTGATTCAGCGCTTCTAAAGCGCCGCGCTTGCGCTCTCGACCGGTAAAGCGCCGCTGACCGCCATCCCAGCGACGGTTGCGATGCAGATAGAAAAAGCCTCCGCCATATTGGTCGTTCAGCGCCTCAATGGCTGCGGATGCGGCAGAAAGGATTTCCTGATCCTCTGGCTGATTCTGAGCGGCGCTGTCAGCAAAATCACCCAGAAGCATAAAGTCCAGATGCGCTTCCGGACTGGCGCAGCGGAGAATGGAAAGCTGCCTGGCCATATGCAGCGCATGCTTGCGGGAAAGCAGCAGGGTAGGCACCACAATCAGCGTTCGTTGGGCAGGGGACAGAGAACGAAGATGCAGCCGGGGCAGCATCCGCGCCGGGCAGCGGCGGCGCAAAAAGGCATAAACGACGCGCCGGCTTACTTCCGAACTGCAAAGAAGAACGCCTGGCAGCGCATAAAGCGGTGCGTTCAGCCCGAGCGTTAGGGCGGAGAGAACGGCGGTCAGCAAGAAAATGCTTCCAACAAACGGGCCCATAGCATGCCGAGAAAGGAAGCCGGGCTTTCGGCCAAGCAGATAGGCGGCGATTTGCGCGGGCTGTTCGATCAGATAATAGCCGCATTGCCTCTTGGTCCCCTTTTCATTTTCCCGCAGCGCCATGGCTGCCCGAGCCACCGCTGCTTCACTGACCCGCAGCCGCCGCGCTAAAAAGCAGACGCGGGCAACGTAATAGCTCCGGCTGGGCTCATCCATGCGTTGATAGGTTGTTTCCTGGCGAAGAACGGCGCTGATGGGGCTGAGTCGTTCGATGATTCGTGAAAAGGGGATTCGTTCCAGCGCATGCAGGGAGGAAAGAATGGCCCCGGCTTCTTGCCCCTGGCGCGTAAGTTCTTCATGATTTTCTTCCAACATCTTCCGTGCGCCTATGCCGCTCTTTTCCAGCAGTTCATCCATGTGCCGCAGAGATTCGGGATTTTCCTGGGCGGAAAGGCGGGCGATGATGGCGGAAAGCAGAGCGGGGTCGCCAGGCAGGGCCAAGCCTTTCTCCTGCTCCATTTTCTGAATCCATCGGTTTGCCTGCCGCCGCAGCTGCGCTTGATGGACGCAGGAAAGGAGAATTGGCGAAAGCCGATCCAGCAGGGCGCAGGAAAGCGCATCCCGCAAAAGGCAGAGTTCCTGCTGCGTAGGCTCTTTATCGCCAAAAAAGGCCCGGCTTACCCGCAAAATCGCTGCCGCAGAAATCTGGTTTCCGCTTTCCTGGCAGATTTCCTCGCTCAGCCGCAGCACTCGAGGCCGCCGGTTTTCGCCGGGGATGCGGGGTGCTTTCCGCAGCGCGTCTTGTAGGCGTGCTGTTTCCTGAAGAAGAAAGCGGGCGTGATCCTCAATCCATGCGCCGGCGGGGGATAGATCATCCCGGGGAAGTTGCCGGCAGGCAGCCAGCGCCTGGCGGATGCGCCGCTGAATCCTTGCGGGAGCGGACAGGGAAACAAGGGAGAAAACGGATGAAATTTGATCCATGGGCTGCCTCCGTTGCTGCAAAAGATGGGGTGTTTGGGTAGTTTGCGCAGAAAACGGAAATAAAAAACTGGAAATTTTGCAAAGGCCATGCTATAATAAATATATAGAACGGCCCATGGCCCATCGAAAGCGAGGGGAAGGCATGTGGTATAAGCCTCCGGATGCGGCCGCACGGGAACAATTTCATCAGGGTTTATCGGATTGCGCGTATGAATTTTTGGGCGCGCATCCTGTGCGGCAGGATAAAAAAATGTATTGGCATTTTTCGGTTTGGGCGCCCAATGCCCGGCAGGTTAGCGTGACTGGCGAATTTTGTTTTTGGGATCGTCAGGCGTATCCGATGAAGAAGCAATACGATGGCATTTGGGAATTACGGCTGCCGGATCGGCTGTTTACAGTGAACATGGAAAACAAAGCGCAGTTTTCTTACCCCGGTGCGGCGGAAAAACTGCGCACATATAAATTTGCCGTTCTGGGGGCGGACGGAGTATGGCAGATGAAGGCCGATCCTTACGGCTTTGCCAGCGAATTGAGGCCTCATAACGCCTCCAGACTGTGTCTGCCCTCAGATTATGTTTGGGGTGATGCCGGGTGGATGGCCGCCCGCGCAGACTGGAATCCCTATCGCAGTCCGGTCAATATTTATGAAATGCATTTGGGCACCTGGCGGCAAAAGCCGGATGGATCGTTTTTTTCTTATGCGGAGATGGCAGATCAGCTGATTCCCTATCTGAGGAAAATGAGATACACCCATGTGGAGTTTCTGCCGGTTATGGAGCATCCTCTGGACGGCTCCTGGGGCTATCAGGTGACGGGCTATTATACGCCCACCGCCCGGTATGGCACGCCGGACCAATTGCGTTATCTGGTGGATCGGCTGCATCAGGCTGGAATCGGCGTGATTCTGGATTGGGTGCCCGCCCATTTTCCGCGGGATGAAGTCGGCCTACGCCGCTTTGACGGAACGCCTTGCTATGAGCATGCTGATCCCCGGCGGGGGGAAATGCCCCAGTGGGGAACGATGCTTTTTGATTATGCCCGGGGCGAGGCATGCAGCTTTCTATTGTCCAACGCGCTGTATTGGTTGCGGGAATTTCATGCAGATGGGCTGCGTTGCGATGCGGTCAGCTGCATGCTGTATCATGATTTTTGCCGGGAAGGAAACGAATGGCTGCCCAACCGGGATGGGGGGCGGGAAAACTACGAAGCCATTGCGTTTATCCGCCGCCTGAACGAAACGGCCTACCGGGAATGCCCGGGGATTATGATGATTGCTGAGGAGTCCACTGCTTATCCCGGCGTGACAAAGCCCACCAGCATGGGTGGCTTGGGCTTCGGCTTCAAATGGAATATGGGCTGGATGAACGATATGCTGGCCTATGTGAAGCTGGATCCGGTTTATCGCAAATATCATCATGATAAGCTGACGTTCTCTTTATGCTATGCTTTCAATGAGAATTATGTTTTGCCCTTTTCCCACGATGAGGTGGTGCATGGCAAGCATTCTATGCTGGATAAGCAGCCGGGGGATATCTGGCGCAAGTTTGCTGGCCTTCGGGCGCTATATGGCTATACCATGGCGCATCCAGGCAAAAAGCTTCTGTTCATGGGCGGAGAATACGGCCAATTTATCGAATGGAAGGATGACGATCAGCTGGATTGGTTCCTGCTTTTGTATGAAAAGCATCCGGAAATGCAGCGGTATGTGCGTCAATTGAATCGGCTGTATCGGCAGCTTCCTGCTCTGTATCGCAGGGATGATAGCTGGGATGGCTTCCAATGGCTGCAAGTAAATGATTGTGATCATAGTGTGGTGGCCTTTATGCGGAAAGCGAGGCGTTGTACACCGGTGATCTGCGTGACCAATTTTACCCCGGAAACCCACGGACAATATCGCATCGGTCTGCCTTATCCCTGTGTGCTGACCGAACTGCTGAATTCCGACCGGGAGGAGTATGCTGGCAGCAATCAATACAATGCCGCGCCCGTTAGTGCCCAGCCAATTCCCTGGGAAGAGCACCCCTGGTCGGTAGAGATTTGTGTTCCGCCGCTATCTACAGTGTATTTTTTGGCAAAAAAAGCAAAAGATGAAGAAACTGGGAAAATTTTATCCAATTAAAGGATTTCTGAAATTTACAGCGAATACCTATATAAAAACAAACGCGAAAGCGGAAAAAAAGCCGTTCAAGGAGCGGCAGAATGAAAACAAAGGGGGATTTTCTATGCTTCGGAAAAAGCGCTGCGTGGCGATGCTGCTTGCAGGCGGCCAGGGCAGCCGTCTGGGCATCCTGACGCGGCATATGGCCAAGCCTGCCGTTCCGTTTGGCGGCAAATATCGGATTATCGATTTTCCTTTGTCCAATTGCTCCAATTCGGGCATTGATGTGGTGGGCGTATTGACCCAATATCAGCCCATGGAGTTAAACGCATATATTGCCAGTGGCGCGCCCTGGGATCTGGACCTGGTGAACGGCGGCGTGTTTGTTCTGCCGCCCTATCAGGCTGGAAAGAGCGGCGAATGGTATAAGGGTACGGCAAACGCGATTTATCAGAATCTGGCCTTTATTTCCCAGTATAATCCGGATTATGTGCTGATCCTTTCCGGCGATCATATTTATAAAATGGATTACGCCGCCATGATTGCCTATCATGAGCAGCAGCAGGCGGATGTGACCATTGCGGTGCGCCAGGTGCCCTGGGAAGAAGCCAGCCGCTTTGGCATTATGAACACCGATGAAACCAGCAGGATTACTGAATTCGAGGAAAAGCCCGCTCAGCCCAAATCCAATAATGCGTCCATGGGCGTGTATGTGTTCAACTGGGAAAAACTGCGGGATTATTTGCTGGCGGACGATCGAGATCCCGTCTCGTCCAATGATTTTGGCAAGAACATTATTCCCACCATGCTCTCCGATGGGCAGAAGATGGTGGCCTATTCCTTCAACGGCTATTGGAAGGATGTGGGCACCATCGAAAGCCTATGGGAAGCGAATATGGATTTGCTGGAAAAAACGCCGGAAATCGATCTGCATGATAAGAAATTCCGGGTATATGCCCGTAACTTGGGTATGCAGCCTCAGTATATTGCCGATGGCGCGCAGGTGGATAATTGCCTGATTACAGAGGGCTGCCAGATCATGGGTAGCATTACGCATTCCGTGCTTTCCTCAGGCTCGGTGGTGGAAAAGGGCGCGCAGGTGATTGACAGCGTGATCATGCCGGGGGCGAGGATTGAAGAAGGCGCCATCGTGCGACGCGCTATCGTGGCGGAAAACGCCTGGGTGGGCCGGAACGCGCAGGTGGGCGAGCCACAGGGGCTAATCGCTGTAGTAGGCCAGGGCGCAAGGGTGCCCTCCGGCAGCCAGGTTAAAGCCGGCGAACAATTCGGCGAAGGCTGAGAGAGGGGAAAGCAAGATGAGCAATATGATGGGCTTGATTTATACTGGCGAGCGAGACGCGGAACTGCGGGAATTGACCGCCACCCGTGCCGTGGCCGCCATTCCCTTTGGCGGGCGCTACCGGCAGATTGACTTTCCGCTTTCCGCTATGGTAGGCAGCGGCATTCGAAACGTGGGCGTGATTATGCAGCGCAATTATCATAGCCTGATGGATCATTTGGGTTCGGGCCGCGAATGGGATCTGCATGGCAAACGGGCCGGGCTGGTGATTCTGCCGCCGTTTATGACCCGGGACAACGTGGGCGTTTATGCCGGGTTCCTGGATGCGCTACGGTCGAATCTGCATTATTTGCGCCGCAGCAAGGAGCGGTATGTGGTGGTGACGGATACGCACATGCTCTATACCGCCCGGTTCGATGATATGGTCAAAGCGCATGAGGCGTCCGGAGCGGATTTTACTCTGATGTATACCCGTGATCCCGGGGTGCGCCGCAATGGAAGCGGCCGGTATATTCAGGTGGAGGATGGCCAGGTGACAGAGCTGGAGATCGATCCCACCATCCCGCATCTGCCCTTTACGTATATGGAATGCTTCTGCGTGCGCAGAGAATTGCTGATTAACCTTGTAGATCGGGCAGTCAGCCGCGGGCAGTATCATATGACCCGGGATGTGCTGCGTAGCGGAATCCACGACGGTTCACTGAAGCTGCATGCCTATGAGCATCCGGGGAAGGTTTGGAACATTGATTCGGTGCAGGCATATTTCGATTGCTCCATGGAATTGCTCAATCCCGCCATCCGGGCGGATCTATTCCCGGAGGAGCGGCCGGTGCTGACCAAGCTACGGGATGAAATGCCCTCCCGGTATCTGTCCGGGGCGAAGGTCAGCAATTCGCTGATTGCCGATGGCTGCGTGATTGAGGGAACGGTGGAAAACAGCATTCTGTTCCGGGGCGTCAAGGTGGAAAAAGACGCTGTGGTGCGGGGCAGCATTATCATGCAGGATGGTCTGGTGCAGTCCGGGGCGCAGCTGGAGCATTGCATTTTAGATAAGCAGGCCACGATCCGGGAAGGAACAAGGCTGCTTGGCCCACGGGGCTATCCAATCGTGATCGCGAAAAACCTGACGATATAAAGCGGGCGGCCGCAAGCCGGAAAAACTTGCGGCTTCCCTTCGTTCATAAATGAAACGGCGATTTTTAAACGAAACAAGGAGAAAAAATATGAGGATTTTGTTTGCGGCTTCCGAATGTGTCCCTTTTTGCAAAACGGGCGGTTTGGCGGATGTGGTGGGTGCGTTGGCTCCGGTGCTGGCGAAAAAGGGTCATGATGTTCGGGTGATCCTTCCCTTATACAGCGCCATTTCCCACGATCAGGCGGAGAAGCTGGAGCACTTAGTGGATTTTGAAGTGGAACTGGGATGGCGCAGGCAGTATTGCGGCATTGAAATGCTCAAGCGCGAAGGCGTGACCTTCTATTTCGTGGATAATAAATACTATTTTGGCCGCAGCTATATTTATGGCCTGGGCGGGGATGAGCATGAACGGTTTGGATTTTTCTGCCGGGCAGTGCTCAATGCGTTGCCACTAATCGATTTCCAGCCGGATTTGATTCACGCCCATGATTGGCAGACTGGCATGATCCCTGCGCTGCTGCGGATTCAGTATCAGCATCTGCCGTTTTTTGCTCCGATCCGCACAGTGTTTACCATCCATAACCTGCAATATCAGGGCATCTTCGGCATTCCACAGGTGCAGGATATTCTGGGGCTGGGGGATAGCCTGTTTACCAACGACAAGCTGGAATGCTTCGGCTGCGCCAATTTCATGAAGGCCGGCCTGGTTTATGCTGATGAGATTACCACGGTCAGCCCTTCCTATGCCGAAGAAATCCAGACGGCGTATTACGGGGAAAAGATGGATGGGCTGCTCCGGGCACGGCGGGCACAGTTGTCCGGGGTGCTCAATGGCATCGATGTGAACGAATACGATCCCGCCCATGATCCCCAGATTCCCTTCTCCTATTCGGCAGAGCAAATGCAGGGCAAGGAGCAATGCAAGCGGGCGCTGCAGGAGGAACTGGGGCTGGAAGTGCGGCCGGAAGCAGCGATGGTGGCAATCATCAGCCGGCTGAGCAATCAGAAGGGCCTGGATTTGGTGGATCGGGTGATTGGCGAAATCATGCAGGAGGATGTGCAGCTGGTGGTGCTGGGCATGGGCGATGCCAAGTATGTGAACCTGTTTAGCTGGGCAGAGCAGCATTATCCCGGCAGGGTGGCCGTACGGTTCCGCATGGATGGCGCGCTGGCTCATCGTATTTATGCGGGCGCGGATCTTTTCCTTATGCCCTCCCAGTTTGAGCCCTGCGGCCTGAGCCAGATGATCGCGCTGCGGTATGGCACTATCCCGGTGGTTCGGGAAACGGGTGGGTTGCGCGACACCGTGCTTTCCTACAACGAGGCCAACGGCGCGGGCAACGGTTTTACGTTCTTTAATTATAATGCGCATGACATGCTCTTTACGCTGCGCCGGGCACTGTATTTCTTCCGGGAAAATCAGCCGGTTTGGCAGCTGCTACAGCATCGCGCCATGACGGGAGACTATTCCTGGAGTCATTCGGCGGAAACCTATCTGTCTTTGTATCAGCATTTGATGGATCATTGCCACCATGAGTTAGAGGAAGCGCCGGAGCAGGAGCTTCCTCCTGTACCGGAAAAAAAGCCGAGGACGCGAAAGACTAAGACAGCAGAAACTACGGAAATACCGAAAACTGTCAAGAAACCGCGGACGCGAACTGTGAAAGCAGAAGGCGCCGAAGCAACGGAAACGCCTGCCCGGAAACCGCGGACGCGGAAATCCAAGCCTGCCGCAGAACCTGCTGAATAAGCCCAAGCCAGGCGCGCTGTGTTAAAACAGCGCGCTTTTTTTGTTTTTTCTCTGACAGGGATTGCGCAGCTACAGAAAAATGCGTATACTAAACCATGGATAAATTCATGCAGAAAAGGAGCGATACCAATGAATGTGACCGAACGGTTTATGCAATATATCGCGCTGGACACCACCAGCGATGAATCCTCTGAAACCTGCCCTTCCTCAGAGCGGCAATGGGCGCTGGCGCGATTGCTGGAAAAGGAAATGCAGGATATGGGCCTGACAGATGTGCGGGTGGATGAAAATGGCTATGTGTATGGTCAGATTTCCGCCAATGCAGAGAAGCTTCCGGCTGTTGGTCTGATTGCGCATATGGACACCGTGGACACCGTGCCCGGTTCGCCCATTCGCGCGAAAATGATCCGCTATGAGGGTGGCGAAGTGGTGCTGAATGAAGAAAAAGGAATCCGCATGGTTCCGGAACAAAAGCATCTGGGCAAGCGGCTGATCGTCACCGATGGCACCACGCTTCTGGGTGCTGATGATAAGGCCGGCATTGCCGAAATTTTGACCTTCTGCGAATACGTGCTTTCCCATCCGGAGGAAAAGCACGGAAAAATCTGCATTGGTTTTACGCCGGATGAGGAAATTGGCCGCGGGGCAGATCGGTTCGATGTGGCAGGCTTTGACGCGGATTATGCCTATACGGTGGATGGCGGCTGCGCAGACGAGATCGAATATGAAAATTTTAACGCGGCGGCTGCGCGAATTCTTGTGCATGGCTTTTCCATCCATCCCGGCTCTGCCAAAAACAAAATGCGCAATGCAGCCCGGATGGCGATGGCGTTTCATGCCATGCTGCCCGCCAACGAGATTCCGGAATGCACCGAGGGCTATGAGGGCTTTTACCATCTTTGCGGCATCCGGGGTGAGGAACAGGAGGCCGAACTGATTTATATCGTCCGGGATCATGACCGGGAAAAGTTTGAACAGAAAAAAGAAAGGATGCGTAAAATCGCTGCATATTTGAACGAGCAATATGGCGAAAACACCTTCGAATTGCAAATGCGGGACAGCTATTATAACATGCGCGAGAAGGTGGAGGAGCGGCCTGAAATCATTGAGCGGGCGCTTTCGGCGCTGCGCGAAACGGGGATGGAGCCTCGGTGTGTGCCCATTCGTGGCGGCACGGATGGGGCGCGGCTGTCCTTTATGGGTCTGATCTGCCCGAACTTGGGAACCGGCGGTTATAACGGCCATGGCGTGTATGAATATGCATGCGTAGAGGAAATGGAAAGCATGGTGCAGGCGCTGCAAAATCTATTGCTGGTGAAGGAATAAACAATGGGCGAAACAAACCATGAGCGGCCCTTGCAGGCGGCAGCCGTGCAGGATTTGAGCGGCTTTGGCCGCTGCTCGCTGACAGTGGCGCTTCCCGTGCTTTCAGCAATGGGGGTGCAACTTAGCTGCGTTCCAACAGCCATTTTATCCACCCATACCGGCGGCTTTCAGGGCTATACCTTTCGGGATTTAACCGGCGATCTTAAGGCCTTTATGAATCATTGGAAGCAAGAAGGCTTTCATTTCGATGCCCTGTATACCGGCTATTTGGGCAGCGCGGCGCAAATTGAGATTGTGGAAGAATTTCTGCGGACGTTTCGCGAACCGGGAACGCTGACGCTGGTGGACCCGGTGATGGGGGATCACGGACGGCTATATAGCCGTTTCACACCGGAAATGGCGGCAGGCATAGGACGGCTATGCGCGATGGCGGACGTGATCGTACCCAATCTGACAGAAGCAGCGTTGCTGACCGGCCAGCCCTATCGTCCTACGGAACACAGTATGGATTATTTGCTGGAACTATGCCAGCGTTTGCATGGGTTGGGGGCGAAGCAGGTGGTGATTACCGGCGCATCGCCGCAATCCGGACGCATGGGCGCGGCCTGCCTGGAGGACGGAAAATTCTCCGTTTATGCTCCGGAACGTGTGCAGGCAACCTACGATGGCACGGGAGATTTGTTCGCTTCTGTGTTGCTGGGCGCGTTGTTGCATGGCCGCGCGCTATCCGAAGCGGTGCGTCTGGCGGCGGATTTTACCCGGGATTGCGTGGCTCGCAGCGTCCGAAACGGCACCAATCCCCATTTTGGCGTGGATTTTGAACCGGGTCTGTGGGAATTAGGGCGCGAGATTTTTGACGCGAAGAAGGCGTGAAAGGAAAAAGGCGGATGCGGATTGATTGTGTTTGGGAACATCACGGGGAGGATACGCTGCTTTATGCGGCGAATCTGCCGGGCGCGTTTACCCGGGGAGCGAGCCTACAGGAAGCAATGGAGAAAATGCCGGCGGAAGCACGGGCGTATTTGAACTGGGCGGGAGAGGATATACCGGAGGAAATATCCGTGAATGTGATCCAGAACGCGTCCTGCGCTTTGGAGGTTCGCGATGCGGATTCCGATGTGCTCTTTGAAAGGGAAAAAGCGGCGCTGACGTCGGTTGAATACCAGCGGCTGAAGGCGCTGGCACTGCAATCTGCAACGGATTTTTACACGCTTTATGCAGCTATTCCGAATAAAGAACAAAGTAATCTGCCAATCCGGAAAACCTTTTATGGCTTGGTTCCCCGGACAGCGGAGGAAATGTATCGCCATACCAGGAACGTAAACGCTTATTACTTTGGCGAGATCGGCGTGGATGCGGATAACGAGGGAACTATCCTGGAATGCCGCAGCAGGGGCTTTGAACAGCTGGAGAAGCAGCCGGGCTTTCTGCAGAATTCTGTACAAGAGGGAAGCTATGGCGAAAACTGGACGGTTCGGAAGATGCTGCGGCGATTTATCTGGCACGATCGGATTCACGCCAAGGCCCTGTATCGCATGGCGGTTCGCTGTTTTGGAGTCCAGACGATTCCAAATCCATTCGGCTTTTCATATTCTGAGCGTACGTTTGGCTGACTGGGGAAGAATTTGCGGAGGTGACATGTACGGCAAAACACGAGTTTGGGATTATGATAGATGCTCCTCAGCCCGGTAAAAGATATGATGAGTACGAACCGTGGAAATACAATTGTATTTCTGTTGAGGATGACGCATTAGAAGGCGTAATCGAAAGGCTTACCTCCCTGGATTTCTATTGGCATACGCTTTCTGTCCAGGGTAAGGGGCTTGAATATTACCCTTGTTCCGCCTGGCTCACTAAAAGCGTTTGTGGATGTTATTGCTGATACTCCTGCTCATTATGGACTCTGATGAAGCGGGAATTTCCTGTTTGTCAGATTGGTGCAATCCGTTCGAAACGCAAGGGTACGCATATTCTTTTCCGGGGAAATAGTGTCTCTTGCATTCCTTTTTTGACCAGCAGATTTGAAAAGAAAAAATCCTCCGTATGATGATACGCATACAGAGGATCCGGGGTGTCGAAAAAACTTTCGACACCCTTTTCGATGGAATGATTTTTTATGCTAACGCTCCAAAGAATCGAGATGGTCGATGCGATGAAAAATGAAAGGCTGTTAGCCCTTCGTTGCATCCCGCTTCTCGTTTTTTAATCAAATTCTCGGCAGTACCCGATGCATCGGGCTTTTTTATTGCGAGAGGGGGCTGCCCTTCACGCCCTGCGTTTATTCGAAGAGTTGGGCATCCACAGCGCCCAGGCGATTGATTGTGAGGATGGCATAGCGCCCGTCCTGCGCCGCACCGGGGTTCAGCAGCAGGATGCCGTTTCGCCATTCGCGGCGGGGAGAATGAGTATGCCCATACAGCGCGGCCTGCGCCTGATTCTGGATGGCCTGAGCCAGCAGCGCGTCCGAGCCGGAACGCACCTGATAGCGATGTCCGTGGGTGATCAGAATCCGTGCGCCAGACAAAAAGAGCAGTTCCTCCATGCCCGGCTGCATCCAATCGCAATTGCCTGCCACCTGATAAACCGCCGGCAAATGCTCCCGATACTCGTCCAGATCATGATATCCATCGCCTAAATGAATCACTGCGTCCAGCGGCCCGCCCGCTTCCATGGCCATCAGCAATGCGCCCAACCGCCCGACAGCCCCATGGGAATCGCTTACTACGCCAATGCGCATCACAATTCCTCCAGATACGGCAGCATGGCCCGCAGAGCCATTGCACGATGGCTTATCCGATTCTTCTCCTCTGCATTCATTTCCGCAAAGGTTTCGCCGCTCAGGTATTCAAAGTAAGGATCATAGCCAAATCCGCCTTCGCCTCGGGGCGTGAAAGTAATTACGCCGGGACATGCGCCCTGAACTGTTTTTACTTCGCCATTGGGCAGCGCCAACGCCATAGCGCAGATGAACTGCGCTGTTCTTTCCGGCGCATCCACAGCCTGCAGATTCTTGATCAGCAGAGCGTTGTTGGCCGCATCATCGCCGTGGCGGCCCGCATACCGGGCAGAGCGCACGCCAGGGGCGCCGTTTAGTGCGTCCACGGCTAGGCCACTGTCATCGCCCAGAGCGCAAAGGCCGGTGGCGCGGGCAACGGTTTGGGCTTTGATCCGGGCGTTGTCAGCAAAGGTTTCGCCGTTTTCATCTATTTCATCCGTGAATCCCGCTTCGTTCATGGAAATAACTCGCACGTGGCCATCCAGCATGGCGGAGATTTCCTGAATTTTATGGGCGTTATTGCTAGCAATGACCACCGTGCGCTGGGGGGCGATCACCTGGGCGGCATCGCCCAGCGCGTTGCGCTGAAGCGCATGCAGTTCACGAATGCCCCTTTCGCCCAGCGCCAGCAGCGCGTTTAGTTCGGCTCGGGTAAAGGCGCGGCCTTCCCCGGTGCCCTGCAATTCAATAAACGCCCCCTGCTCATCCATCACGAAATTCATATCGGTCTGAGCGGTGCTGTCTTCCACATAACAAAGATCCAGGCAGGGTGTATCGCTCACCACACCGGCGCTGACCGCAGCGATCTGATGAATGATGGGCGATTCCTTCAGCTTGCCCTGGCGCAGCAGCTTATCCACGGCGCAACAAAGCGCCACGAATCCGCCGGTAATGGACGCAGTACGGGTGCCGCCGTCAGCTTCAAGCACATCGCAGTCAATGGTGATAGTGCGCTCGCCAAGAAAACGGCGATCCACGGCCTGCCGCAGCGCCCGGCCGATCAGGCGGCTGATTTCCACGCTGCGGCCATCCTTTTTTATGCCGTCTCGCGCCTTGCGCCGACCTGTGGAAGCGGGAAGCAAGGCGTATTCTGCCGTGACCCAGCCCAGCCCCTGGCCGCGCAGGAAGGGCGGAACGCTTTCTTCTACGGATGCGGTGCAGATCACGCGGGTGCCGCCGCAGCGGATCAGGCAGCTGCCATCAGCCGTGCGCACGAACCCTGTCTGCATTTCGCAGGGACGCAATTCATCGGGCTTTCGTTGGTCTTGACGATCCATATCGTTTTCCTCCTTTGGAAATGGGGCAGCGCGCCCCGCAGTTTTATTCAGAAAAGGGGCTCTGGCTTGGCTCGTTTTTTTGATGATAGCGCGGTCCCAGCGCGGCATAGCGACGGGTGATCCATTTGCAGATGCCGTCCAGGCCGGGATAGATCATACGCTCGGAGATGTTAATGTAATCCAGCTTATCACGGATTTCCAGCTTCACGGCGGCAGGAATTATGATTCGCCGGAAGCGGGCGACTGTGCCGGGAAGTGCGTCCAGCGTAACCGCCGGATCGCTGCATACAGAAAAAAGGGCATACTGGTTGGCAATACGGTTTACTGCAGATGCTGGTTCAAAAAAGAAAGCGAAGGGCTCGGAAGAGATGGCCTGAAGCGCCTCAAAGCTATCTCCAACGCGATCCAGCATTTCCATTGTGAAGATGTTTCCCCGTTCCGCTTGCAGCATGGTCTTGAGCGCCGTGGGAAGTTGCCGATTCATTTGATCGATTTGAACACACCAGATGATACCGTCCCGGTCGTAGGTCTCCTGGTCTTCTGTGGCAAAATGCGCGGCGACCAGGGGCGAATAAGTCCAATCCAATAGCCTGGTGGGCAGGCCGTATTGCTGCGCCATAGCCAGCATCTGCCAGAAGGAGGAAACCTGCTGCAAATCCGCATAGCCGTATTTGCGGAAGGAGCGCAGCATCTGCCGCTCCAGCGTCATATCATGGGCGCAGGCGCGGTTCAGGGAAGGCACCAGCCCCCAGTTGGCATCTGCCATGCCGCGATACACCCGGTTATCCCGATAGCGGAGAATATCCGCATCCCATACGCCGTCGAAAATAGCGTGCTGCAATTCGTCCCAATTGTGAATGATGATATCCTGCATTCCATTCATCCTTTTATTGACGCAGTGTGGTATAATGAAGAAAACAAGCCGGACGGAGGAGAGAAACATGCTGCGGAATTACCAGCGGGAAATGGAGGCGGAAATCGAATCCCTAATGGGGAGCAGACCCACGCTGCTTTTGCATAGCTGTTGCGGGCCCTGTTCCAGCGCCGTGATCGAACGGCTTTGCCAGCATTTCCAGGTGACCGTTTATTATTACAACCCCAATATTGAGCCGGAAGCGGAATATCGCCATCGGCTGGCCGAGCAGGAGCGGCTGTTGAATCTGCTTCCGGGCGGCGTGCAAATGCTCTCCTGCGATTACGACCATGCTGCTTTCGCCGCCTTTGCCGAAGAAATGGCCCAGGAGCCAGAAGGGGGCAAGCGCTGCCTGCGTTGTTTTGAGCTGCGGCTTTGGCAGACGGCGCGGGCCGCCGCAGAACAGGGCTACGCATATTTTACCACAACTTTATCCGTTAGTCCGCATAAAAATGCTGAAATTCTCAATCGAATCGGCCAGGCAGCGGGGGAAAAGTATGGGGTGAAATATCTCATGGCGGATTTCAAAAAGAAAAATGGCTATCTGCGTTCGCTGCAATTGTCTAAGGAATATGGGCTTTATCGCCAGGATTACTGCGGATGCCTATACAGCAAACGTCCGGAGCCTATGGACGCGGAGCCGCCGAAGCAGCCATAACGGCTTGCATGGCCTGACTGCTAAGCGAAATTTCCCCGGTGCGCAGAACTGTAGTCCTTCCGTTTTCTTCCACGATCAATCCTCCGTCATCCGCCACTCCTGTTACGCAGGCGTGTTTTTCCTGCCCATTTTGCTGATAGGAAATATCCCGGCCAATGAGCGGCATGCGCCGCCGATACTCATTCAGCAGCGTGGGCTGGGCTAAATGCGCCATGCCGTCCAGCATCCGCCGGGTGATGGCAGCGGCCAACTGCCCCCGAAGAATATCCCGATTCAGCGCGCCTGCAACGCCTGCTTCAGGGGGGAATCCGCCGGATGGCGTGCGCACATTCACGCCGATTCCCACGGCCACTTGATTGCCCACCGCTTCGGCCAGAATGCCGCAGACTTTTTGCCCGCCGATAAAAATATCGTTAACCCACTTGATTTGGGGTGACAGATCGGTCAAATCCTCGATGGCCTGACAAACAGACACGGCGGCCAGCAGCGTCAGCCGTGTTGCATCAGCAAAGATTTCGGGGCGCAGAAGCAGCGTCATATACAGCCCAGTTCTCTCGGGAGAAATGAAAACGCGACCCAGCCGTCCCCGTCCCGCCGTTTGCTTTTCGGCAAGAAACAAATAAGGCGCGGAGATTTCTCCGGAACGGGCAGCCTCCTTCACCCAGCGATTGGTAGAATCTGTAGCGGACACGGCAGAAAAAGGAAGCGCTTGATGGGAATCCAGCCAAAGCCGCAGGCAAGGCTCGGTCATCGAAAGCTTGTCCAGCGCTTGCAATAGCTGCGAAACGCAAAGAGCGTATGCCGAGTCCCCACCGCCATAGGGATCCGGGATTTCCGGGGAGAGAAGCTGGATTTTTCCCTGCGCGCGGGGATATTGCGCTGCGATGGCCTGAGCCTGGGCGGCCGTCATGGGGCAGATGATCTGAGAAGTGTCAATCAGTTCGTCGGTTAAAGGCTGCGCTCGATGGTTTCTAAGATCACAGCCGTGCATCGCAGCGGCTCGCTGCGCTTCGGGCGTGGCAGGAGCGCCAGTCCAGGCGCAAAGCCCTGCAGAGGCGCAGATTAGGCCCAGCTTGTCGCCCAGTGCTTGCGCCAGGGGGCTTCGGCAGGTGTTTCCGGAGCAGACGAACAGAATCATAGGCCCTCCTTCAGGCAGAACGA
This sequence comes from uncultured Oscillospiraceae bacterium, assembly GCA_964423675.1. GTDB lineage: Bacteria > Bacillota > Clostridia > Christensenellales > Aristaeellaceae > RUG563. The sequence goes on from CAYRFP010000002.1 coordinate 86,688, forward strand.
AATATATCGCTTTCATTATACCACGCCTTTCGCGATTGGGGCAACACTTATCGCATTTTCCAGGAAAACGCGGATCAACGCGCGGATATGCCGTCCGGAAAAAGAAAATTTCAAAAAAAGAGAAAAATCCACGGAAAAACCCTTGCACTTTTTCCTGGACTATGATAAAATAACCCTTGCTGATTATCAGCTGAGAATTACCGAGGAGGTGAAGGAAGTTGCCGAACATCAAGTCCGCCATGAAGCGTGTGAAGGTGAGCAAAAAGAAGAACCTGCGGAATCGTATGGTGAAGACGGGCGTTAAGACTGCCATCAAGAAATATCAGGTCGCTCTGATCGAGGGCGTCGCCCCCGCCAGTGCGCAACTGAGCGCCACCACCTCCGCTATTGATAAAGCGGTCACCAAGGGCGTCATGCATAAGAACACCGCCAACCGCAAAAAGGCTCGTCTGGCCAAGGCTCTGAACAAGGCCAGCGTGAATGCGTAAATAACGCGCGGCATGGTAAGCGCCGATAAAACGGCGTGACGTGCAGAAAGCATTGCTTTCATAAAGCGGCAGGGTTTCCTGCCGTTTTTTTGTGCCCGAAAAAGGGATTTTTTCGCTGCGGAACGAAGATGCAGGAAACAGACAGAATGCGCTTGTTTTTCACCTCGGACGATTTTGCCACGCGGCTGCAATTTTCTTCTGAAACGCGGGAAACCATGCGCAGATTAACATTTTTTAAACAAAAAACAGACAAAATGCAAATAGCCTTTCGTTATAATACCAACCGTAGCTTGCCAAGAGCAGGCGCAGGAAAGGATAAGAAGAACAATGACGAAGAAGAATTTTCTGTTTCTGGTATGGAGCATAATGGGAGGGCTGCTGTTTGCGTTGGGGATGTGCATGTGTTTGCTGCCGGAATGGAACGCGTTTGTGCCCGGGGTGGCTATGACGGCGGTGGGCGCAGCGGCGTTGCTGGCCCTGGGGCTGGCGAAGTGGATCAGCGCAGGCAAGCCGACGAAGAAGATCGACGGCCGTAAGGTCGGCAAAGTGGCATATTGCATTGCGGCTGTTCTGGTGCTGGGCACGGGCATGGCGATGATTATGGCCTTTGACGGATTGCTGCTTCCGGGCATCGTCGTGGGCATTGCAGGTATTTTGCTGGGTCTGGGCGCTATTCCGCTGATCAAGGGCCTACACTGAGGAAAAACAAACCGATTTTTCCTATGCGCAGCCTCCGTCCTAAAAAAAGAACCCCTGCGCTAACAAAATGCAAACAATTTTATGGTACAATAGGACGGAAGGGAGGCGAGGGGCATGTTTAAGATTCTGGTTGTGGAGGATGACAGTGCCCTCAACCGCACGGTTTGCGCGTTTCTGGATCAGTCTGGCTATGAAACAACGGGCTGCCTGAACGCACAGGAAGCGTATGACGCACTATATGACACGGTGTTTGATCTGATCGTATCCGATGTGATGATGCCGAAAATTGATGGCTTCGAATTTGCTAAGAATGTGCGGGCGCTTAACGAGAATATACCAATCCTGTTTATGACGGCGCGGGATGATATTGCTTCCAAACAGCGGGGCTTTTGGCTTGGCGTTGATGATTATATGGTCAAGCCCATTGATTTGGACGAATTGTTTCTGCGCATCGGCGCGCTTTTGCGAAGGGCGAAGATTGCTTCCAGCCATCGGCTGGAGGTGGGCAGCTTTACCATGGATGCGCAGGAGCATGCTGCTGCGTTGAACGGCGAGGAAATTCCAATGACGGTGCGGGAATTCAATATCCTTTACAAGCTGCTTTCCTATCCGAAAAAGACCTTTACCCGCCAGCAGCTGATGGACGAATTCTGGGACGCGGATTCGGAAGCTGCTCCCCGCGCGGTGGATGTGTATATGACCAAGCTGCGCGCCAAGCTGGCGGATTGCGAGGATTTTGAAATCAGGACGGTGCACGGCCTGGGTTATAAGGCGGTACTGAAATGAAGAAGGAAGATGCGTGGAGCCGGATTATTCGAGCGGTCTGTCGTTACCTGTTGTTTTTTGTGCTGGTAGCGTTTGTGACAAGCTGCTGCATGCTTCTTTTTGTTTCTACCTTGACGCGGAGCATGGGGCTGACCTTGACGGCAGAAAACCTAAACAGCGCAGCCAAGCTGACCTTCGGCAACGTAATTCTGCTGAGCCTTCTTTTTACAGGCCTGTATGGATTACGCAAGAAGCTGACTGTGAAAAAAAACGTGCAGCAGATCATGGAAGGGGCGGAAAAGATGATGCGGGGGGATTTCTCCGTTCGTATTTCTTATCCCTTGCGGCTTTGGGGAGACGAAACGTTTCATGCCATTATCGATTGCCTGAATCGGATGGCCCAGGAGCTTTCCGGCGTGGAAACCCTGCGGACGGATTTCATCTCCAATGTCTCCCATGAGATGAAAACGCCGCTGACCGTAATTCAGAATTATGCGACGCTGCTGCAAACGCCGGAGCTGCCAGAGGAAAAACAGCTGGAATATGCCCGGAACATTGCCGATCAATCCCACAGGCTGGCGGCCATGGTGACCAATATTTTAAAGCTGAGCAAGCTAGAAAATCAGCAGATTTTTTCCAAGCCCCAGGAATACAATCTGAGCGAGCAGCTTTGCCAGACACTGTTGCAGTTTGAAAATGTATGGGAGCAGGGAAATATCGAAATCGAAACGGATATTGCCGATTCGATCCATGTCTGCGTCGATCCGGAGCTGATGGCGCTGGTCTGGAGCAATTTGCTGTCCAACGCCTTCAAGTTTACACCAAGCGGAGGAACGGTCAGCGTGGCGCTGGCGGCGACGGAGGAATATGCGACGGTGACGGTACGGGATACGGGCTGCGGCATGACAGCTGAGACGGGGGCGCACATTTTTGAAAAATTCTATCAGGGTGATGCATCCCATGCTGCGCAGGGGAACGGACTGGGGCTGGCGCTGGTGAAGCGGGTGGTGGATATTCTCCATGCCGAGATCAGCGTGGAGAGCGTACTGGGCGAGGGCAGCGCGTTTACAGTTCGAATCAGGAGGATGGCATGAATGGGAAAAAAGATCGCCAGACGGATTCTGTTTCCGCATTCCGCATTGGTGGCGCTATTGGCGTTGTGCGCCGCCGTTGGATTGGTTTATGCTTTTCTGACACTGGATAGCCGCCATCCGTTTAGCATTGCCATCTATGCGCTATCGTTTTATGCGCTGATGCTTGTTGTCTTGCGGGTGCCCCAAATGATGGCCGCTGTGCGGAATTTTCGCCGGGAGAATCGCTATTATCTGCGCTATACGTCGGATGTTCAGTTGCGGATGAAGTTGTCTCTTTTCGGCGGCTTTGCTTACAACGCCGTCTATGCCGCGTTTCAGCTTGCGCTGGGCATCGCGCATCATTCGGCATGGTTTTATGCGCTGACGGGTTATTATGCACTGCTGGCCAGCCTACGGCTGATGCTGGGGAAGCATGTGAGGGTCTGCGAACCTGGCAGGGAGATGCGGAGCGAATGGCAAAAATATCGGCTGTGCGGCTTGGGGCTTTTGCTGATGAATTTGGCGCTGGCGGTGATTATGATTCATTTTGTGCGTCGCCCTCGCCCGATGCGGCATCACGAAATCACGGTTATTGCCATGGCCGCCTATGCCTTTGGCGCGCTGGCGTTGGCTATCATTAATCTGGTTCGCTATCGCCGCTATGCAAGTCCGGTCTGTTCGGCAGCTAAGGCATTGTCACTGGCAGCGGCGGCGGTATCTATGCTTTCTTTGGAAAATGCTATGCTGACCACTTTTTCTAAAGAAAACCAATATCTGTTCCAACAGATCATGCTGGGCGCAAGCGGCGCGGGCGTTTCGCTGCTGATTCTTGGCATGGCGTATTACATGATTATGCACGCATCCAGAAAACTGAAAGAACCATTGCAAGCAGGAGGAAAAGAAAATGAGTGAGCCCCAAAAGCAGGAGACCTTCCAGTACACGTATTCGGCCCAGGAACAGGAGGAATTGCTGGCCATCCGCGAAAAGTATTTGCCTAAGAAAAGAAACGAGATGGAAGCGCTGCGCCGCTTGGATGCGCTGCCTGGGAAAAAGGCAACGATGGTTTCGATTACTCTGGGCGTGATCGGCGCTCTAACGCTTGGGCTGGGCATGAGTTTCTGCATGGTGTGGGCGGGTGAATGGCTCATACCGGGCCTTTTCATCGGCGTACTGGGCATTGTGCTGATCTGCGAGGCTTATCCACTGTATAAGCGCGTTCTCAAGAAGGAGCGCGAACGCCTGGCCCCAGAAATTCTAAGCCTAACGGATGAACTGATGAAATGACGCGAAAAAAGAAAAGACGCTTAGCAGGTGGAGCAATCTGTGCGCTGAGCGTCTTTTTCTTTATGGGGAACTGAGAATTAGCCCAGACCAGCAGCTGAGGGCAATGTCCCGGGGCGGGTGACCTGATCACGGTAGCATTTTGCAAAGTACAGAATCTCTGCTACGGCCGTAATCGTCCAGGAGAAAATATAAAGAAGATACAGCGACAGAATCGTATGGAAATAAGCAAAGACGGTATAGACCCATACCACGCGGAACACGCAGGAGCCCAGGATGACCAAAATGGTAGGCACCAGGCTTTTGCCCAGTCCCCGGGAGGCGGCAATGGTGCAATCCATAAAAGCAGAAAAAGCATAGGAAATGCCCATGACCTGCAGCCGGGTCATGCCAGCCTGCACAACAACGGCGTCCGTAGTAAACAGGGAGAGAAATTGCGGCCCTAGCACCACCAGACCCAGTCCCATCACAGCGCCGATTCCAAAGGAATAGGCCAGGCTGATATAGTAGCTATGCAGAACGCGCTTGCGCTTGCCAGCTCCGTAATTCTGGCTCATGAAGCTGGAACAGGCGGTATAAAATGCGGCCATCACATCATACACCAGCGCATCGGCATTGGCTGCCGCCGCGTTTCCTTCCACCACTACAGCGTCAAAGGAGTTGACTCCGGCCTGAATGAACAGATTGGCGATGGCAAAAATAGCGTTTTGCAATCCTGCGGGCAGGCTCAGTTGCAGAATCATTCCCGCCTTATCCCGACTCAAGCGCAGCTTGCCTGGCCGCAATGCATAGTCCTTTTCCGTCCGCAGCAACGCAACGATCATGCAAATAGCAGACATCCATTGCGAAGCCGAGCTGGCAATGGCCACGCCTGCTACGCCCAAACGGCAGACGATCACGAAAAACAGGTTTAATGCCACGTTCAGCACGCCGGCAGCCGCCAGAATATACAGAGGCTTTTTGGTGTCGCCCGCAGCACTGAGCACGGCGTTGCCAAAGTTATAAAGAGCCAGTGCTGGCATGCCCAGGAAATAAATGTGGAGATAGAGGGTGGCATCGTCGATCAGTTCTTCCTTCGTGCTTAGCATTTCCAACAGGCTACGGGCGAAAACCAGCCCTGCCAGCAGCGCGATTATGCCGATCAGCAGGCTGAGCAGCGCTGCTGTATGCACCGTTTCTTCCGTGGATTTTCGATCCTTTGCGCCCAGAAACCGAGCGACATGGACGTTGATGCCGCTGCCTACGCCGATAAGGAAGCCGGTAAACAGCGTGACCAGCACTGCCGTAGACCCCACAGCACCCAGCGAATGGGAGCCATCGAAGCGTCCAACCACGGCGATATCCGACATATTGAACAGCACCTGAAGTACATTGGAAAGCATCAGCGGGACGCTGAAGAAAAAAATTTGTTTGCCAAGCGATCCTTTGGTCATATCCTGGCAGCTTTGATTGCGGATCATATTCCTGCTCCTTTGCTTTGGCGGCTCAAGGCGCGCACAAATGCATAGTATAGCATGTTTGCATCCAGGATTCAACCCGTAACAAAAAAATGCGGGCAAAGCATAGGGGCGCACATAATCCATACACGGCAGGAATAACCATAATCAGAAGCGATAGGAGGGAAGAAGGATGGAAGTGCAATTCATTCGTGAAAATATGGATGCAGAGCGACAGTTGTGGGCAAAGCCCGTGCAAATCACCGTGGAAACCGAAGCGGCGCTGCCGGGCGGGCTGCGGGAAGAAGCCAGGGTCTATTTTGCGGATGCATCGGCTCGAATCAACGGCGGCGAGGCGGCGGGCAGCCGGGTGACCACGGATGGGCGCGTAACTTTTCATGTGCTGTATGCGCAGGGGGATTTAAGCCGCGTTGCTGCATTGGAAGCCAGCGCAGATTTTTCCCATGCCCTGCCCCTGCAGGAGGACAATCCGCAGAATGCAGCCCTGCGGTTAACGCCGCGAGCAGAGGTGCAGCATGTAAGCGCCAAGGCATTTAATGGACGCGTGATTATGCGGGCAATCTTGCAATTGACTGCCGAAGCCTTTTCGCCCGCGCCTATATCCTTCGTGCGGGATGTGGAAACGGGGGAAAACGTTCAGCGGGCCTTGCAGACACTGCAAATCCAGCGCGTCGTGGGAGAGGGCGAAGGCCAGACGCTGCTGCGGGATGAATTCGAACTGTCGGAGGTACTTCAGATCCAGGAGACGCTGTATGCCACAGCGCAGGCTCAGGTGGAAGATATATTAGGCGGGGCGGATGGCCGCGCCACCGTGGTGGGCACGATTCATCTGGAAGCCTATCATGCCTCTGCCATGCCGGGGCGGCCGCTGGTTTATACCCGCCATGTCATGCCTTTTGAGCAGGTGGTGAATCTATCCGGCGCGCTGGGGGACGCTATGGCTGCCCGAAGCGAGGTGCGGGATGTGGCTGTGCTCAGCCAGGATAACAGCGAAGGCGGAAAGTTGATGCGTGCAGAGGTACAGCTTTATACTGAGGCGACAGCTATCGAAAATCAGGAAATCACGGCGCTGCGGGATGTGTTTACCACCGAAGGGGAAAATGTGCAGACCACGGTTCGCCCGGTTACGTTGCGCACCGGCATGATCAATGAGCAGACTGCTGAAAGCGGACGAACCATTCTGGCGCTGGCGGAAGGATCACCCCGCGTGAAAACGCCGTTGCTGGCTTTTGCAAGGCCATTGCTGGTGAAAGCGGAACGTCAGCGGGAAAAGCTGGCGGCGGAGGGCATTTTGGAAATAACGCTGATTTATCTGACGGATGAAAGCGCCGTGCCAATCGCTGTGGAGCAGGAGGAGCCCTTCCAGGTTGTATTTTCCACCCAGGCTGGGCCGGAGGATCAGCTGAGCTTGACAGCGTCTCAGGTGGAGGCCAGCGCTGTGACGGGGGATCGGGTAGAATTGAAGTATGTTTTGCAACTCAGCGCTCAGGGCGTTCGCACGGCTGAGGCCGAGGTGGTCACGGAAGCGGTGACTGTGGATGCAGCGCCGATGGAGCCGGGCATTGCGCTGTATTTCCTGCAACCGGGCGAAAACGCATGGGACGTGGCCAAACGCTATCGCATTCCATTGGATACGCTGAAACAGCTGAACCACGAACTTCCGGACGAGCCGCAGCCGGGAACGCCGGTATTAGCTTACAGGCGATAAGCAAGAAACAGAGAAACAAGCAAGAGGACGCATCCAAGGAGCCAGGCAAGACGGCGAGACAACCGCGCATGCAGCACTCGGCCGCACACGCAAGAGGAGAACAAAAGTGCGCCTGCCAAGAGAGGAACGCGGTGCAGCGTGGATGCCGGAAAGCACAGGGTGTAAAGCCACTGCACGCCCCCGAAAATGCAGCTGATAGCCAATGCACCGCTGCTAAACGCAAAAAACAGCCGGGCGGGCTGCAAAGTCCGTCGGTGGGGATAAATGGAAGGCGGGGCGGGAAGCAGCAGCGCGCCCAGCGTCAGCCAGCCAAGCAGCGCCACGATTCCGCCGCCCGCATGCCCGGTCGGAGCCGCCAGCAGCAGGGCCGGCGCGCCCCGGATAATCCACCGTTGCATACGGGCGGCGTCCGTATTCATTCGCTGTATACCGTGATCTGGTTCATCAATTCCTCTCCCTGAGAGGAAATGGCGGCCAGGGAAGATGCTTCGTCCAGCGCTTTGGCCAGAGCTTCAATTTCCTTTACTTGGGCTTCGTCACTAGAAACGGCCACACCGGTAATGGCTTTATCCACCGTTTGGATGCGGCTGAGGATCATTTTCTTCATCCGTTCATCCGTCTGCCCTTGATACTGGCTGTTGTATTTCACGCCGACAAGCGCCTGTGTGCCAAGAGCGACCACATACGCATCGTCCACCTCGGATAGCTTGCCAATCGCATCTTCCATTTCTTCCGATTCCTTTTTCGCGTCTTCCAATGAAGAAACGCCACCCATGCCGGGCAGAGCGCTTCCATCTGGCATAACGGATGCGTCAGGCTGCGGGCTGGAGAGCATGTCCGTTGCCGTGCCGGGGGAAACGCTGGGCAAAGTATCCGTTACTGCGGGAGAGGGGGAAGAAAGAGTGTCCGCATTGCTGGCGCAGCCGGCCAGCACCGCTGCCGCTAATGTGAGCAGCAGCATGAGCAACCAAAGTTTTTTCAAGCAAAATCGCCTCCTCGCGGCTATTGTGCGCAAGGAGGCGATCAATTATCATAGGCAAAAAACAACAAAAATGAAAACTTTGCTTCAAACTCCGGCCGATCCACACAGAGAAAGGCCAGGCTTTTGGATTTAATACAGCGTGCAGCCGCCGATGAATTCC
>CAYRFP010000003.1:0-71895 GCA_964423675.1 uncultured Oscillospiraceae bacterium
GAGAACTATGAACTTTTGTCAATTTAGGGCTTGACTTTTATTAGCAGGTCTTTTCGTGGTCTTGTTACGCAGTAGAAACGCGATTTTCGGGGGTTAGGTATAAATCCCTTACCGCGTCAGAAATGCGCCCGCAAAGCCGCTTGTAGCAAGGGCTTTTTTGCCCCTACTGCGTAACAGAGGGCATAAAAAAAGCAGCGTCCCTATATCCCCGGTGGGGGAGAAAGAAACGCCGCCTTTGCGGTTTCGTATTTAATTTTTCATTCATGCGCTGTCAATGCTGCTGTGCCTGTGATATAATATCGCTGTATTCGTATTTGGGTTTCGTACTCACAAGGATTTCAAGGGCATATCAAAGCTCTTTCCGCAAAAGTAGTAAATTGGTAGTAAATTAACTTTGAAATCCTGCGAATATGCCGATAAATCAAGGGTTTTTCGGGATAATCAATTTGTTTACATAAAAATTGTTATTCCTGATGATAATCACGCATGATGCGGGCCACGATCTGGCATAGAAGAACTGGTACGCGGTGTTCTTTAGCGGCGCACAGCTTATGCGCTGTAGGCAAAGACGGTGCAGTTCCGCGCTACGCGATGGCGAGATCATGTTTGCGCAGCCCATCACTGCGAAAACGAAAACGCTGGACGGAAATCATCCGTCCAGCGTCTTTTTTTATGCCGCCAGTGCGGCCTTTGCTTCATTAATTGCCCAGATACGCCTTGCGCACATCATCATTGGTTAGCAACGCCTTGGCGTCACCTTCCATCACGATACGGCCAGTTTCCAACACATAGGCGCGATGCGCGATAGACAGCGCCATATGCGCGTTCTGCTCCACCAGCAGGATCGTGGTGCCGGATTTATTGACCTCCTGAATAATGGCGAAAATCTCCTGCACCAGAATGGGCGACAGGCCCATGGACGGCTCGTCCAGCATCAGCAAATCCGGATGGCTCATCAGCGCCCGGCCCATGGCCAGCATCTGCTGCTCGCCGCCGGACAGCGTGCCCGCCAGCTGCTTGGTGCGCTCCTTCAGGCGAGGGAAATGGCCGAACACCATTTCCAGATCCTGCTTCATCTCGGCGGCGTTTTTCCGGGTATACGCCCCCATTTCCAGGTTTTCCAGCACCGACATTTGAGCAAACACCCGCCGGCCCTCGGGCACCTGGCTCAGCCCCATCCCTACCAGCTTATGGGCCTGGACGGAGGAAAGGTTTTTATCCTTAAAGGTAATCGTGCCACTCTTTTGATGGATCAGGCCGGAGATGGTATGGAGGGTGGTGGTTTTCCCGGCGCCGTTTGCGCCGATCAGGGTAACAATTTCCCCGGCATTCACCTGGAAGGAAATATCATGGAGCGCATGAATCGCCCCATAAAACACGTTTAGATTTTCCACCTTCAGCATGCGCTTTCTCCCCCTTCCTGTGCGGCGCTGCCCAGATAGGCGGTCACCACCTCGGCATTCCGGCTGATTTCATCCGGGGTGCCCTCGGCGATCACCCGGCCATAATTGAGCACATAGATTCTTTCGCAGATGCCCATAACCAGCTTCATATCATGCTCGATCAGCAAAATGGCCACGGAGAAGCGGCTGCGGATGATCTTGATGGTTTCCATCAGTTCCTGGGTTTCGATGGGGTTCATGCCGGCGGCCGGTTCATCCAGCAGCAGCACCTTGGGATTGCTGGCCAAAGCGCGGCAGATTTCCAGCTTTCGCTGCTGGCCATAGGGCAGGCTGTCCGCGCGGGTATCGGCCACATCCTCCATACCGAACACGGAAAGCAGCTCCCGCGCCCGCAGATCGATACCCCGCTCCTCCCGACTATATTTGGGGGTACGCAGCACGCCATCCAGCACGGAATAATGCATCCGGGTCTGGAATGCCACCTTAATGTTTTCCAGAACAGTCATAGACTTAAACAGCCGGATATTCTGGAACGTGCGGGCGATGCCGTTGGCGGTAATATCATGGGTGGATTTGCCCACGATGGACTGACCCAGCAGCACGATGTCGCCATCAGTGGGCTTATACACACCGGTAAGCATATTAAAGACGGTGGTTTTCCCGGCGCCGTTGGGGCCGATCAGACCCACAATCTCGTTATCCATCAAATGCAGGTTAATGTCCTCGCCCGCCTGCAAGCCGCCAAAGCGGATGCCCAGCCCCTTGGTTTCCAGCACAGGCAGATTAAAGTTGCCATAATCGTATTTGGGCACCTCGGGCATGGTCACGTTCTTTGCCTTCCTGGGATGCGCGGCGCGGTATTTGGCATACAGCCCGCGGATACGCGCGGCGCACCAATCCCACACTTCCACCAGGGAGAATTCCGCCGTGCCCATCAGGCCCTTGGGGCGGAACAGCATCATCAGCACCAGCACCAGCGAATAAATCAGAATCCGCCAATCCGCCAGGAAGCGCAGCATTTCAGGCAGCAGCGTCAGCACAGCGGCGGAAACGATGGAACCGGTAATGGAGCCCATGCCGCCCAGCACCACCATCACCAGATAGTCGATGGACTTATTGAAATCAAACGTGGCAGGAGACAGGGAGCCCATCTTATGGGCATACAGCCCGCCCGCAACGCCAGCGAAGAACGCCGCCAGCGTGAAAGCGAACACCTTATAATACGTGGTGGGGATACCGGTGGATTCCGCTGCCACTTCGTTTTCACGAATGGAGATAATCGCCCGGCCATGGCGGGAGCGTCCCAGGGTGAACACGCTGGCCACCACCAGCACCATCACTACATATACATAGCTGAAATCCGTCACCCGCTTAATGCCAATCAGGCCCATGGCCCCGCCAGTGATAGACAGGTTATTGAGGATCACGCGGATGATTTCGCCAAAGCCCAGGGTAATAATCGCCAGATAATCGCCCTTAAGCCGCAGGGCAGGCACGCCGATGATCACGCCGAACACGGCCGCCATCAGCCCGCCGCAGATCAGGCTCAGGGGGAAGGATGCCGCCAGCGGCAGCGCCAGGTTTTTCGTTATCAGCGCGGAAGTATACGCGCCAATAGCCATGAACCCCGCATGGCCCAGAGCCAACTGGCCCAGGAAGCCAGTGGTCAGGTTTAGCGAAACGGCCATGATAATGGCAATACCAATATCCATCAGGGTGCTGCGATCGCCCCGGGAAAGGGCGCCGGAATTAATCAACAGGGAGACCACCAGATAAATCGCCACGACGGCGACCAGATTCAGGATATTCGCCCGCGTTCGTTTATTCATCTGCGTCCACCTCACACTTTCTCGCTGGTTTTCTTGCCCAGCAATCCCGCCGGCTTCACCAGCAGCACCACGATCAGAATGCCGTAAACCACTGCATCAGCCAAGGAGGAGGAAATATAGCCCTTGGTCAGGCTTTCCGCCACGCCCATAATCATGCCGCCCAGCATGGCCCCCGGCAGAATACCGATGCCGCCCAGCACAGCGGCGATAAACGCCTTCAGGCCGGGCAGGGAGCCCATCGTGGGCTGCACCCGGGGATACGCGATGCAGTAAAGCACTGCGCCGATGGCTGCCAGCGAGCAGCCGATAGCGAAGGTGATGGACACGGTGTTGTTCACGTTAATGCCCATCAGCTGCGCCGCGCCCATATCCTCGGATACAGCGCGCATAGCCTTGCCCGTTCGGGTGGATTTCACCACGAACTGCAAAAGAATCATCAGCGCCACAGAGACAGCGATGGTCAGAATCGTAGTCAGGCTAATGCTCAGATCGCCCAGCTGAATGGACGCAACGGGCAAAACAGAAGGAAACGGCTTGGGCGTGGCGGAAAAGACCTTCTGCGCCAGGTTCTGCAAAAAGATGCTCACACCGATGGCCGTAATCAGCGAAGAAATGCGGGGAGAAGAGCGCAGCGGCTTATAGGCCACCCGCTCGATCAATACGCCCACCACCACGCACACCGCCATGGACGCCACCACCGCCAGCGGGAAAGGCAACCCCAGCCCCGTCAGCGTCAGCAGCGCCGCATAAGCGCCTACCATGATAATGTCTCCGTGAGCAAAATTGATCAGCTTTACGATGCCGTATACCATCGTGTATCCCAAAGCGATCAAAGCATAGATGCTTCCAATTTGCAGCCCGTTGATCAGCTGGTTCAAAAACAGCGTCATGCGTTTCCCTTCCCTTCAGCTGGAGTATCCGTTTTCTTGCGTCCTAAATATGGGGAAAAGGGAAGAGAGAAATTCTCCCTTCCCCCAGGCGTGCCTGTCATTTGGCCGCCCGTTGATTCCAGTTTCGCTTTTCGCGGTTGAGCCTTACGGATCCACCTTGGACACGAAGTGCTTGCCACCCTCCGCATCGAAGGTCATAACGAAGGCGCTCTTGATGGGGTTATTGTTTTCGTCAAAGGAGATCACGCCGGATACGCCTTCCACGGAGATATTCTTAATCGCTTCGGTAATGGCGTCATACTCCATGCTGTTGGCGTTCTTGATGGCTTCGCAGATCACCAGCGCCGCGTCATAGCCGGTAGCAGAGAAGGAAACGGTGGGGGCTTCGCCATACTTGTTGGTGTAGTCTTCAATAAACTTCACCACAGCCGCATCGTCGGAGTCAAAGGCGAAATGGTCAGCGTAGGTCATGGAGGTCAGCAGGCTCTTATCGGTAATTTTATCCACGATATCGGAGATGCCATCCGCGCCCATGTAGATCGTTTCCAGGCCCACTTCCTTGGCCTGCGTCAGAATCAGGGAAGCTTCAGAGCCATAGAAGGGAAGGAACACTGCATCGGGAGCAACAGCCTTGATATTCGTCAGCTGCGCCTTAAAATCGATGTCGCTGAAGGAGGCGGCTTCTTTGGCCACCACGTTCAGCCCGCGCACCGCAGCCTGCTCCTCGAAAGCGGAAACCAGGCCGATGGAATACGCGCTGTCCGCGCCATAGAGAATCGCCACGTTCTGATAGCCCTGCTCAGCGGCGAAGTTGGCCATCACGGTGCCCTGGAAATCGTCGATAAAGCAGGTCCGGAACACATTGGGCTTGCCCTCGTTAATATCAAAGGCCGTGCCGGAGGAAGTTACCATCGGGATGCCATCCTCAGCCGCCAGCGCCGCGACCACACGGCACTGCGCGGTCAACACATCGCCCAGAATGGCGACACAGCCAGCGTCCAGATGATCGAAGTAAATCTTCTGTGCCTGGGTGTCGTTGGCTGCATGGTCTTCCCAAATCAGTTCTACCGGAGTGCCATTAATGCCGCCCGCTGCGTTGAGCTGGTCAATATACAGATCCGCGCCGTTTTTCACCGAGAAACCATACACGGCGTAGGGGCCGGTCAGCGGCGCGAGACCGCCGATCTTGATGGTATCTTCCGCCAAGCAGGGCATCAGCAGAGAAAGCGCCAGCAGCATCGCCGCAACCATCGAGATAAATTTGATACACTTTTTCATTAGAAAGACCCTCCTTGCGATATAAAATGATTTGCTTTATTCTTCTTTTGAATAAAGCTTGCGGATAGTATATCCCCTTTTTTCGCTCTGTGCAAGAGCAATTCTGCATTTCAATTGTTTTTTTTGCGCAGAAAACAGCATAATTATTCAAATTGGTGTGTAAACAGCCAAACAGGCATGAGAATGCCCGTCTCGCCGCGTTGCGTTCATCGTCCCTTTTCCAGAATCAGGGGCGCAAAAAACTCCGGACGATGGAAATCCGGGGCAGGGACGGCAATGGGATTCCACATGCCGTAATGGGGCAGCGGCGTATTTTCCCCACATTTATAGAAATTGCCCAGCAGAATTGCCCCGGCCTTCGGCGCAAACTCCGGCTGAAACACCTGCACCAGTGCCCAGGGGATCCGGAACTCCACGCCCCAGAAGCTGCCCCGCAGCATCCGGGCGCGAATGGCCATGGGCTCGGCCCAAACTGTCAGATTTATCGGCGTTCGCCCAGTCCGTGGCTGGCCGAAGGCGGCCATCATTACGCCGCGGGGGTTCAGTTCGAAATTGAAGAAGCGAGACGTTTCCAACGGCGCGAAATTCACGAAAAATTCCAGGCAGCTATCCAGGCATACCAGCGATTGATGCTACGTATACGTTGCCACCGGCTGCGCTTCCCAGCTCCAGAGCCGAACGGCCAGCGCTTCCTGCGTCCAGGCCAGCTTGGCAAACGATGCGGGACAAAAGCCATTATCCCGCCACTGGAAATGCTTAAGCGCCGCTGCGGGCGCTTGCCGCCAGTCCACGTTCTCATCCCGAACGAAAAACGGAACCCTGTAGTACGGCATGTTCTTCTCCCTCCCCCTGCTTTTCCGGGCATTGTTTTCTCCGCTTTTTCCTTTATTTTATCGTATTTTCCTATAATCTGCAAGCAAAAAGGCTGGCCAAACGGCCAGCCCTTTTTGTTCCTTTGCGGGGTGACGCAGGATTACTGCGCGTCGGTCAGCACGGCGTCCAGGATGGCATAAGCCCAGCTGGTGTTTTCCGTGATGACATAACCCTGCAAATTCGTGGAATAGAAGTCATAATAGGTATTGGAGTAAACCGGGATCATGGGCACCACTTCCTGGAATTTCTCCTGGAACTTCACCCACTTGTTCACATAGCCCGCCACATCGCCGGGCTCGGTCCTGCGCATATCCACCGCCAGCTGATACAGCGCGGCATCATGGATGCCGGTGCGGTTGTTCACGCCCTGATGCGCGGTATCCAGCGCAAAGGTCTGCGCCGGGTCAAAGACGGTTTCGAAGTTGCTGGCCAGATAAATCATGTGGCATGCCCGGGTATCCTGACGATAATACAGCCGCAGCAGTTCCTGCATGGGCTTGGCTTCCAGCGTCAGGGAAACGCCGATCTTAGCCAGATTATCCGCAAACGCCGTCTGCAACGCTTCGCCGATGGCGTTTCCTTCGGGATAGATCAGGGTCAGATCCAGGGCGACCAGCCGGCCGTTTTCATTCTTGCAGCGCACCGCATCCTGGCCCTTCACGAATTCCGCACCGGAAGCGTTCAGCGTCCAGCCATCGGAAACCAGCAGCGCTTCCGCCGCATCCAGATCCAGATTGTAGACCTTCACGCCGTCCAGATTATTCACAGGATCTGAGCCCGCCGGCAGCAGGGTTTCGCCCGTTGCCACGCGATACATCCACTGGCCCGCGCCGTAGTATCCATCCACCCGCTGGCCGTTTTCGCCCACATAGGCGGAAACCACCGCGTCCTTATCCAGCGCATAGGACAGCGCCTGACGCACGGCCTGGCTGCTCACGGCCTGCTGCTCGCAGCAGAAGCTGATGAAGCTCAGCCCCTCGCGGCCATAGGACGCAGCCTGCGCCTTGCCATCGGCGGCCAGCTGCTGGCCCGCGACAATCGCCTCAGCGGAGACCGTCTTGTTCGCCAGGTCGATCTCGCCGCTTTCCAGCTTCTGCGCCATTTCTTCGTTGCTCACATGGGAAACAGTGATCTTCTGAATCTTGCCCTTGCGGCCAGCCGCATCGCCCTTGTAATAGGGGTTGATTTCCAGTTCGGCCACGCTGCCATCAAAGGAAACCAGCGTATACGGCCCGCTGACCACAGAAGGATGGCTCAGATAGCCGGTCGCTTCGTCCAGCAGGATTTTCTTCAGAGTTTCGTTGTTGAACAGGGAGGTGACCAGATTGGCGTTCTGGTTGCCAATATACGCGCCCTCGCCGTCATCCTTGATCTGGCAGCCGGGAGCGATCACATGGATGGGATAGGGATAGAGGCTCAGCGCCGCCAATTCATAGAAGTTAGGCAGGGAATCGGCCTTCACAGTGATAGAGAATTCCCGCTCGCCCAGCAGCCGCACGCCGGAGACCTGCTGGCTCATGCCAATCTTGTACGCATCAATACCGACCACCGCGTCGTTCCCGGTCACTGCCCCGCCCAGCGCCTTAAGATGAGGCGAAGCGGAGAGCAGCAGGGAGAACACATAGTCCTTCGCGCTGATGGCCGTGCCATCGGAATACTTCAAATCGCTGTAGAGAGAAATCACATAGGTGCGGTTTCCCTGGGGATCATCCGAGGCCGCAATGCCGCTGACCACGGAGGGATCCATTTCAAACCGGCCGCTTTCCACATTCCAGCGGACCAGGTTATAGCCATGGATCAGGTTTCTCACGTCCATATCGCTGGTGTTGCTGCCAAAGGCGGGGGCAAAGAAATTGCCGCTCAGCGCCGTGGGCGAGGCAACCGTGAGATGGTTAGGGTCATAGCTGTTTTCCGCTCCGGCACAACCCAGAGACAGCGCCAGCACCATCGCCAACAAACAGGCAATCCACTTTTTCATATGCTTCGCTCCTTCATTTACGTTTTCGCTTCTTTTCGTTCGTCCCCGGCGCGAGGGGGTTCCTCGCGCCGGGAGCAAGGGTTAGTCGAAGCAATCGCCAGCATTGGGCACCACGTTGCCAATGCCCAGCGGCGTGGTCGCCGCGCTCAGGTCAACCGGCGTGTTCTGCGCCATGTAAATGACGGTGTAGTTCAGGTCACGGTCGGGCATTTCGCCGGAAATCATCCACAGGTTGGGCTTGTAGCCCTGAATTTCCGGAGATTCCACTGCGAATTTCTCGCCCGCCATCAGCTTCGCCTCGTATTCCTTATGGGCGGTGGTTCCATCTTCGAAGATGTAGTAGATGGTCAGCTTGAACACCAGCTGGCGATACACCACGTCCACCACCAGGTCTTCAGCAGGCATCTTGCCTTCCACGCGCTCCATGTCCGCTTCCCAGCCATAGAGGCCGGGGGACTGGACGCTATACGGCGCGTTATACTCGTATTCCGCAGTATAATCGTTAAATGCCTTCTCGCCGCCCACCACATGCTTCCAATACCGGATGGTCAGCTTATACTTGTTCAGGGTGTTGGTAAAGGTATACTGCAGTTCCGTGGTCTTGGCCTGCGTCGCGTCATTCTGGTTGTCCTGCGACGCCGGATTTTCCACGGGCTTCATGGTGTACTTGCCGGTGTATCCCTTCACGGTTTCTTCTTCCAGGGTGTAAGTGATCTCCTGGCCGCCCGCAGTATGCGCGGGCAGCTTGTCGCTCTGCGCCGTCCAGCCGTTTTCTTCGGTGGCTTCCAGCTTGCCGATGTTGCTGCTTTCCATGCCAACCGTCTTCTTCAGGCTGAACGAAACGCTTTCGGGCCGGGATTCAAACTTGTTCTCCTGGTCGTCCCACTTCTTTGTGATCATCACGATCACCGCATTATCCACAGGCACCTTTGCGCTGCCTTCGGGATCTTCGGGATCAATGGGCGGGTTCTCAGGATCGGGCTTCGGGCCATTGCCCTTGCCAGTGACGATGTTCTCCAGTTCCGTGCCCAGATCTTCCACCGTCACGGTGTATTTCGCCTTCAGCGTCACCGTCTGGCCCGGAGCGATAGATTCGATGATCGCCACGGTATCGCCCAGGCTGACCTTCAGGTTATTCCGGTTTTCCAGAATTTCGGTGAAGGTTGCGCCCGTCAGTTCTTCCTTAACCGTCACGTTGGTCAGCGTCACATTGCCGTTGTTTTTCACAACTACGCTGAATTCCGCCGTTTCCCCAGCCGTGAAGTAGCCCTTGGCGGGAGTGTTGGTCAGGGTCTTTTCCAGCGTGAAGGAAGCATTGGGCTCCTCGGTATTATCCTCGGTTGTGCCATCTTCCACTTCGGGATCCTTGTTTTCCGGATCCTTGCCAGCAGCGGTAGCGCCATTGACTACCTTGCCCACAAGAATATCCGCTTCGGTCACGATGTATTCAGCCTCAACCGTCAGGGATTCGCCCGGGTTCAGGGTATAAGCCGGATTAAACGTAGCCTTGCCACCTGCGACTGCGAAATCCATTTCCTCAATACTGGGGATCTCTGCGCCGGCTAGCGTATCGGTGATCGATTCGAGAGCGATGGTCTGGTTGCCGTCGTTGGTCACGGTGATCTCGTATTCGATGGTTTCGCCCAGCTTGAACGCGCCGTTTTCGCCAGTGCCCTTGTTCGTCGATTTCTTCGTCACCGTCAGGTGGGAATTCTTTTCCTCGGTTTCGTCCGTAGTCGTGCCGGGGGTCACTTCGGGATCGTTACCGCTCGGATCCTTACCAGCAGCGGTAGCACCATTGACCACCTTGCCCGCCCGAACGTCCGCTTCGGTCACGGTGTATTCAGCCTCAACCGTCAGGGATTCGCCCGGGTTCAGGGAACGAGCCGGATTAAACGTAACCGTGCCATTTCCTGGTGTGAGGAAACCCGTTCCCGAAACAACGGTAATCGACGCGCCGGCTAACGTATCGGTGATCGATTCGAGATCGATGGTCTGGTTGCCGTCATTGGTCACGGTAATCGAGTACTTGATTCTCTCGCCCAGCTTGTACTTGCCCAGTTCCTCATCTTTGGGCTTGCTGGTCGTGGTCTTCGTCACCGTCAGCTTGGACTCGGGCTCCGGCAAATCGATGCCGTTATCGCTGACGCTGATCGTCTTGTCGCCCAGGGTGATATTCGCTGTATTCTTATACAGCTTGTCGTTGCCATTGCCATCCTTGCCCGCGTAGTCGACCAGGTCTTGCTCCGTCACTTTGTGCTGCGCATTGAGCACCACCTTGCCGCCCGACGCAATGGAAGCGATGGTGGCCGTATGCTTGTCCGTGCTGAGGGTCACGCCCGTCACGCCCTGCGGCACAATGATTTCAGCCGTCGTATCCACGACCTTAACGTCCGTCACTTCGGTCGTGCTCACGTTTTCCACCGTGATGTTATACGTAAGCAGGCTGCCCACCTTAATGGCACCCTCGCCCGAGGAAACAAGCGTTTTTTCAGGCACAATGCCGTCGCCTTTGATCACCAGGGGATTCACCGATGTGCTGATCAGATAGTTAAGAATCGTGCTGTTCTTGGCCTGATCCACGATGCTGATGGTGCCCGCCAGCAGGCCGACATACGTGCCAACCTGGGTCACCTTTTCCTGAACAGCCACGCCGGCTCCAGGCGTATACTTGGCCAGCGGCTCAGTAATCGAAAGTTCCTGACCGCTAACAAGCGCACCAGACGTGATTCCGTAAAAGCTTTCCGCAGTATAACCTTCCGCATCCGAAAGCCCATGTGCCTTGCCATCGTAGGTAAACTCTGCGCCTTTGATATTGATGGACAAATTGACAGGATAGATCGTAATGGTGCCCGTCAGCGTCTTCGTCACATTTCCGTTCGATGCCTTCACAGACACGGTTGGATACGCAACCGCTTCCACGCCGCTGCCCGCCACGTAGTAATATCCCGCGTTGGGGGTCGTGTTCCATTTCACTTCGGATTGCATCAGGTCAGCCGGAATCGTGCCGTTCCATGCCGCGGCCGTCGTCCAGGTCGTTCCGCCATCCGTGGAGAAGGATACAGAGTCTTCGCCCACGATCAGGCCGCTGATGGTCACGCTGTGCTTCGCGGTGTCGTACGTGCCGGTGTAGCTCCCAACAACGAAATTGAACTTGCCGTCATCGTCGTTGCTTTCGAAGTCGCGCTCAAACTTGGCAACGAACTCGGTATCGGCGTAATTATTGTTCGTATCCTTATTCAGGTTCGCCTTTGCCGTGGTCACTTCCAGCGTTGCAGCATCGGAAATCTTTGTTTCGCCCTTATACCAGCCAACGAACTTATAGCCTTCGGTTGCCGTCGCCGTGGAGCCGGTCAGGCCATTCGCGGTAACGATCTGGATGTTGTCGCTGGCATTGGTTACCTTGCCATGACCTTCCGCCACATACGTTACCGCGACAGTCTGGCTTGCGTCAATCTCCCAGGAACCGGTGAGAGTCACGGCGCCGTTGGGCATGGAGAACATGCCATCGTCGCGAATGAACGCATTCGTGGTAGACCAGCCGCTGAACTTGTAGCCTGGCACCGTCGGTGCATCCGCAACCGGCACCATCTGTTGATACTTGTAGGTACCGCCAGCGGGAACAGCCGGTTCGTTCGCGGGATGTACAGTACCTGTGTACTCATAGGTCACGTTGTAGCTGTTCCGCGTGAAGTACAGCTTCAGAGTCACGGTGCCATCAGCATCGACGGGGCCCTTCTTGAGTATTGTGTTGGGGTTCTCTTCATCTAAGGTGAAACCGTTTACAAACTTGTCATTGCCTTTTCCTGCGATGCTTCCGTCTCTGACTTCAGCTTCTTCATTTACGGGCGTGTCCCTGCGGATGAGCCGAGTATCCGGCGTGTCCGGATAGTTTCCGTTCAAATCCTCTTTATACCATTCCACGTAGTAGTACGGCCAGGAGCCGATGAGCTTTACGTTATTGGCAGGCATGGTGAACTTCCCAGCCACAACGGTCGCATCCGTGGTAGACCAGCCGCTGAACACATAATCATTTCCTGCCGTTGCCGGTGCAGCAACCGGCACTTCCGCGCCATACTTATAGGTAGCATCATCGGGCAGCTTACTTGCCCCGGTGGGCACATTGCCAATATAGTAGGCATAGGTCACGGTGTAGCTATCCCGGGTGTAGTACAGCTTCAGAACCAGGCTGCCATTGCCGGCGATAGTACCCTCAAGAACATTGTTGGTGTTGTGCTCGTCGAAGGTGAAGCCGGTGAAGCTCTTCTTATCGGTGTTCTGAACATAAGCCTTTTGGTTGGTAGCGCCGGTGTGCGTTACCGTTGCGTCGGCGTTCTTGTTGTACGTGTTTTCGTCGTTCAAATCCTGGAGATAGTATTCGACTTTGTATTCCGTATTTCCGTTCGCAGTCCAGGAACCCTTGATCTCCACATTCTTCGCGGGCATGGTGAACTTGCCACCCGCAATGGTCGCATCCGTGGTAGACCAGCCACTGAACGTGTAGCCCGCAGCCGTCGCCGCTGCCGCAACCGTCACTTCCGCGCCATATTTATAGGAAGCATCTGTGGGCAGCTCAGACTGACCCGTCACATTGTTCTCATACTTATAGGTCACATTGTAGCTGTTCCGGGTGTAGTACAGCTTCAGAACCAGCTTGCCATCACCGGTGATCTTGCCGCTGGCAACTTCGTTGGCGTTGCCCTTGTCGTAGGTGAAGCCTTCATAGGTCTTAGCCACAGCGGTCGCCGTCGTATCGGTGGTGCCGGTCAGATTATCGGTGTCCTTCAGGGTGTAGCCTTTGCCGTCCAGATTCTGCTGATAATGCTCCACCTTGTAGCCCGTATTCGTATCCGCTGTCCACTGCGCGGTATACGTAGCATCAGCCGTTACCGTCTGGGCAATGTCTTTATCCCAGCCAGTAAACGTATAGCCAGCCGCACCCTTGGGGTTACCATCGGTTCCCTTTTCGCTCTTGAACGCCGGGGTACTCGCGCCGTACTTCACGTTGGAATGCACATCATCGGCGAAAACGCCATGATCGCCCTTCGTGTAGGTCACGGTGTGGGTATTCCGCGTGTAGTACAGCTTCAGAACCAGCAGGCCATCACCGGTGATCGTGCCTTCGAGAACATTGTTGGTGTTGTGCTCGTCGAAGGTGAAGCCGGTGAAGCTCTTCTTATCGGCGTCCTGAACAGAAGCCATTTGGTCAGTAGTGCCGGTACGTTTTTCCGTCGCGTCGGCGTTCTTGTTGTACTTGGTTTCGTCATTCAAATCCTGGAGATAGTATTCGATGGTGTAGGGAGTATCCGTATTCGCAACCCAGGAACCCTGGAGGGTTACGTCTTTATCCGGCATGGTGAAAGAAGTCACCGTTTCTTCGCCTTTCTTCCAGCCATTGAAGGAATAGCCAGCCAAAGAGGGCGTAGCCGCAACTGTCACGGTAGTATTATAAGTTTCCGTGTGAGGAGCAGGCGTAGGCGCCGCGCCCGTAGGCACAGTTCCGGTATACTCATAGGTCACATTGTGGCTGTTCGCCGTATAGGTAACGGTTACAGTCACATCTTCCGCGGGCATCGTGCCGGAGACGGTGGCTTTGTCAGGGGTATAGCCGGTGATGGTGGGAGAAGCGACATTGTATCCCTGGCCAACCATCACCGTAGCCGTATGCTCTTTCGCCGCCTCTGTTCCATCTTCATACACGTACTTAATCGTCAGTTTGAACTCATTCTCCACCCAGACGGCATAGAGAATGTTCGCGCTATCGCCCGTATTATCGATCAGAATGGATTCGTTTTCTCCAAACTCCTTGTCCGTTGCATTGGCAGATGTAGCCCAGCCCACGAACTTATAGCCAGTACGGGTGAAGGGATTTTGGATGGTCGCGACCGTCTTGTTGTTCGGATAATTATAGACCACATCGTCGCCCGTGCCGCCATTGGCCTTATAGGTCAGGGAAACGGTGGCGGGAGTTTCGCCCCAGGAGGCGTAAAGATAGATTTCGCCGTCCTTATTCGCCGCATTGGCAGAGATGGGGAAGGAGCTGCCGGGGAGATAGGCCGTGCCCTGGCCATCCGCCTGGGTATTCCAGCCGAGGAAGACCTTGCCAGCAGGCGCAGTCATGCCCGTGCCGAAGAGAACGGTGGCATACGCGCCGTCCGCATAGCTGTTGCCGTCCACAGGGACAGTGCCCGTGCCGGTGTTCGCGCTATAGACAACGCTAAACTGGCCCATCTTGGAGAAGGAGGCAGAAATGGTGGTGTCGCTCTGGATCTTGGTATAAATGTTGAAGGGCGTACCATCCGTCTTCTTCCATCCATGCCATTCGTAGCCATCGCCCAGCACGGCCATGATCTGCTGTTGCAGGGCATTCAGCGCATCCGCGCGGTCTTCGCCAGTGGGAATTTCACTGATGATGTTTTGGGTTTGCCCGTTCACTTTCACCCTCAACTGCACCGTCAGAGTGTACACCGGGGGATTCCACTTGGCATAGACGGTAATGTTTTCAGCGGGCATTTTCGCATCGGCAGCGAAAACATATTTTTTTGTGCACTCCGGATCGGCATACCAGCCGCCGAAGGTATAGTCCTCTTTGCCGACGGGCTTAGTCGTGGGCGTGTAGTTGCCCGCAGTGGCAATGCTCTGCTCAAATTTATAGGACGCCGTATTGACCGTTTTGCCGCCGCTCACATAAATGATGTTGTAGCTGTTGCGGGTATAGTAGAATTTGGCACCGTTATAATCCGATCTATTGGCAGTACCCTCTTTATAGGTAAAGCCAGTGATAGGATATTTGTCCTCGTCTGTAACGACGTATCCAGTGCCAGGGGAGGTATCGCTATGATGCAGTTTATAGGTGACTTCATTTTTTATTTCTGGTTCCTTTACAGTTTCGCCGGGGAGGATTTCCACATAGTAATACGCAGTTTCGGAACCGTCGTCAATATTCGGGCCATAGAACGTGGCTCCGCCCAACGGCATAGTTTCGATACTGACCTGATAGGGGCCACTGTACTGGTTGACTTTCCAAGTGCTGCTGCCGTTAATGGTAGGCCACTGACTGCTGATGTTCGCGCCATACTTGGCGGTGATGGTTAGCTCCTTTACTTTCGCGCCACAGAGGGCGGTGCTATGCGTATGTTCTTCCCTAGTGCAGGTCAGGGTACCCCAATCATAACATTGCCGGCTATGCGTATGCTCTGTCTTGCCGCAGGGGTAGGATTCACTGTCCAGTTTGAACGTGATGGTGTATTCGATGCGCTTATAATACACGTTCACAATGGTAGAACCATCGCCCTTGATGGTTTCCTGGGTGATCGTCTGCGCAGTAAAACCCTGATAGTCTTTATTTGTTTCTGGCTGCCAACCGGCGGCTGCGCTATATGCTTTCGAAGTGGCAGCGGTGGTTGCTCCAGTGGTGCCGGTTTTGGTTTCAGATTCTTTATAAGAATAATTGGTGTCATTGGCATTTTCCAGCCAATGGATAACGGTATACTGGGTATTGGTGTTGGGGGTCCAAACGGCATAGAGGGTCACGTTTTCTGTCAACTCATTGCCCCAAGTAAAGTCCCCCGCCGTGGCAGTCTCAGTGGTTGCCCAGCCCTTTAAGGTATAGCCGGGTTTGGTAGCCGTGGGCGCAGTGTTGGGCGTTTTGCCCGTCACAAACAAAGGCTCCACATAGGCGCCGCCCTGAGAATCGAAGGTGATCCAGTGGCCATTGGAGACCTTGGCGGTCAGGGTAACGTCTGCACTGGTGGTGAAGGAATCTTCAACGGTTACTGTTCCGTTCAGCCAGCCCTCGTGCTTCTGATCCGCGTCCACGTCAATGGTTACATCGTTGGTGGTAACGGTGATTGAGCCGTCATCGTTCGCTTGAGCTTCCTTGGTGGCAACGATGACGCCATTATGCACGAAATAAACATGGAGAATATTATCGAACTTGGCGGTGCAGGTAATATCCTTATTCGTAGCAGTGGAGCCCTCGGGCTTTGCAAAGGTCTGCGTGCCGAAGGCCACCTGCGTGGTGCCGTCATACCAGCCCAGGAACTTGCCAGTGCCGGAAGGCGTACCGGGGTCGAGCAGGGAGTCGCCGCTCTTAATAATCTGGCGGGCGAACTCAGTCTCGCCGTTCATGAAGATATAGGTACGGGTATAGGTATCACTCGGCCGCACGATGGAATACAGCGAGATGCCCTCGCTGGACGTGGTGGGGCCGTTTACGGGCACAATGGCGGCAAGGCCTTCCATTGGCACGCAGCTGAGAATCATAATCATCGCCAAGAGCATGGCGATGGGCCGACGGAGCATATTTTTCATAAAATGCTTTCCTCCCCTGAGATAATTTGGGCTGCGCCAGAGGGGCGCGGGATTATTCCGCCTGCGCCGCCGCGGCCAGATCGTCCGGGACGATCACGCCAGTGACGGTGACGGTGACGCGATAGAAGAGGGTGTAATTCGCTTCATTAATAATGAAGGAATAGGACGCGCCGCAGGCGGCGGGGATATCCGACCAGGAGGCGTTATCGGGGCTCTTCTGCCACTGGAGGGAATAGGTGACATTATCATAGCCATGGAGCACGGCGATGAGGGAGACCTGATCGCCGAAGGAGAGGAAATCGCCATCATACGCCGCATAGACGGAAACGGAACGGTCCGCGTTCAGTTCGTCCTGGATGATCGCCATCAGCTTGGCATTGGCGGGGAGATCTTCCTCGGTGATGGGCGCGGGGGTGGCGGTGGGCTCAGCGGAAGGCTCCGCAGTGGGTTCTTCCGCGGCGGGAGTTTCCACAGGCTCAGCGGAAGGCGCTTCCGTGGCGGGGGTTTCCGTTACCGGCGCTTCTTCCGTGGGTTCCACAGTGGGCGCTTCCGTGGCGGGAACTTCGGTGGCCGGGACTTCGGTCACAGGTACTTCCGTCGCAGGAACCTCGGTGGCCGGTGCTTCGGTCACAGGCACTTCGGTTACGGGTGCTTCCGTCACAGGCGCTTCGGGCGCGGGAGTCTCAATGGCGGGCACTTCGGTGACGGGGATTTCCACTTCCGTTGCCGATGCGGGCAACACCATGCTCAGCACCAGCAGCAGCGCCAGCGCCCCGTTCATGAGCCGTTTCGTTGTTTTTTTCATGGTTGACCCCTCCTAAAAAATATGTTTCAGAATTAATTCTTGTTTTTCATTCTTTATTATAGCAGATTTCGGTTACATAATCGGTTACATTTCCAGGGCTTTTCCTCTTTTTGTTAACAAATGAGAAAAAATTCCCGGGAGCGCTATCCCTCCTGCCAATCCTGCTCATTCTGCCTGGCGACCAGGGGCGCGAAACGATAGCGACAGGGCACATCGGCCTGGGGGAAACGGCGATAGAACACCCGACGAACCCGTTCCATCAGCAGCACACAGGCCTGATCATCAATATGCGGCAGCAGGAAGGCGAAAAGCGAGGGAGACATACGGGTAATCACGCCATCCCTGCGCAGGTATTTCATCAGGATTTTCTGTAGCCCATCCATGAGCGTTTCCTGCCGGAGGCTATCCAGGGGCGTGTCCGGATCCCCCAGCATCACTGCCCCGAAAAACACGGGTTCATCCGAATCCTCCGTATTGCGCATTTGCAGGTTATACATGGCCCGGAACACAGCGTATTCGCATACGGACGCGCTCTTGCTCTCTGCATCCTCTGCCAGTTCCGCCCGCAACGCGCTTAGATCCAGCGGCAAATCGTGGCCAATATGAAGCAGCCGATTATAGAGCGCCTGCATATCGCCGCTGGGCTGCACGCCCAGATAGCGGTAATTCAGCCGCAGCGCATGCTTATATTGCGCCAGCGCGTCCGTCGTATGGCCGGTCTGCGCCAGGGCGGTCATCAATTCCATATGCAGCCGGTCGTCATAAGCATCCACTCCCAGCGCCGTCCGGCAGACGCGGATCACCTGCTCAGCGTTTTTCTGCTGCTTCAGCGCATCCAGATAGGCGTAAACCGAATCCATATACTGGCTGTGCAGGGCGATGCTCCGGGAGAGAATCAGTTCATCCCCTTCACTTGGGAGAAACAGATCGCCAGCATACAGCTCCAACAGCTTCTCCTGCTGCGCTGCGCGCTCCGGGCTTTCCGGGTTTTCCTCTAATTGCTCCAGCAACGCTTCCAGCTCATAAACGTCCACCGTCATCCCCGGCAGCGGCACGAAGCGATAAGCCCCCCGATCCGCCACGATACATCGGCCTAGGCCAGGGCTGCTGCTCTCCAGCAGCTGGCGCAGCCGGCTGACCAGCGTTTTCAGCGCGTTTTCGGGATTGATGACGTTTTCCTCATCCCACAAAATGCTCAGCAGCCGGCTATTATGCACCGGCTCGCCATGATGCAAAATTAAATGCTGAAGCAGCCGCGCCCCTTTGCGGGAACGGGCCCCCGGCGTTGCGGAAATTTTCCCATTCACGTAAACGACGAAGCTGTTCAGCATCTGAATGCGAATGACGTCTGACAAAGCGGTTCCCCCTTTCACTGGACGCACCTCCGGCGCATAAAACGCGCCTGAACGAATTGCTTGGAGGGGCCGTTTCCGGCAATCAATTTGTTGAGCAGGATTGCTTTTTCCACGCAGTGTCGGGACAGTCGTGAAAAAAGGTAACCCCCCATTCTGTAATTATATGTATTTTTAGAAGCCTCATTCTCTGAACCTGTGCCGCTATGGAAGCCATAGCAGCTGGCGGTGGGCGAAGCTTCTCTCTTTTTCGCCCGGAAACCTACACCATTCGGCTGCATTTTGCAACCCCGCAAACGTAGCACAAGGGAAACCAATTGCGGCGGACGACTATGTGACAATGCGAGCAATTCAGCGCTCATTATTGTCGTTTTATTATAAACCATATTTCCGTTTTTTTCAAGAAAAATGTTTTGCTGTTTTTATAGGTTTCATGGCAAAATTCGTGCAAAATTCAGCCAGAAATAACTGATTATTTTTATGGCTTATAGGGTTATTAAAATTCCTCATGAAGTCCGCACTGCCAGCCACCATTTTCAGAAAAAAGGAAGGCGCCATTCCAGGATCCTTCCTTCTTATAGGCTATTTTACTTTTTGTTTTCGCAGTTCTTAGCCCTTGACGCTGCCCACCACGATGCCCTTGATATAATACTTCTGCAGGAACGGATAGAAGCACATAATAGGCAGGGCGGCCAGGAAGATCTGGGCGGCCTCAATGGTCTTTTCGCTGGTCTGAGCCATACGCTTGAGCTGTTCGGGGGTCATCTGCATTTCCACGGTGTTTTTGGTCTCCATCAGGAGGGTGGCCAGATAGGTCTGCAAGGGATACTTATCCGGCGTGTTCATATACAGATAGCCGTCCATCCAGCAGTTCCAATTGGCCACGGAGGCAAAGAGAATAATCGTGGCCAGAGAAGGCAGCGACATGGGCAGATACAGGCTGAACAGAATTCTAAACTGGCCGGAGCCGTCGATCACTGCCGCCTCCTCAATCTCGCCCGGAATGCCACGGAAGAAATTCATCATCATCACCATGTAGCCAATGTTCATGGCGCCAGGCAGCGTCAGCGCCCAGATGGTGTTAATCAACTTCAGCTTGCTGATCACGATATAGGATGGGATCATGCCGCCGCCAAAGAACATGGTGAAGATAAAGAAGGCGGAGAAAAAGCCCCGGGAATGGAACCGGCTCTTGGGCTTGGACAGAGCATACGCCGTGAGTACTACCAGCAGCACATTCACCGGCACGCCGATGCCAACCCGCATCAGCGTCACCTTCAAAGACCGCCAGAACCGGCTGTCTTCCATCACGTATCGATACGCCTCAATATTAAACCCACGGGGGAGGATGCCCACATTGCCTGCCACTGCCTCAATCTTCTTGGACAGCGACAGGGCGATCAGATGCATCACGGGGATAAAGCAAATCACAATCAGCAGACAAAGAAGGAAACCGTTGATGATATTAAACGTGGGGATCCGCTTTCTTCTGTGCTTGGCTTGTCCCTGCATATTTGTTTCCTCCTTTCTCAGAATACCCGGTAATCCAGGCATTTGCCGATGATGTAATGGGAAATCAGGGTCAGGATCGTGGAAACTGCCGAGCGCATCAGGCCCATCGCCGAGGACAGCGACCACTTATGGTCGATCAGACCCATGCGATAAACGAAGGTGTCGATTACGTCGGAGCTTTCATAAACCATGGGGTTATACAGAAGCAGGATCTGGTCTCCCCCAGCGCTGAGCACAGAGCCCGGCGACAGAATCAGCATCATCACCACGATGGGCCGGATGGTGGGCAGGGTAATATGCCAGGTCTGCTGCCAGCGGGTGGCGCCATCCAGCGCGGCGGATTCATGCAATGCCGGATCCACATTGGTAATGGCGGCCAGGAAGATAATCATGTTATAGCCCATGCCCTTCCACACATCGGACACCACCAGAATAATCGGGAACCAGAAATTGCTGCCCAGGAACATGATCGGCTCTATCCCGAGCCCGGAAAGCACATGATTGACCATGCCGTCCAGCTCAAAAAGATTGCGCAAAATGCCGCCCACCACAGCCCAGGACAGGAAGAATGGCAGGAAAAACACGGTCTGCGCCGTGCGCTTAAACTTATTATTGATTACCTCGTTCAGCTGCAGCGCGATAATCAGCGGGCAAACCAGCCCCAGCGCCATTTTCCAAACGGAGATGGTCAGCGTATTGCCCACCACGCTCCAGAACCGGGGCAGCATGAACATATCCTTGAAATTTTGCAGGCCCACCCAGGGCGAGCCGCTGAAGGACCGCAGAGGCGAAAAATTCTGAAACGCCATCACAATGCCAAACATCGGCAAATAGGCAAAGACGAAGGTAAACACCATCCCGGGAATAAGCATCGTGATAAAGGGAAGATCCTGAAAAAAGTATTTCCTTCTTTTTTTAGCAGCCGGGCTCAACGGCCGCGTTACGGCATTTGGCATTGCGTCACGCCCCTTTTTTCTGTGTTAATCCGGCCACCCAGGCTTGTTTTTCTGTGGCCGGGAAAAGATCATCCTTGGATAATGGGAAAGGAAGCAGCGGCCGAAAGCCGCCGCTTCCTTTCTCGCTTGAGGGTATGCAGCAGAGGGGGAAAGCCCCTCGCATGATTTACTGGGTGATGGAGCGATACTGCTCGTTAATTTCCAGCTTAATCTGCTCGCCGCCCAGCTGGTTATACTGATCCTTGAAGCTCTGCCAATCGGCTTCGGTCTTCTGGCCCAGGATATACTGGATGATGAACTGGCTGGTCAGATCGCTGAGGGTAGAGGAGGCGCGGGATTCGGCGGCGGTGGTGGGGCCATAGTAATAGCCGATTTCATAATGGCCGGTCTCCCGGGCGCGCAGGCCCACGGCGATACCCATATCCTTGGTCAGGCGGCTCTTATACTGGCCCCAGGAATTGACCAGGTTGTCCGATTCGATACCGTTGGTGAACCAGTCTTCCATGTAGCCGTAGAGTTCGCGTTCGTAATCCGTGGTGAGCAGGTTGGTATCCTTGGCATCCCAGGCAGCCCAGACATTCTCGCGGATGCGGGCCCAGGGCGTGGGATAATACATGTAAACGGGGAGCCAGAAGGGCGTGGCGCCATTAGCGGCCAGATCGCGGCCCTGGAAGAAGTCCTTATTCTCGGTGGAGTTGCCGGACTGGGCCAGGGTCAGGTTCAGAATCTTAATGCAGGCTTCCTCCGCGCCCTTGGGAGCGTCCTTGGTAACCACATTGAAGAACTGCAGGCTCGCCTGGCTCATGGCGGGCTTCGCGCCCAGATCCGCCAGATCGATTTCCGCCCATTCGGCGTTGGGGTTGGCTTCCTTGTTCAGGTTCAGCGGCCAAGCGGCGATATAATAGGTGCCGAAGGTGGCGCCCACCTGATCGGAGGTCACGCGGGAAACGAAGGTGTCGCTGTTCCAGGTGGCAAAGTCGGTAGCGATGGCGCCGTTTTCATAGAGATACCGCAGACCATTGAGCGCATCCACGGTTTCGTCCAGCAGCAGGCCGTTCATCAATTCGCCGTCCCGCATCACCCAGCGGTTGGGATAGGAGCCATAGGCCTGGAAATAGGCGTTGAAGGCAAAGTTGCTGCCCAGCACGCCAGAGGTGGTGCCGATACCAGCGGTTTCCTTGCCGCCGTTCACTTCTTTGCCATGCTTGGCCAGGGCGATGAGCATTTCGTTCACTTCGTCCATGTTGGTGGGAACGACCATGTTCATTTCTTCCAGCCAATCCTGGCGATAATACAGGCCAGCCACGCCTTCAGCGGGGTCCAGCACGGCGGGGATGCCGTAAATCTTGCCATCCTTGGAGGCATACTTCAGCGCATCCGCGCCCAGGGTTTCCATGGTCATGCGCAGATCATCGCTGGCCCACTTGTCATAGGCATCGGTCAGATCCCGCAGATAGCCCGCATCCAGGAATTCGAAGAAGTCTTCGCTGCCCAGCATCAGCACGTCCGGGATATCGCCGGAGGAGAGCTGCATGGCCAAGCGCTCATTAAACTGATCATCCGGAACCATCCAGACAAAGTTCAGCTCGATGTTGAAATCCTTCAGCACATCTACCAGCGCGTTGGTCTCGGGGGTGGTTCCCTCTTTCAGCGAAGAGTCCGGGCCCCAGCCGGTTACCACGTCCAGCTTCACGGTTTCTTCGAAGGGCTCGATCCAGAAGGGATTGTACTGGGTTTCTTCCGCGCCAGCGAAGCTGCAAACGGACAGCAGCATGATCGCGGCCAGCAGCAGGGCAACGAGTCTGGACTTTTTCATACGGGCACTCTCCTCACTTTGTTTTTAGCACAAGAGCCTGTGCTTATTTTATGCCATGATTATAACGGAATAATTCCTCCCTTTCAATCCATTTTGTTTTACAACGAATCCCATTTTCTTTACTTCGTTTCAGCATTTTGCATATCCAGGCCATTTTCTTCGAAAAATTGCCGGGGAGTTTTGCCGGTATTTCGCTTAAAAAAGAGGATGAAAGCCGAGGATGAAGCAAAGCCGGTGCGCTCGGCCACGTTCTTTACCATCTCCCCGGAAAGCACCAATGCTTTAGCGTGGCGCAGCTTGGCTTCATCGATCTGTTCGGAAAGCTTATGGCCGGTGCTAAGCCGATAGAGCCGGGAAAGATAGGAGGGATTAAACCCCATTACCCGGGCCAGCTCCGACAGAGACAGATTATAATCCTCGATATGCTCATCGATATAGCGATTGATTCGGTTGATAATATCCTGGGTGGTATGCGCCTCGTTTTCCGTGCGCATGCCGCAAATTTCCCCGCAAAGCATTGCAAGGCGGCCATGAAGAGAGGCAGAAGCCGCCGCGCCGTTATGGAGATACGCATCCAGCAGGTCTGAAACCGGCATGCCAAAGCGCTCGCCCAGATCATGCTCCCGCAAAAAATCCAGCAACACTGAAAACAGCGCGATCGCCTGATCTGACCGCAGCGTCTTGGGTCCTTCCTGCTCAAACAGCACCTGGCATGCCTGGGGCGTGCCGGAATAGAGGGCGCTGTTGAGCTGCTGCAAAAAGGCGGAAAAGCGTACTGCATCAGGCCGGACGCTCTGTCCCCTGGCCAGGAGCAGGGCAGAATAATTCTCCTCGCTGGCCATCACCAGCCGCGCCCCATCCCAGGCCAGCATTTCATAGATGCTGTTCAGCCGCTGATACTGCCCCACGATCTGCTCCGCCGCAGCCGCCTTGCCTACCACCAGGCTCACCGCCGCCTGATACGCATCCGCCCGCTGCTGAATGGATTCAAACAGGGCATACACATAGCTGCCCATTTCCGCTTCATCCATGATTTCCTTGGCCTGTACCAGCCAAACCAGCGTATCCCGCTCAGGCATCAGCGCCTCAAAGGCCAGTCCCGGCGCCTGGGACGCAATGAAATCGCTGATCAGCCGCAGGCTCTTGGCGCTGTCTGCCTTGCCGGGCAGGGCGCATTTGCCCAGCACCATGACCATCGCCCGCTGCCCATCCAGGGAAAATTGCAGCCGCGGCAATTCCGAGGCCATCTCCTGCCAGGAACGGCCGCCCCGAAGCGTGCTTTCCAGCGCAGCCTGGCGCAGGAAGGCCAGCATTTTATGCTGCTCGTTTTCCGCCTGCGTTTCCGCCTCGCACTGCTGAAGCTCCTGATCAATTTTACCCAACACCACCTCATCGCCCTCGGTCTTGAGCAGATACCCCCGATACACGGATGAACTGCTGGCCCGATGGAGATAATCAAAATCATCAAACCCGCTGAGAAACACGAAATGTATCTGCGGCCAAAGCTTTTCCGTTTTTTCCGCCAGCGCAATGCCATCCAGATCCGGCATGCTGATATCTGAAAGCACCACGTCCACCCAATTATTTTGCAGAATGGACAGGGCATGAACGCCGGAAAATGCCTTGAGTACGATCACGCTGTCCCCATAGCGCTGTTCAAACTGTGCGGCCAGGCCCTCCACAATATTAGGCTCGTCATCCACGATCAGAAGCGTCCGCATTATTTTTCCCCTCCGTTTCTTCCGTCCCTGCTGTGCTGGGCAGCGTCAGCGCCGCGCAAAAGCCGCCCAGGCTGCCCCGGGAAATAGTCAAATCGCCGCCCAGCAATGCCATACGGCTTTTCACATTTTTCAGCGCCGTGATTTTTCCGCCCGCCGGAGGCGCGGAAAGATACGCCGTAAGCGCAGCCAATTCCTCATCCGAGCATTCCCCGTTGTTTTCCACCAGAATAATCCGCTTTTCCCCGTCCCGGCAGAATTGCAGCTGGATTTTGCCCGCAGTCATTTTCTCCACTCCGTGATAATACGCATTTTCAAACAGCGGCTGCAGCACGAACCGGGGCACAATCAGATGCTTATAATCCTCCGGCAGCGGCTGCAAATTCACCTCAATCCGGTTCCCAAAGCGAATGGACTGGATATCGGTGTAATCCACAATGTTTTTATATTCCATTTCCAATGGCACTTCGTTTTGGTCGCTGCGGGTGATATATCGGTAATAGGAACTAAGCCGACTGCTCATTTCCGCCACGCCCTCATTATCCTCCATCTTGGCCATGCGATAAAGATGATAAAAGCAGTTGTAGAGAAAATGAGGGTTCACCTGGGCCTGAAGATATTTGATCTCTGCCTGATAAATCAGCACCTTGTTTTTATAAGATTGCTCCAGGGCAGATTGCAGCTTGCCGCTCACATCCTGAAATACTTCATAGAGAAAATCCATATCATTGCTGGGGGTATCGGAAATTCGCAGAACCCCTTCCTTGGCCAGTCGCTCCACCTCCCCGGCAAAGCGATTGATGGGCGCCACGATCATCTTGCGCATCAGATAAAAGAACACGCCCACCTCCAGCAGCAAAAACGCCGTCAGCGCGATCTGCCAGACGTTGAACATATCCGTGCTCCGCCGCACCACCTTGGGATCCATATAGCAGCCCACCCACAGCTGCCTCTCGCCCACCCGGGAGAGAATCCGCAAAGTGTCCTGGCCGTCAATGCGCTGGGTGGTCAGGCTGGTGCCCCCGCCGCCCGCCGCCGTGCCCTGCTCCAAATCTGCCCGAAGAGCGGCGTCCGCAAAGGCCTGATCGCCCACGGAAAGGAAATAGGCATCCCCATCCCAATCCGCCCCCAGCAGACAGATGCGGCTTTCGCCCGGCAGAATATTGCACCATTGCCCCAGTATCCGATCAGAGAATTCCAGCAGCAGCACAGCCGCATCCGCAGAATTGGCCTTCTTCACCTGCCCGGCCACCCGCATGGAATCCGATACCATGCACAGCTTCCCTTTCGTCACCGCCAGATAATCCAGATCCTCCCGGGCATGATACTGTTCCACAAATGCCAGGTCGCTTTCGTTAAAGGCGGTGAGGCTGCCATCGGACATAATCTTGCGCCCGAAAAGCGGGAAATAAATCGTGGCCGATTCCAGAAGCCCGCTGGAATTGCAAAGGGCGTAAGCCGTATCCAGCGTTTCCACGGCGAAGGCATAAATATCCCGAAACGCAAAGGACGGCGACACCAGCGACATATACTGCACCGGTGTGCGCCCCATCTGATAATGAATCTGGCTTTCGATGCGGGAAAGCTCGGTATCCAATTGCTCAGCCAGGGCGGATACCCGGGTGATATATGCGCTTTCCTCTCCCGGAATGGCCGCCCGCCCCATGTATACCGCAACCCCCATGCCCACCGCATAAGGAAAAAACACGAACAGCAAAAAAATAACGATCAATCGTCGAGGAAAGGTGAAGCGAAACGCAGCGCCCGATTTGGCCCTTCTCATGGCTTTTTCTCCTTCCTGAAGCAGAGGGGAAAATTTGTCTTTTTTATCGTCACTCACAAATATACACACTTTTTCTTCCGCTGGCAACCTTTTTTTGCAATTCGGTGTTTATAAAAAGCGGAGAAGAAAACAAGTAGAAAAATAACAATTGGATGTAAAATTCTATTGATTGAATACACAAAAAGTGCATGATATACTGAATTTGATCATACTCTGCAAGGAGGCAACCGTATATGAAAATAACGCAAAACGCGCAGGCTTGCTGTGTGCTGGTGCTGGGGCAAGATGCCACCTGGCTGGAACGCCACACGGCGCAGGAGCTGCGGGATTATTTGAAAAAAATCAGCGGCGCGCATTTGCTGATCGTATCGGAGCAGATGCTTTCCGGCCTGCCAGGAGGGCGGATTTTGATTGGCCGCCCGGAAACCAATGGCCTGATTCGCGCATGGGATGAAAAGGAAGGGCTGCTTCCCCCACAGAGCGATACGGAAAACGACTGCATTGCTTTAATTGCCCGGGGGGAAACGCTGGTGATCAGCGGATCCAATGATCGGTCCGTGCATTATGCCGCCTGCCATTTGCTACAGACACAGTTTGGCGTGGGCTTTTATTTTGACGGGGACACCTTCGAGGAAAACCCGGATCTTTCCCTGCCGGAACTGACGCTGATCGAGCGTTCCGCCTTCCGTCTGCGCCACACCATCGGGCAATGGGTATATAATTTCGGCGCATTTCTCAATGCCGAAGAACGGCGGCGGGAGCTGGATATGTACGCCCGGAACAAAATTAATTCCTATCGCTTCTACAACTGGAATACCTTCGTGCGCAAGCGGACGTTCCAAAAGCTGGGCGTGGCAACCGAGCCTATCACGGAGGCAGACATCCAGCGGATGGAAGTGGTTCGGGAAATGGACGATTACGCCCGGCAGCTGGGCATCGAAACGATGGTTCCCCTGGTGCCGCTGGAAACCAGCCTGGCCTTCCGGGAGAAATATCCCAATGCCCGGTATTTCGGCAGCGAATGGGTGAAGGATGATAATGCCGCCCCGGAAACCGTGCCCTGCCTGTATCCGGATGATCCGATGTACAAAGTCTGGGTGAAAACCTTCGTGGAAACCTGGATTGAAACCTTCGGCCCCAGCCGGCATTTTGCCTGCTGCCCGCCATCAGAAAACCATATCTCCACCACCGTGGAGGACTTTATCAACATCAATATTTCCTATGCCCGCTATACGCAGGAGGCGCTGCGGGAAGTGCTGCCGGACGCAGTATTTTTCATGGACGGCTGGGGCGTTCGCGCCAACACGCCTCCTTCCATCTGGACGATGGAGGGCGTGATGGAACGGTTTGTAGACGCGCTGCCGGAGGACGTGGTGTTTCTGGATCTTTGGCCCAACCGCAAAGAAACGGACAGCACCTTCCGGGAGCCCATGTATCGGGATAGAAATTACGGCCCCCTGCGCCGAGCCCGGTATCTGCTGGAGCCCATCAATGAATTCGGCGGAGACGATCATCTACACGGAGATTTCGATCGCCACATTCAGGCCGCCAAGGAAATGACGGACACCCGGTTTGTG
The DNA here is from genome assembly GCA_964423675.1 of uncultured Oscillospiraceae bacterium. Taxonomy (GTDB): domain Bacteria; phylum Bacillota; class Clostridia; order Christensenellales; family Aristaeellaceae; genus RUG563. Next base: position 28,084 of record CAYRFP010000003.1, read on the forward strand.
GATCATGGCGAGGGCTTTGGCAACTGCACGGAATTATGCGGGGTGAGCAACCATTTCTTTGATCTGATCTTCCAATTAGCCTGGAACCCCAAGGATATCACCACCGCCTCCTTCCTGCAGGATACCGCCCTTCGCCGCTATGGCAAAGGCGCGCTTTCTGCGGGACTGCCTGCCATGGAAGCGCTGTATCAGGCAGTTTACTGCGATCGGGACAGTTCCCATGCCCGGTATCAGAAGCGCTGCTATCTGGAGCGGCCCCAGCGCCGGCTGGTGCCCATTGCGGAATCGCTGGAAGTGGCTGAGGGGCTGAATCGGTTTATGGAGCAGCTTTCTGCCTTGCCTACAGCGCGCAAGACCCGGGCCGTGGGGCAGGACATGTTCGACGGCATGCGCCAGTTCATCACCGAATATTTCAACATGCATCTGCGTACGCTCTTTGAATTGTTCCGCGCCCGGGCCGGGGTGGAAAAAGAGCGGCTGCATCAGCAGTTTTCCTTCCATGCCTCCCTGCTGGAGCAGCTGCTGATCACCCTGGAAGAAGTGCTGCGGAACGATCCGGCCTCCTATGTAGAGGCCCGGGTGCAGCAGTTACAGGGGCGGGCGGCAGATCCGGATGTTTCCGGAGCAGATTGCCGCATACCGGAGGATTTCCGCGCCTGGATGCGGGATTTGGGCACCACGTTCGTGAAAACCATTCCCAACCTGCCGGATTATCCCAGCCGGGATTATTACGAATTGGTGGAGCATTATTACCACAAGCGCATCAGCGCTTGCCTGGATTGCCTGGCCGCGCATCTGGACGATGGGGGCCAAACCCCGCTTTCGACCATTGACCGGGAGTTGGAAGCGCGTTATCACCTGGTCGAAAATCAATGGATCGAAATCGGCTACCCCATCACGGATGAATGGAATATGCGGCATCTGCCCCTTTGGCAGGCGGCGGAAAACGCCTGGCACAGCCTGCGGCTGCTGCCGCTGAACGCCGGGCTGAATGCGCAATGGGAAAAGAGTGCCGGGGCAGAGGTGATCGACGTATTTGCCAGCTTCTCCGATTCCACCGCTCCGCAGCAGCGGAAGGAGCGCTCCTGGGTCAGCGAAAACCCATTTGAGAATAAGGATGAGGGCGGAACAAAATGAACATCTTTGACGAGTTGGGGCTGAACCGCTATCTCAACGCCCAGGACACCTTCACCAAATACGGCGCAAGCTGCATGCCTCAAAGCGCGCTGCGGGCCATGGAGCAGATTGCCGGCTCCTGCGTGGATCTGTTCCAGGTGCAGGAAAAAATCGGAGATGCTATCGCCCGCATGACAAGGAACGAAGCCGCCTATATTGCCAACGGCGCTGCCGGGGCGCTGCTGGAATGCGCCGCTGCCGCCCTGGCGCTGGATAATGAGGAAGCCTTTCATCGCCTGCCCGAAGCAGGGCCGCGCCGGGAGATTCTCATGCAAAAGGCGCAGGAAAACATGTATGACCGCAGCTTACGCTGTGCCGGTGCGCAGGTGACCTACGTAGGTTCGGCAGAAAAAGCGTCCACGGAAGCGGAACTGGAAAGCGCCATTTCCGAAAAAACCGCCGCCATCTGTCATGTGGTTTTCTTTGGCCGGGAGCATTCTCTGCCCCTGGAAACGGTGATTGCCATCGCCCATCGGCATCAATTGCCGGTGATCGTGGATGCGGCAGCCCAGTTACCCCCCCGCTTCCAATCTGTGGTATTTCACCCAGCAGGGAGCGGACATGGTGATCTTCAGCGGCGGCAAAACCCTGCGCGGACCCCAGGATTCGGGGCTGGTTGTGGGCAAAAAAGAATGGATTGAGCGGCTACGCCGGTTTGGCCCTCCAACAGACGGCGTCTGCCGGGGATGCAAAACCTCCCGGGAAGCCATAGCGGGGCTGTATGCCGCGCTGAAGGACTTCCTTTCCGTTAGCGAGGAAGAGCGGCAGGCGCAGCTGCATCGCTTCTGCGACCAAATGGAGAAGGCCATGGAGTGCTGCGGGTTTAAGCAAATCTGGCGAACGGCAGAGGGGCCGGTGGGGCAGCAGTTTCCCTTGTCCTATGGCAAAATGCCCTTTGGCAGCGGCCGACGGCTTTGCCAGCTGATGCGGGAAAAGGGCGTTTATGCCGGGCCATTTGAAGGGGATGATCTGATGCTCAATCCCCTGATGCTCCTCCCAGAGCAGGTGGATCAGGTTTGCAGCGTGCTGCAAGCATGCATGGAGGAATACAGACAGGAATACGAAAAGGGGGAACACGCACATGGGAGCAACGGAACAGCGCCTTGAGCGGCTGGGCATTCAATTGCAGCAAAGCGATTGGCGGGGTCGGGGCGTCGTGGAGGCGGTATTCGCGGGAGACACGCTATATGTGTCCTCCCATTTCCCGGTGGACGCAGAAGGAAAGCCGGTTTATGTAGGGCGAGTCGGCGCGGAAATTGACGAGGAAACTGCCTATCAGGCTGCCCGGCTTTGCGGAATCAATATGCTGCGCACTATTCAGGCCTATATTGGCAGCCTGGATCGGGTGGATTATTTTGTGAAGACCCTTTGTCTGGTCAACAGCGCCAACGATTTCTACAGCATGCCCAAGGTAATGAACGGATTTTCAGATCTGATGGTAGAAGTTTTCGGCCATCGGGGGCAGCACGCCCGGTCGGCCATGGGCGCGTATGTGTTGCAGGAAAACATGCCCTGCTGCGTGGACGCGATCCTGCGGGTTCGCAGATAAGGGGGGAGGGAAAGCATGCGCGGCGTGAACGAAATCTGGGAAGGCGACCAGACCGCGGAGCCACGGTTTCGGCGTTATCCCCCGTTGGTGCCCATCCGGGAGGATGACGGCGTTGTTTACATTTCCGGCCATGGCCCGGAGGACAGAAACACCTATCGCCCCCTGTATACCGGCCGAGTGGGGGAAGAACTGACGGCGGAGGAGGGCTATGCTGCCGCCCGAGAATGCGCCAACACCATTTTTTGCGATATTAAAGAACGATACGGCACCCTGGACTGCATCGACCATCTGGTGCGCGCGCTGGCGCTGGTGAATTGCGGCGGCGATTTTCAGGAGCCAGAACGAGTGGCGGACGGGTTTTCCGATTTCTGCGTGGAGGTATTGGAAGGACGTGGGCAGCATGCCCGCACGGTGATGGGCGTGCATAACATGCCCAATCATCAGATTCCGGTGGAAATCGAAGTGATCTTTGTGCTCAAAGACGCATATCGAAACAAAGGAGAACGAACCCGCGATGGCACGATTTGATTTATTGATTCAGAACGGCCGGGTGTATGATCCTCGGCAGCCAGGGCTGATTGCGCAGGATATTGGCGTTCTGAACGGAAAAAATGTGGCCCGGAGGCCGGGGCTTCCCGCCCAGGAAGCGCAGGCCGTGCTGGACGCCCAGGGGTGCGTCGTCTGCCCAGGGCTGATTGACATGCATTGCCATATCTTCCCCCTCTTTCCCTATCCCCATTCGGATTCCCTGCGCACCACCAATGCCGAGGAGCACATGGTTCGCTGCGGCGTGACCACCGCCGTGGACGCCGGTACCGCTGGCTGGCGCAATTTCGGGGATTTTAAGGAACATGTGGCAGACGCCACCAAGGTGCGTATTTTAGCGTTTCTGGATATTGCCGCCAAGGGGATGCATTACCCTGCCTCGGAGCAGGCGGTTTCGGATATCAACCCCCGGATTGCCGCCGCCGTGGCAGAAGAATTTTCGGATATCATCGTAGGCATCAAAAGCGCCCATTACTGGGCCAAACCGGAGGATGCCGATCATCCCACCTGGGCCTCCATTGACGGAGCGCTGGAAGCAGCGGAAAAATGCGGGAAGATCGTGATGGTAGATGCCATTCCCATCCCTGGCCAGCGAGAATACAGGGATATTCTGGCCCGGCTGCGCCCCGGGGATATCCACACCCACGTGTTCGCCCAGCAGTTCCCGCTGATGGACGGAGACGGGCGGATGCAGCCGTATATGCTTGCCCAGCGGGAGCGGGGCGTGAAATTTGACGTAGGCCACGGCTCGGGCAGTTTCTGGTTCCGCCAGGCGATGGGCTGCCTGCGGCAGAATTTCTGGCCGGACACGATCTCCACCGATCTGCATCATCAAAATGTAACCGGCCCGGCCATTGATCTGCTGTATGTGGCCAGCAAATTCCTGGCTATGGGCATGCCGCTGAAAGATGTGCTTTATCGCATCACCCGCGCGCCTGCCCTAACCATTGGGCATCCGGAACTGGGCACGCTGGATCTGGGCAGCTGTGCAGACATTGCGCTGCTGCGGCTGCGGGAAGAACCCTGCGGCTTTATGGATTGCGGCGGCGCGCGGCTGCGGGGAAAGCAGAAGCTGGAATGCCTGGCCACGGTACGCGCAGGCGAAATTCTCTTTGACCCGGATGCCCGGAGCATGCCGGACTGGGAAACCGCTCCGGAAGCGTATTGGAATCCTCCAGGGCTTATGCGAAGCTGGACGCTTTGGAAGGACTAAGAAAGGACGAACGCCATGCAGCTTAACGATCGCGAGCAGATTCTAGAATTAACCCGAGAATATCAGGGAGAACGCTTTGCCAACGGCCGTCCCCGGGTCAGCGATGAAAAAATTGAGATTCTCAAAACCCTCACGCAGGAGGAAATCTGGCAGCCGCTTTATGCCGCTGGCTATCGGTTTCAGTTCCAGGGCGGCATGCAAACCCTGCATCCGGACAAAAAGCTCTATGGCCGGGCCGTCACCTGCTGCTTCATGCCCCAGCGGCCAGACATGCGCCGCCTGGCCTTTGATACGGCCCGGGGCAAGGGCTGGAAGGGCGATTGCAATCAATGGGTGATCGACAGTCTGGAGGAAGGAGACGTGGTGGTCTGCGATCTTTACGATAAGATCTTCAAGGGCACCTTCGTAGGCGGAAACCTGACCACTGCTATCCACGCCCGCACTAAAACCGGCGGAGCCATCGTCTGGGGCGGGGTGCGGGATTTGGAGCAGATGGGGAAGATCGATGTGCAGGTATGCTTCCGGGGCGTGGATCCCACCCCCATCCGGGATTGCCAGCTCACTGCCTTTAACGGCCCCTGCCGAATTGGCGATGCCCTGTGCCTGCCGGGAGACATTGTGGTGGCTACCCGTAACGGCGTGCTTTTCGTGCCCAGCGCCATGGTGGATCATGTGATTGAGCATGCCTGCAAAATGCAGGTTCGGGATCTTTATGCCTTTCCCCGGCTGCGTGCCGGAGAATATACCACGGCCGAGGTGGACGCGCCTATCTGGCCCGAGGACATGCTGCAGGCGCTGTTCCACTTTATCGATACCGCACCGGAAGCAGCCAAATATCGGAGCATGAACTGGGACACGGAAATTCGTGCCGCCAAGGGCGATGCGGAAAGCCAGATGGAAATGTATCGCCGATTTGACATTGAACTGATCGGCGGGCCGGGAAAGAAAGGACAGGTGCTGATCTAATGCGGGATTTAACGCTTTACGAAACCACGATACCTGATTATAACCATTTATTAGCAGGAAAGACCGCCTTTGTGACCACTGCCGCCCGAGGCATCGGCAAAAGCATTGCGCTGCTTTTTGCCGCGCAGGGTGCCACGGTTTATTTTGCCGGGCGAAATGAGCAATATGTTCGGGAAACCGAAACGCTGCTGCAGACCGTCCAGGCGGGCTGCCGGGGCTATGTCTGCGATCTATCGGACGGAGCGCAAAGCGAACAAACAGCCCAGGCCGTTTTGCGCGACAGCGGCGGAATTGATATTCTGGTCTGCTCCGTTGGCGTGAATTGCCATTGCCCCGCCGCAGAATTTCAGGATGCGGATATGCAGCGGCTGCTGGAAACCAATTATGTAAGCGGCCTGCGCTTTGCAAGGGCCTTCCTGCCCTCCATGCAGCAGCGGCAAAAGGGTAGCATCATCAATATATCTTCCATCCATTCGCTGATGACCCAGCCTCTCAACATGCTCTATGCCGGCACCAAGGGCGCCATGAACGCCGCTGCCCGAGCCATGGCCCTGGATTACGCCAAGGATCATATCCGGGTGAACACCATTTGCCCCGGCGTGATTATCAGCGATGTGTTTTATGACGACATGGATCGGATGACAGACCAGGAGCGGGCGGAATTCAATCGGGCTATTCGCCGCTGCCAGCCGATGGAGCCCGGCAGCATGCCGGATATCGCCAATGCAGCGCTGTTTTTCGCCTCGGATATGAGCGCGTATGTCACCGGGCAATATCTGCTGGTGGACGGGGGAACCAGCGTGATGGCGCATGATAATCCCCCAGAGCTGGAATAAACGGAAAGACCAAGGGGATGGGCTTTATGAAAGAACAGCGGGTTTTGATCTCCGGCTATGGCGCGGCCGGAGCAGAGGATATCGCTCTTTATGCCATCTGCAGCCAGGCCGCCCAAAAGCGCTGGGGCTTTATTCATGGTCGTGCCCCCTCCTTTTGCTGTCAGGGCGAAAACAATCTGGTTTACGTTGCTTCAGAACGAAGCGATGGCGCGGATATCACCGCCTATGCACTGGAAGAAAACGAGCCGCGGCTGGTCGCTGCCCTGGAAACCCCGGGCGCGGGGCTCTGCCATTTGTTTCCGCTGGGCGGCGTGATCTACGGAAGCTGCTATGAAAGCGGCCATTTCTTCGCCGTGGATGCGGCGCTGACCCGGGTGCTCTGGCAATTCTGCCCGGCGCATGCCCATGCCCATTGGGCCAATGCCATCGATGGCTGTCTGTTGCTGGCCGATCCGGGAAATGATTGTCTATACCGCTTCCAGCTGGAAAATGATCTGCCCCAGGGAGAAGGAGAGCGGATTTCTTTGCCCTCCGGCAGCGGGCCGCGGCAGATCCTGCATGCGGATGACAGGCAGCTTCTTTGCATCCATGAATTGGATGGGCAGGTTCGCCTGCTATCCCCGGCCGGCGTTCCCCAGCAGGCGATTGCCGCCAGCGGCCACACAGAACCCCAGAATTTTCCAGGCGGCGCATGTCAGGATGGGTCTGGGCGGATTTACGTTTGCAATCGAGGGCCCAACACCCTGTCCGCGCTGACGATTTCTGAAGGCGAATTATGCCGGGAGCAGGAATTCTCAACCGGCGATTGGCCCCGCCATCTGGCCGTTCTGGAAAACGGGCTGCTGCTGGTCGCCTGTCAAAAAAGCGGTGAGGCGATTAGCTATAGCATGGCCGCTTCCACCGCCCAGGAGCTGTTTCGGCTGCCCCTGCCCGGCGCATCCTGCATTCTGCCGCTGCGATAAACGAACAACAGGCAAACAAAAAAAGCGTCGGTTTCGATGTTTTTTCTTTCGCGGATTTTATTCCCGTTGGCGCATTTTCCGAAGTTCCTGATACGTAATCAGAGAAATGCTCGCATCGCGTAGGGGATATATAGGAATGGCACATACCGAAATCATCGACGTTAATTATCAGTTTTTTTGTTTCGTTTTCATGCTTCGCGTCTCCTTTGCTTCCGCAGATTAAGCCGTCCTCAAACGGCCAGAGAACGCCAGTGTCCGTTAAAAAAGTGTATCACGGCTTGCGCTTTTTACAATCTCTTTCTTTTTCCCTTGCACGGCGGAAGAAAATAGATTATTATATTTGCGGATACAGGATGAATACACACGAAAAGAGGACTAGCCATGGACACTCTGCATTTTGACCGATCCCGAAACGATGGCGCATTCAAGCCGCTGAACGCCACCAACGGCGGGCCCTGGCATCGCCGCCATTGCGAGGTTCAGCCCCAATCCAATTTCCAGGATTACAAGGCGGCGCGCATACCCTTTTCCCGCTGCCATGATTCCGGGGTGTGCGGCATTTACGGCGGGCCATACAGTTACGACGTTTCCTGCATTTTTCCCCAGTTCGACGCCGATCCCTGCGACCCGGCTTCCTATGATTTCGCCTGCACGGATGAGGCCGTGCTGGTTTGCCTGGATGCAGGAACGGAAACCTTCTTCCGCCTGGGACAGACCATTGAGCATCAAATCAAAAAGCATGGCACACTGCCGCCCAGGGATTTTCAAAAATGGGCGGTTATCTGCGAGCATATTATCCGCCACTACAACGAAGGCTGGGCCAACGGATACCATCTGAACATCCAGTACTGGGAAATCTGGAATGAGCCGGATCTGGACGAAGACGATTCGCCAAACAAGCGCACCTGGGGCGGCACGAAGGCGGAGTTTTTCGATCTATACGAAATTGCGGCCAGACATTTGAAAGGCTGCTTCCCGCAGCTGAAAATCGGCGGTCCAGCGCTGGCCTGGCGCGAAGACTGGGCAGCGGATTTCCTCCAGGCCATGGCGCAGCGCCATGCGCCGCTGGACTTTTTCTCCTGGCACACTTACTGCACTTCCCCTGCCCCCATGGTGAGCAAGGCCCAGCGCATCCGTGCTTTGCTGGACGGTTGCGGCTTTACACAGACGGAAAGCATCCTGAACGAATGGAATTACGTAGCCGGATGGACGGACAAATATATCCGCAGCCTGGAAACCATCCACGGCATCAAGGGCGCGGCCTTCACGATGGCGTGCATCTGCGAAATGCAAAATGCGCCGGTGGACATGCTGATGTATTATGACACCCGACCCTCGGTTTTTAACGGTGCTTTCGATTTCTATACCTGTCGGCGGCTGAAGGGCTATTACCCTCTGGCCTGGTATGGCCAGCTCTACGATTGCGAACGGGAAATCCGCCCGGAGACGCTGCCGGAAAATGTTTATGCCCTTTGCGGCGCAGATCAAAACGGAAAAGTCACGGCGCTGGTGGTCTATTATACGGACGACGACCAGACCCCGCACCGGGAGGTAACGCTGGATTTGGGTGGGGAAAGCGAATGGAGCGTTTCTCAGCTGGATGCGGAGCATGACGCGCCCTGGCAGCAGACCCTGCCCACCTCCGCGCTGACATTTACGCTGGCGCCCCAAACGATTCTGCTGCTTCAGGAAAAATAACCATTACAAAACGCCCCCGAACGAAGGGAAACGGTCTTGCCCGCTTCCACGTCCGGGGGCACATTTTTCGGTTGATTTTATTTACGATTTCTTAAACGCCCTGAGCCAGCATCGCATCGGCCACCTTCAGGAAGCCGGCAATGTTCGCGCCCACCACGTAATTATCCTCCGCGCCATATTCGGCAGCAGCGCCATCGATGGCCGCAAAAATATTTTCCATAATGCCCTTCAGCTTCTGATCCACCTCTGCGCTGGTCCAGGAAAGGCGCATGCTGTTCTGGCTCATTTCCAGCGCCGATACCGCCACGCCCCCAGCGTTTGCCGCCTTGCCCGGAGCGAAGAGCACACCCGCCTTTTGCAGCAGCTGAGTGGCTTCATAGGTGGTGGGCATATTCGCGCCCTCGGCTACGGCCTGGCAGCCGCCTGCGATCAGCGCCTGCGCGCCGGTCTCGTCCAGTTCGTTCTGCGTGGCGCAGGGCAGCGCAATATCGCATTGCACCTGCCATATGCCCCGGCAGCCCTCCTGATACGTTGCGCCGGGAACCCGCTGGGCATATTCTTTGATCCGTCCGCGCTCCACTTCCTTAATCTGCTTCATCACGTCCAGGTTAATCCCCTGCTCATCCGTCACAAAGCCATTGCTATCGCTCATGGCCACCACCTGCGCGCCCAGTTCCTGCGCCTTCTGGGCCGCATAAATGGCCACATTGCCGCTGCCGGAAACCACCACGCGCTTTCCGCTGAAGGACTGGCCATGCTTGCGCAGCATCGCCTGCGTAAGATAGCAAAGGCCAAAGCCGGTGGCCTGCTTGCGACCAAGCGAGCCGCCATAGGTCAGCCCCTTGCCGGTGAGCACGCCTTCATACAGCCCGGTAATCCGCTTATACTGGCCATAGAGATACCCAATCTCCCGTGCGCCCACGCCGATATCCCCGGCGGGCACGTCTTCATCCTTGCCGATATACTTAAACAGTTCGGTCATAAACGATTGACAGAAGCGCATGATTTCGTTGTCGCTCTTGCCCTTGGGGTCAAAATCGCTGCCGCCCTTGCCGCCGCCGATGGGCAGTCCGGTCAGCGAATTTTTCAGCACCTGCTCAAACCCCAGAAATTTAATCACCGACAGGTTCACGCTGGGATGCAGCCGCAGCCCACCCTTATAGGGGCCAATGGCGTTATTGAATTGCACACGATAGCCCCGGTTCACCTGCTGGCAGCCCTGATCGTCCGTCCAGGGCACCTTAAACAGGATCGCCCGATCCGGCTCCACAAACCGCTCCAGCAGCCCGGCCTTTTCGTATTCCGGATGCTTATCGAACACAGGAGACAGCGCTTCCAATACCTCCCGGCTGGCTTGCAGGAATTCCTTTTCATGGCTATTGCGCTCTTCCAACCCTGCATACACCTTGGCAACATAACCGTTCATTCCTTGCCCTCCCTTATTTTCTATGACATGCATTTTCCCATGCTTGTTTTCCTTCCCTATTATACCGGTCTGCGCTCCCTTACGCAAGTTTTTTTGCTGTTTGCGAAGGGGAGACACAATAAAATTATAATATGAATGTGAGGGAATCATTCTTTAAGGGCTAAAGAACGGTTCCCCCCTTCACTTCCTCCAAGAACGCCGAATAGGGAAAGGCAGGATGAAACGAATTCACAGATGTTGTCCCAAGCAAATCTTCAATTAACAGGGACACATGGCCGATTCGACCCAATATATTCCCAGCAGGTTTTCGAGAGAGCGAGAGAGGATGCTTTTGACACAAAGGCATCCTCTCTCAAATATAATACGTTCTCCCGCCTTGTTTACTTCCGTCCTTACCGCTCCACAGTCTCGATGATCCCGCCGCCCAGGCATCGTTCTCCATCGTAGATCACCGCGCTCTGACCGGGCGTAACCGCGCGCTGAGGCTCGTCAAAAACAAAATGCAGCGTATCGCCAACCCGGGTAACTGTCACGCCCTGATCCGGCTGCCGATAGCGAAACTTGGCGGTCACATGGCAGGACGTGCTTTCCGGCAGCGGCTCCGAAATGAACGTGGCCTGGGATGCCAGCGCCGCCTTGCTGTATAGCAGCGGATGATCCTCCCCCTGCGCCACGATCAGCCGGTTTTGCTTCAAATCTTTGTCCACCACGAAAAAGCTGCGCCCATCGCCCCGGCCGCCAATGCCCAGCCCCCGGCGCTGCCCCAGCGTGTAATACATCAGCCCGTCATGCCGCCCTACGATCTCGCCCGCAGGCGTGACCATGTCGCCCGGCTGCGCGGGCAAAAAGCCCTGCAAAAACGCCTTGAAATCCCGCTCGCCAATGAAGCAGACGCCCGTGGAATCCTTCTTCGCGCTGACGGGCAGCCCTGCTTCCTGCGCCAGCTGGCGCACCTGCGGCTTGGTCAGGCCGCCTACGGGGAAGATTACCTTGCGCAATTGCTGCTCATGGAGCATGTAGAGAAAATAGCTCTGATCCTTGTTCCCATCCGCGCCCCGCAGCAAATGGCCCTGACCATCGGTCTGCACGAAATGTCCCGTGGCCATCTTTTCCGCGCCCAGCTGCATGGCAAAATCCAGAAATGCCTTGAACTTGATCTCCCGGTTGCATAGCACATCCGGGTTCGGGGTGCGGCCCGCCTGATACTCGGAAAGAAACAGCGAAAACACCCGATCCCGGTATTCTTTGGCGAAATTCACAGAATAATAGGGAATGCCGATAATCTCGCAAACGTCCTGCACGTCCCGCCAATCGCTTTCGGCGGTGCAGACCCCGTTTTCATCCTGCTCCTCCCAGTTTTTCATGAACACGCCGATCACGTCGTACCCCTGCCGCTTGAGCAAAAGGGCGGACACGGCGCTGTCTACCCCGCCGGACATGCCCACCACTACGCGCATGCTCATAAAATCTCTCCTTCCCATAGCCGCGAAAGCAGCTTGTCAAAGGCTTCCTGCGTCACCTGCTCCGGCGAATTCGCGGCGTTTACCGCCAGGAACCGCTGGGGATTCTCCTGCCAAAGCTGCTCATAGGCCGCTTCGGTGCGCGCCTGAAAGGCATCGCCCAGCTGCTCGATTCGATCCGGATCCGATGCAGCCAGCCGACGCCGGAGCGCATCAGTATGGCTCATGCGCAGATACAGCGTGGCGGCGGGCGCGCCCTCCTGCAAAGCCACGCGATTGATTTCCTTCACCCAATCCATGCTCAGCCCCCGGGCATTGCCCTGATAGACCAGCGAAGAATCCACAAACCGATCGCACAGCACGATCTTTCCCGCCTGCACCGCCGGCTGAATCACCTGCTTGAAATGCTGCGCCCGAGCGGCGGCAAACAGCAGCGCCTCCGTTTCGGCGCACATGCCGCCGTCCTCCTTGGCCAGAACAATCTTGCGAATTTCCTCCGCAATGGGGCAACCGCCAGGCTCCCGAGTGCGCAAAACGGAATAGCCAAAATGGGTCAGCTTCTCTTCCAGCGCGGCGGCCTGGGTGGATTTGCCGCAGCCGTCCACCCCTTCCAGCGTCACGAAGCAGCCCTTAATCGGGGGCATTTCCGGGCAAAGCAGCCGGCAAAGTGTCTGGGTATCCGCCGCCACATGCGTGGGCTGCGCGGAAAGCAGATCCGCTTTTTCCCCGTAGCCATACAGCACCGCCACGGAATCAATGCCGCAATCCTGCGCGCCCTTTATATCGCCCACGGTGTCGCCAATCATTGCGGCGCGGCCAAATTTCCCGGGCAGCACCCGGCGAATCAGTTCGCCTTTATTGGCAGAAGGGGCGCTCATGTCCGGCCCGGTCACAGCATCAAAATACGAAAGGAGGCCGAAATAGCGCAGAATATCCATAGCGTTTTCCCGGGGCTTGCCGGTGGCCACGGCCAGATAAACGCCCTGCTTTTTCAGCGCGGCAAGAAGGGGGCGAATCCGGGGATAGAGATCGTTTTCCTTCCAGCCCACAGGATGATACCGCTCCCGATAAAGCCACGTGGCCTTCCAGGCTGCGTCCTCATCCATGCCGCAATAGCGCATGTAGGAATCCACCAGCGGCGGGCCCAGAAAGCGGCGAAGGGTTTTATCGTCCGGGCAGGGGAGGTTCATTTTATCCAGCGCATAACGAATGCAGCCGATGATTCCCCGCTGGGAATCTGTCAGCGTTCCATCCAGGTCAAAAATCAGCGTGTCATAGGGTAGCAAGCTTCTTCATCCTTCCGCTTCTTTCTTTCGCTCTTTATTGTACCTTCCCGTGCCGGAAAAATCAAGGAAAACAAAAAAGGAGAGCGCTTTGCAGCGCTCTCCAGGAATAAGAGAGAGGGGATTCTCTTATTCGGTGATGCCATAGGTGCGGTTGTAAGCAATCTGATCCACCGCCAGCAGTTCCTTATACTGCAGATTGTTCAGTTCCTGCAGATAATTGTTCCATTCTTCGTCGCTGTTGGGATCCATCTGGCCCACCGCGAACAGCGCAGAGGTTTCCACCAGATAGCTCTGCAGCGTGGCGCGGGCTTCCGCCCATTCATTAGCTTCTTCCTCGGTATAGATGATGTCGCCAACCAAGTTTTCCATAGCGGGAGCATACTGCTTGTTCATGGACACGGACCGGGCATGGAGCCGTTCGCCATACACTTCGTTGCCGTCGAACACTTCAACGCCAGCGCTCTGGGGGCCGGTCACCACGGGCAGGATCACGTTGCCCCAGTTCTGGTTGTTTTCACTGCCCCAGCAGTTTTCGGTCACCAGCAGACGGGGAGGCAGACCCAAATCGCTGAACAAGGAAATTTCGCCTTCTTCGGCGGGACGCCAGTTCACGCCCTTTTCGCCATAGCGGCCCACAGTAGCCAATTCAGTGGTCGGATCATCGTAACCCATGCAGCCGAACAGGAAGGCCAGTTCAGGATGCTCGCAGTAGGTGGTGATCATCAGACGGACAGCAGGAGCGGGCTTGGAAACGGAAACGATCTTTTCGCCATAGAAGCCGGTGGGCTGTTCCAGAGGCTGCCAGGAAGCGAGGTTGTCGCCAAAGCCATTGGCAGAGCCGAACATCATGCCGACGGTTTCCACATCAGCCTTCAGCTGCACGCGCATTTCGTTAGTGGTCTGGGTGAACGCAGCCTGATCCAGCAGGCCTTCCTTCACCAGCATGTTCACATACTTGAGGTATTCCCGGTATTCTTCCTTGTCATAGCTCACGTCCAGCTTGCCATCGGTCTGATCCAAAGGCAGGAACAGATTGTCGGAGCGGTCGCGATAGATGAACAGGTTCTGCAGCCAGCACAGCGCGCTGGCGGAAGCAGACAGATCATTGGCAGAGGAGCCGGTCATGGGGATTTCGTCCTTAATGCCATTGCCGTTGGGATCGCCATCCCGGAAAGCGATGAGCACTTCGGTCAGCTCATCGATGGTGGTGGGAGCCTTCAGATTCAGGGCGTCCAGCCACTTCTGGTTGATGAAAGCCCGCAGACTATACATGTTGGGCAGAGCGCCTTCTCCATAGTTGGGCAGGCCGTAGATGTGGCCGTCGGAGGAGCGGGTCAGGTTCAGGATATAATCCGCATCCACGCCCTCGCGCTCGCAGGCAGCATAGAAGAGATCGGCAATGCCGGTTTCTTTATCGAAGTATTCATCCAGGGGAACCAGCACGCCCGCGTCGGCCATCTGGTCGCGCATGGTGGCGGAGGTGCCGAAGGCCAGGATGTCGGGCAGCTCGGTGCCGCCGTTCACCATCAGCATCAGCTTGGTTTCCGCGTCTACTTCGGGGAACTGCACGATCTGCAGATCAATGCCGGAAACTTCCCGCATCTGGTTGGTGAAATAGTTGGTATCGTAATCGATAACGGTGGAGTTTGAATTGATGCCCAGGGTCAGCGTTACCTTTTCTTTGGCGATGGGATAGACGCCGATTCCGCTGATGACGGAATCCGTGATCTCGGCCAGGCCGCAGCTGCTAAGCATCAGCAGGCACAGCGCCAGCGCCAAAACGCGCAGGGTCTTTTTCATGGCAGGGGTTCCTCCTCTTTTTTTATTGGACGTTTCAGGGATGAAATTCTGTTCTAAATTATTCCGTTTTTTCCCGTGTACAAACGTCCTTGATTCGCCCATATTATAAATCGTGATAAAGGCCGCTGTCTACTGGAAAAATCCGATTTTTTACGAATTTACGATTTTTCCACTTAAAAAGCCGCCCGTTTTGGACGGCTTTTGTCAAATTTGGCAACCATTTTTATCGCACAGGCGGATTCTCCCGGTAAGCTCCTGGAGAAACCTGATAATGGCGCTTGAAGGCCTTAAAGAAGGTGTTCTGGTTATCATAGCCCAGCTGCGCGGAGATCTCGCCCACGCTGAGGCTGGTGGTAAACAGCAGCTCTTCAGCCTTTTTCATCCGCATGGATTCCAGGAACTCGGAGTAACTCATGCCCGTGCAGCGTTTAATGATCCGGGAGATATACGCTTCGGATAGGCCGAACCGGCTGGAAAGATGGCTCAGGTTCATGCCGTTTTCGGCATAATGATCGATGACATACTGAACGATGCCGTCATGCGGCTCAATCTTCTCCCGCCGCTCCATCATGCGCTGGGCGATATCCATGGTGGTATCCCAGATATACCGCTGGATTTGGGAAACCAGCATTTCGGGATCATATTCCCGAAGCTGCATAGGCGTTTGCAGCGAGCGATAGAAGGATTCCAGCACAGCGATGATATTGTAATAGCTGGCGGAAAGGCGCTGGGGCCGGGTCAGGGCCAGATGCTCCAGATGCCGATTCATTTCCAGCAGCTGCTCCTCCAATTCTGGGGAAGGGCCTTGCACGATGAGCCGGGAGAACGCCCCGCCATCGGAGAGATCCAGGTTCAAAGCGCTGCTATCCTCCAGGCGGGCAGACAGCGCAGCATAGCGCATCACGCCGCCATCTTGCAGGAACAGATGCTTGTTTCGCCGCACCATCCGCGTCTGCGCATAAGCAGCGGGCAGTTCATCAATGCCAGTATGAGCCGCAGAAACCGCCACGCCCACCGGCGCAATCTGCCGGCCAATCTCAGCGCAGACAGCGTCCAGCAGCGAATCATCCACATCGGCGGGCAGAACTGCCAGCAACGGCATGGAACACACCACCCGC
This sequence comes from uncultured Oscillospiraceae bacterium, assembly GCA_964423675.1. Taxonomy (GTDB): domain Bacteria; phylum Bacillota; class Clostridia; order Christensenellales; family Aristaeellaceae; genus RUG563. The sequence goes on from CAYRFP010000003.1 coordinate 44,120, forward strand.
AACGCCGGGATTTTCTCCCGCAACAGCTTTTCGGCCAGCTTCATAGCCTCTTCTTTCATATAAATTGTAGCGATATTATCATCCACCAGGCAGATTTCCGCCACGCGATATGCATCCTGGAACACCGGCAGGTTTCGCAGTTCCATCAGATCGGCCGCATCCAGCTGCGCGTTCCCCCGCAGCAGGGAGAAGATCATCTCGTCCTGATAGCGTTCTTGAATCGCATGCAGGCTTTCCTGCATTTCATCCAGCTGCACCAGCTGCTTTTGCAGCATCTGATTTACGAAAGCGTCCACGCTGCGGGCGCTGAGGGTATCGGCCATTTCCGGGACGCTGACTGCTTCCAGCATTTCTGCCACCGGGCGGAAGGAGCGCATGCTACGGGCGGCCAGCACACCGCAATACAGCGCGCCCACCACCAGCGCCAGCGAGCAATAAGCCAGAATCAGCATTTGCACGCCTTGGACATTTTCCTGATAGACGGCCTTATCCACCCCGTAGACCACCTGAAAGGATCCGCTGGCATCTGTCAGTATCGGGAAGGTGTCCATCGCCTGAGTCTGCTCGCCGATAGACAGAAACTCGCTGCCATCAGAATAGGTCAGGCGAAAGAAGCCGTAATTGCGCACAGCCTCCGGAACCAGCGCGTCAATCAACGTGTTTTCGGAAATAATGGCGCTGATTACGTATTGGCCCATAGAGGAGGAACGGCTGAAGTAGTTAAAGGTTATCGCCCGCTGGTTGCCCAGCCGGATGGTGGAGATTTTCTGCATGGGGATCGTCCGAACTCGCTGGTTAAAGAGCAGATCCTCATAGGTTTCCCGATCGTAATTTTCATAGGTCAGGGAGTTTCCGTAATATTGGCCTCGCTGAACGATATTGCCCCCAGCGATAAGATAGCGGCTGTTTTTAAACTGGATCACCAGATCATCCAGGCAAGCGCTATGAAGAATGGTGGAGCGGGAAACCTCGCTGTTCAGTTCCAGGATTTTTGCGGTATGCAGCCCATTCACATCGGGAATATGCGCCAGATAGGTGATGGATTCATTGCTCATCAGCGCATAGATATACTGATTCAGCGCATCCATATCTCCGGAAAATATGCGCAGATTGGCCGTGGCATCGCTTTCAATATGCGCCCGCTCGTTTTTCCTGGTTTCCTGATAAACCATGGCGTAAACCGGGGTTAACAGCATAATTTCCAAAAAAGCGATGCTCAAGTAGACCATCGCTTTTTTGAGAACAGTTTTCAGCAGCATTTGCCGTATAGGGGATGCGTAGCTGTTCCTCATTCGCCCTTATCCCTTCAGCGAGCCGATCATCACGCCCTTGATGAAATACTTCTGCACGAACGGATAGACGCACAGAATCGGCACGGTGGAAACTACGATCAGCGAGTATTTCAGCACGTCGGCCAAGCCTTGCTTCTTTTCCAGCAGCTCGGGGTCGATATCCATGGATTCAGTCATCTGATTGGAAATCAGGATCTCGCGCAGGAACAGAGACAGGGGATACATGTTCCGGTCGTTCAGATAGATAAACGCGTTGAAGTAAGCGTTCCAGTGGCCCACGGCGTAATACAGCGCCAGCACGGCGATACAGGCCTTGGACAGCGGCAGCACCACCTGCACAAAATACCTGGCGTCGCTACAGCCGTCTATTTCCGCAGCCTCATACATATCATAGGGGATATTTTGGATAAAGGTTCGGGCCAGAACCATGTTGGACACGCTGATGGCGCCCGGCAGAACAACCGCCAGAGGATTATCCAGCAGGCCCAGCTGACGCATGAGGATGTAGTTGGGAATCATGCCGCCGGAGAAGAACATGGTCAGCGTGAACAGGAACATGAACTTGCCCTTATGGGGCAGGCCACGAGCAGCCAGAGGATAGGCGCAGATGAAGGTCATGGCTAGGTTCAGCGCCGTTCCGCCAACGGTATAAAGGATCGTGTTCCGATAACCAATGCCAATGTTCTTGTTGCTGAACACGGCCTTATAGCCTTCCAGGCTGAGGTCTACCGGCAAAAGCACAACCTTGCCGGCCAGAACGGCCTTGGAAGAAGAGAAGGAACTGGACACGATGTAGACCAGCGGATAGAGCACCAGCAGGCACAGAATAGCAATAATGAAGTTGATCGCGAAGTAGAACGCACGGTCACCCTTGGAAACATTGATGTGGGATTTCTTTGTTGTATTCATTGTGCGTTTCCTCCTCACCACAGACTGGTTTCGCCAACCTTGCGGCTGATAGCGTTCACAGTAACCAGCAGCATCAGGTTTATCACAGCGTTGAACAGGTCAATAGCAGTACCGTAGGAGAAGTCGTTGCCGCCGCCGGCCGCCATACTGACCTTATATACATAGGTAGAAATAACTTCCGAAGAACGCAGGTTCAGGGGGTTCTGCATCAGATATACCTTTTCGAAGCCAACGCCCATCACGCTGCCCATGTTCATAATCAGCATGATCGTGGCGGTGGGCAGGATCGTGGGGAAGTCGATATGGATGCAGCGCTGGAAGCGGCTGGCGCCGTCGATCTGCGCAGCTTCATGCAGCGCCGGGTCTACGTTGGAAAGAGCCGCGATGTAGATGATGCTGCCCCAGCCCATGCCCTGCCATACGCCCGACCACACATACATATGCGGGAAGGTGGTGGCGCTGCCCAGGATATCCGTGGGCGTTGTGCCGGTAATCAGGCGGGCGATGTTGCCATACAGGCCCACGCGGATGTTGAAGATCTGCAGGAGCATACCCACCATAACAACCGTGGAGATGAAGTGGGGGATATATAACAACGTCTGGGCGAACTTCTTATACTTCATATTCAGCAGCGCGTTAAGGCACAGCGCCAGAATAATGGGCAGCGGGAAGTTGGCCGCCAGGCTGTAGACGGAGATCTTGATAGTGTTCCATAAGACGCGCTCAAACTGATAAGACTGGAAGAACTTCCTGAAATTCTTCAGACCCACCCACGGGCTGTCCCAGATGCCATACTTGATTTTGTAATTTCGGAATGCGATCTGCACGCCAGCCATGGGCACATACTTGAAAACAATGAGCCAGATCAGCGGAATGACAAGAAACATATACATCTGCCAGCGCCGTTTCATGATCTTCCAGTTTTGCTGCCGGATTTGCTTATGGGTTGCCTTGCTCATCCTTTTTCTTCCTCCCTATCCATGTTCACATGGCGCAGACATCCAGCCGACCATGCGCATGGCATAATCTTCCTCTTTCTTTCCGTTTTGTCTTCTTCGCCATTTACTCCGTAATTATATCAGATAAAGCGATGAAAAGTAAACTGTAATTATCCGTTTTCTGCTGGAATATCCGTAAAAACGTACCGTTTCTTCCATTGCTTGAATCGCTTTCTGGCGAAATTCCGGGAATCAGTGCATCCCTCCGAAAATGTTTTTGATCCCAGACCCGGGAAAAAATGGCGATTCTATTCCCAAACAAAACGCCCCCGATGCGGAGAAGCGATTCATCTCACTCCTCCCCATCCGGGGGCGCGCCACGTTTCCAAAGCAGCCATGCCAGGGGCAAGCCCTCTGGTTTGTCGAGGTTCTCTATTTCAATATGAAAGAAAGGCTCAGCGGCACTGCGCTTTATCATCGATCAGCGGCATCACTGTCATGCGCAGAGTGGTGCAGCCATAGGGCTGAAGCATTTTGGTTTCCTCGCCCAAGCTTTCACGGCTCAGGGGCTGAGCATTGCAGACAGTGGGCTGGCCGGGCATCGTGCCCCAGCGGATTTTATGCATCCGCGCCTGAATCTGCACCGGCGGCTGCTCTCGAGAGAAGGGATACTCTCCAACCTCCCCTTCCACCACCTGGAAATCCTTCCCGCCAAACCCATATTCCCAATCGCCATCTGGGAAGATCGTATAATCGCAATAGGGGAATTTCCGCTCCACGTCATTGCGGGTATACTCATGCCGGAAGCTTTGCATGGGGATGGGCAGCGCATAAAACAGCGGGCCCCGACGCAGGCAGGCCATACCCTCATGCTCCAGCAGCTGCGGCTGCATTTCCAGCGTCACCTCAACCTTTTCCTCTCCCTGCCAAATTTTTTCCAGCCGGAAAATTTCTCCCGGCGTGGCGGCCTGGCCGTTCACACGGGCAGCGGCGACAAAGGCTGGAATACGAATCGCCAGTTCAAATTCCGCAGCTTCGGGGCAGGAAACGGTATAGCCAAGCGCGCCCTTGAAGGGATAATCTGTTTCCAGAGAGATCCGCGCATGTTTCCCGTTGATTTCCATTTCCACCGCTGCCGGCACCAGCACGGAGGACAAAACGCCCTTTTCCGTGCGCAGGAAAGCAGACAGCGCCAGCTTGGGCCAGCCCTGATTGAAATTGGCCGTACAGCAGCCAAAGTTGGGTTCCAGGCCAAACATATTGGATTCGGGGCCATTGCTGATCCAAATCGCCGGATCCTGCTGCCGGGCGCAGGAAATCTGGTTCAGCTGCTGGTTATACTGATGTGTCCACATATCCTCAGAAATCGTAGCGGGCAGAGAATTGAAGGCCAGCTGCTCCAGCAGATCGGCCCAACGCGTATCCCCGGTGATCTCCAGAAGCACCTCGCAGGAATACATGGCTTCCACGATGGAGCACAGCTCTGTTCCCTGAATGGGGGAACGGCCGGTCAGGCATTCATCGCCCTGGATATGCCCGATGGGCGTGCCATGATATTTTTCCATCAGATCATACATCTTCCGGGCGAAGACGTTGGGATCATCGCCCGAAATACCGGAATAAACCGCTTCCGCCTTCATCGCCATCGCCAAGTTCACGATATGGGTCTGATAAGACCAATGGGGATGTGGCTTGGCCTCCTGATCCCGCCAGCAATCAAACATCCGCTTGTAATCCAGCCCCTGGCAGGCCAGCGTCACCGCCAGTTCCTCCATCCAGGGCTCGCTCTGCCGATCCTGGAGCCATTTCAGCGGCAGCATCGCTTCAAACCAACGGCTCTGCCCCCAGTGGAACAGCGTATTATTCCGCAAATGCTGATGCAGATTTCTCATGGCGCGATAAATCGCATTCTCGATCCGGTCATCCCCGCTGCATTCGGCATAAACCATCAGCGCCTTGCAAATAAGGAACATGGCCCATACGTCATACGTTCCTCGTTCCTTCTTGGGACAGGGGCAGATCCAGCCATCCTCCTCCTGACGCGCCAGAATCCCATCCACGTATTTTTTCGCCCGGGAAATAAGATCCTCGTCCTCCAGCAGGAACGCCAGGGGAATAAAACCGTCCAGCCAATAGGGCACTCGTTCCCAGCCCTCGCGATCGCCGCCAATCCAGGCTGAATCCCGCACATCGGGCCAGATTTTGTCCAGATGACCGGAAAGACCATCTGCCTGAATGCGCAGCTGCCGCTTCAGCCAGCCCTGGGGGCGCAGTTCCTGCGCGGTAAAATGCTGATATTTGGAAGAATAAATCGGGGTCAAGAAAATCCACCTCGTCTCCTTTGCTTTTATTGATTTTATTGTAGCATGAAGCGGCGAGAAAAGGGAATGAAGAATATCAACAGAAACATTGCAATAATCACACAGAATTGCTATACTGCAAAAGGGAGGAATCAGCATGGCGGAATATCTGGATACCCGGCTTTTGCCGGAATTTTTCTGCTCCAGCGATCGGATTTTCAGGCCGGGAGAGCGGCATGTAACCCGCATCTGCCAAGAGGATGTGCTGGTGCTGGTGAAATCGGGCGTGCTGCGGTTTGAGGAAAACAGAACGCCCATCGCCGTGGGGCCGGGAGAATATTATATTCAGAAGCGGGGGCTTTATCAGCAGGGCGTTTTGCCCAGCGACACGCCGGTTTACTATTATGTGCATTTCCGGGGCGTTTGGCAGAAGGAGCAGGGGATTAAGCTTTCCGGCGTTTATCCTCCCGCCCTCTGGCCGCTGACCCGAAAACTGGAAGCGCTGAACCAGGCAAGCGGGAGTCTGTTGGAAAAAACGGCAATCTTTTATCAGCTGCTGGCGCTTTTGCCTTGCTCCGCGCCCCCGCAGCGGCAGCAGGCGCTGGCGCAGCAAATTGCGGATGTATTGCGGCAGGGGATGGAAGATGAGCTGACGCTTGGGGCGCTGGCCCATCGGCTGCATTTCAGCGAGAATTATCTGATCCGCATTTTCCGGCAAAGCTACGGGATCACGCCGCATCAGTATTTAACCCAGCTTCGGCTGGAGCAGGCCAAGCGGCTGATGACGGGGTCAGATCTATCCCTGGAGCAAATCGCCCGGGCCTGCGGATTTGGCGATTACGCTTCCTTTTATAAAGCCTGCCGTCGGGTCTGCGGCGTTGCGCCGCGCCAGCTTCGGGAAAGCGGCGAACCGGAAAACGGAATCGGCGCGCCTCTTTCCGCAGGCAACCGCTGAAGCCGCACGAAAAAACGCTGTTTTTTTCACAGACATTTCGGCAAAACGCCGCCCTTGCGGTTGACAAAGCGAATCGGAATCCGTACAATAAATAGTTGGTGAGATATCGCCATTTTTAAGGAGACGAGCATGAAAGACTTTCCAATGATTCGATCGCTGAAATCCTCCGTGATCGCCACGCTGGCCATCGCAGTGCCGATGCTGCTGCTGGCGCAATCCCCCATCACGGGCATCTATGCCGCGCTGCTGCTGATTATGCTTGCGCCCACGGCCTGTTGCATGGCGGGCACGATCAGCGGGCTGGCGCCCATGATCGTCTGCGCCATTGCCTGCGTTGGCTCTCTGTATGGGTTGGCCGGGGCCACAGGCGTGGGCCTTGCGGCGGTTTATCTGTTTCCGCTGCTGATTGGGTTTGTGGCATTGATCTGCTGCAAGGTGCCCTTCTGGAAGGGCTGCGGCGTGATGATCGGGCTGCATGTGGCGGCAATGGCGGCCGTGTTTCTGATCTTGCAGAATCTTTCCGGCGGCAACCTGTATACCGTTGCCGGGGATGGCGCAGCCCAGTATCTCAGCGAATGGGAATACGGCGACTCCATGCTCTATCAGGCCTACGCCATGGGACTGATTTCCCTGCCCTCTTCCCTGGAGGAAGGGATGCTGGTGCCGGTCACAGGGGGATACGCCCTGTCTCAGGCGGCGCGGGCCGATTTGCTGCTTTCCGTGCGCTCGCTGGTGGAGAAACTGCTGGCAGGATGGGTGCCCTCTCTGATCGCCAGCCAGAGCATTCTGGGCGGAACGGCATGCCTGCTGCTGCCCTTCCGGTTTGGCTTTCTGGCCAATGAACGCCGGGCGTTTAAAAATCAGCCCCATTCGGAAAAATTCTGCAATCTGGATATGCCGCCGCTGGATTCCTGGCATATTCCCCGGGGAATCGGCTGGAAGGTGGGGCTGGTGCTGATCGGTGGGTATATGCTGTCCACGTTGTCCACTTCCGTTCCCGGGCAAATCGCCGGCAGCATGCTCTATTCCGGCGCATCGGCGCTGTTTGCCATTCAGGGCGCGGCCACGATAAACTTCGTACAAAAGCTCAAAGGCGTGAAGCGCTTCTGGCGCGTGGCGGTGCCCATCCTGCTGTGGGCATTTTCCCTGCTGAAAATCATTGGTATTCTGGATCAGGTAATGAACATTCGGGGGCTGCGCAGGCTCCCGGAAGAGATGGAGGACGAAGATTAAAATGAAGGTTATTTTGTTAGCAGATGTAAAGGGCACGGGCAAGAAGGAAGAAATCGTGAACGTATCCGATGGCTATGCCCGCAATTTCCTGTTTCCCAAGAAGCTGGCTGTGGAATCCACTCCCGGCGCGGCCAAGGAAATCGAGCGCAAGAAGGCTGCTGAGCGGGCGCGGGAAATGGAGCGCCGGGCTGAGGCCGAGAAAAAGGCCGGGCTGCTGCGAGGCAAGGTGATCACCGTGACGGCCAAATGCGGGGCGCAGGGCCGGCTTTACGGCTCCGTTACCGGCCAGGAAATCGCCGATGCGCTGAAAAAGCAGTATCAGGTGGACGTGGACAAGCGCAAGATTGATCTGAGCGACGCCATCCGCACCGTAGGGGAAACGGAAGTGGTGGTGAAGCTGTATCCCGAGATCAGCGCCAAGATGACGGTGCGGGTCACGGGCGGCGAAGCGTAACATGAACGGGCAAGCGCTTTCCGCTCCTGCGCCGTATACGGGCGGGGCGGTTCCGCCCCATAGCATCGAGGCGGAAAAATCCGTGCTGGGCGCCATGCTCCAGGACGGCAGCGCGGTGACGGCGGCGACAGAATTGCTTTCCGCCGAGGATTTTTATGTGCCCGCCCATCGGGAAATCTTCGATGCGGCCCGGGGGCTGGCCAGCGGGAACATGGCCGTGGACCTGGTGACCATGGACGCAGAGCTGGCCCGCCGGGGCACACTGCCCGGCATCGGCGGAACGGAATATCTCATCGAGTTGACCCAGTTCGTGCCCACCACCGCCAACGTGCGCTATTATATTCGCCTGGTTTCGGAGAAATCCACCCTGCGGCGGTTGATCGCGGCGGCGGGGGAAATCTCCCGGTCAGGCTATGCCCAGGAGCAGGAACTGCCAGAAATTCTCGCCTCTGCCGAAAAGCTGATTTTCGATATCGTGATGCGCCGCTCCGGCAGCGAGGATCTAAAGCATATCCGGGAGGTGCTCACCAATACCTATGAGCAGATGGAGCAGCTGGCCCGGCTCAAGGGCGCGGTTTCCGGCGTGCCTTCCGGGTTTTATGGCCTGGATAATCTGCTGACCGGCCTGCACGGGGGAGAAATGATCCTGGTGGGCGCGCGCCCGTCCATGGGTAAAACCTCCTTTGCCATCAATATGGCCACCCACGCCGCCTGCAAGGGCTTCAAGGTGGCGGTGTTCAGTCTGGAAATGCCCAGAGAGCAGATCGCCATGCGTATGCTCTGCTGTGATGCCAGGGTGAACATGCAATCCGTGCGCAAGGGCCTGCTGCGGGACGAGGACTGGATGAAGCTGGCCCGGACGCTGGCGCCCCTGGCAGCCAGCGAGGTTTATATTGATGACACCTCCGGCCTGACCCCGGGGCAGATGCGCTCCCGCTGCCGGCGGCTGATGATGGACAAGGGCCTGGATCTGATCGTGCTGGACTATTTGCAGTTGATGGGCTCGGATAAAAAGGCAGAGAGCCGGCAGGTAGAGGTCAGCGAAATTTCCCGCAGCCTCAAGGCCATTGCGCAGGAGCTGAAGGTTCCGGTGGTGGCCTGCGCGCAGCTGAGCCGTGCTAATGAAAAGCGCGGCACCGGCGGATATCGCCCCATGCTGTCCGACCTTCGCGATTCCGGCTCTATCGAGCAGGATGCGGACGTGGTTATGTTCCTGCACCGGGAAGCCTATTATAACCGTGACGCGGAAACCCCGGACAACACCGCCGAGGTCATCGTGGCCAAGCAAAGAAACGGCCCGCTGGGCACCGTCAAGCTAGCCTGGCTGGGCGAATATACCCTGTTTGATAATTTGGCCGCCGAGGATTAATTCGGCGGCTCATTTGAAACGGAGGTAGGGAAAGGGCAATGGAGCCTTTGTTATCGCTCCGGGGCGTGCATAAGCGCTTCGGAAGCTTTGAAGCGCTCCGGGGGATTGATCTGGATATCCTGCCCGGAGAATTTATGACGCTGCTGGGCCCCTCTGGCTGCGGAAAAACCACCACGCTACGTATCATTGCCGGCCTTGAATCGCCGGACAGCGGCAGCGTAACCCTGCAGGGAAAGGATATTTCCGCCCTGCCCCCAGAGAAGCGCCAGGTGAACACGGTGTTCCAGTCCCTGGCGCTTTTCCCGCATCTGTCGGTGGAAAAAAACATTGCATACGGGCTGAAAATGCGGGGCGAAAAAAAGGATCAGATCGCCGACCGAGTGCAGGAAATGCTGCACCTGGTTCAGCTGGAAGGGGTGGAAAAGCGGCTGCCTGCTCAGCTTTCCGGCGGGCAGCGGCAGCGCGTGGCGCTGGCAAGGGCGCTGGCAGTGCGGCCAAAGGTGCTGCTGCTGGATGAGCCCCTGAGCGCCCTGGATCAGCATCTGCGGCGCATGATGCAGCAGGAGCTCAAGCGCATGCAGAAGGAATTGGGCGTGACCTTCCTCTATATCACCCACGATCAGGAAGAAGCACTGAACATGAGCGACCGAGTGGCACTGATGCGGGACGGGCAGTTTGTGCAGATCGGCTCGCCGCAGCAGCTTTATGACCGGCCTGAGACCCTTTTTGCCGCCAGCTTCATTGGGCAAAGCAATCTGCTGCCGGGGGTCATTGCCGGCTGCGGGGCGGAAGGCAAATGCAGCCTGGAAATGGACGGGCTGACCCTGCCCTGTCTCCACGAAGCCCCGGTTGCCATTGGGGAAAAAATGGCGCTTTGCGTGCGCACAGAGCGGCTGCATTACGCCGCTCAGCCCCATCCCGGGCCAGTGCATCTCAGCGGCATTCTCCGGGCGCTGGAATACGGCGGGGGCGTGCAGCGGGCAATCATCGAATTGCCCGGCGGCCGACGGCTCACGGCGCAGCGGCAGTCCGAGGAAGCGGCGAGCTGTCCGGTGGGCAGCCGAGTGTTCCTATGGTGGGATATTGCGGCGGCGGCGCTTGTGCCCTGGGAGGAGGGGGAAGCCCATGTCGGCGAAGCGTGAGGAGCGGCGGCGGGCGCTGATGGCGCTGCCCATGCAGCTATGGGTGGTAGCCTTTATCGGGGTGGCGCTGCTTTACATTGTGGGCCTCTCCTTCCTAGCCAAGGGGGAAGCCCTCAGCGTCACCGACGAAGCAACGCTGGAGAATTACGCCCGGCTGCTGGATCCGAAATATCCCAAAGCGCTCTGGCTATCCATTCGTTTAGCGGCGCTGACCACGTTTTTTTCCCTGCTGCTGGGCTATCCCTTCGCCTATTTCATGGCGCGGGTAAGCCCGCGATGGCGTGCCTGGCTGATGATTCTGATCATCGCTCCTTTCTGGACCAATGCGCTGATTCGGATTTACGGCTGGAAAATTCTGCTTTACGCCAACGGGCCGATCAATCAGCTTTTACAGCAGCTGGGGCTGATTCAAAAGCCGCTGAAGCTGTTATATACCCAGGGTGCGGTTTTAGTCGGGATGGTTTACGCCATGATCCCCTTTGTGATTTTGCCCATTTACACGGGCATGGAGCGAATGGACTGGACGGCCGTGGAAGCAGCGCGGGATCTGGGCGCGAGCCCGATCAAAGCGTTCCTGACAATCACCGTGCCCATGACCCGCTCGTCGCTTCAGGCAGCCTGCGTGCTCACGTTCCTGCCCTCGGTGGGCTTGATTTTTCTTTCGGACATTTTGGGCGGCGCAAACACGGCGCTATGGGGAAACCTGGTGCAGGATGAGCTACTCAAGAGTCGGGATTTGCCCTTTGCCGCCACGCTCAGCGTGGTGCTGCTTTCGCTAACCGCCATCGTCATCGTTCTTTATCGCCGCGCCGGCGGCACGGGCGAGGACATGGTCTTCTAAAAAGCCAGAGGTTTCGCCGCTGGACTCAGTTCACACTTTTCTTGGACGAATCGAATCGGCTATTTTCTGTATGGAACATGTGGAACGAAGTTGTGGCGTTATCCCGCCCGTCGGCGACCGTTACCTTGCAATAATCTCGTAGCGATATTTGCTGAACAAAACCTGCCCTTTACGATATAGGGAACAGTGGATCATCCCCTGGTCGCGATGCGTGGCTCAGAGAGTCATCCGCTGGCCATTAACCCAACACCCAAGGAGATGTAAACAGCATGAAAAAAGCCGGGATTGGCGCGAAGGTTTACCTGATCGCGCTGCTGGCACTGATGTATCTGCCCATCGTGGTGGTCGTGCTCTTTTCGTTTAACGCCAGCACCGCGCGCACGCCGACCGTGTTCACAGGTTTCTCCCTCCAATGGTATCGCGCGCTGTTCGATGGCCAGCGTGGCTTTGGCGATGCGCTGAAAAACTCGCTGATCATCGCTGGATGCAGCGTTGGCCTCAGCACCGTCCTGGGCACACTGGGCGCTTTGGGCCAGGTGCATCGCGCCCGCTGCGGAAAAATCCGCGCCGCCGTCCGCAATCTGCTGGATACCCTGACGCTCCTGCCCATTATGCTCCCCGAAATTATCCTCGGCGTTTCCCTGATGCTCCTGTTTTCCGCCGCCGGACTGAAATCCGGAACCGGAACGCTCATCCTCGCCCATACAACCTTCTGCGTGCCTTACGTGTATCTGCTGGTGAAAAGCCGCCTGGCTACCATGGGCGATGAGCTGGAATCCGCCGCCCGCGACCTGGGTGCGTCCCCGGCTCAGGCGCTGCGCACTGTCACGCTTCCCCTGATTCGCCCCGCCGTTCTCTCCGGCGCGCTGCTGGCCCTGGCCATGTCCCTGGACGATTTCGTCATCAGCTTCTTCGTCTCCGGCGCGGGCGCAACAACCCTCCCGCTTAAGATTTATTCCTCTGTCCGCTATGGCGTCTCCTCGCAGATTAACGCTCTCTGCACCGTTATGCTCGCCGCCGTTTTTCTTCTTGTAGGCCTGAGTCAACTGGTGCTCCGCCGCAAAGCAAAATGATTATCGGTGAATTCAAGTAGCCCTGTCGCACATCGCGGTTCGGCTGTTTTTCTTTGCTTTTTTTAAAAAAATGCTTCTATTATGAACCTTTTTTTCCGTTTTCGCGACTTTATTGGTGAAACCGGTTTCGCCCACTGACCCTCTAAAGGAGGAAGAAAGCATGGAAACGTTTGAAGATCAACTGGCGGCGGAGAAAATCTCCGTGGAACGGTTCATCCGCTTTCGCATTGCGTCAGTTGCCGATGCTGAGGACGTGCTTCAGGAAACCTTCCTGACCGCCAGCCGCAGCTTTCACCAGCTGAAAAATCCAGACGCATTCAGGGCCTGGCTGATCGCCTTCGCCCGCCATAAACGCAACGATTACAATCGACAATAGTCTGCCCGCACGGAAATTCCGCTGGATTTTCTAATGGAAAATTATCTGACGGAAAGCCGGTTTGGCCTCAATGTCAACTTCGCCGTGCATGAAACACTGGAACGAATGCGTCCGCAGGACCGTGCCATGCTCGAGCTGTTTTATTTGCGAGAAATGTCCCAATCGGATATATCTGAGAAATTGCAAATTCCCATCGGCACTGTCAAAAGCCGGCTGCATACCGCCAAACAAAACTTCAGGAACCTGTATCCTCGCCCCTGGCTTGCGTGGAAAGGAGATCATGAAATGAACTAAATGCAGGAAATTCTTCCAGATTACGCTATCACCCCCAATGCCCAGCCGCCTTTTCCCGTAAAGCGGGAGGAATTGATTGGCTGGTTTCTGGTTCCCAGGTTAGGCGAATCATTACGATGGGCTATATACGTCCTGCCTTCGCGCCAATGTAGCATGGTCTGTTCCATGAAGGTCACAGGAAAAGCAATGGTACACGGCATTGAGGGCGTCAGTGTGGAGTCCGAACAAGTGACCGTTTCGGACAAATACGATGCCACGAAACCCAGTTTTGAAGGCGATAGGCTCAGCATGCATTTCATTGCGCAGCTTACCGATACCCATTGCCGCTATTTGGCCACGTTGCGCCAGGACGGCGACATGACGAATTCATGATGAACTTGGGGTTTAGCGAGGACAATTGCGGCAACGAAACCAGTCCCCGCCTCAAGGGCGATATTCGCCGAAACGGAGCCGTCGTTACTGCTGCAAACAAGGAATTTCTGCTGGATGTAGTAGGGCGATACACCGTGACTATCGGCGGAAAAAGCTACGATACCATCTGCATCATGGACATTGAAACCTATAACGGCGACGTTGCGTCCGAGCAGTTTTTGGATGCAACCGGACGCACCATTCTCAGGCAACGCTTCAACCGGGACGACTGGGCTATGGAGCACTATAAGAAGCTATGGATTCAGCAATTTCCGGACAACGAACGGCGTATTATTAATGGCCAGACATACGTGCATTGGTATGACTGCATCACGGATCACATCCTGAGATAAAGGCGAAATTCTGTCCTATAGGAAGCAAACAAATATAATTTTGCTCGGCGTAACAACAAAAAATCTCCGCAAGACATTTGTCCTGCGGAGATTTTTATTCCAGAAACCGGGAAAACCGTCCTGGCGGCTTAAGCCATTACACCAGTTCGATTACGACCATTTCAGCAGCGTCGCCGCGACGGGGCCCCATCTTATACATCCGGGTGTAGCCACCAACGCAGTTCTTCTCCTGGTTGCGGGCGCGATACTTGGGCCCATACTCCCGGAACAGCTTCTCCACCACGGGATGCTTGTTGTCCTTGGTGCGCTCCTTGTAATCGGCCTTGTTCTCGTCGTCCTTCTTTTCTTCCTTGACGTCGTAGAGATACGCCATCATCAGGCGGCGGGCATGCAGCTTGGAGGGCAGGTCGTTAACGAAGGTTTCCTTCACGATCTGCTTCTTATCGTTGTAGAATTCTTTTTCGACTTCTACGGTCTGGTCATACTCGCGGATGGCGAGCGTGATCATTTTATCCACGATGCTGCGCACTTCCTTGGCCTTGGCCTCGGTGGTTTCGATGCGGCCGTACCACAGAAGATTGGTGGTCAGATTCCGCAGCATCGCCTTGCGCTGGCTCGCGGTGCGGCCCAGCTTGCGCTCATGTGCCATAGGGTTTTCCTCCTATCACTCTTCGGTCGGGCGCAGACCCAGGCCCAGCGCCTGCAGCTTCTGCTCGACTTCTTCCAGACTCTTTTTGCCCAGGTTCCGCACCTTCATCATGTCTTCCTGATTCCGCTGAACCAGCTCGGCCACGGTGTTGATGCCGGCACGCTTGAGGCAGTTATACGCACGGACGGAGAGATCCAAATCTTCGATGGTCATCTCCATCACCTTTTCCATCTTATCATCCTCCGGCTCGATCATGCTGATAGGCATGGTCTGGTCGGTCAGACCGATGAAGAGGGAGAGCTGTTCGGTGAGGATGCGGGCGGACATGGCAATGGCCTCATCCGGGGCCACGGATCCATCCGTCCACACTTCCAGCGTCAGCTTATCATAGTCCGTGATCTGGCCCACACGGGTGTCCTCGACCACATAATTGACCTTCTTAATGGGCGTATAAATGGAATCGATGGGAATCGCACCGATAGGCATCTGGGCCGTCTTATTCTTATCGGAGGAGACATAGCCCCGACCCCGATCCAGGTTGAGCCACATATGCAGCTTCGCGCCTTCTCCCAGGGTCGCAATATGCAAATCAGGGTTCACGATTTCCACTTCGTCGTCCACGCGGATATCGGCGGCGGTCAAATCGCAGGGACCAACTGCATTTACCTCAAGCATTTTCGGCTGATCAGCATACAGCTTCAGCGACAGCTCCTTGAGGTTGAGGATGATTTCCGCCACATCCTCTTTCACGCCGGGCACAGTAGAAAACTCATGCTGCACGCCGTCAATATTTACGCTGGTCACGGCGGCGCCGGGCAGCGAATTGATCAGCACGCGGCGCAGAGCATTGCCCAGCGTATGGCCAAAGCCGCGCTCAAGCGGCTCGATCACGAACTTGCCATAGGCATTGTTCGCGGCCATTTCCACGCATTCGATGCGCGCTTTTTCGAATTCGATGATCATTTAGGATACCCCTCCTGTCCAATACCGTCGGTTGAGGGAATTCTCTGCACAGGCGATCATTAGCGAGAATAATACTCGACGATCATGTTCTCCTGCAGGGAGAAGTCAATATCTTCGCGGGCGGGGAGGGCGGAGACGGTTGCGGTCAGCTCATCGGCATTGACGGTGAGCCACTTGGGCACAACCCGGCTGGAGCCTTCGCGGGCAGCCTTGAACAACTCCATTTCCTTGCTCTTTTGCTTCACGGTGATCACGTCGTTAGCATCCACTTCATAGGAAGGAATGTCTACCTTCTTGCCGTTCACCAGGAAATGGCCGTGCAGCACCAACTGACGGGCCTGGGGACGGGAAGCGGCAAAGCCAGAGCGATAGACCACATTGTCCAGCCGGCGTTCCAGCAGGGACAGCAGGTTTTCACCGGTAACGCCCTTCATGTTAGCGGCGCGTTCATACGTGCGGAAGAACTGGCCTTCCAGCAGGCCATACGCGCGGCGGGCCTTCTGCTTTTCGCGCAGCTGCAGGCCATATTCACTGGGCTTGCGCTGGCGGGCCTGGCCATGCTGGCCAGGAGGGGTGGGGCGCTTGCTGACGGCGCACTTGGCGGAGAAGCACTTTTCGCCCTTGAGGAAGAGCTTGGTGCCCTCGCGGCGGCACAGACGGCATACAGAGTCTGTATATCTTGCCATTTTTGCGAATCCTCCTATTACACTCTACGACGCTTGGGCGGGCGGCAGCCATTGTGGGGGATGGGCGTCACGTCCTTAATCATGGTTACGTCCAGACCGGCGGTCTGCAGGGCGCGGATCGCGGCTTCACGGCCGGAACCGGGGCCTTTCACAAACACATCCACAGACTTGAGACCAAACTCCTGGCTGGCCTTGGCAGCCGTTTCGGCGGCCATCTGAGCGGCGAAGGGCGTGGACTTCTTGTTGCCGCGGAAACCCATGCCGCCGGCGGAAGCCCAGGACAGGGCATTGCCCTGCACATCAGTGATGGTTACGATGGTATTGTTAAAAGAAGAGCGAATGTGCGCAACGCCGCGCTCCACGAGCTTTTTCTCGCGGCGCTTGCGCGAAACCTTCTTCAGCGCTGTTTTCTTAGCGGCCATTCTTTATCCCTCCGAACCCCTTGCGGGGCCTCCTTTTGGAATGATGGTATACATGGTGACAGAGCGTTTTGGGCGCTTCTCATTAACTTAGTAGAAACTGCCCGCAAAAGGAAGCGAATTACTTCTTCTTGCCGCCCACGGTGCGCTTGGGACCCTTACGGGTGCGGGCATTCTGCTTGGTGTTCTGGCCGCGCACGGGCAGGTTCCGGCGATGGCGGACGCCGCGATAGCAGCCAATTTCCACCAGACGCTTGATATTCAGGGAAACTTCGCGGCGCAGATCGCCTTCCACCTTCAGATGGTGTTCGATATAATCGCGCAGCTTGCTGATTTCGTTTTCGGAGAGATCCTTCACGCGCGTGTCAGGGTTCACATCAGTGACTTCGAGGATCTGCTTGCTCACCGTCGGGCCAATGCCGAAGATGTAGGTCAAGCCAACCTCGACGCGCTTTTCTCGGGGCAGGTCAACACCCGCAATACGTGCCATGTGTTGGTTACACCTCCAAAATGTTTCAATGCTTGGAATGGGATGGGCATTTCGGGGCTTCTCAAGGCGTAGATCTCTTGAGGCCGGCGGAATTTCATCCCCTGCGACAGCGGCTTTACGCCGCCCGCTTCCGCCCGCAACCCAGGCGGAAATCTGTATGTGACAGCATGCGTGGTCCCGGACATTCCAAGGAAAGCCCGGGCAGCCGCCCACGACAGGCTTGTCGGCAAGAGAAAGGCGTTTGTGGCCGATGATCGGCCAGGGAACGCCGTTGAAAACGTCTGCTTTCAGGCGCTTGCAACGGCGCTCCCGCGCAGGCAAGGGTGGGTTAGCCCTGACGCTGCTTGTGCTTGGGGTTTTCGCAAATGACCATCACGCGACCCTTGCGCTTGATGACCTTGCACTTTTCACAAATGGGCTTCACAGAAGGACGGACTTTCATGGGATGTACCTCCTCAGGGTTAATTCTTGCTGCGCCACGTAATGCGGCCGCGGGTCAAGTCGTAAGGGGAGAGCTCAATGGTCACCTTATCGCCGGGATAAATGCGAATGAAGTTCATGCGCATCTTGCCCGAGATATGGGCCATGATACGGTGCCCATTGGGCAATTCAACCTGGAACATGGCATTGGGCAGCGCCTCAATGACCTTGCCTTCCATTTCGATGACATCGTCCTTGGACAAAGCGGTTTACTCCTCCCTCTTGTCGATCGGCATTTTTTCGCCGTTCGTTTTGTTGGCGATGGGCCAGAGGAAGGATCGGATATCGCTGTCCTTGAGCGTGCCCGCCTCTGCCATTTTCAGCAGCTGCGGCGCTTCATAGGGGCAGCCCTCCAGATGCTTCCGCCGTTTTTTCTTGAGATGATCCATTTTCCGGGTCTCCCCGTCGGCGATCATCACAAATTCGGCACCCACCGTATATAATACCACAAAGTACCTACCTTTGTCACGCCCTTTTTTTGAAAAAACTACGTGACCAGGAGAAATTATTGGTTTCATTCCCGTTCCTCCTCCCAGGCAAACCCTGGAAAGGTCAGCAACTCCGGTTTTCCGTCCGAACGGATGGCCACAGTGTGCTCATAATGAGCGGCGGGCTTATGATCGTTGGTGACGATGGTCCAGCCATCCGAAAGCTGATGCACCTGCCAGCGACCCATGGTGATCATGGGTTCGATGCAGATGGTCATCCCCGGGCGAAGACGAACGCCCCGGCCAGCCTCCCCAAAGTTGGGCACCGATGGATCCTCATGCATGCTGCGTCCAATGCCGTGGCCGGTCAGATCCCGCACCACGCCATAGCCATGCCCTTCTGCATGCGCTTGAACTGCCGCGCTCACATCGCCAATCCGGTTTCCGTTAAGCGCCATGCTGGCTCCGCGCCAGAAGCATTCTTCAGTGACACGGATCAGATCCATTTTCTCCTGCGACACCTTGCCCACTGGGCAGGTAAAGGCGCTGTCCGCCTGCCACCCGTCCAGAGAAAGGGTCACATCGATGGAGATAATGGAACCTTCCTGCACCTCTACATTTTCCGATGGGATGCCATGCACCACTTCATCATCAATGGATGCGCAGATGGAAGCGGGATATCCGGCGTAGCCAAATTCCGTGGGAATGGCGCCATTTTTGCGAATCAACTCGTCTGTGTAAGCGTTGATGGCGGCGGTGGTAACACCGGGCACAATGGCCTGGCGAACCTGCTGCAAAACATCATAGAGCAGATGCCCTGCGCTGCGCATTTTAGCAAGCTGATCCGGATTCTTGATAATGATCATTGAACGCCCAAAGCCTTTCGCACCGCCAGATGGTTTTCTTCGATGGTGCCACGGCAATCCACCGTGCGCAGCAGGCCCTTTTGCTGATAATATTCAATCAGGGGAGCAGTCTGCTGAGCATACACATTCAGGCGGTTCTGAATGGTCTCGGCTGTATCGTCCTTGCGCTGCACCAGCGGCTCGCCGCAGGCTTCGCAATCGGTCTTTCCCGCCAGAGAATTGATATGATAGGTCGCGCCACATTTCAGGCAGACCCGACGACCAGAGAGACGCTTCACGATCAGCTCATCGGCCAGAGAAAGATTCAGCGCGGCGTCAATTGAAGCGAAGGAGGAAAGGGCCTCGGCCTGAGCCACAGTCCGGGGGAAGCCGTCCAGGATATATCCCTTCTGGCAATCCGGCTGTGCCAGCCGTTCCTTCACGATACCAATGACCACATCGTCCGGAACAAGGTTGCCCTGGTCAATATACTTCTTCGCCAGCATGCCCAGTTCCGTTTCGGCCTTCATGGCCTGTCGCAGCATATCGCCGGTAGAAATCTGGGGAATGCCCAGCTCATGCATCAGCCTTTGTGCATGCGTGCCCTTACCCGCGCCGGGAGGACCCAGAAAGATGATGTTCATGGCGTCTCCTTCCAAAATGCAGAGAAATGCGGGGGAAGGGCTTTTGAGGCAAAAGCCCCGCCCCCGCGCCCCGGCCTTGCGGCAGGGGGAGTCGGGATTTAACACCCGTTTTGCTTTTCCAATGGTTTTCCTCAGCCGATGAATCTCAGCCCAGGAAACCCTTGTAATTGCGCATCACCAGCTGGCTTTCCACGCTGCGCACCGTTTCGATGGCCACGCTCACCGCAATCAGGATGGAAGAGGCGCCAAAGGGAATGGCCACCTGCTGCCAAACCGTCAGCAGAGAGGGGATGGTGGAAAGGATCGCCAGGAAGAGCGCGGCAAAGAGGGTCAGGCGGTTAGAAGTCCGGGAAAGGAATTCCACAGTCTTGGAGCCGCTCCGGATGCCCGGAATATGGCCGCCCTGCTGCTGGATATTCTTGGCGATATCCTGGGGGTTAAAGGTGATAGCGGTATAGAAGTAGGAGAAAGCCACAATCAGCAGCGCGCAGATCAGCATGTACCAGAAGGAAGTCTGGTTCATGTAGGTGTTCCACCACACGTAGGCGCCGGAATCGGTGCCAAACATGGCGAAGATGGTGCCCGGGAACGCCATGAAGGAATAGGCGAAGATCAGGGGCAGCACGCCGACGGAAAGGAGCTTCAGCGGGATATGGGTGCTCTGGCCGCCATACATCTTCCGGCCCACCACGCGCTTGGCGTACTGGACGGGGATGCGGCGTTCAGACATATCCACAAACGTGACAACAACCAGGATCAGCAGGGTGGTAACCAGGATCACCAGCAGCTGGCCAACGGTGTTGGTACCGTTGAAGATGCCGGAGGCGGTGGTCACGATGCCGTTAAACAGGTTGGACACGATACCGGCAAAGATCAGCAGGCTGATGCCGTTGCCAATGCCGTTCTTGGTGATGCGTTCGCCGATCCACATGGCCAGGGCAGTACCGCCAGCCATGATCACGCCGATGGTGACATAACCAAGGAAGTTCTGATAGGAAGCATCGATGGCGCCCAAGCCGCCGATGATGCCGATGGCCTGCAGCGCGGCAAGGCCAACGGTGACGTAGCGGGTGATCCGATTGATCTTCTGCTTGCCTTCTTCGCCGCCATCCTTCTGCAGCCGCTCCAGCGCCGGGATGGCGATGGTGAGCAGCTGCATGATGATGGACGAGTTGATGTACGGGGAAATACCCATGGCCATCAACGTCATCTGGGAGAAGGAAGAACCGGTCATCATGTTCACCAGGCCCAGCATATCATAGCTGCCCATGGCTTCCTGAATCACGGCAGAATCAACGCCCGGAACGGGGATAACGGAAACGAGACGATAAATCAGAAGCATGAAGAACGTGTAGAGCAGCTTTTTTCGGAGCTCCGGGACGCGCCAAGCGTTACGCAGCGTTTCCCACATCGTTACTTCACCTCGACTTTCCCGCCGATCGCCTCGATCTTTTCCTTCGCGGAATCAGTCACCTTATCGACCGAAACGGTGAGCTTCTTTTGCAGTTCGCCGCCGCCAAGAACCTTCACACCGTCCAGCGCCTTCTTAATCAGGCCCTTTTCCAGCAGTGCTTCGGTGGTCACCACCGCGCCGTCTTCAAACGCGTTGAGCGCAGAGACATTCACGATAGCATATTCCTTGGCAAAGATGTTGGTAAAGCCGCGCTTGGGCAGACGGCGGGTCAGAGGCATCTGGCCGCCTTCGAAGCCGGGGCGCTTGCCGCCGCCGGAGCGCGCCTTCGCGCCCTTATGGCCCTTACCGGAGGTTTTGCCCAACTGAGAGCCTACGCCTCGACCGAGACGCTTCGGGGCAGTCGTCGAACCGAAAGCCGGTTGCAACTCATGCAATTTCATGGGTGAGCCCTCCCTTATTATTCGTTTACTTCCTCAACCTTGACCATATGCTTCACGCAGAAGATCTGGCCACGGATGCAGGGGTTGTCCTCCTTGATCACCGTCTGGCCAACCTTGCGCAGGCCCAGAGCCTTCACGGTGTCAATATGCTTTTGCAGGCAGGCGATGGGGGACTTGGTCAGAGTAATCTTCAGCTTCATTGTTCCTCATCCTCCTTAGCCGATAATTTCTTCGACGCTCTTGCCGCGCATCTTGGCAACGGTTTCGGCGCTGCGCAGGCCCTTGAGGCCTTCCAGGGTCGCCTTGACGGTGTTGATGCGGTTGTTGGTGCCGAACGTCTTGGTACGGATATCCTTAATGCCGGCCAGTACCAGCACGGCGCGAGCGCCGCCGCCGGCGATAACGCCAGCACCCTCTTCAGCAGGCAGCAGCACAACCTTGGCTGTGCCGTACAGGCCGTCGATGGCATGGGGGATGGTGGTGCCCTCCATAGGCACGGTCACCAAGTGCTTCTGGGCGGCTTCCTTGGCCTTGCGAATGGCTTCGGGAACTTCCTTGGCCTTGCCGATGGCGGCGCCAACGCGGCCCTTTTCATCGCCGATCACAACCAGCGCGGCGAAGCGGAAGTTTTTACCGCCCTTAACAACCTTGGTAACGCGGTTGAGGGCAACCAGGCGCTCTTTGAATTCGCTTACGGGTTCTTCACGATCCCGGCGATCCCTGCGTTCATTGATAGGCATGCGTTCATTCCCTCCTTAGAAGTTCAGGCCGGCTTCGCGGGCAGCCGCGGCCAGGGCGGCAACACGCCCGGTGTAGAGGTAGCCGCCGCGGTCGAAGACCACGTCCTTGATGCCGGCGTTGAGCGCACGCTCCGCCACCAGCTTGCCAACCATCTGGGCCGCGCCGGTCTTGTTCTGCTCATCCAGCTGGCCGCGGATAGCCGGGTCAATCGTGGAGGCGGACACCAGGGTCACGCCCTTGGTGTCATCAATCACTTGCGCGTAGATGGACTTGTTGCTGCGATACACGCACAGGCGCGGCATTTCGGGGGTGCCGCTGATCTTTTTGCGGACGCGGGCGTGACGGATCACGCGCACTTCATTACGGTCGCGCTTATTGAACATTTGCGTTCACTCCCTTTCTTACTTCTTACCGGCCTTGCCTTCCTTGCGGCGGATAAATTCGCCCTCGTACTTGATGCCCTTGCCCAGGTAGGGTTCAGGCTTACGAATGGCGCGGATATCGGCGGCAAGGTTACCGACCTGCTGCTTATCAATGCCCTTGACCACGATCTTGGTCTGAACGGGGGTTTCGAAGGAAATGGTGTCGGGGGCATCGATGATCACGGGATGGGAGAAGCCGATGTTGATGTTCAGCTTCTTGCCGTTTTCCTCGGCCGCGGCACGATAACCGGTGCCCACCATTTCCAGGGTCACGGCGAAGCCTTCGGTTACGCCCTTGACCATGTTGGCAATCAGGGCGCGATAGAGGCCGTGCAGGGCGCGGTGGTTCTTATTGTCAGTAGGACGGGTGACGAGGATTTCGGCGCCCTCCTGCTTGACGGTAATATCAGGGTTCACCTGCTGAGTGAGGGTACCCTTGGGGCCTTTTACGGTCACCAGATTGGTGCTATCGATGGTAACCGTCACGCCCGCGGGAACGGCAATCGGGAGCCTTCCGATACGAGACATAATAATCTACCTCCAAATGACGTGTTGATTACCAGATGTAGCAGAGCACTTCGCCGCCGATGTTTTCCTTCCGGCAGGCCTTGTCGGTCATCAGGCCCTTGGAGGTGGAAACGATGGCAATGCCCAGGCCGCCCAGAACCTTGGGCAGCTCTTCGCAGGTGGCATACACCCGCAGGCCGGGCTTGGAAATGCGCTTGAGGCCGACGATGACGGGCTGCTTCTTATCCAGATACTTCAGGGTCACCTTGATGCTGCCCTGCAGGCCGTCGGCAATATTTTCTACCGATTTGACATAACCCTCGTCCAGAAGAATCTTGGCAATGGCCTTCTTCATGTTGCTGGCGGGGATCGTCACGCTGTCGTGGCGGGCGATCTGCGCGTTGCGGATGCGGGTGAGCATATCGGCAATGGGATCAGTCACAACCATGATGGTACCTCCTTTATACTTACCAGCTCGCTTTGCGGACGCCGGGAATCTGGCCCTTATAAGCCAATTCGCGGAAGCAGATGCGGCAGATGCCATAGCGGCGGAGCACAGAGTGCGGCCGGCCGCACAGACGGCAGCGGGTGTAGGCACGGGTAGAGAACTTGGCAGGCCGCGCCTGACGGATTTTCATACTTGTCTTGGCCATTTTCTTTCTCCTCCCTTAGCGCTCGAACGGCATGCCCAGCAGGCGCAGCAGTTCTTTGGCTTCTTCGTCAGTCTTAGCGGTAGTGACGAAGATCATTTCCATACCGCGGATTTTTTCCACCTTGTCGTATTCGATTTCGGGGAAGATCAGCTGCTCCTTGATGCCCAGGGCATAGTTGCCGCGGCCGTCAAAAGCCTTGGCGGACACGCCGCGGAAGTCGCGCACCCGGGGGAGAGCGATGTTCACGAGCTTATCCATAAATTCTTCCATCCGCGCGCCACGCAACGTCACCTTCGCGCCAACGTTCATGCCCTGACGGAGCTTGAAGTTAGCAACGCTCTTCTTGGCCTTGGTGACCAGGGGCTTCTGGCCGGCGATCTCAGTCAGTTCCGCCACAGCGGCTTCCAGCGCCTTGGCATTGTCCTTGCAATCGCCAAGACCCATGTTGATGATCACCTTTTCCAGGCGGGGAATCTGCATTACATTGGCATAGCCGAATTTCTGCTGCAAGGCAGGCACAGCTTCGGCCAGGTACTTTTCCTTAATACGGGTAGCCATATGCGTGTGTCCTCCTTATCAGTCAATCTGTTCGCCGCACTTTTTGCAAGTACGAACGCTCTTGATGGCGGTCTTGCCATCCTTGCCGGTCATTTCCACGGCCTTATGGGCAATGCGGGTGGCCTTGCCGCACTTGGGGCAGATCACCATCACGTTGCTGGCGTCAATGAAGGCTTCCTTCTTCACGATGCCGCCGGGCTGGCCCTGCTGACGGGGCTTCTGGTGCTTGGTCATCACGGCCACGCCTTCCACCACGATCTTGCCGGTCTTGGGGGCAGCGGTGACAACCTTGCCCTTGGTGCCCTTGTCCTTGCCGGAGATGACAACGACCTGATCCTTGGTTTTTACAAACATCTTCATTGTCCTCCTTACAGCACTTCGGGAGCGAGGGACACAATCTTCATGTAGTCCTTCTCGCGCAGCTCACGGGCCACAGGCCCAAAGATGCGGGTGCCGCGCGGCATCTTATCGTTGCCGATGATGACGGCGGCATTGTCGTCAAAGCGGATATAGGTGCCGTCGGGGCGGCGCTGGGGCTGATGGACACGAACGATAACGGCCTTCACCACATCGCCCTTCTTCACCTGTCCACCGGGGGTCGCAGACTTGACGGAAGCAACGATCACGTCGCCAATCGAGCCGGACCGGCGGAAGGACCCACCCAGCACGCGGATGCACATGATTTCCTTGGCGCCGGAATTGTCGGCAACCTTGAGTCGCGTTTGCGGCTGAATCATAGGGGTTTCCTCCTTTATAGGTTCCGCTTCATGGTAGGTACGCAATGCCTCCATGAGCGGTCGGATGCTAATTTCCTCAGTGCGCCATATATAATAAATAGGAAGAAACGCTTTCTTCCCCAGGGCTCTGGCCCTGAAGGCGCTGAGGGGAGAGATGGAAAGCGGCCAGCCCGTAACCCCGGGCTCTGCCCTTTCCCTCTTCCTTGGTTCGGCTTGTTTACTTCGCCTTTTCGACGATTTCCACCAGCCGCCAATGCTTATCCTTGGACAGGGGACGGCATTCCATGATCTTCACGGTGTCGCCGACGCCGCAGCTGTTTTCTTCATCATGCACCTTCACCTTGCTGGTGTGGTTCATGATCTTGCCGTACAGCGGGTGCCGCACGCGGGTGGACATGGAGACGACGATGGTCTTATCCATCTTATCGCTGACGACCACGCCAATGCGGGTCTTGCGGATGCCTCTTACTTCAGACATGGTATTGACTCCTTTCACGGCTTATCGGTCACGCCTTGCTCTGCTGGGTCAAAACGGTCATCGCACGGGCGATATCCCGCTTCACCGCAGTGATCTGCATGGTGTTCTCAAGCTGACCGGTGGCAAGCCGGAAACGAAGGTTGAAGAGCTCTTCCTTGAGCTCGCCGATCTTCGCGGTCAATTCCTCAGGCTTCATGGCTGCGAATTCCTTGGCCTTCATTTGCTTTCACCACCCGCTTCATTAGGATTCTGCGCGTTTTCGCGCTTGATGATCTTAGAGGTAATGGGGAGCTTGCCGGAAGCAAGACGCAGCGCTTCGCGGGCAACCGCTTCGTCAACGCCTTTGATTTCGAACAGCACTCGGCCGGGCTTAACTACGGCCACCCAGTATTCCGGCGCGCCCTTACCGGAACCCATGCGGGTTTCAGCCGGCTTCTTGGTGACGGGCTTGTCGGGGAAAATCTTGATCCAAACCTGGCCGCCGCGCTTGGTATAACGGGTCAGCGCGACACGGGCCGCCTCGATCTGCTGGGAGGTAACCCAGCCGGGCTCGGTGGCCACCAGGCCGATATCGCCATAGGCGAGGAAATTACCGCGATGCGCGGCGCCCTTCAGGCGGCCGCGGAACTGCTTGCGGTGCTTAACTCTCTTGGGCATCAGCATAGATTACTTGCCTCCTTCGATAGCGGCTGCGGGCTGCGCGGTCTTCTTGGGCTTGGGCAGAACCTGTCCCTTATACACCCAAACCTTTACGCCCAGACGGCCATAGGTGGTCTTGGCTTCGGCAAAGCCGTAGTCAATGTTGGCCCGCAGAGTCTGCAGGGGAATGGAGCCTTCGTGATAGTGCTCGGTGCGAGCGATATCCGCGCCGCCCAGACGGCCGCCGATGGCGATTTTCACGCCCTTGGCGCCGCTCTTCATGGCCCGCTGGATGCTCTGCTTCATCGCGCGGCGGAAGGCAATGCGCTTTTCCAGCTGCTGGGCGATGTTTTCAGCGATCAGCTGCGCGTCTGCATCGGGGTTCTTCACGTCCATCACGCGGATGTTTACCGCATGACCCACAAACTTTTCCACTTCGGCCTTGAGCTCTTCGATGCCCTTGCCGTTGCGGCCGATGATCATGCCGGGCTTGCCGGCGAAGAGCGTAACGGTCATGCGGGAAGCGCTGCGCTCGATGTCAATGCGGCTGATGCCGGTGGAATAGAACTTTTCCTTCAGCATCTCCCGCAGCTTGTAATCCTCAATGAGGTTGTTGGCAAAATCCTTCTTGCCGGCGTACCAGCGGGTGCTCCAATCGAAGATCACGCCCACGCGCGCGCCATGCGGATTAACTTTCTGACCCATGTGTGATCCTCCCTTTACTTCTTCTGGTCGAGCACTACGCTGATGTGGCAAGTGCGCTTGAGCATGGGGGAAGCGCTGCCGCGGCTGCGGGCTACGTAGCGCTTGAGGGTCGGGCCGGGGTTGGCGTAGCACTCGGCAACGTAGAGCGTGCTGCGATCCATTTCCTGATTGTTCACAGCATTGGCAATGGCGCTGGAGAGCACCTTATAAATGACGGGCGAAGCCGCCTTGGGGGTAAACTGCAGAATGGCGAGCGCCTGATCGGCGTCCTTGCCGCGAATCAGGTCAAGCACGATCTTGGCCTTGCGGGAGGACAGGCGGATGTTCTTGGCGTGCGCCTGGGGGCGCTTGTCGCGGCTTTCCGCGCGGGCCGCGCCCTTTTCACGGGTACGAGTAGCCATTTTTTATTCGCTCCTTCCCTTATTTACGACCGGTGGCCTTTTCGCCGGCATGCCCGCGGAAAGTGCGGGTAGGGGCAAATTCGCCCAGCTTATGGCCTACCATGTCTTCGGTGATGTACACCGGCACATGCTTGCGGCCGTCATGCACCGCGATGGTGTGGCCGACGAATTCGGGGAAGATGGTCGAGGCGCGGCTCCAGGTCTTGAGAACCTGCTTGGCGCCGGTTTTGTTCATATCCACGATACGCTTGTACAGCGCTTCCTGTACAAACGGGCCTTTCTTTACGGAACGGCTCATTTGGTTGCCTCCTTCCTATTGCGCCGACACTTACTTCTTGCTGGCACGCTTCACGATCAGTTTGTTGGAATACTTCTTATGCTTGCGGGTCTTCAGGCCCAGAGCCGGCTTACCCCAAGGAGTAACAGGGGCAGGCATACCAACAGGGCTCTTGCCTTCGCCGCCGCCGTGGGGATGGTCGCAAGGATTCATGACCACGCCGCGGACGGAGGGACGAACGCCCATGTGCCGCTTGCGGC
>CAYRFP010000004.1:0-69520 GCA_964423675.1 uncultured Oscillospiraceae bacterium
GAACTATGAACTTTTGTCAATTTAGGGCTTGACTTTTATTAGCAGGTCTTTACTTTTTGAAGCTGTTCCTTTACTGCATGATAGGCCAGCTTGGGCCGACGGTATTCATCCACAATGCCCTTGTTATTCATGGTGCGGGGGCGTCCGCGGAAGCTGTCTCCCTCCTGGGTAATCCGGCAATCGCAGAATTGCCAGATGAAGAAGCCTGCCACGTGGGGATGGGACAGCAGCGCATCTAGTTGCTCCAGCAGAATATCCCGCTGCCGTTCCTCAGACCATTTGCTGTGACTCTCGTCATGATAGCCATACAAAGCGCCCGCGCCGATTTCACTGATAATCATTGGCTTGCCCGCGCCGCCGCAGCTTTGCACGGCCTTCCACAAAGCGTCAAGAACCGAACTGGTAGAGGCATCGGTATACCAGCCGGGGTAGATATTATGGCACACGATGTCTTCCAAATCATGGCACAGATCTGGCAGCGCTTCCGGGCGTGTGTCTCCAGGAATATGCCAATCAGCGCCCCGACGGCAGGAGGCAGAGACCACGGGCCGGGATGTATCCAGCGAGCGCATCAGCGCAAACAGTTCTTTGTAGCATTCCCGGCCAAAGGGCCAATCGCTGGCGCATTCATTGAGCATGCCCCAAATGAGAATGGAGGGATGATTAAAATGCTGGGTAATCATTTCGGTCAGGGTCAGGCGGCTTTGGGGCATGAAGTTGGGAAGCCGCATCAGGCGTTCTTCCACGCCCCGGGCATGGCCTTCTTCCCAGACCATCAGCCCCATGGCATCGCATAAATCCAGGAAGCGGGGGTCATTGGGATAATGGCAGGTACGGATAGCATTGAGCCCCAGATCCTTGATTTGCTGCAAGTCCTTGACCATGGCTTCCAGCGGGATAGCACAGCCGAAATGCGCCAGATCCTCATGCCGGTTCACGCCCCGAAGACGAATTCGCTTGCCGTTGAGCAGCAGACCGGATTCATCCCAAAGGGCTTCCCGCAGGCCGAAGCGCTCGATCAAGTCGTCTGCCGGTTCGCCATGGAGAGACAAAACGGCGCGGCAGACATGCAGATTTGGCGAATCCGGGCTCCACAGTGCCCCCTGGAAATTCGAAAGGACACAGGAGAACGTCTGCACGGCCTGGGCGGGAATAACGGCTTTCAAATCTTCCGATTGTTCTCCTGCCGAGAAGGCCAGCGAAAAATCGGCGGCTTGATCGCCCAGGTTTTCCAGCACAGCCTGAATCTGCAATTGCCATGCGTCTCCCTGCCGTTTGGGAAGAATCTGCATGCGCTGGATGTAAACCGGCGCAAGATATTCCATGCGGCAGGGGCGGGTGATTCCGCCGTAGGTCATATAATCGTTAGGCCGATGCAGAACGGATGCTTCGGAGAAGCTGTTGTCCACTTCCACGCGCAGCCGATGTTCCCCAATTCCGGGGCGGCAGCAGAAGAAAAACTGGCCGTAAGCGCCATAATGCTGCCCCAGAAATTGATCGTCCAGAAAAACTCTGGCTGTGTGGCTTACGCCCTCAAAGATAAAACGGACAAAGCCGTCTTCTTCAACAGAAATACAGCGGCTGTATTCTGCCTGTCCGCGGTAGCGCTCCAGGCCGGGCATGGTTTCCCAGCAGGAGGGCACAAAGGCGGTTTTTTCCTGCTGTGCGATCTGAAGTTGCCACAGGCCGCAGAGATCCTCTTCACGGCGCTGAACATGTGTTTTGAATAAACGATGCATTCCTTTCTCTCCTTCCACCACGGTTGGAATAAAACAAGTATATCGGAAATTGAATGGAAAAACAATGAATACTTTTGCAAAAAATGAAGAAATAAAGAAGGGAATGCGAAAATGCATCCCTTTTTCCTGTTTACACGGCTTTTATTTGCGTTCATTCAGCCATCCACGCAGGGTATCAAACGCCCGACGGATTTCGGCGGGACGATCATCGCCGCCCTCGCGCTCAATGGTCAGATAGCCGCGATACTGAATATCTTCCAGTGCCTGAAGATAGGCAGGCCAGTTCACGCTGCCTTCACCAATGGGCGTTTGCATCCAGGCACCGGCCTTCAGGGTTTCCGAATCAGGCACCATGCCATAGGCAATTTCCACGCCCACGAAGCGGTTCATGCGGCCGTCTTTAACGTGGGTATGCACAATATTATGCCCCAGCCGATGCACGGCCTTGACCGGGTCTTCGCCGGTAATCATCACGAAATTGGCGGGATCCAGGTTCACGCCGATACCGGGGGAATGAATGTCATCCAGGAAATTGCGTAGCACACCGGAGGGCTCAGGGCCGGTTTCGATGGCGTAGCAAATGCCCAAGCTGGCGGCATACTGAGCAACGCGGCCGCACGCGTCCAGCATCATCTGATACCGGGGATGCGCAGGCTCAGCAGGGATAGCGCCGATATGGGCCGTGACCACCCGTACCCCCAGCGTCTTGGCCATATCCAGGATGCGCAGTGTTTTTTCGTAATGATCCTGGATTACTTCAGGCGTTTTGAAACCGCCGATATCACCGCACAGCGCGCTGATTTCCAGACCCTGATCTGCCACAAACCGACCGAATTCTGGAACGTTGATGGCCTGGGGATCCAGATCATTCTTGGCGAAAAACTGAATGCCGTCCGCCTCCAGCTCTGCTGCTCGCCGAATTGCTTCATGGGGTTCCAGGCGGAAGTTGTCAATCAGAATACCAATAGGCCATTGCATCATTGTTTTTTCCTCCTTTTTAAGTGCAAGTATGCAATACATTAGGCTTTGTTCACGATTTTTTTGCCATCAAAAACCAAAATGCCGTATCCGCGACCGGTACGATTGGTTTCCAGCAGCCGTTTTTTATATGCCCGCTGCAGCGATGTGTCTTCTGGCAGTTCGGCATAGGGCTTGCCCCAGGCACTGCTGAAAATGCGCCAGCCGGCAGAAAAGTTTTCCTCCTCCGTTTGGCTGATTATATCAAAATCATCCATAAAACGCAGGATTTTGGATGCTTCGGGCAAGAAATCCCGCTGCGCAGGGTATAAAAGCCAGGAACTGCACGACACGGCAAGCAGGCCTTGATACAGCTTGGGGGCGAAAAAGGCATGCGCTTGGCGATAAGAATCCAACCGCACATCATCGGTTAGCGCGAGGCCATGGGATGGAATATGGCAGGCGACCTTGAACGTACCCGCGGGGATGATCCGCCCATCCGGGAGCGGATAATCCTTTTCCAGCGTTTCCATAGCATATTGAAAACGCCCGATCGCAAAGCGCTTTAGACGAAACATTCCGCTAAACCATCCAGGAACGAACGTGCCATATATGCCGCGAACTTCCCAGCATTCCAGCAGCTTGCTACGCAGATCCTGAAGCCCATTCCAATAGATTTCTTCAGGAATGCCCCGGCTTTCGTAAAGCGCTTTCAACGGCTGACAGGCGGCCAGCAGCAAAAGCATTACCAGCGCCTCCTCTGGCTTGCCCAGCTCCTCTGCCCA
The DNA here is from genome assembly GCA_964423675.1 of uncultured Oscillospiraceae bacterium. GTDB lineage: Bacteria > Bacillota > Clostridia > Christensenellales > Aristaeellaceae > RUG563. Next base: position 3,482 of record CAYRFP010000004.1, read on the forward strand.
GCGATGAGTTTCTTCATCTATTGTGGGGGATGCCGGCCAATCCTCCGCGACCAAGCGCTGCCCCCAGGCTTCAAACTTTTTCCAAAACGCTGGAATAGCGGCAACATCCCGGGCCAGGGCTTGCAGATAGGCAGTGGCTTCCGGTGGAAAGCTTAGGCGCTCTCCCAGCAGGCCCACATATGCAGCGAATGCTTCCATATCATTTTGCCTCCAGATAACGGTTGAAGATCACTGCTATTCTATCGGAAAGAAGGGATTCTGTCAAGGGAAAAAGACAGTAGAAAAATTATCGAATCGGAATGGAGGAGCAATTTTGAAAGGCATTTTCTTGGCGTCAAAGCGTTTTTTTCCTTGAGAAAACATAGAAAACAGCGCGTTTTTTTGAAAAAAATGATAGGAAATTGTTGATCGTTGACGGGAAACGGAAAAACATGTATCATAATTCGCATAGCGATCGGTCAAACGATCCACCCCAGGCAATTGTAAGGAGGAGAGCAACGTGATAACTTACCACTCGAAACACGCGGGGGGGTCCAAGGAACGCAGAGTTTATTCGCCCACAGAGAAAAAGGAAAATTTGCAGCTTTGGCTGATGATGATTCCTTCTTTGGCTCTGATTTTTATTTTTAGCTATATTCCGCTGTACGGCATCCTGATCGCCTTCCAGAAGTATATGCCTGGTAAGGACATCATCGGGCCGAACATGGGCAAATGGGTGGGTCTGGCGAACTTCAAAAAGTTCGTTTCCAGTATTTACTTCCCCCGCATTATTCGCAACACAGTGGTTCTCAGTCTTTACAGCCTGGCTCTGGGCTTCTTCGCGCCCATCCTGTTTGCTCTTCTGGTGGACCAGATCCGCGCGATGCGGTTTAAGAAGATCCTGCAAACGGTTAGCTACATGCCCCACTTCATCTCCACGGTTGTGGTCGTGGGTATGCTGTGCTCCTTCGTTTACAGCGATGGTCTGATCACCCAGTTCCTGACGCTCTTTGGATTGCCTGCGAAAAACTACCGCATGGAATCCAGTGCTTTCCGATTAATATATACGCTCACCAAGGTTTGGAAAGGCTTCGGCTGGGGCAGCATCCTCTATGTGGCCACCATCTCCGGCATTTCTCCCAGCCTGTACGAGGCCGCGAAGCTGGACGGCGCGAACCGCTGGCAACAGATCTGGCATATCACGCTGACTGGCCTGCGTCCCATCATCGCCATCAACCTGATTATGAGCATTGGCGGTCTGCTGAACGCTGACAGCGGTTTCATCCAGCTGTTCTATCAGCCAGCAACCTATGAGGTATCCGACGTGCTGGGCACTTACATCTATCGTCTGGGCATCGAAGACGGCCAGTATTCGCTGACCACCGCCGCCGGCTTGTTTATGTCTGTGATCGGTTTCGTGATCACGCTGTGCGTCAATAAGCTTAGCGACTGGTTGACTGGCTACGCTCTGTGGTGATCGGTACATAGAAGAAAGGAGAAGTTCCCATGACCGCGATTACGAAAAAGCCGCTTCCGCATAAGAAGCATAAGAATAAAATCCGTGAAGGCAGCCGGATAGCGGATGTCATCCTGTATGCCATTGCTGTTTTCCTGATGTTCATCACCCTTTATCCCATGTATTACATCCTGATCATCTCCCTGTCTGCGCCCGAAGTTGCCATCACGCTGAAGGTTTATACCCATCCCATCGGCCTCAACTTTGACGCCTACAAAGTTTTGATGAAAAATGGCGAATTCTGGCAGGCTTATCGGAACACGCTGATGTATGTGGTTCCCAATACGATCCTTCCCATTGTCCTCGCCACGCTGATTGCTTACCCGTTGACCTATAAGAAGCTGATGGGCCGCAAGCTGCTGACCACCTTCCTTCTTATTCCTATGTATATCGGCGGCGGCATGATCCCCACGTTCCTGCTGGTGCAGCGGCTGGGCCTGTATGGCACGCCTTGGGCGCTGATCATCGGCGGCGTGAACATTAACAACGTCATCCTGATTCGTTCTTATTTCCGCAGCGTTCCCGACGAATTGCGGGAGGCCGCCAAAATCGACGGCGCGAACATCTATCAGATTTTGCTTCATGTGTATATCCCCAGCTCCGTGGCCATCTTCGCCGTTATCGCGATTCGCGCCATGGTTGGCTCCTGGAACGAATGGTATAACGCGTTCATCTATCTGCCCCGGCGCGATTGGCAGCCCCTGCAGCTGTATCTCCGCCGCATGCTGACCTTGGAAAACGTTGTTATTTCTGATGAACTTCCTGAGGAAGCAGTGCAGGAAATGGAAAACTTCCGGATGGCTATGGCCCAGCTCAAGTACGCCATGATCATCCTTTCCACGCTGCCCATCCTCTGCGTGTATCCCTACTTCCAGCGGTTCTTTATTAAGGGCGCAATGCTTGGCTCTTTGAAGGAGTAAGCACGGCAATAAAAAAAGGAGGTATCCCCATGAAACGTTTCCTGGCAACCCTGTTGGCCTGCATGATGCTGGCCGCCCTGGTTCCCTCTGCCCTGGCTGAGCAGCAGGAACTGACCACGATCACCATCGTGAGCTACGACGACTTTACCACCATCAACGGCACCCAGTACTGGCTCCACGAAATCACGGAAGGCAAGCTCTATTCTTCCACTTTCGCTAAGCTGACCGAAGAACTGGCCCAGCGCGGCATCAAGATCAACTTTGACCTGGTTACCCAGGATCAGTATTCCACCTATCTGCGCACCAGCATTGCTGGCGGCATGAGCGGCGACATCTATCTGATCCGTGACCTGGACGAAACCACCCGCGTTTCCATGGCGGCGGATGGCTACTTCCTGCCCCTCTCTGCCCTGTATCCCTACTCCGATGGTACGATCAAGCACTATCTGGAGGAAGAAGAAGGCAGCTACAACATGGCCTATCAGTCTCTGGACGGCGAGCTCTACTGGCTCAACGAGATCAACCTGGGCTACTACAAGACCCGCGACATGCTGGTTGGTAACTATCAGGTTTCTCTGATCCGTCAGGACTGGGCGGAAAAGCTGGGCGTGGATATCCCCTCTACTCCCGATGAACTGGTTGACTTCGTTGTGGCGTGCCGCGAAAACGACGTGAACGGCACCGGCGTGGCCGACGAAATGATCCATCTGGGTGCGGAACCCAACTGCAACTCTGCCTGGTTCGGCACTGGCGACCAGTGGTATTATCTGAACGACGAAGGCAAGTTCACCTCTCCCTGGTACAACGACGGCTGGTATGACTATCTGCAGCTGCTCAAGCGGATCAACGATGTGGGCGGCCTGGAACTGACCAGCGCCAAGGCGACCCTGGAAAAGGAAAACAAGCTGATCGGCACCACCAACTGGGTCAGCCGTAATGCTACCTTCACCGTGCCCGAAGGCCAGCCCAAGCCCCTCTACACCCCCTATGTGATCACCCCCGCTGAAGGCGAACATCCCTACATCATGCTCCAGTCTGGCGTTGACGTGTCCAAGCGCGCTTTCGCTATCAATGCCAAGACCGACAAGGTGGAAGCCATTGCGAAGCTGTTTGACTGGACCCTGACCCGCGACTTCATGGAACTGGAAGCGCGCGACGAATTCTACGGCATCTCCTGGGTTGAAACCGAAGAAGGCGAAGAACTCACCGAAACCGCTGAATACGATTTCGATAACTTCGCTGCTATGAATCAGGGCAACTACACCATGTGGAAGGCTGCGTTCCCCCATGGCTACACCGAATTCGACCGTCAGGAATCTATTCTGAATTGGGCGGAACCGAACCAGGCGTTCATGGCTTCTGAATATGGCTATGGCTATCCCTACACCCGGATGAAGACCGTCACCGAAGCGGGCATCGCTCTGTGCAGCATCGAAGAATCCGACATCATCGCGGACTATAAGACCGACCTGGAAACCTATATGTCTGAGCTGGCTGTGAAGCTGGTGCTGGGCGAAAAGTCCTTCGATAATAAGGACGCCTATATCAAGGACATGCAGAAGCTGGGCCTGGATACCCTGCTGGAAATCTATCAGAATCGGTATGACCGTGCGCAGGAAGCCCTTGCAAACGTGAAGTAAATAGGGTATAATAAACCGCATAGAAGGCGGGCGGGAGCAGCTTGCTCCCGCCCGTTGAAATATGTGTTTTTCGGGGTAGAAGCTGTGGCTATCGCGTTCTGCCCCTATTCTAAGCTAAAGGGAGGATGAACAAGTGAGATTTCAGCATGGAAAAAGGATACATTATTCGCGACTGCTGATGAGTTGCTCCGTGCTGATTTTCGCTTTTTTCTTTGTAGTTATAACGATCCTGGAATTCTATTCGATCGTATCGCAGAACCAGCAGCTGCGAAAGGAGATGGAAAACCGTGCGGTCAGCCTGGCCGTGCGGCTTAATCATGAATTGGATAATTTCACGTATCTGGCAGGAAAGCTGGGGGAGACCTCATGGGTGAAGCACGTGATGAGCGATTCGCCGATTCTGCATACGGAAATTTCTGGTTTCAGGCGAATGGAGATTACTGCCGAGGTGGGGGCATACACTACGCTGTTCAGCCGGGCGGAAAAGCTGAGCATTGCGTTTCCTTGCCGGGATGCGGGTATCACCCAGAGCGGCTGGGGAGACATAAACGGCGTGCTGAGCTATATGGGCGTTCCTGTGTCGTATCGGGATGACGTGAAGCTTTTGCTTCAGGATAATGCCAATAGCTGCACTTATGCGCTGGAATACCCCGCTGTAAGAAGGCAGGAAGCCGGCGTGCTGCTGATGCAGCGGATTGATACCAGTTCTCAGCCCCGGGCAAAGCTGATGATGTTTTTGAGCGAACGGAGCATGGAAAAATTTCTGGGCGAGAACGAAAAGGCCATGCTGGCATCGGTTCAGTTTATTCTTCCCGGCGGGGAAAACCTTTACACGTTTGTTGGCGATGCGAAGAAGGAGGGCATTTCGTATACGGCTTCCGGGTTTTTTCAGGGCATGAATCTGAAATATGCCATCACATTCTGCACCGCTGGAAGCGATCTTTATCTGGCGATTTTGATTTTGTTCTCCTTCTTTGTGGGGTCGCTGGTGCTGGCGCTTTGCATGGGCTGGCTGATGACACAGCGGCTTTATCGCCCGATTCAGCAGGTGATGCACCATGTGGGGCTGGATGCAAACGAAGTGACGGATGAGACCGAGGCAATCAGCCGCCAGTTTTCGCTGATAGAGGAAACATCGCAAAAAAATGAGCAGCGGGTGCAGCATTATCTGTCCTTTGTCAGAACCCACTATTTGCAGCGGATTCTCTGGGGCGAGTGTGATGAGGCCGAGCTGGAGAAAAAGCTTCAGGAATATTGCATCCCGTTTGAAGATCAGATGTATTTCGCTGTGCTGCTTTTGAAAATCGGGGAAAAGAACGTGAACAGGCGGGTGGCGCTTTCCGGCTTGTTCCGGGCACAGATGACGGAATTGCAGATGACCTTCGAATGGATTGAAAATCGGGAAAACGAATTCTATGCTATCGTTTATCATGGGGACGGCGCACAGCTAAAGGCGCAGATGGAGAAGCTGCATCTGCGTGTGCAGGCTTTGGAAGACGACAACAGCGAGTTTGACTTTTTGGTCAGCGATATAGCTCAGGGCGTGAATGCGCTGCCGATCCTGTATCATGAACTGACGGAACAATACTCTTTAAAATCCAATGTGCTGGCGCGTATTGAACAATGCAACCACTTCTTCCTGCCCATTGGCTGGGAGGAAAATCTGGTGCATGATGTGCGGTCGGGGAACACGCGGGGCATTAAAAAGACGCTGAAGCAGCTGGAAAACGAAAACCTGCGCCTTTATGGCGATGCGCTTGCGCTGCGGCATTTGGCGGTATATCTGCTCAGCGTGGCGCATCGGTTGCTGGACGAAACGGGCATGGAATCCCCGGAAATCAGCGATGCGATTGGCCGGGCGATTGCAGCTTCGAACGGACAACTCAGCTTCGCAGCGATTGGCCAGGCGTTTATTCTGATGTGCATGGAACGCAAGGCACAGTATGAAGCGCTGGTGCCGGAGCGGGCAGCGCAGATTCGGGATTATGCCCAAACGCATTTCTGCGAGTATTCGCTGACTCAGGCCGCCGTGGCTGAGCATTTTGAAATGACGGCTTCGGCTATGAGCAAGCTGTTTAAAAGTGCGTATGGCGTGAATTTTATGGATTGGTTGCGGGAGATGCGCATTGATAAGGCCAAGGCGCTGATGCAGGCTGGAGAAAATAATCTGCTTGAGATTTCCCGAGCCTGCGGCTATGAGAACGATCTGACCTTTAAACGCGCTTTCCAGAAATGCGAAAACGTTACGCCCCACGCCTATTGTCAAGCGCTGGAGAGCAAAAAATAAAGAAAAAACAGCGGTCGAAGGAATCGGCCGCTGTTTCATTTAAGGGGGAGATGTTAGAAAGCGAAAGGATTTTCCGTGGGATAGGGAAGCGTTTTGGGTTGGTTATAAGCAATATCGCTAACGCCCAGGAACTTAAATACCTCGAAAAGCGCCTTGCCATGATGGCCGAACGCCACCGCGCCATGATGCGGATAGCGCTTTTGCAAAAGCACGTGGCGATAAAACCGGGCCATTTCCGCAATAGCAAACACACCGATGCCGCCGAAGGAGCGGGTGGGAACGGGCAGCGTTTCGCCCTGGGCAATATAGGCTCGTAGCGTGCCTTCGCTGTCGCATTGGAGACGATAGAAGGTAACAGGTCCTGCGGCAATATCGCCTTCCAGCGTACCCCGGGTGAAATCCGGGGCGGAACCAGCGGGCTCCAGCAGCCGATGCTGAATCAGCTGATACTGAATCGACCGGCTTTCACACAGACGGCATTCTGGGGTATTTCCGCAATGGAAGCCCATGAAGGTATCGGTCAGCTGATAGGGAAATTTACCTTTGATATCTTCATTGTAAATGTAACCGGGCACGGTGTTGTTAATATCCAGCAGCGTCACGGCTTCGCCAGAAATGCAAGCGCCAATATATTCGCTCAGCGCTCCGTAAATATCCACTTCGCAGGCCACCGGAATGCCCCGGGAAGCCAGGCGGCTGTTTACATAGCAGGGCTCAAAGCCGAACTGGCTGGGGAAGGCGGGCCAGCATTTGTTAGCAAAGGCCACGTATTTTCGGGCGCCCTTATGGTTTTCTGCCCAGTCCAGCAGTGTCAGCTCAAACTGCGCCATCCGAGCGTTTAAGTCCGGATAATAGTGGCCTTCACCCATCTCTCTGGCCATATCTGCGCATACATCCCCAATCCGGGGATCATTGGCATGCTCCTGGAAGCTGACCAGCAAATCCAGTTCGCTGTTTTCTTCGATTTCCACGCCCAGGTCATATAGCCCCTTGATCGGTGCATTGCAGGCAAAGAAATCCTGGGGCCGGGGGCCGAACGTGATGATTTTGAGGCTTTTCACGCCGATAATTGCCCGGGCAATGGGGACGAAATCCCGGATCTTTTCTGCCAATTCCTCCGCTGTACCGATAGGGTATTCGGGGATGTAGCCTTTTAAATGGCGCATGCCCAGGTTGTAGGAGCAATTGAGCATGCCACAATAGGCATCGCCACGGCCGTTGATCATGTCGCCGTCGCCTTCAGCGGCAGCCAGGAACATGCAGGGGCCGTCAAAGTATTTTGCAATCAGGGTTTCCGGGGTTTCTGGGCCAAAGTTGCCTAAGAACACCACCAGCGCGTTACAGCCTTTTTCCTGCACATCGGCTACGGCTTGCAGCATATCTTTTTCATTTTCGATGGTGATCGGGCATTCATACAGCCCATCGCCATAGGCAGCCGCGATGGCCTGACGGCGGGACTGGCTCAGCGTAACGGGAAAGCAGTCGCGGCTGACGGCGATCAGCCCCAGATGAACCTGTGGGAGATTGGATAGCATAGCAGGAACACACTCCTTTTTTGAAGATGTCTGTGCGCATGCAGCAACGCACGGAGAAACGAAGTTAGGAAATAACGTTTTATAACCATCTTTATCATACAGGCTTTTGGACAGAATGTCAAGAAATATTGTTGCAGGGTCGTTTTGGTTTCGATACGCCATCGCTTTGCAGAAACAAAAAAATGTGTTATAATGCCAGCAGCGAGAAAGGGGACGGCGACGATGAAAGAACCAATGCATGGGGAAGGCGCGGCTTTGCCGGCGGATATTAAGCGAACCAATCGGCAGCGGATTCTCCGGGCGCTGCGATCCGGCCAACGCGTAACAGCGGCGGATATTCACGGCCAAACTGGTATTAGCCGTCCAACCGTTATGCGTGCGTTGCAGGAATATTGCGAGCGGGGCGTGGTGAAATCACTGGGCCTTGGCAGTACCACCAGTTTGGGCGGGAAGAAGCCGGAACTGTTTCAGTTTGCGGATGAACGGAAGATTCTCTGCGTTCATGTATGGCCTGGGGAAACCACGCTAGCGCTTAGCGGTCTGATCGGTGATGTATATGCGCTGGAGCGCTTGCCATCCTCTCCTGAGCAATCCTTGCACGCGATTTTTGCTTTGTTGCAGGAACAGGTATATGCGTATCTGCAGCGCCAGGGTGTGGCCCTGGAAGTGTTATACGGCGTAGCGCTGACCGTACCGGGAACAGTAGATTATGAGACGCGGTTGCTGCGCTATAATTCGCAAGCACCGAGCTGGGGAAAAGATGTGGCGCTGGAAGAATACCTTCGGCCGATATTTGGCGAGAAAACGGAATACTTTATGGATAACGCCGGCAAGGCGGCGGGACGCGCCGTTCTGCTGGATCAGGAGGATTATGCGTCTCGGAGGATGCTAACCGTGTTTACCACCTGGGGGGTGTCCGCGTGCATGATGGAGCGGGGTCATGTGCTCAATGGTCGGGATTCGCTGATTGGCGAGATTGGTCATATGATCATTGCGGAAAACGGCCCGCTGCTTTGTGGTTGCGGAAAGCGCGGATGCTTGGAAAGTCTGGTTAGTGCCGAGCACGTGCGGGGGATGCTGCAAGCAGAAGGAAAGTCCGATCTGGAACGGGCGGAGGTCTTTTCCCTGCATAGGCTTTTTGCGGCATCGGAACAGGGAAATGCGGCGGCGCGAAAGGCAGTGGAGTATTTAGCTCATTGCTTTGCGGTGGCACTGCATAATCTTTCATTGGCATATAATCCCGAAAACGTGATTTTTCAAGGGGATTTTGCTTGGGCAGATACGGCGTTTGACCGGCAATTGAAAGCGGAATTGCAGGAATTTCGCTATTATCCCCAGGGGGAATGCTTCCAGATAACGTATGATCGGCGGGATCTGGCAATGCTTGCTGCCCGCGGGAGTGCGGAGCAGTTGAAGCGACGGTATTTCGCCTCGTTGGATTAAAAAAGAAAGCGGGAAACTGTGCTGTTTTATTAGCAGGTTTTCCGCTTTTTTTCGTTCCGCTTTTCCGTGCAAAAAAGCTTGACATTCCTGCTGGAATGCCGTATCATAAAAACAGTTATGAAATGTCATTACGAAACCTGAAAAGAGTTATTCAACGATGATAGGAGCGATGCGGGATGAATCGAGAGAAAGCACGGGAAAAGGCACAAGCCCTGGTAGCACAGATGACGGTTTCCGAAGCGGCCAGTCAGCTGCGGTACGGTTCTCCAGCGATAGAGCGGCTGGGCGTTCCGGCTTATACATGGTGGAACGAAGCTTTGCACGGTGTGGCCCGGGCCGGCGTGGCTACCAGTTTTCCCCAGGCTATTGGTCTGGCCGCCACCTTTGATTCGGCATTGCTGAAGGAGGTGGGCGATATCTGCGCTACGGAGGGGCGGGCCAAGCATAACGCCTCCGTTCGCCAGGGAGATCGGGGTATTTATAAGGGACTGACGTATTGGTCGCCCAACATCAATATTTTCCGGGATCCCCGCTGGGGGCGGGGGCATGAGACTTATGGCGAAGATCCGTTTTTGACCGGAGAGATGGGTGTGCATTATGTGAAGGGGCTGCAGGACGATGGCGAATATTTGAAGGCGGCTGCCTGTACCAAGCATTTTGCAGTGCATTCCGGGCCGGAATCTCTGCGACACCAGTTTAATGCGCAGGTTTCTGAAAAGGATTTGCAGGAGACGTATTTGCCCGCCTTTGAACGCCTGGTGAAGGAAGCACAGGTAGAAGCTGTGATGGGCGCGTATAATCGTACAAATGGAGAGCCCTGCTGCGCCAGCCCTATGCTGCTTCAAAAGACACTGCGGGAAAAATGGGGATTTTCAGGCCATGTGGTGTCCGATTGCGGAGCGATTCAGGATTTTCATCGCTTCCATCAAATTACGGACAGCCCGGAAGAATCGGCAGCTCTGGCGCTGAAATATGGCTGCGATATAAACTGTGGCTGCATGTATGTGCATCTGATGAAAGCCTACGAAACGGGGCTGGTGACGGAGGACGAAATCCGTCAGGCAGCGGTTCGCGCGTTTACCACCCGGTATATGCTGGGGCTGATGGAGGGCAGCGAATACGACCAGATCCCCTATACGGAGATCGAAAGCCCGGCGCATTTGGAAAAGGCAGTGGACGCAGCGCGGGAAAGCTGTGTGCTGCTAAAAAATGATGGGTTGCTGCCTCTGAATCCGGATACGCTTTCCACGGTGGCGGTTATCGGCCCCAATGCCAATAGCCGTCAGGCGCTGATTGGCAATTATTATGGCACGGCGTCTCGATACGTAACGGTGCTGGAAGGTATCCAGGATGCACTGGAAGGCAAGGCGCGGGTTCTGTATTCCGAAGGCTGCCATCTGTTTAAGGATCGGGTAGAGGGGTGCGCGCAACCGGATGACCGGATTTCTGAAGCGCTGACCGTGGCCGAAGCGGCAGATGCGGTGGTGCTGGTGCTGGGCCTGGATGAAACGCTGGAAGGCGAACAGGGGGACGAAAATAATTTCTCCGCTTCTGGCGATAAATGGAATCTGTTGCTTCCGGAATGCCAGCGGCATTTGATGGACGCTGTGCTGAACACCGGAAAGCCTACCGTGATTTGCCTGATGGCGGGCAGCGCCATAGATTTACAGACGGGCAATGAAAAGGCCAATGCGATTTTGCTGAGCTGGTATCCTGGAGCCAGGGGCGGAAAGGCTGTGGCGGATATTTTGCTGGGCAAGGTTTCGCCGTCAGGCAAGCTGCCGGTGACGTTCTATCATAATCACCAACTGCGCCAGATGCCGGAATTCACGGATTACGCCATGGCGGGGCGTACCTATCGCTACTTTGCGCAGGAGCCGCTCTATCCCTTCGGCTTTGGCCTGACCTATGGCAACACCCATGTGGCCAACGCGCAGGTGACAGAAAAAGACGGCGAGCTGATCGTTACGGCAGAAATTGTAAACGATGGGCCCATGGACACTCAGGATGTGGCGCAGGTTTATTGCCAGAATGAAGGCAGCACTTTCGCGCCGCTGAATCCCCGGCTTTGCGGGTTTGTCCGGGTGCAGTGCCCGGCGGGCAGAAAGGCAACGGCAGAGATTCGAGTGCGGAAAGAGGAATTACTGGTGGTAAACGACCAGGGACAGCGAATGGAAGAAGGAAAAATCCAATTATATGTGGGCATGGGGCAGCCGGATGAACGTACTCAAAAGCTGACCGGCCATGCGGCGGTTTGCCTGACCCTGTGAGAAAGAGGCAGCCATGAAGGAATATTTGTTGGGCGTGGATTTGGGAACCTCTGGAACAAAGACGGTGCTGTTTGATCTGCAAGGCTGCGCTGTGGCCAGCGCGCTTCAGGAATATCCGCTGGAACAGCCCAGAAACGGCTGGGCAGAGCAGGATCCTGAATGCTGGTGGAAGGCGGCAAGGGAAACCATTCGCCAGGTGCTGAAAAAGAGCGGGGTTTCCCCTGCTCAGATTCGGGGACTGGGCATCAGCGGGCAGATGCATGGACTGGTGCTGCTGGATGAGCAGGGAAACGTGCTTCGCAAGGCCATTCTTTGGTGCGACGGGCGAACTCAGGCGGAGTGTGACGAAATAACGCAAACTATAGGCCAGGAGCGGCTGATCCGTATTTCGGCTAATCCTGCGTTGCCGGGTTTCACAGCGGGAAAAATCTTGTGGGTGCGGCGGCATGAGCCGGAAATCTGGAGCAAGGTTCGCCACATTCTTCTGCCCAAGGATTACGTGCGTTTTCGCCTGACCGGCGAATACGCCGCCGAGATGAGCGATGCTAGTGGGACGAATCTGTTGGACGTTCCGGGTCGGAAATGGTCGAATGAGATTCTGAACGCACTGGAAATCGATCCGCCGCTGCTGCCACCCCTGGTGGAAAGCAGCGAAACGGCAGGCACGATTACCGCAGAAGCTGCGGCAGAAACCGGGTTGCAAATGGGCATGCCGGTGGCTGCCGGAGCGGGGGACAACGCTGCTGCCGCGGTGGGCATGGGCGTGGTGGAAAATGGCAGGGCTTTTACTACCATCGGCACATCCGGCGTGGTATTTGCTCATGCGGATCAGGTTCAGATTGATCCGGCCGGCCGAGTGCACACGTTCTGCGCCGCTGTGCCGGGAGCGTACACCGTGATGAGCTGCACGCTGGCAGCGGGGCTTTCACTGAAATGGTTCCGGGATCAATTCTGTCAGGCGGAATGCCAGGCGGCGGCACAAATGGGCGAAGATCCATATATGCTGATGAACCAGCAGGCATCGCAATCGCCCATTGGGGCCAATCGGCTTTTGTTCCTGCCCTATTTGATGGGCGAACGCAGCCCATTGCTGGATGCGGATGCCCGGGGCGGATTTATCGGTCTATCGGGCATTCATCAGCGGCGCGATCTGTTGCGGGCAGTGATGGAAGGCGTGATTTATTCCCAGCGGCAAAACCTGGATGTGTTGCGTGGCATGAACATTGCTCCGGAAAGTATGCTGGCCTGTGGAGGCGGTGCAAAGAGCCCGTTTTGGCGGCAAATGATGGCGGATGTGTTCGCCATGCCGGTAAAAACCGTAGATAATCCTGAAGGCCCAGCTTTGGGCGCGGCTATTCTGGCCGGCGTTGCGGCGGGGGTCTATGCCGATGTTCCCTCTGCCTGCGCGAATCTGATCCGGGAAAACGCACCCCTGCTGCCCGGCGCTTCACGACATGAGGAATACGAAAAGTATTACAGTCTCTATTGCTCTCTGTACCCAGCGCTGAAGGCTGCATACCATACCTTGGCGGAACTGTAAGCGGGACGATATAGAAAAAGCGGAGAAGCCTATTAGGGCTTCTCCGCCTTTTTGTATGTTTGATTGGCTTAACGGGCTTATTTGCGGCTTACCTTCCGTTGAATCAGCTTGACCAATTCAACGATTGGAATCATGCAAAGCGCCAGACCCATGGCCACGGCGTATTCTGCCAAGGAAATAGAGGTAAAGCCGAAGGCAGAAACCAGGAAGGGCACATAGATCACCGATGTGGTGAGCACGAGCGCGGCCAGCATGCTGCCCCAAAGCCAGAGGTTTTGCCTGCTCAGGGTGAAAATGCTGCCCCGCTGAGAGCGCATGTTCAGGGCATGGAAGATTTCCGCCATGGACATGGTCAGAAACGCCATGGTCACGCCATCCGGGCTATCCGTGATGGTCCAGGTGCCATACTCCATAAAATGCCCAAGGAAGTAGGCTGCAATGGTCAGCAGCGAAACCAGAAGCCCTTGATAGGCAATGTCAAAGCCCACGCCGCCGGAGAAAATCCCTTCCTTAGCGTCCCGGGGCTTGCGGCGCATGGCGTCCGGCTCGCCCGGCTCCATGCCCAGCGCTAGGGCAGGCAGACTGTCGGTGATCAGATTGATCCACAGAATGTGTACCGGCTCCAGAATGGTAAAGCCCAGCATGGTGGCGGTAAAGATGGAGATCACTTCGCTGAGATTCGAGGACAGGAGGAACTGGATGGCTTTACGGATATTGGCGTAAATGCGTCGGCCTTCCTCCACGGCGGAAACGATAGTGGCAAAGTTATCATCGGCTAGAATCATGTCCGCCACGTTCTTGGTCACGTCCGTTCCGGTAATGCCCATGCCCACGCCGATATCGGCGGCTTTAATGCTGGGCGCATCGTTTACGCCGTCACCGGTCATGGCGGTAATCTTGCCCCGACGTTTCCAGGCTTCCACAATCCGCACCTTGTGCTCCGGCTGCACGCGGGCATACACGCTGTATTGCTCAATCGCGCGATCCAGCTGTTCATCCGTCATGCTGTCCAGCGCTTGGCCCATAATAGCCTGAGAGGCGTTTTCAATCAGCCCCAGCTCTCTGGCAATGGCTACGGCGGTATCGATATGATCGCCGGTGATCATAATGGCGCGGATACCCGCTTCCTTGCATTGCGCCACAGCAGCCTTGACCTCCGGGCGTACGGGGTCGATCATGCCGGTCAGGCCAACGAAAACCAGATCCTGTTCCAGCGCTGCTGCGCTGGTATCCTGGGGCAGGGTGGAATAATCCCGGTAAGCGCAGGCCAGCACACGGAGCGCTTTGTCCGCCATGCGCTTGTTTTCTGCCAACACCGCCTGACGATCTGCCTCCGTCATGGGCCGCGGGCCGGAAGACGAGAGAATTTGCGTACAGCGGTTCAGCACCTCGTCTGGGGCGCCTTTGGTGAATTGACGCACGATCTTGTCCGCCCCATGGAGGGTAGACATCATTTTGCGCTGGGAATCAAAGGGCGCTTCGCCGACGCGGGGAAACGTCTGCTTGAGGTCATCCTTGTGAAAACCTTCCTGGAAGGCATAATTGACCAGGGCACATTCAGTGGGCTCGCCGATAGCTTGCTGGTTTTCGTCCAGCTGGGCGTCGGAGCAAAGGGCCATGCCCTGCGCCAGCAGCGCCTTGTCCACGCCGTATGCATCCACTACGGTCATTTTGTTCTGAGTCAGGGTGCCGGTTTTATCCGAGCAGATCACCTGCGCGCAACCCAGCGTTTCCACGGCAGTCAGCCGACGAATAACGGCGTTTCGTTTGGACATTCTTGTTACGCCGATAGACAGCACGATGGTGACAACGGCGGCCAATCCTTCCGGAATGGCGGCTACAGCCAGAGAAATGGCGGTCATGAAGGAGGGGAGCACCACATGGGTCAAATCCAGACTGCCGTGACGGAGAACCCCGGCAAGGAAGACGATTACGCAGATGCCAAGCACCAGCCAGGTCAGCACCCGGCTCAATCCTGCCAGCTTTACCTGCAGCGGCGTCTGTTCGTCCTGAGCCTGATTCAGGGCATCGGCGATTTTTCCCATTTCGGTTTTCATGCCCGTATCACAGACGATCGCCGTGCCGCGGCCATAAACCACGGTGGAACCCATATACAGCATGTTCTTCCGATCGCCCAGCGGAACGGAATCGCCGCTCAAAGTTTCCTCCTGCTTGAGCACGGGCACGGATTCGCCAGTCAGCGCAGCTTCCTCAATTTTCAGCGATGCGCATTCCAACACACGTGCATCTGCCGGTACACTGTCGCCGGCTTCCAGCAGGATAATATCGCCGGGCACCAGTTCTTCACTTTTTATCAGCTGCTGCTTGCCATTGCGCAACACCTTGGAAACAGCAGCTGTCATGGTTTTTAAGGCGGCGATGGCTTCTTCGGCCTTGCTTTCTTGAATCACGCCCAGCACGGAATTGAGCACAACCACAAACAGAATAATCAACGAATCCACCATTGATCCGTTTTCTTCCAGCATGGAGGTAACGCCGGAAATCACAGCCGCCGCCAGCAGCACGATAATCATGGGATCGGCCAGCTGCTTGAGAAAGCGCTGCAACAGCGTTTCCTTTTTGCCTTCAGCTAAGCGGTTTGGCCCTATCTGGGAAAGCCGACGGGCGGCTTCTTCTTCAGTTAAGCCCTGAGCGCTGGTTTTCGTTTCTTCCAGCACCGCTTCTTTGCTCATTAGATACGGTTTCATACATGTTCCCTTCCTTTGATCGGATTAAAAACAGAGACCCGTGCACAAGCGTTCTCTTTGGCGCTTGTACATGAGTCTCGTCATTTAAGACAAGCCAGATCTTTCGACCGTGTGTTGACTTGCCACGCAATGTTGCGCAAACTACTCCCTCACGGGTATGCTGTCCTTCTTTTATTTTACCTGCTTTTGTGCGTCTGTCAAGCCCCCTTTTTCAGATAATGCGGCAAAAGCGGGGCAAGAATGTAAAAAAAGCGAAGGAGACGCAGAAGGATTGTTTTTTGCGGGCGGTTATGATAAAATGTTACAATGTCTTGCTTTCCATGCGCTTGCGCCTGGACGGGACACAACACGGATGGATGCAGACGGAAAATGGAGGAGAGGGCATGAAAAAGCCTTTTATGGATTGGATTTTACTGGTGTTGCGCGGCATTCTGGTGGGCTTCGGAGCGATTATGCCGGGCATCAGCGGGGGCACGCTGTGTGTGGCCTTTGGAATGTATCAGCCGCTGATGAATCTGCTGGCACACCCTTTTAAGGCGCTTCGCAAGGATGGCTTGCGGCTGGCGTTTTTTGTGCTGGGCGTTGGCATTGGATTTGTGGGTCTGGCCGGTGTGGCGGACTGGCTGATGGCCAAGGATAGCGATGGCATCACATGCGCCTTTATCGGCTTGATTCTGGGAACGCTGCCCGGCCTGTGGATGGAAGCGGGCAAAAAGGGCCGAGGCCGGGGTTCCTATCTGTGGATGCTGGGGGGCTTTGTTGTGCTTGGTGGTGTGCTGATGGCACTTCGCCAGGGCGGCGGCATCACGATTGCGCCGGACTTTTGGGGCTTCCTGCTTTGCGGCATTTTCTGGGGGCTTAGCTTTGTGGTGCCCGGTCTGGGATCTTCCACGCTGCTGATCTTCTTTGGCCTGTATCAGCCGATGCTGGAAGGCATTGCGCATCTTTCCTTCTCTGTGCTGATTCCTCTGGCGATTGGCATGGGGCTGTGTCTTCTGACGCTTCCCAAGGCCGTAAATCATGCGCTGGAGAAGAAGCCGTCC
The DNA here is from genome assembly GCA_964423675.1 of uncultured Oscillospiraceae bacterium. Lineage (GTDB taxonomy): Bacteria > Bacillota > Clostridia > Christensenellales > Aristaeellaceae > RUG563. The sequence continues at coordinate 20,363 of CAYRFP010000004.1, forward strand.
CAGATTTCACATGCGATTATCGGTGTTACGGCGGCCAGTGTTCTGGCAGTGGTTCCATCCGGAGTTTTCCAGTCTACGGGACGGGCGATGATTGCGCTTTTGTATATGGCGGCGGGCTTCGTTCTGGCCTTTACGGCAGATCGCATCTGCGCCCGGCTGGCGAAGGCTAACGAATAAGAAATCTTGAATCTGCCGTTCTTTGCTTCGGACATTATTGAAAACAGCCCAGCGTTCTGCGGGATGCCGCAAAGCGCCGGGCTGTTTCTTTAGTAATATAAATGGATTAATACTGAACTTTGATGGTACGGATCTGGAAGGGCTTGAGTGAAAGCGTACCATCGGCCACGGTTTCCTGTTCTTCTTCCAGCATGTTGCACAGCTTCAGCTCCTTCACCGGGTGCTGGAAATGCAGCTTCACGTTGGCATAATCACCGGTGGATTCATAGAGCCGCAGGATATACGCCTTCTCCGCATCCTCGCAGGGCTTCACGGATTCAATGATTACATTATCGGCGTTTTCCAGAGAAACCAGCGGCTCGGCCGAGAACGCGCCAGCCTTGGCGATAGGCGCATAGTTGAACATATACGCGGGCTGCACAACGCTCTTTGCGCCGTAGGCTTCCGTATGGGGCAGAATGGCATAGCGGCAGAGATGGCGGCCCTTATCGCCCTGATCGTCGGGCAGAATACCGCCCTTATGCAGGGACAGGCGCATGCTGCCTTCATTGACAGACAGGCCGTATTTGCAATCGTTGAGCAAAGCAACGCCATAAGTTGTTTCACTCAGATCGCTGTATTTATGGTTGCAGATTTCAAACCGCGCTTTTTCTACATCGGTGGAGCGATGATTGGAGCGCCGAATGCAGCCGAACTGCACTTCGTTGCGCACGCCATCGCAATGGAGCGCGGTATCAAAGGCCGTCTTAAGGAAGCGATGCTCTTCCTGCCAATTCATAACCGTGTCAAAGACGATCATGGGCGAAGACGCGCTGAACACCAGATCCTGTTCAATCGTAGACTTTTCAGAAATGGCCCACTTGCAGCGAATGCGCAATTCCACCGGGCCGTCCGCCACCACTTCCCGGGACAGCAGCTTGCCTACCGGCGCGAATTTTTCTTCGATATCCGCATCCACATCCCAGTTATCCCAGGCAGCGGGCAGATCCTCGGCCATAAGGAAGGTGTTGAAGGGCAGCCCCTGCACCAGTTCCCGGCCGTTGCGCCGGTCGATCATGGAAGCGATGCCGCCGTTAGCGTCGAAGGTGATTTCAGCAAAGGGAGTGGTCAGGTGATCGCCGTTCAGGATAAAGGGCGAAGCAGCTTTCGAGGCTTCCTTCGTGAAGCGAATGGTGCGGGAGCCAAACGCAGGAATGTCTGCTCCAGCTACGGCCAGCTTCCGTTCGCCATTCAGATCGGTAAACGCCTGCGCCGTCAAGCCTTCCACACCATCTTCCTGCGCGTCCAGATACAAGGTGTCCTGACGGGCAAAGGGCAGGGGATTAAGCAGGGTTTGGGCGTTTTCCGTGGCGTCACCGGGCAGCAGCGCCGTCGTCATGGCCTTGGCCTGTTCAATGGTTTCAGCGATCACCTTGCGGGTTTCTTCATGCACAGAGTGGATGCAGGTACCGGGCAGAATATCGTGGAACTGCCGCACCAGCATCGTATTGGTCAGGGGCGCGATATCCTTGCCGTCTGCCACAGCGTTCCGCTTCACAGCGTCCATAACCGTTGCCAGTTCCAGATTATGCAGCGCGATTTCGCACAGGCGGTTGCCCCGCTTGATTTCGTGCTGGTTGGTCAGGGTACCACGATGCAATTCCAGATACATTTCGCCAGCGTAAACACTGGGATACTGAATGCTTTCTTCCAGCTGATGCATAAATTCGCTGACTGTCATGTCCTTGCACTTGGGCACACCGGCCAAATCGTGCATCCGCCGGGCGGATTCGATCATTTCAAATTCCGGGCCGCCGCCGCCATCGCCCTTGCCGTAAGAGAACAGACGCATATCGGACGAACGCTTTTCCTGGATGGCGTCGTCGCCGTCAGTGATTTCGTGGAGGGTTTCCGGGGTGGGGCCGATATGGGTGCGGTTCAGATGGGTGAGCACCCGCGTGCCGTCCAGACCCTGCCAATAGAAGGAGGTGTAAGGGAATTTGTTGGTATCATTCCAGGCCATTTTTGTGGTCAGGAAATAATCTACACAGCAGCCCTTCATGATCTGGGGGATAGCGTAGGAATAGCCAAAGGTGTCGGGCAGCCAGAAGCTGTCGGCGGTGTAATTGAAATATTTGCGGGTGAAGCGCTGGCCCCACAGGAACTGGCGGATCATGCTTTCGCCGCCGGTCAGGTTGCAATCGCATTCCACCCAAACGCCGCCATTGGGTTCATAACGGCCTTCCGCTACAGCCTGCTGAATGCGCTGGAACAATTCCGGATACAGCCGCCGGATCACATCGCTGTGATATGCAGAGGACTGAACAAACTTGTATTCCGGATATTCTGCCATCAGGTTCAGCTGATTTGCATAGGTGCGGGCGCACTTTTTCTTGGTTTCCGAGATAGGCCAGAGCCAGGCAGTATCCATATGGCTGTGGCCGATCAGACCCACCATGGGCGTGCCTTCGCCGTTTTTCTTGGCCAGCTGTTCCTTGAACAGCGGAGCAGCTGCGCGCAGACCTGCCCGGAACTGTTCGCTGGTGCAGGTGGCAGGATCATAATACAGCTTCAGATGCGCTTCATACAGCGCGCGCTCCACCTCGGCGCGGCGGAAGGAATTTTCAGGAAGTGCCTGACGCAGAGAAAGCATCGTTTCCAGATCGAACAGGAAATCCATGATTTCGTCATCCCGCAGGCAAATGTCCATGCCGCCTACATCATATTCGAACGTGGGCAGACATTCGCTGCGCAGCGGCTGAGTGCCGGGCACCACATGATAGGCATAGCATTCCAGCGCAAAATCCAGCTTTTCGCCGGCCTTGGCGCAGGGAACGATTCGGTTGCAGTAATGGTTGCCATGGGAGCCTTCTACGAACTTAGCGGCGTAATTGGAATGAATGCAGCCGTTTAGCCACAGCGTGGCTTCAAAAAACTTCATCTTCGGCCAGAGGAACAGCGTTTTTCCATCCAGCTGTTCAGGAACGGTATAGCTGCCCTTAAACCAGCCATACACCCCTTCACCGCCCCATTTTTCCTTGGTGGGAACGGCAAAAAGAGCGTCATCCGGGATTTGATGCAGCGTTTCTCTGGTTTCAAAAAGTGTGGTGTCCACATGGCCTACAGGGGAGAAAAGTAGGCTATGCAGGGTTTTGGTCATTCGCCGAAGCTTGCGCAGGGTTTGCTCCATGCCCTTATCGGTAATCATAAGCACGTCTCCTTTGTTGTATTGGCATAGTTCCTTCTACAAATTCGCGCTGGAAGGAAATTTTCCTCTTAAAGGGAGCAAAAGATTTATAAAAAAAAGCAGAGAAATGGATGCGTTGAATAAAATATGGCGGTTTTCTTCATTGACAAGTTCTGAACGAATCGATACAATAGACAGGAAGCGGAGAAAGGCCGCAGGAGAAAACGTTGGAACAGGGGGATAAAACGATGTCGCAGCTGAAAATGTACTGGCTTGCGGGTTCTGTCATTCCGAAGGCGGAATTACCGAAAGGCTATTCTTTTTCAAACTATGCAGGGCCGCAGGATCAAATGCCCTGGGTGCTTTGCTGCCGCAATGGGCTGGCGAAGGACAGCGACGGTATAGAAAAATTTGAAAATGCGATTATCAAGCACCGGGATGCGATTCCGGAGACAGATGTTATTTTCCTGGATTATCAGGGCGAGCATGTAGGCACGATTACGGCGATCTATCACCCGGTCGAGCAAATCGGCGAAGTGCATATGGTGGCCATTCGGGAGGATTATCGGGGTAAGGGACTGTCCGGTGCGATGATGAGCAAGGCGCTGGAAAAGCTGGCGCAGCAGAAAGAACTGCGCTATGTCTATCTGACCACGGACGCCTGGCGCAAGGCTGCTGTGAAGGGCTATCTGACAGCGGGCTTTTTGCCGGTGGATTATGCCGAGGTGGATATGCTGGATCGCTGGAAGGAAGCGTTGGCGGCGATTGACGTGAAGGAAACCCGGTTCGTGAATGAACAGGGCGAATACTGCGGCGTAATTCATGCCTATGATAATGAAGCCCGGGCGAAGCTTTGCAGCCGGGAAAAGATCCGCATCGGCGTATTCGGCGCGGGCCGTGGCAAGAGCATGGCGGATTTCTGCCAGCAAACCGGCGAAGCAGAACTGGTTGCTATTTGCGATGGCTTCGCCCCTGCTCTGGAAAGCGCCAAGCGTGCTTATGGTGATCAACTGGATTATTATACGGATTTTGACGAGTTCCTCAAAGAGGATATGGACGCAGTTGTGCTGGCGAACTTTGCCAACGAACATGCCCCCTATGCCGTTCGCTGCTTTAAGGCGGGCAAGCATGTGTTCAGCGAAGTGTTGCCTGTGGAAACCATGGAGCAGGCTGTGGAACTGATTGAAGCGGCAGAGGAAAGCGGGATGATTTACGGCTACGGGGAGAACTATTGCTTCATGAACGCGCCCCGGGCCATGCGGACGGCTTATCGTTCTGGAAAACTGGGCAAGTTCGAATATGGCGAAGGCGAATACATGCATAATTGCGAGCCGGGCTGGCATCACTATACCCATGGCGGCGTGGCAGATCATTGGCGCAACACCATGTATTCTACCTATTATTGTACGCATTCCATTGGCCCGCTGGTGTATATTACGGGGCTGCGGCCAGAGCAGGTCAGCGGTTTTGAATCGCCCTTCAATAAGCGCATGGAGCGCATGGGCGCAAAGGCTGGTCCCATCGGTGTGGAAATGATTACGCTCAAAGGCGGCGCACTGGTCAAGAGCATCCATGGCGTAGGCCCGTCTCGAAATTCGGTGTGGTATTCTGTTTATGGAGAAAAGGGACGGATGGAAAGCCTGCGGGAAGACGCGGAAATGGGCGGCGCGAAAAAGGTCTATTATAATCTGGATGGTGAGCCTTGGACGCTGACGGAACCCAGGGATGAGAAGACCAGCAAATACGAAATGAGCGGCCACGGGGGATCGGACTTCTATGTGATGCACGAATTCCTGAAAAAGCTGCGGGGAGAGGAATCTCAGAATATCGGCGTCTATGAGGCCATGGATATGTTCCTGCCGGGCATGTTTGCCTATCGTTCTATTCTCAATGGCAATCAGCCCCAGAAGATTCCGAATCTGCGCTATGTGCAGGAACGGGAAAAATGGCGGCATGACCGTACCTGCACCAATGCGAAGCTTGCTGGCGATCAGCTGATTCCCAGCTATGGCCAGGGCAATCCGGAGATTCCCGAGGAAAGCTATCAGCATATGCGCGAATTGTTTGAAGAGCATCTGGCGCAGCAAAAGAAAGGATGAGAAGCATAATGAAGAACGTAACAATGATCGGCAATGCCCATATTGATCCCGTCTGGCTTTGGCAATGGCGGGAAGGATACCATGAAGTGAAGGCTACGTTCCGCTCCGCACTGGATCGGATGAACGAAACGCCGGATTTCGTGTTTACCTGCGCCTGTGCGTGCTATTATGCCTGGGTAGAGGAAAATGATCCGGAAATGTTCGAGGAAATTCGCGCCCGCGTGAAGGAAGGACGCTGGGGCATAGTTGGCGGCATGTGGATTCAGCCGGATATGAACGTGCCATCTGGCGAATCTATCGTGCGCCAAACGTTGCTTTCCCAGCGATATTTCAAAGAAAAATTCGGCATTACGGCCACGGTTGGCTACAACGTGGACACCTTTGGCCATAATGCCATGCTGCCGCAGATTCTGCAAAAGGCCGGGATGGGCGCGTATGTGTGGATGCGGCCCTCCCTGCTGGAAAACGATCAGATTCCAGAAGGCCCCCTGCGCTGGGAAGGAGCGGATGGGACGGAGGTTCTGGCATTCCACAATCCTGTGGACTACAACGGCTATACCCGTAAGAAGAATCAGGGCGAAAAAATTGATTATATCCTGGAAAAAGGCGACGGCCTGGCTCAGCCGATGATGTGCTTTTACGGCGTTGGCAATCATGGCGGCGGCCCCACGATTCAGAATCTGAAGGAAATTTCTGAATACATGCAGTCTGCGCCCCGCGGCGATCAGGTGCGCTTTGGTACGCCTATGGACTACTTCGCTACGCTGCAAAAGGAAACCCTTCCCCAGTGGAAAGGCGAATTGCAGCATCATGCCAGCGGCTGCTATTCCACTCATTCCCGCAGCAAGCGGCTGCACCGCGAAGCAGAAAATGCCTTGCTTCGTATGGAAAAGCTGGGAGCGCTTTCGCAGGCGCTGACGGGCCATACGCTGAAAAAGCCATTCGTGCGTCAGGCATGGGAAAACCTTTTATTCAATGAATTTCATGATTTGATGGGCGGCTGTTCTCTGGCTGAGGCGCTGGAAGATGCTTGCTGCCAGCTGGATGAAACGCTGTCCATTGCCGACCGGGAAGAAAACGCTGCGTTGCAGCGGCTGTCCTGGCAGATTGATACCAGCAAGGGTCTGCTTAAACCTGTTCGTTCCAAGGACGAGGACTGGAAACTGTGGGGTATTCAGGAACTGGGCACGCCGGTGGTGGTATTTAATCCCCATGGGTTTGAGGCGGAGGATAGCGTGGTGATTCGTCGCCCGCTGCTGGCTGTTGAGGATAACGAAGGCCAGCCTGTTCCTGTGCAGATTATTCGCGCGACTCGTACCAACGGAAGAACGGATCATTGGGACAGCGTGTTCTGCGCCCGTGTTCCAGCATATGGCTATCGCGTTTATTGGGTGTATTTGCAGGAAAAGGATACGAAGCCGGCTCAGACGGAATGGAACGTGGGGCCAAATGTTCTGGAAAATCGTTTCCTGCGGGCAGAACTGGATCCGAAAACCGGCATGCTGTGCCATCTGATCCATAAGGCCTCTGGCCGCGATGCACTGTCTGGCGCCTCCTCGGTGCGGCTGATGGATATTTCCGCGAATGATACCTGGGCGCATAATGTGTTCACCTTCGATCAGGAGGCCGGCGCGTTTGGCGATGCAGAGGTTGCAGTGGAAGAAAATGGGCCGGTTCGGGCGGTGCTGCGGGTCACGTCCCATCATGGAGAAGCCACACTGTGCCAGCGGTATATTCTGTATGCAAATGCAGATCAGCTGGAAATGAACGTGCAGCTGGAAGCCAGAGAAAAGCATCGAATGGTGAAGCTTTGCTTGCCCACGGGCTGCGAGCGGAGCCTGGCGGAAATCCCCTACGGTGTGCTGGAGCGCAAGCCCAATGGGCAGGAAGAACCCTGTCAGCGGTTTGTAGTGATGGCTGGCAAGGACGGTGGCCTGGCGCTGCTGAACAAGGGAAAATACAGCTATAGCGCTCAGGAGGGCGAGCTGCGTATGACTTTGGCCAATACCTCGATCTACGCGGATCACTACGGCCAGCCGCACCGGGATGAATCCTGCCAGTTTATGGATCAGGAGAAACAGACCATTCGGCTGGTGCTGGTTCCCTTTGCGGGCGAATGGCAGGATGCATCTTTGCCGCAGCGGGCAGAAGCACTGAATCAGCCCATGCCCTGCATTGAAGAAACCTACCATAAGGGGCCGCTACCGGAGCAGATGTCCGGGTTCTCGACGAGCCATCCGGGGATTATGCTGACGGCGCTGAAGCGGGCAGAGGACGAAAATGGCTATGTGCTTCGCGCGGTGGAGACGCTGGGCCGCGAGACGCAGGCGCAGCTTGCACTGCCCTTCCTGAACCGCTCGGTGAATGCGGAGTGGAAGCCTTTTGAGATCAAAACGTTCCTGCTGCCGGATGATCCAAACACGGCGGTGCAGGAAATCAGCACAACGGAGATTTAACCGCTAAAATAATATAGAAAAGCCGTTCCGTGCTTTGGACTGTCTCTTCGGTAACAGACAAGGAAACATTGCAGTATAAGCATAGTTTAAACAAATGGTCTTGCGCCTGATTTCAGCAGGCGTAAGACCATTTTTTTGAGAAGTGAGCCCGGCAGAGATATTCAGTTATCAGGATTCCGAAGATTGTGTCTATAACAAGAGAAGACGACATATCTGGAATCATTTCTTTCAAAAAGCTGGAGGGGGACATCCCCTTGCTTATACTGTTAATTAAACAAACCAATATCCTGTTTAGAAGTTTTCGCTTATTTTTTCTTTCGTGCAGCCAAACCGTAGACCAGATTCACGGCAAGCAGTACAGCGGCCACGCAGAGCCAGCCATATCCTTTGCTGTAAAGTGGCAGCACACGGGCCAGCAATGCGGGAAGCCCTGCTGCATCCATGGCATATATTACGCTAATGACAGCCGTTCCGCCAACAACGCTGGGATATACAAACCGATTATTTTTCCATAGGCCATGCGTCAATCCCAGCAGAATCAGCACGATGGAAACCGGATAGATGGCGTTGAGCACGGGAACGGAAATGCTGAGAATGGTGTTCAGCCCCAAATTGCACACCAGGAAGGAAAAGCCTGTGATGACGAATACCCACTGGCGATAGGTCAGCTTACGAAAGAGCGTGGAAAATATTGCGAAATGGAATTGATGAGCCCCACGCAGGTGGTCAGGCAAGCCAAAGTGAAAATCGCCGCCAGCAGAACCGCGCCCGGCGTGCCAAAAACCTGATATACGATGGCGCGCAGCGTCTGCGCCCCGTTTTCTGGCAGCGCATAGACCCCCGAGGAACACATGCCCATATAAGAAAGCATTGCATAGACCAGCGCAAGAATCCCTCCAGCGAATACGCCGGCCAGCACTGTGTGGTGCATAATCGCTTTTTTTTCTTTAAGGCCGAAAGAGCCCAGCGTGGTAGCGATGACCAAGCCGAAATTTAAGGCGGCGATGGTATCCATGGTGTTGTAGCCTTCAGCAAAGCCCTTCAGGAAAGGCGTGGAACCATAGGCGTCCTGCGCGGCAGCCACATCCACCTTGCCCCGGAAAAGGAAGCATACGAAAAGAAACACCAGAAGAATCAGCAGGGCGGGAGTGAGATAATGGCCAATGCGGTTGACCAGCTTGCTCGGCGTTAAGCACAGCCATAGCGCCACCAGAAAGAATGCTAACGAATACACGGCCATCCAGATGGCGCTGTTGCTTCCTTCCGGCAGATAAGGCGCGAAAGCCATTTCAAAGGGAACGGATGCGGCGCGGGGAATGCCAAGCCCGGGACCGATGGACAGATAAATCAGCACGGTGAAAACGATTCCAAACCGTTTGCCGACCAACTGTCCCAGCCGGTCAAGCCCATCGAAGCGCGCCACGACCACTACGCCCAATACGGGAAGAACAACGGCTGTAATGAGAAAACCCAGCATGGCAATGAACGTGTGATCGCCAGCGCTTTGCCCTAAAAAAGGGGGAAAAATCAGATTGCCTGCCCCAAAGAATAAGGAAAAGAGCATGAAGCTGATCAGAACCATGGTTTTCTTTCGGTGTTCCATTTTGTTTTCTCTCCTTTCAATGTTGCAAAAAAAGACTCGCCCCAAGTTTCCTTGAGACGAGTCTTGATGCACAATCCCCGCGGTACCACTCAAATTGCCCGGTTATAAAACCGCGCCGCTTTCAGGCTCCAACAAGCCCTATGCACTAACGTAGCCTACACGGAGCCCTCTACTTGCACTTTGCTTTGGAGAAGCCCGGCTCGGAAGGGATGGGATGATCCGCCATTGTTTGCCGGGATCCCACCATCCCCGACTCTCTGTGAAACGCTTTGCGGTATCCGTCTTCGTCATAGCCGTTGTTTTTCTATTTTCGAGGTCATTCTATCATGATAGCGTTTGCTTGTCAATACAGAAAATGCAGCTGCATGAGGAAGACAGCGCAGCAACGCGCCTGTGCAAATTTTTCCCTGTTGTCTCTTGACAGCGGGCATTTCGTGTGCTATCGTATCATAGCAATTAGAAAAGTGCCGCCGCCGGGCGGCGATGCGAAAGCATCCGTTCCTGCATCTTTAGGCCCAGTAGATGCGGGAAACGGATGCTTTTTCGTAAGAAAGGAGAAAGTGTGATTCAGAAATTGGTGGTCAATGGTATTAAGGCGCTGAACAAATGGGAATGGACGCTGTGGGGTGTTTCAGTATTGGTGATCTTAGGCTCGTTTTTAATGGGGGAGGAGAAAACGTTGCTTAGTCTGATTGCATCACTGGTGGGAGTCACATCGCTGATTTTTATCGCAAAAGGCCAGCCGCTGGGTCAGGTGCTAACGGTGGTGTTTAGCCTGCTGTATGCCGTGGTTTCTTTGGAATTTCGCTATTATGGGGAAATGATTACTTATCTTGGAATGACTGCGCCCATGGCGATTCTATCTGTGGTGACCTGGTTGCGCCATCCCTTCGAGGAAGGAAAAATGGAGGTGGCTGTGGCGCGGATGAACGGCCGCAAGATCATTGGTGGCGTTATAGGCTCCGCATTTGCTACGGGTGCCTTCTATTTCATCCTGAGATATTTCGGAAATGCCAATTTGATAATCAGCACCATTTCCGTAACCACCAGCTTCCTGGCCTCCTATTTGACCTATTGCCGCAGCTGCACCTATGCTCTGGCGTATGCAGCCAACGATGTGGTGCTGATCGTACTCTGGATTCTTGCAGCAATGGAAAGCCCGGCGCATCTGCCGATGGTGCTGTGCTTTGGCATGTTTTTATTAAACGACCTTTACGCTTTTTTCAATTGGCGGCGCATGGCGCTAAGGCAGGCAGAGAACGGCGCAAATTAAAGAAAGGGATTGACAAGCGCGCCCTCCCGTGCCATACTGAATAGACGCCTGCCAAAGGAGGAGAAGCCCATGAAGATTTCAAAACAGGATGCGCTGACCTGGTTTTCTTTTTTTGCCATGCTCCCGGAGGAGGAAGAACTCCTGCCCCAGCAGCAGGAACTGGCCTATGCCGCCTTCGCCCAGATTGAGCGGGCGGTGAACCGGCGCAATGAGGCCCTGATGGCGCAAATTCCCCATCTGCAATCCCTGGATGGACGCACTTTTTTCGTAGGAGATCCGGAAAAATTTCCCTGCGGCTGCCGCTCCTGCCTGCTGGGCACCGGGCTTAGCGCCGTGCGCAAAACCAATAAATGCAACATTCAGTGCAAATTCTGCTATAATTATGGCGAATTGGATTGCCAGCCGCCCATTGGCGAGGGCATGTGGGAAATCGGGGGCACAAAGTTTTATGAAGAGGATATACCGCTGCTTTTGTCCATCCAGAAAAAGCCCACGGGCATTGCCTATGTCTATCTGGAACCGTTTATGGAAATTGAAAAGTATTATGGCGTGATCGCTCAGTTCCATGCGGCGGGAATTCATCAGCATTTGTATACGAATGGCATCCTGGCTACCGAGGAAAACCTGCGGGCGCTGGGAGAAGCCGGGCTGGATGAACTGCGCTTCAATCTGGGGGCCAGCGGCTGCGCAGATCGCGTGATCGAGCACATCGCCCTGGCTAAACGCTTTATTCCCTACGTAGGAATCGAAACCCCCGCGACTCCGGAATTCTACGACGCGTTTCAGCAGAAAAAGGAGCATATTCTGGCCACGGGGCTGGATTTCATGAACTGCGCCGAGCTGCATCTTAACCCCAACAACATCGATAACTATGCCGGTGAAAACCTGTATATGAATCGCCATGGCTATGTCTCGCCGATCTGGAGCCGGGAAATCACCCTGAAGCTGATGGCGCAGGCGGATCGGGAAAGCTGGCCCATCGTGGTGCACGATTGCTCCAACCGTACCAAGTTCGCCCGCGATCTGAACCTCCGCGGCAAAGAGGGCGGCTGGTTTGGCTCAAGCACCTATGCCTGCGAATTCCCGCGGCTGCCTTATGCTGCGTTCCTGCCGGTGCTGCAGGATCCTTCCTTCTCCTTCCTGGAAGAGGAGCCGCTGCCGGCGGGCTATCGCCCCGGGGATATCGTCCTTTAAGCTGCGAAATAATCGCGCCGCCCCCTCTTGACAAACCGCCGTTTCGGTGTTATACTGTCTGGGTACTTGGAAATCTTGTGCCCTATGGACCCGTAGCTCAGTTGGATAGAGTGACAGACTCCGACTCTGTAGGCCGCGCGTTCGAGTCGCGCCGGGTTCACCATTTTCCGTCTCCGTGGAGACGGATTTTTTTGTTCCCCCATTCGCGGCAAGCAAAAAGCGCCCTCTTTTCAGAAAGCGCTTTGGTGCCGATGGTGAGACTCGAACTCACACGGTTTCCCGCCGCATTTTGAGTGCGGTGCGTCTGCCATTCCGCCACATCGGCAACGGAAATATCATACCACGGATGCCGAAAAAATGCAACCCCCTCCTCACATTTTTCTTTTTTTGCCAAAAAACAAATTTTTTCTGAATGTTTTTTTAACAAATGTAAAATTTTTTTCCGTTTTAGGGCTGTACAAACAAGGAAAATGGTGGTAATATATTATCCGTATAAAAGTGTCCATTTCCGTGTCCGGAATGTGGCGCAAAATAAGCCGTGCATGGTCGGCGAGAAGAAAGGAGAGCGATAACCATGAAAAAGAAATCGTTCCTCATGCTGCTTTGCGCGGTTTTGGTCGTCTCCAGCGCTGCGTTTGGAACTGTGGCTTACCTGACGGATCGTGCTTCTGTGAAAAACACGTTTACTGTTGGTAACGTGAATATCATCTTGGATGAAACCAAGACCGATCCCTCTGGCGTCCCTGTCCAGCCCGAAGTCCCCGGCGGCGAAACCCCTCGGACGGAAGAAGGCAACCAGTATAAGCTGGTTCCCGACGGCGTCTATGTGAAAGACCCAACCCTGACTGTCAAGGCCGGCAGCGAGGAATCCTTCGTTCGTCTCGTCGTCACGGTTTCCCATGCCAATGAGCTTTCTGCTATCTTTGCCGATCTCAAGGCGAAATACCCGGATCTCTATCCCCTGGGCTTGCCTCAGGAGCATGTGCAGGGCTGGGATCCCGAAAAGTGGCCCTGCGTCAGCATGCAGCAGAATGCTGTGGCCAATTCGTTGACTCTCGAGTTCCGCTATCCCTCGGCCGTTCAGCCGCAGGGCGAAGATCTCCGTCTTCCCTCCCTGTTTGAACTGCTGGTGGTCCCGGACGAAATCACGGGCGATCAGCTCCAGTCCATCGCCGGCATGTCCATCGATGTGGTCGCTCAGGCCATCCAGTCCACTGGCTTCCCCTCTCAGGATGCTGCGTGGGCGGCTTTCGATAGGCAGAATGGTGGTTCTGTCCAGCCTACGGAGGTTCCTCCCTTGGACGAACGCTGATTCTTCCCCCCCCAACTACTCCCTTGGTTGATAACGGCGTATGCCGTTACATATAAAAATACCTATAAGAAGGAAGGCAATTATCATGAAACTGAACCGCAAGCTGATTCTGGTTGCGGCGCTTGTGTTGTCTGTGGCTATGGCTACCTCCGGCACCTTGGCTTACCTCACCGACCGGGATAGCGCTGCTAACGTATTTACCATGGGCAATGTATCCATTAAGCTGAACGAAGACTTCCAGCAGGGCGTGAAGGTTCTGCCTGGTCAGATTGTTGACAAGGCTCCCTACATCGAGAACACTGGCTCCGAAGAAGCCTATGTGTGGATGGAAATCGCTGTGCCCGAAGAAATGACGGGCTCGCTTGTCTTTAATTTGAGCAATAATAGCGACGACGAAAATTGGCACAATCCCTATTACGGTGATTGGCAATATTTGTTCGGCGGCTATGGAAACCTTCCGAGCAAGAATGTCGAAATCAACAAGAAGAATTATATCGTGAGCGGTTACTACACGAAAGATGGCAAGCTTGCTGCTGGCGAAAAGACAAATCCCCTTTTTACGAAGGTCAAGCTGCATGAGATGATTGATATTACTCCCGAAGGCGATATGTACTGGGTCAATTACGGAACGACCAAGGATCTCAAGTGGAACATCAACACCGATGGTAGCCCCATCATGTATGTGAGCGCTTATGCTGTGCAGGCCGCTGGTTTTGCCGATGTTGAGGAAGCTTATGCTGCCTACAACACCCAGTGGGGCAACAACGGCACCGAATGGGGCGAAGCTTCCTTCGAAGCGGATACCTCTTGGTATGATGCCAGCGAGAGCAACTATGAAATCTCCAATGCTTCCCAGCTCTTCGGCCTGGCTAAGCTGGTCAACGAAGCTGCTGCCAAGAATGTCAATATTCTGAAAGGCAAGACCATCAAGCTGGCTGCTGACATCGACCTGTGCAACGTTGATTGGACTCCCATCGGCGTTCATGGCGATGCGTGCGCCATTTACGGCTTCACCTTTGACGGACAGGGCCACACCATCAGCAACCTGAACGTGAACAACACCTCCATTGAGGGCACCCCCTCTGCTGGCCTGTTCGGCTTCATCCACCCTGGTGACGATGCCACTTCCACTATCAAGAACCTGACTGTGAAGAACGCCAAGGTGAGCGGCAAACACAATGTTGCTGTTATCGCTGGTTACATGACTGGTACCATCGAGAACTGCCATGTTGAGAATGCCAAGATTGTCAACACCCACGACGGTGATGGCAAAGAAACCTGCGGCGACAAGGCTGGCGTGATTGCTGGTTACCTGAACCATGCCTCCTCCACCGTGAAGGATTGCTCCGCTAAGGACTGCACCGTGACCGCTGGCCGTGATGCTGGTCAGCTGGTTGGCGCTGCCACTGGGGGTCAGGTTGTCACCGGCACCGTCACCAACGTGACTGTGTCTGCTGACGATAGCTGCACTGGCGCGAACATCGAGAACGACCTGGTTGGCCGTAAGTAATTCATTTCCCCGCCGTCCCTCCCCACGAGGGGCGGCAATCAAAGGGCATGGGCGTCCCGTGCCTTTTGATCGCCGCGGCGCATTCTCAAGAAAGGAGACCTGCCTGTGAAAAAAGCAATGCTGCTGGCCGTCTGCCTGGTTTTGGCAGGTCTGCTGGCCGTGAATGGTACCTTTGCTGGCGATTTCGGCACAGCGGTTCAGGAAACCGTGAACGGCATTTTTAAGAAAGTGGAAGAACTGTTAAATCCCGCCCCGACTGATGCGCCCAAATTAGCTTCCTTAGCCGTGGAAGACGAGAAAGCGGAAGGTGGGGAAAATAAAGCGCTGTTCCCCGGCACATCCGTTACCCGCACGTACACCGTGAGCAATACAACCTCTGGCGACAATTACCAGCCAATCTTCTTCCGCCTCGCCGTGGCTGTCCGCTATGATGAGTCGTGGAAGGACGAAACATTCAAGATTGCATTTAATCAGACTTGGGAAGCTTCCCGGGACATCGATATCGGTGGCAAGCAATACAAGCTGTATGTGTTCGATGGCGCATTAGAAGAGGGTGCGTGGAATCTGACCGCCACCGTTACCATGAAGAAAGAAATGACCGATGCGCAGTATGAAGTCTATCGGCAAGGCGATTTCCTGAAGGCGGAGCTGTACTCCATCGAAAGCAACGCGTTTGGTGAAGCCGGGTACAAGGACGCTGAGGCCGCTTTGAACGCGGCGCTGGGCAAAGTAGAAGATTTCAATCCAACATTCAATTAAAACGAACCGAAAGCGAGAGGAAAGGAGGAGAAGCCCATGAACAAACGCCATTGGCGCTGGACAGCGCTTCTCCTTTCGGCTGCGCTTTTGCTGGGCGCGGCGGTGCCGGGAACGCTGGCGTATATGTTTGGGCAGTCCAACCGGCTGAAGAACCAGTTCTCGGTGGAGCCGTATTTGGCGCCGATTGAGATCGAAGTGGTGAAAACGATCAGGAGCGCGGGGGAGCGGACGATCAGCCCGGCGGGGTTCAGCTTTGCGCTGGAAGACGCGGAGACGGGCGAGCGCATTTTGATGACCGCCGATGCCTTCGGCTATGCCCGGGGCGAATTGACCCTGAGCGATCTGACCCGGACGCACACCTATCGCCTGACGGAAATCAACGATGGCCGAGCAAACGTGGTTTACAGCACGGCGGTGCATCAGATCGTGGTTGCGCCGGAGGTTGAAGAAAACGGACGAACCACGGCGAAGATCACCGTGGACGGGCAGGAAGCGCAGAAGATTTCGGCGCGGTTTGAAAACACATATTATCCCGGGCCGGAAATCCCCAATACGGGAGATAGCGCGCCGGTTTGGCTGTATGGGCTGATGATTCTGCTGAGCGTTGGCTATCTGGCCGGCAGCGGGCTGCGGCGCAGGAGGCATTCGTGACGCAAAAAAAGATCAAGCTTTTGAAGAATTTATCCACCGCCATGGTGGTTGCCGCGATGGCGCTGGCATTTATGATTGCGGGTGTGCGGATTTTTGGGCTGGAAGTTTATGGCGTGCTCACCGGCTCCATGGAACCAAATTATCCCACAGGTTCCATGATTTATGTGAAGGATGTGGATGCAAGCAGCCTGCGGGTGAACGATGTGATCACGTTCAGCATTTCTCAGGGCGTGATTGCCACGCATCGGATCGTGGAAGTGGTTCCGGATACGAATAATCCATCCATTTTGCGCTATCGCACCAAGGGCGACGCCAACGATGAAGCGGATGCTTCGCTGGTGTCCGCGGCGAATATTATCGGGAAGGTTGTTTTCAAAGTGCCCCGGTTGGGGTATGTGGCCAATTATATTCAACAGCCGCCGGGCATTTATGTGGCCATCGCGGTGGGGGGATTGATGGTCGTTTTTGTGTTTTATACGGATTCTTTGGAAACAAAGGCCAGGCAGAGCGCGGCCAGCGGGCAGCGGAAGCGGCGGTTTACGCTGGTGCCGGTGATCAACAAGCTGTCGATGAAGGTGCTGGGCAAGCCGCTGCTGAAAAATCATCAGCCGCCGATGCAGGGCGGCTATATGCAGCCCACGTATTCGCCGATGAACACGGGCTATGCGCCCCAGGCTCCCTATTATCCAGGGCAGCAGCCAGGCGCGCCGGGATATCCTGCGGGGTATCAGCCGGGGTATTATCCCGGACAGCCGTACGCGCAATATCCACAACAGGGGCAGAATTATCCTGTTTATCCGCAACAGCAGCAGCCCTATTACCCCCAGCAACAGCAGCAGGGGTACCCTGCCTATCCTCAGCAGCCCTATGGACAGCCGTATGTGCAGGGAAATTATCCGAACGGGACGTATCAGCCTGCAGATCCGCGTTATGCTCTAGGGCAACCGCAGCTCTATCAGCCTGGAGCGCCTGCGGGATATCCGCGGCCGGATGCGGCGCAGCAGCGGCACCGCAGAACCAAATAAAATCGTAAAGAACAAATGGCAAGCCGTGCAAGCATGGCTTGCTTTTCTTATGCGGGAGGTTAAGCGAATGTCAGGATTGCGTAATCTTTTCGCAATGTTATTGCGCTTTACATTCCTGTGAAAAAGCGATATAATAAAAAGGCCATGCGGTGAAATAAACCCGTATGCGTGTGGCAATAAGGAATATTTGGGAGGGCAACTATGAACAAGAAGATTTGGATCGTTCTGACAGTTGTCGCGATCGTGGCTGCCGTTGTGGTGGGCGTTGTTGGAAGCAACAAGGCCAGCAGCCTGAACAAGACTATCGATGAACTCAACGCCAAGGTGGCCTCGTTGGAAAGCGACCTGGCCGCTGCCAATGAAGCGGCGAAGACGGCGGACGAAGCCCAGACGGCTGCGGATGCGCTGAACAAGACCATCGACGAACTCAACGCCAAGGTGGCGGAGCTGGAAGGCGAACTGGCCACTGCGAAGGAAGAAGCTGAAAAGGCCAAGGTGGAAGCCGAAGCGACTCCCGTTCCCACCGAGGAACCCACGGCCGAGCCTGCTACGCAGAACACCTCTGACGCTGCTCCCGTTGTTGGCGAAAAGACCGTCGTGACCATCTGGTCCACCTACACCGATGCGCAGAAGGCGTATCTGGAAAAGGCCGCTGCGGATTTCTCCGCGTCCCAGGATCAGTATGAAGTGGTTGTGCAGGATCAACCCCGGGCCGATTTCACCAACAACGTTTACAATGCTGTGGTGAACGGCGTGGGCCCCGACATCATCTTTGACTACGCTTCCACCGCCACTTCTTATGTGAACGCTGGCCTGGTTGCGAACCTGGACGAATACATTTATGATGAAACCATCGGCATCGAGAATTTCGACGAACTGCTGCCCCAGTATCTGCTGGACGAAATGAATGCCATGGAAGATGGCCATATCCATTGGGTTCCTGGCGTGACCACGGGTCCCATCCTCTATTACAATAAGACCATGCTGGACGAGCTGGGTATCGCCGTTCCTACCACTTGGGACGAACTGGTTGTTGCCTGCGATGCGATCCGGGCAGCCAAGCCCGATGTGCTGCCCTTCGGCATCGATTCTCTGACGGACATCATCCAGACCTTCATCATGGAATCCGGCTACGGCTACATCGACACCGAAAAGAAGGAAGTGACCTTTGGAGGTGCTGTGGACGTGATCAAGTGGTATGGCGAACAGTGCCAGAAGGGCAACTTCGCCATCAATCCTCCCTCCGGCAACTATTTCTCTGATGACTTCAACACTGGCAAGGTGGCCATGTATTACGGCTCCTGCGCTGGCGTGCCTTATATCAAGCCCGTTGACTTCGAGTATGGCACCGCGAAGGCTCCCGTGACCGCTGGCGGCCAGGGCGCGTACTCTGTTTGGAACCGCGGCCCCATCGTGTTCCGTTGCGAAGGCCAGGAAGATCGGGAAGTGGGCGCATATCTGTTCGTGAAGTATATGCTGACCACGGCCGAAGTCTCCGAAGGCTGGGCCGAAGCGATGGAAGCCCTGACCCCCTGGAAAAACGCTCAGCAGGTGGAAGGCTACGATGAATTCGTGGCGGCCCATCCCGCGCTGGAAGCTGTGTCCGCTAACTTTGATATCGGCGTGACCTTCCCCTCCGTGACCGGCGCTGCACAGGTACGCAATGCGGTCAAGGAAATGGGCACCGTGGTGGCCGGCGGCGCGGATCCTGCCGAGGCTCTGGCGGCCTGCGTGGAAACCTGCAACAACGCGCTGCAGGGCAAGTAATCATTGTCCAAGCGGAGAACCGGAGCAGTATCCGGTTCTCCTTTTTTTCGAAACCGGCCCGGAGCGAAAGCGTTGCGCCACGGGCCGGATTCCAGCTTGCGTGGATAGGGCACGACGCCTTGAAAAAAGACGCCGTGCCGTATCCATGATGATACGCTGAAACGATTCTTTATGAAGGCGAGGATGCGGGGATGCAAGTAAAGCTTGAGAATGTTACCAAGAAATTTCCCGGGGTCACAGCGGTGGATAATTTTTCGGCCACGCTGCCGGATGGAGAACTGATCTGCCTGCTGGGGCCATCCGGCTGTGGAAAATCCACGATTTTGAATATGCTTTCGGGCATTATCCCGGTGTCTGGCGGCGAGATTTATTTTGACGAAGAAAACGTAACCAAGCTGCCGCCGGAGGAGAGGGGAATCGGGCTGGTTTTTCAGAATTATGCCCTGTATCCGCATATGACGGTGCTGGAAAACATCTGTTTCCCGCTGGAAATTAAGCGAGTGCCCAAGGAAGAAAGACTGCGCCGCGCCACGGAGATGGCGAAGCTGGTGCATGTAGATAAGCTGCTGAACCGCAAGCCCAAGGAGCTTTCCGGCGGGCAGCAGCAGCGGGTGGCTATTGCCCGGGCTCTGGTGAAGGAACCGCGGCTTTTGCTGCTGGATGAGCCGCTTTCCAATCTGGACGCTCGGCTGCGCCTGGAAATGCGTGAGGAGATTCGCCGTATTCAGTTGCAAACCCAGGTGACCACGATTTTTGTTACGCATGACCAGGAAGAAGCCATGTCTATTTCGGATCATATTGTGCTGATGCGGGATGGCGTGATGCAGCAGTTTGATCAGCCTCAGGTGCTCTATGATGATCCAGCCAATCAGTTTGTGGCCGATTTTCTGGGCAATCCGCCAATTAACAATATCCCCGGCACGGTGGAAAACGGCGTGTTTACCACGGAGGATGGCAAGGCCAGCGTGAAGCTGCCGCTGCTGGCTAAGGCACCGTCTGGCAGGAAGATCAATCTGTCCGTGCGCAGCGAAAGTTTCCAGGTGGCCAAGACGGCAGGGGAGGACACGATGCAGTGTCAGGTTACGGGCGTGTTCAAGACGGGTAAGGAGGAAATGGCCTCCTTCCTGTTCGGGGATGCGGCGTTCCGGGCGTATATTGATCTGGAGGAAGGGCTGCAAAAGGGCCAGACGGTGAATCTGGCACTGAAGAACCGGGGCGTGTTCGTGTTTGATCGGGAATCGGGGGGGCGATACTGATGACTCAGAAGCTGCCGTTTCGGGAGCCCATCCGGCGTTCGCCCAGAAAGAGCAATACCAGGCGGCTCCTGTTCCATTTTGTGCTGTTTACGGTTCTGGCTGCCGTGCTGCTGGCAACGGGCGTGTTTGGGCGTATACAGCTGCATCAGGTATTTGATGCGCAGCTGCTGTCCACTCGCAGCACGCTGCTGGTCTCTCAGGGTGCGGATGCGGTGAAGGCTGTGGCTGAATCTCCGGCTTCCAGCAATTCCGAAAAACGGCCGATCTCCAATGGCCTGGCTTCCAAGACCAAGGCGGCCAAAGCGGAAGCTTCACGCATGCTGCAGGAGGGCGCGGCGGACGAAGAAGTGCTGGCTTACCTGTATGAAACCCTGTCCCAGGCGGCGGTTTCCAAGCTGAAGGATGAGGATGAAGCTCAGGCCGCGCTGAAGGTGCAGGTGGCGGAAAAGTTGGCAGATCAACGGGAAGCCGTTGTCGCGGATGTTCTTTCTGCGGTGGAAGAAAAGATCGGGGGAACGTCCGTAGACGATATGCGCAAAAGCCTTTCCCGGGATACGGCGCATTACGTGCCCATGTATTACAGCCTGCTGATGCTGGCGGTGGGTGGTGTGCTGCTGGTTTTAGGCGTGGGTTTGGGCGCAGTGGTCTTTTTCGGGAACGAGGAATTGCGTAAAAAAGTAACGGATATTGTGGAGCCGCTGGATTATCTGCTTCCGTTCCTGTTCGGCGTGGTGGTGTTTACTCTTTATCCCATGATTCGTGTGTTTATTATGGCATTCCAGGAGCGTTATCAGCTGACGGGGGAATACCTGGGCTGGGGCCTGGGCAATTTTCAGGATGTGCTCTTTGGCGTGAATACTAAGCTGCCCCAGGCACTGAGCAACACATTCCTTTACGTGATCCTGACTGTGCCGATTTCCACGGCGCTGGCGTTGGTGCTTGCCTATCTGCTGAACCAGAAAATTCGCTTTCGCGCGCTGTTTCAGACGGCGTATTTTCTGCCGATGGTCACGTCGGCTACGGCGGTTGGGCTGGTCTGGAAATTCATGTTTCATGATAGCTATGGTGTGATCAACTGGCTGTTGTCTCTGTTTGGGGGCGCAAAGGTGGCCTGGCTGACCAACCCGGCATTTTCCATGGCGGTGATGGTGCTCTATGGGGTTTGGGATGCACTGCCCTTTACTATCATCCTGCTGATTTCCGGCCTGCAAAACATTGATGACCACTACTATACGGTGGCAAAGGTGGATGGCGCGCGGGCAAAGCGAATTTTCTTCCGCATCACGGTTCCGCTCCTGTCTCCAACCATTGGGCTGGTGCTGATTATTAACAGCATTTCGGCGTTCAAGGTATTCAATTCCGTGGTGGTGCTTTTCTCTGGATATCCGGGTCCGATGTATAATATGTATACAATGACCTATTATATCTATGAGCAAATCAAAACCAACATGGAATATGGCCGGGCGGCAGCGGCTTCGCTGATCCTGTTCCTGTTTATTTTCCTGTTTACCATGCTCCAGCGCTTTATTCAGCGCAAATGGAAATATGATTAAGGAGGGGACGCTTGCGATGAAGATGCATCAAAAGAGCGCTTCGCTTTGGGGCGCAATTCTGGCAGCAGCAGGCGGCGTCCTGCTTCTGATTGCAGCGCTGGGGCTGCTGGTGGGCGGCAATGCGGCGCCGGATACGGCGGAACAGCTGCTAGCCAAGGCACAGATCTGCGAAAAAAATGCACAGACAGCGTATTCCCTGGTGCAGGGCCGCATGGATGAACTGGAAGTGTATTACGCCGCCTCGGATGCGGAAGCCAACACAGCGTATCAGGAGCGGTTGGATATGCTTCATGCGCTGCGGGAAGAACTGCTGGAAAAGGCAGACGTATCGGATGAAGCGTATCAGCGCTGGCAGAAGCTGCAATCCGTGGATGGGATTGAAACCGAGGTGGTGGCGCTGAATTATCTGCAAAGTCAGCTGGGAACGCTATATAAAAACCGGAGGCAGGCAGTAAGCTATCGTGCCACAGCGGAGCATGCGCCTGAAACGGCGGAATCGTCCATGTCCACACGGGCATGGCCGTATGCTTCTCTGGTACTGGGAATTGCGCTGTTTGCACTGGGGCTTTGGCTGAATCACGGCTATCGGATGAAGCACGTGCTGAGTCAAATTCTGCTTTACGCGCTGTTGGTGCTGGGCGCAATTATCATGATCTTTCCCTTCTATTGGATGATTTCTTCGTCTTTTAAGACCCGCATTGAGGTCAGCCAATTCCCGCCGCAGTTTGTGCCCAATAATCCGTTTAATCTGGATAATTACCGGGTGGCATTTAAGCAAGCGCCCTTTGCTACGTATTTCCTCAATTCTGTGGTGGTTTGCTTCTGTTCGGTGGCTGTGGTCACGTTTACTACAATCCTGGCTGCTTTCGCCTTCTCGCGGCTGAATTTTCCGGGCCGGGAATTTCTCTTTTCGGCGTTGCTGAGCATGATGATGCTGCCCTTCGAAATGCTGGTGATTACCAACTATTCCACTGTCATTCATCTGAACCTGAACGACAGCCTGGCGGCGCTGATTCTGCCATTCATCTCTTCCATTTTCTATACCTACATCATGCGCAATTTCTTTGCTTCCATTCCCGATAGCCTATATTGGTCGGCCCGGGTGGATGGGTGCAGCAATTGGCGGTATTTGTGGAAGGTGATGGTGCCCATCGGGCGGCCGTCGCTGGTTACGGTGATTCTGCTGAATGCCCTGGCTTCCTGGAACAGCTTTATGTGGCCGCTGCTGGTGATTAAATCCACGCCCCGGCGCACATTGCCCTTCGGCCTTTATGCGTTCACAACGGAGGCTGGCGCGGCTCAGGAACTGATTATGGCGGCGTCCACGGTGGTGGTTCTACCGATGATTGTGCTGTTCCTTTTTGCCCGGAAGCAGATTCTTCGTGGCGTGGCCCGCGGCGGTTTGAAGGGATAAAAAAACAAAACAATGCAGGGAAGCCGCTCTTTGAAAAAAGGGGCGGTTTCTCATTTTCAGGCTGGATGCCGCGAAGAATGGCGGCCTTCCGGCTTTACATTCCCCTGCTTTTTTGATAAAATAGACTAAAATTATCTACGCGGAGGCAAGCAAGGTGGAAAGACTGAATGAGAAAATCGCAGGCTATGCCGGCAAACGGCCGGAGCATATTCGTGTGCTGCAATTTGGTGAAGGAAATTTTCTGCGCGCTTTTGCGGATGAAATGCTGGATCGGCTCAATGAACATGGCGGCGATTATGGCGTAGCTGTGGTAAAGCCCCGGGAAAAGGGCTCCTGCCAGGCACTGCGGGATCAGGAGGGCCTGTATACGGTCCTGCTTCGCGGCAAGGGCGAAGCAGGAGACATCCAGGAGCGGCGCATTGTCCGTTCCGTGCTTTCTGCTGTGGAACCCTATCGGGATTATCAGGGCTATCTGGATCTGGCACGGATCGAAACGCTGCGCTTTATTATCAGCAATACCACCGAGGCTGGAATTGTCTATACTGGCCAGGATCAATATAATGATGCGCCGCCTGCGTCCTTTCCTGGTAAGCTGACGCGCTTTTTGCATGAACGCTTTTTGTTGGGTTTGCCGGGTTTTATTCTGTTGCCCTGCGAGTTAATTGACGATAACGGCCCGCGTTTGAAGGAAACCGTACTGCAAACGGCACGTCAATGGGGATTGGGCGCGGAATTTGAAGCCTGGGTGGAGCAAGAAAACGTGTTTTGTTCCACGCTGGTGGATCGTATCGTGACGGGCTATCCCAAGGGCGAGGCCGAGCAGCTGTTTGAAGAATGGGGATATGAGGATCAACTGCTGGTGGCGGCGGAACCGTTCGGCCTTTGGGTGATTGAGGGACCGGAACAGGTGCGCCGGGAACTGCCGCTGGATACCTGCTGTCCGGTGGTGTTTACAGAGGATGTACGGCCCTATAAGCTGCGCAAGGTGCGCATGCTTAACGGGGCGCATACCACTATGGCGCTGGCGGGCTATTTGGCCGGGCTGGATACGGTGGGCGATTGTATGGCGGATGAAGATCTGCGGGATTTTTTGGGCCATGCGCTTTTGGAGGAGATCATGCCCAATGTGCCCCTGCCCCAGCAGGAGGTGGCAGAGTTTGCGATGGCGACATGCCAACGGTTTGAGAACCCCTTTAATCGCCATGCGCTGCTATCAATCGCGCTGAATTCCGTCAGCAAATGGGCGGCGCGGGTGCTGCCAACGATGCGAGATTATGAGCAAAAGAACGGACGGATTCCCCCTTGCCTTTGCTTTGGACTGGCCGCGCTGATTATGTTTTATGCTGGCATTCGGCCCAACGATGATGGAGACTATATGGGGGTTAGAGATGGCGAAAGCTATCTGGTGCAGGATGATCTCCATGTGCTGGCTTCGTTTGCACATCTGAGCTGCGATATGCCACCGGAAACGCTGGCATATGCTGTGCTGAGCGATCAGGAAATGTGGGGGGAAGATTTGCGGCTGCTTCCCGGTCTGGAGGATAAGGTGGCAGATCAGCTGCGGGATATGCAGATCATCGGGCTGCGTGCCGCCATGCGCAAGGCGTGGGAGAAGGAAGCGGAATAAAACCGCGAAGAAGCTTTTGAAGGATGGAAGGATTTTGTCATGCATGTCGTTTTGTATACGCCGGAGATTCCACAGAACGCCGGGAATATTGCCCGCACCTGCGCCGCGACCCGGACGGGACTGATTCTGATTGAGCCGCTGGGCTTTGAGGTTTCGGACAAATATTTGAAGCGGGCGGGGATGGATTACTTTTCCATGGTGGATATGCAGGTGCTACCAAGTTTTGAAGCGCTGATGGAGAAATATCCCAGAGCAATTTATCATTTCGCCAGCACAAAAGCGCCCCGGGCGTATACGGAGGCGCAGTATGGCCCGGAGGATTTCCTGGTGTTTGGCTGCGAGAGCAAGGGATTGCCTGAATCGCTGCTGAAGCGGGTTTATGATCGCTGTGTACGCATTCCCATGCGGGAGGACGCACGGTCGCTGAACTTGGCCAATTCCGTGGCGATTCTGGTTTATGAAGCGCTACGGCAACAGGGCTTTCCGGGGCTATCCAGCGAAGGCGCGCTAACCGGACGGCAGGACGCCCAGGCGCCTTGGATGGACTATCTTTGAGCAGGGAAAGAACGGAGGTGGCCGCTGTGTTTCAGGATCAGGATCCCTATTTTCTGCGCAAGCAATGGGAGAAGGAAGATCGGCAGGATCGGTATCGGATTATTGCGGGAATTCTGGAATTCCTAGGCGTTATTGTGGGCGTGGCTTGTATTGTGGTTCTGCTGGCGCTGCTGTTCAGCCTCGTTTCCTGGCTGAATCAGGATATCAGTTCCACCTTTGCCATTCTGCGCACGCGACTGCGCTGAACTAAGCGTAGCGCCGACATCTGAAAGGGGCGGAAAACATGGAGATTTCGTGGGATTCTTTGCATGAACAGATCCGTTCCTGTGAAAAATGTAATCTGTGCCGAGAAATTCATCAGAAGGTGCCGGGGCAGGGAAATCCCCATGCGCGGCTGATGTTTATTGGCGAAGGGCCGGGCGCGGACGAGGATTTGCAGGGTCTGGCTTTCGTAGGTGCGGCCGGGAAACTGCTGACCCGGATGATTGAAGCCATGGGCCTGGAGCGCAAGGACGTGTATATTTGCAATGTGGTGAAGTGCCGTCCGCCCCGGAATCGTGTGCCCACGCCAGAAGAAGCGGCGATGTGTCTGCCTTATTTGCGCTTTCAGTTCGCGCTGGTGCGCCCGCAGGTGATCGTGCTTTTGGGAAGTACGGCAGCGCGAAATGTGCTTGGCGATCAAATCCGCATTACCCGTGATCGAGGACAATGGGTGGAAAAGAAAGGAATTTGGTTTATGCCCACCTATCACCCCGCCGCCCTGCTGCGGGATCCTGCTAAGAAAAAGGACGCGTGGCAGGATTTGCAGCAAGTGATGGCCAAGCTACGGGAATTGAAAGAATAAGCCTTCTTTCGTAGCAGTAACTCCAAGTCAATTTATTTTAAACGCATGTGAGAAGCGCCCTGGCGAGGATATGCGGCCCTAAAAGCTGTGTCTATCGGGAAAGGAGCAGCATGAGCCTGGAAACGTTATATGCCGAGATGCTGGCATTTTTTCGTCCGCTGTGGCCGGGAGAGGATAAGCCGCTGGTGCTTGGCGAAGGAAAAAGCGATCAACCTGTGCTGATGCTGATTGGGGAAGCACCGGGGGAGACAGAAGTGGTCAAGCGCCGTCCCTTCGTAGGCAAGGCAGGGAAAAACCTGGATGCTTTTTTGCAGCTGGCGCGGCTGGAACGCGAGGAAATTTTTGTGACCAACGTGGTCAAAATTCGTCCTGTTGAAACGGGGCCTACGGGGAGGCTACGCAATCGCGCGCCGAACAGGGAGGAACTTTCGCTGTTCACGCCGTGGCTGCTTCGGGAAATCGCCGCTGTGAAGCCGCAGGCGCTGGTGACACTGGGGAATGTGCCGCTGCGCGCATTGACTTCCGCTCAGACTACTATTGGCGATTGCCATGGCCAATGGCTGAGCAGCCGGGCAGGCGTGCCGCTGTATGCGCTGTATCATCCTGCCTCCATTATCTATCGGCGTGCGCTGACGCCTGTGTATGAGCAGGATGTGGCACAGTTGGCCGATGCACTGACAATTGAAACAAGAAAATGATGTTTTCAGGCAAAGCCCCTTTTCCCATGCTGCTGGATATGCTATGATGAGCATACCGGATTGGGAAAGGGGGTGCTTTTTATGGGTTCTGTGCTGACTTTTTTGCTGACAAATTTGCCGCTGATCCTTTGCTTGCTTGCGGGGGTGACACTGCTGGTTGTGGAGGTATTTGTTCCAGGGTTTGGGCTGCCGGGCATTTCTGGGCTGGTTTTGCTGACAGCAGGAATCGCCATTACCTGGGCGCATTACGGCGTGGCGGCGGGACTGGCCGTTACGTTGCTGGCGCTGGTTCTGGCGGGGATATCCATTTCCGTATCGATTAAATCCGCAGCCAATGGGAGGATTTCGCGCTCGGCGCTGATTCTTCGCCGGGAAACACCGGAAAACGATCACGAGGAAATGGCGGCACTGGTGGGCAAGGAAGGCAAGACGACCACGGCACTGCGACCTGTTGGCATGGCAGAGCTGGATGGTGTGCGGCTTGAAGTGTTTTCCGAGGATCGGTTTATTGAAGCAGGGACGTCTGTGCGGGTGATCCGCGTGGAGGGCAACAAGATTATTGTTCGTGTGGTGTAAATCACGCCGCAGGAAAAGGAGGGGAATGATATGGATTTCATGGTGGTGTGGCTTGTGGTGGTAGCAGTTGCGCTGGTGCTGATTGGGGTCTTTTTCCGGTATGTGCCTCTGGGGCTTTGGATCAATGCCCGCGCATCGGGCGCAGGAGTGAAAATCATCTCGTTGATTGGCATGCGGTTTCGCCGCATTTCACCGCAGAAAATCGTGAATGCCTATATCAAGGCCAGAAAGGCCGGGCTGCAGGTAACAACGGATATGCTGGAAACGCATTTCTTGGCCGGAGGTAATATTGAGCGGGTCATCAATGCGCTGATTTCTGCAAAGCAGGCCAGCATTAATCTGTCCTTCACTACGGCTTGCGCTATCGACCTGGCGGGCCGAGATGTGCTCCAGGCTGTGCAGATGAGCGTTTTGCCCAAGGTGATTGAAACACCTCCTGTAGCAGCCATTGCTCAGGATGGTATTGAACTGCGAGCCAAGGCGCGGATCACCGTGCGAACCAACATTGAACGGCTGGTTGGCGGCGCAGGAGAGGAAACCATTATTGCGCGGGTTGGTGAAGGCATCGTAACCACGATTGGCTCTTCCAATACGCATAAGGCTGTGCTGGAAAACCCGGATCTAATCAGCCAAACCGTGCTGAACAAAGGGCTGGATAAGGGCACGGCGTATGAAATTCTGTCCATTGATATTGCGGATGTGGACGTGGGCCGAAATATCGGCGCTCAGCTGCAAATGGATCAGGCGGAGGCAGATCGGCGCATTGCCCAGGCTAAAGCAGAAGAACGGCGCGCTATGGCTGTGGCGCATGAGCAGGAAATGAAGGCCTCGGTGCAGGAAATGCGGGCTAAGGTGGTGGAAGCGGAGGCACAGGTGCCCCTGGCTATGGCGCAGGCGCTGCGGGATGGCAAGCTGGGCGTGATGGATTATTATCAGATGCAGAACACCATTGCCGACACCGAAATGCGCACTGGGATTGCCAAGGCTGCATCGCCGGCCGCGGATATCGTTCGACCGACCGAGAATAAAAAATAATCTGTAAAGGCCGGGAGCCAGGGGGGAATCCCCCGGCTTTCGGCGCATCTTCTTACTGGAACAGGATGTACTTTGTTTGCCAAAGGAGGCGATTCGTATGGGCATAACGCCCGTTTTTGTGCTTTTTATCTCGATTTTTATAGGTATAGCAGCCATCTCAGATGCAAAAAAGAAGGGGCAGGCAGCAATAAAAATGGAGCGTGAAGCTATGCCTGAGCCGGAACACAGTGCTTTTGAGCCCTTGTTTTCGCAGGAGGAAATCCAGGCGCAGCCCATGCAGCTGGAAGGCGAGGATCCCTGTCATGCGGACATGCTGCCGAAACGTCCTGTTCCTGTGCAGCCGGCTGCTGCGGCAATCGGGCCGGAGGGCGTGGATCAATGCCATGATTATGTGCTGAGGAAACAGGAAACCGATCCGATACTGCTGGAAGAGGATGCGGCGGAGGAAAACGAGACTGCGCAGGAATTGTTGCGCGGCGTAATTCTGAGCGAAATCCTGCGCCGACCAGCGGCCAAGCCATATAGGAGACAACAATGAGCGAAAACGGTTTGATTCGGGTTTTGATCGCGGATGATGATGCGGGGATGCGGCTGGTGCTGCGCAAGAAGATTGCGGCAACGGAAGGCTTCCAGGTGGTTGGCGAAGCGGCCAATGGCCAGGAGGCGATGGAGATCTATGACCGGACGCATCCGCAGGTGATTTTTCTGGATGTAGATATGCCGGGAAAAACGGGCGTGGAATGTGCCCGGCTGATTCAGGATCAGAATCCGGCGGCGGTGCTGATTTTTGCTACAGGGCATGAGGAATATCGTAGCGAAGCGTTCGAAGTATACGCCTTTGATTATCTGGTGAAGCCGTTCAAGCTGGCACGGATGGAGCAAACTTTGGCCCGGATTCTGACCCGGCTGCGGCGGGAACCGGCGGAAGCATTGCCGGCGCCCCGGCGCGCGGAACCCCGGAATATATCCGGGCGGCTCATGTTGCGTCATCGGGACGGGGTAACGTTTCTGGATCTGATGGATATTTTGTTGGTGCAGCGAGAGGATCGCGCTACGGTGATCTATACAAAAAACGATGGGCGATATGTGCTGCCGGAAAGCCTCAGCGAAACCGAAGCACGGCTGGATCCAGAACTGTTTTTCCGTTGTCATAAAAGCTATATCATCAATCTTCGCCATATTCGCAATATCACGCCTTACGGTCGCTGGACTTATGTGGTGCAGCTGGATGGAACTGACCGAGATGCGCTCATTACCCATGAGAAATATGAGGAACTGGAAAAACGGTTTGGCTAAGGCGAATAATAGAAATCGGACGGTTCATTTCGGAAAGCCGTCCGATTTGTTTATGCAAGGTCTTTGCAAGCATTGGCTTTAAACAAAGAAGGGCTATGAAAATAGCCCTTTTTTGCTTGCTGGAGGGGATTTTTGTTCGTGTTCGATCATCCCTGACAGTATTTCGCATCCGCCGTGCGCAGGAGCATTTCCCGCGCCAGCAGCGAGAATAGCAGGAGCATGGCAATCAGCAGGCCGCTGAAGGAAAGCATTCCCAGCCCTAGCCGCAGCAGCAGGAAGCCGAACGCCCCCAGAGCAATCAGCGTCCCCCAGCTGATCAGCAGGCCAACGAGGCTGCCGCTTTTCTGCTTAATGGCCTCTGTTTCCGTCAACCAGTCCAGCTTGGGATTCCGAATATCGCAGATCAGCGACAGGGCGCAGCAAAGATACGTATACAGCAGACAGAGGATAACCGCCAGCCCTGCATGCAATGCAAGGTCGGGCATGATGATGGTCAGCGTAAATCCGGCCAGCAGACAGCCCAGAGCGGAGAGAGAAAAGCCCATGGCCATTTTGGCGCGAACGATGGTGCGGGCAGGAAGGGGCAGGGAGGTTATGGCGCTGTGTCCTGCGCCTTCCCGGGTGACAGCCGTGGAGAGGGCAGGATTGATTCCCGCCATCAAAGCGATGAGTGCGGCAAGAATCGCCACGATAACGCCGCCGTTCAGAGAATCCAGCAGGGGCTGAAGGGATTCATTGCCATCCAGATTGTTTTTCAGGGAGAGAAACATAACAGCGATCATCATCACTGGCAGCAGGACTGTGGGCAGGGAATTGGTGGCATAAGCGGGTGTGCGCAACAGGCGCTTGTATTCCAGCCGAAAACATGCGAGAAAAGGGGAGTTGGCGCGAAGAGAAGCGGTGTGTTCCCGCCGTTTTCTGGGAGCGCTGGATGTTTCGCTTTGCAAAAGTGACAGCTTCTGATAGACACCGCCCAGAACGCTCAGTGCCAGGGCAACCGCGCCGCAGCAGAGAAGCAGGAACAGCAGCAGTTGCCCCCAATCCCCGCAAAGGCCATTGGCTGCCCAGGCGGCGGGCGGGAAGGCCCGGGTTAATAGCGCAATCCGGGCGCTGTTTTGCGTGAGAAAATCGGTGAGGAATTCCTCGGATGCATCCGGCATCATCGAGCCCATGCGCATGCAAAAGAACATATACAGTGCCAGAAACGCCACACCGGTGATCGTCGCTATGGTTTCCCGGCGCTTCCAAAGCGCGGAGAACCGAATGAGCACCGTGGATAAAAACGCCACAAGAACCAGCGGAAGCACGGGTGTGCCGAGAAGCACCAGCAAAAGCCGCAGGAAAAAGGCCGGATTCTGCGCTGTCCGAATGCCATAGAGCAGTCCAGCGGGGAAAAGGAACAGCGCGCTGCCTGCCAGTTCGCTGAGCCAGGCATCGGTTAGCTTGGCGGTCAGGAGCCATCGGGGACTGACGGGCAGCGAAGCCATGAACGCTGCGTCCCGGGAAAAATAAAGTGTGCTCATGACAAAAAAGAAGGAAAGAATCAGAGTACTGATCATAGCGCCCATCACAGCCAGATCTAGCAAAAACTCCTCCATGCCACTCTGAATTAGCACGGAAAGAATGGCATTTTCCACGTAAAACAGAAATTCGCCTAAATACACAAACAACACAGCGTAGCCAATCAGCTTTGTCAGCGTTTTCTTTTTGTTTTCCCGTAGGTTACGCTTCAGATTGGCAGGTTTCAGATCCGCCCAGCGTGATAAAAGCTGCAATCGCAGCAAAGCGAAAAAGGTTTTCATTGCGCGTCCTCCTCCGTCAGCTCCAAGAACAATTGCTCAAGGCTGGCAGCACCTTCTGAGGAACGCAGCTGTGCAAGGGTTCCTTCTGCCAGCAGCTTGCCTCGGGAGATTACGCCGATGCGCGTACACAGCTTCTCCGCCACTTCCAGCACATGGGTGGAGAAAAACACAGTGTTTCCTGCCTGACAATGGCGCTGCATTTCCGCCTTCAGCAAATGCGCAGCGCGGGGATCCAGGCCGCTGAGCGGCTCGTCCAGAATCCAGACTGGGGGCTGATGAATCAGCGCGCCGATTACCACCAGCTTTTGCTTCATGCCTTTGGAATAGGAGCGAATCTGGCTGTGGATGGCGTCTTCCAGTTCAAAGAGAGAAAGATATTTTTCAATGTGATTTTTTCGCTGTGCCACGCTGACCTGATAAACATCCGCCATGAAATTGAGGTATTCCATGCCGGTCAACCGGTCGTACAGGTCGTTGCCATCGGGAACAAAGCCAATCAGCTGCTGAGCAGCCAGCCGATCCCGGGTCATGTCATGGCCTGCCATGAATACGTTGCCGCTATCCGGCCGCAGAATGCCGGTCATAAGTTTAATGGCAGTGGTTTTTCCGGCTCCATTAGGCCCGATAAAACCAAACAGTTCCCCGCCCTGCACATGGAGCGTTACGTCATCCACGGCTTTTATGCTGTTTTTGGCATAGGATTTGGTAACATGTTTTAAATCAATCATAAAAAGCAGCCCCTTTCATGCTTTCTTTTACATCCACATTATACCAGCACGAAAAAGAGACTGCAATATATGGTGAACAAAAAATACATTTTTCTGGTTTAACACTGCGTTTGATGGTCCCAAATGACGTACTTAGCGCCGTAGCCCTTTGGGATAATGGTTTTTCATCATGCCATCTGACGCCTTGATCCAGCCCAGCTGCAAGCCGTTTAAAGTGGGAATGGCCCAGCCACGCAACGTATCTGGCGCAGGCAACGGCAAGCCGGATTGATAAGCACGGGCAGCAGCTTTATCCACCGGCTCTGTTCGCAGGCCCTGCAAAGCCAGCGCCAGTGCATGATCAGGCAGAAAAAGCTTTCCCTTTATTTCTCCAAGCTGCAGACCAGCCCGCAGTACCTTTACGCCCTGGAGCGGCGGCGCATCAGCAGGCAAAACGGAAAGCCGACCGGCAAAGAGGGCGTTCGGCTGTGGGGGATCGGCAAATTGTTCTCGCAGGAAGGCATGGGCCAGCATCTGCTGTTCTTTAGTGGGTGCGGGAATCGCGGATGTCTCCTGCCGTTTTTTTCGGGAAATAAGGGACACGCTGGCATCGTCTCCTTTAGCCAGGAGTGCCACGAAATGCCCTTCGCCTTGAATCACATGGGGCCATAGATGCAGCATGCCATCGCTTTCCGGAAGCCCTGGCAACGCAAAAGGGCGCAGCGAAAAATCAGGGTTTTCTGATAAAAACTGCTGGATAACGCCTTCATTTTCTGTAGGATTAAAGGTGCAGGTGCTATACGCCAGGTACCCGCCAGGCCGCAGCATCCGGGCGGCATGGGTCAGGATTTGCAGCTGACGCTTGGCACAGCCGGCGGGGGAGGCTTCGTTCCACTCTAGCCGTGTTTCCGGATGGCGGCGAAACATGCCCTCTCCAGAGCAGGGGGCATCCACCAGCACCCTGTCAAAAAAATGTGGCCAGCGCGGGCTCAAATCCTCCGGCATAGCGCTGATTACGATAGCGTTGGTGATGCCCATTCGTTCCACGTTTCGGGAGAGAATCTGGGCGCGGTTGCTCACGGGTTCATTGCAAACGATGAGTCCCTGACCCTGCAAATATGCCGCCAGTTGGGTGCTTTTTCCCCCGGGAGCAGCGCATAGATCCAGCACCTTTTCGCCTGGCAGGGGATGCAGCACGGCGGCAGGAACCATGGCGCTTGGCTCTTGCAGATAATAGGCTCCCGCTTCATGAGCCGGCAGCGCGCCGGCAGCGGAATCAAGGGGCAGATAAAAGCCGTTATCTGCCCAGGGGATGGGGGAGAGCGCATCGGATAGAGCGGAAATACCGGGACGCATGCGAATGCCACGGGTGGGCGGGCAATCGAAGCTATGCAAAAAATCGGGCAGTGCAGCACCCAAAAGGGGCCGCAGCTGCTCGATCCAGCCTTGAGGAAAAGCGATAGATGCTTCCATTTGCTTGTTCATCCATTCTTCTGATTCGGCCGCTGCCAGGAAGCGGCTGATGATGAGAATTTACGGTTCGGATAGACCGGCTCATGAAATGCCTGCTGCCGGTCTACCACCGGAGGAAAGCCGTCCAGCATGCCTTCGTCATCCTGTTCCTGCGCAGACAGATGCTCATGCAACGAAAAATGCCGTTTTCCTTGCGAGACATTGCGATTGCGGCGGGGATTGCGCTGCGCCGCGCTGTCGGCAGACGAGGAAAACTGGGACTGCGGCTGTATCTGCGGGGGCAGGTAATCTACAGATTCCTGCTGCTCCGGCGGCTCGGGAATAGGAGAGGCCCACTCCTGCTGCGAAGGATAATATGATTCGTTTGGCGGATCTTCCTGGGTGTAGGGCGGGAAGAAGCTTTCATCCACTGTGGGGTGGCTAAGCGCTTCCCGCTGTTCCCAAAGCGCCTGATCATCCCAATCCGCCTCTGCGGCGGGGGCGGGAAGATCGGTCATATCCAGTTCAATGCCGCCCTGATAGCCCCGGGTAAACCGCCAATCTGCCTCCGCCTGCTTTCGTGCGGAACGAGAGAACAGATGGCGCAGCTTGGTGTTCCAGACCAGATAGGGCCGCCAGCGGATGAGCCAGATCAGGAAATCGGCCAACGTGCCGCACAGGCAAAGAACCGCTACCAGCGGCAGCCAATGATCTCCCAGCCAGCTGAAAAAGCCGCTGAGTTTACCCGCTGCCAAGGCAGACCATACACTCTCGATTGCCGAGCGAACGCCGCTGAACAGCACGGAAAAAAGCGCATTGGCAAAGGCGTTCATTCTTCCGCTCCGTCTTCTGCGATGGGCGCAATGGAAACGGTGACATACGCCTGATTATCGCTCAGATTTACAATGCCGCCCGGACGACTGATGGTGATCAGCTTGGTCACATCCTGGCTTTCACCATTAAGACGCACCTGAGAAACCAAATAGAGTAGCTTGTTTCCGTTTTCATAGTCGCTTAGATCAGTGGCAGCCACGGTGACATATTCAGGCTCCACGGTTATGCTGGTGATTTCATAGCCCTCAGCCGGTTCGCCAACCACCAGATCCTTCTGGTTAATGGCCATTTTCGTAGTGGGATAGAAGGTCTGATCTACGATAATATCCCGCAGCACAACAGACTGGCTGGTAACGGTGAGATTGGTTGCATCTACGGGGTTTCCCAGCCGATCCTCAAAAGAGAAGGACACGCTGGTGCGCATCGTGCCAGCATCTGCGGGAAGCGAGTTCAGATCATACTGCGCTACGCATCTTGCTACAGAATCCACGATCGAACGCGGGCCGCTGATATTGACAAAGGAGGGATCGCAGCTGGGGGATTCAGCATACAGCCCTTCGCTCACTTCGCCCACGGTGTTAATCTGTACGGGAATGCGGGTACGAGTGGAGTATTCTTCCACCTGCACGGTGATATACTGAGTGGAGATGTCGGTTACATTGCCATACAGCGTGGTATTAGAGGAAGACGCGGTAAGCTTTACGGTTTGTTCGCCGGTGCCATTGATTTGGGAAAGATCTGCCCGGACGGTATAGCGGTTTGATGTGGCATTGCTGTAATTACGCTGGGGAACCTGCACCTTGATTTGAACCGGCGCAAGATTGTTCAGATCCGAAACAACGATATAGCCGTTTTGCTGCAAAAGCGAAGCGTTGGACACGGTGACTTTCACATCTGAAAATACCTTTTCCCGCAGCAGGGTGCTATCCTGGGAAATCAGGCCGCCCCATAGGCAAATGGCCAGCACCAGGCTGGTCACCTTCCATCCCCAGTTATGCAGAAGCTGCTTGCCAATTC
This sequence comes from uncultured Oscillospiraceae bacterium, assembly GCA_964423675.1. Classification (GTDB taxonomy): domain Bacteria; phylum Bacillota; class Clostridia; order Christensenellales; family Aristaeellaceae; genus RUG563. Next base: position 56,021 of record CAYRFP010000004.1, read on the forward strand.
GGCTGAGAATTTTTTTGGCAAGCGACTTATTGGCCGCCTCCGGCGCTTTATTCGCGTCAGGCTTCATCATGGCTGGAGCCTCCTTTCCGGGCGAGCTGCTTATGGACGAACTGCCAAAGGCGCGTATGCTCCTGGTGATACATGCCCCGCAGGATTTTTCGCAGAGCCTCGGCGTCCAGATGACGGGTCAACTTGCCGCCCCGCGCCATGCTGATGATACCGGTTTCTTCGCTGACGATCAGCACCGTGGCATCCGTGCTTTCGCTGATGCCCAGACCGGCCCGGTGGCGCGTACCCAAATCTCGGGAGATGGTGCTGGATTCGCTGAGGGAAAGCACACAGGCGGCGGAGACGATCCGCTCACCGCGGATGATCACAGCGCCGTCATGCAGAGGAGTATTGGGCTCGAAAATGTTTTCCAGCAGGGGCGCGGAAATGCGGGAATCTATAGCCGTGCCGGTTTCGGTCACGTCCTTGAGCCCCGTGCGCTGTTCAAATACGATCAGCGCGCCTACCCGCCGCTTAGACAGGCGCAGCAAACACTGGGTGACTTCATCCACCACCCGTTCGCTTTCGTCCCAGTCCGCAGGACGATCCAGCTTCGCGCCCCGGCCAATCTGTTCCAGCGCGCGACGCAATTCCGGATGGAAAAGAATCAACAGCGCGATCACACCGTTGTTCAAAATGCTGCGCAACAGCCAGTTCAGCGCCGTCAGGCCGATCAGTTCGCTTAAATAGCTGGCCACGATAATCATGGCCAGGCCTTTGAGCACCTGCATGGCCCGCGTCTGCTGCGTTAAAAGCACCAATTGGTAAATGAGAAAGGCAATGATAGCGATATCGATATAATCCACCAAGGTGGGGCGATGGATTAAATTCCAAAAAAAGATCTGCGCCTGATCCCAAAAAGCCGTCAAGCCGCACCACCCTCACTTTCGTACGGTTTTCAACAAGTTTATTATACTACACTTTTCCACGACTTGAAATCCCCTGCGGCAAGTTTTTTTCATTTTCTTTACGCTTTTTTTACATTCCCATTTCGTCTGGGTTGATGCGTTTCCTCTGCCGCATGGAAAAAACGAAGCAACGGGGTGGATTTATCCCGTTACTGGGGAATTTCCTGTTCAAAAGCGTATTCAACGCGAGTCAACTCCAACCCGGCGGCGGGAGCGGTGATTCCCAGATCCAGCCGACTATGAGATTCCAGCGCAGCGGAAAGACAGCTTTCCGGCAGCTTGCCCTGGCCGATCCCAATCAGCGCGCCTGCGATAATGCGCACCATGTTATACAGGAATGCGTTTCCGTGTACCTGGATAACGATTTCCTCCCCATCTCGATGCACCGCCAAAAAGTCGATGGTGCGCACGGTGGTTTTTGCGCTACCCCCAGAAGCTGCAAAGGCGGCGAAATCGTGGGTGCCGATCAGCTGCTGCCCAGCCCGGTGCATTTTTTCTGCATTCAGCGGAACTGGCACATGGGCCGTGATATTCCGATAGATTGCGCTGGCATGGCGAGCGTTATGGATGCGATATGTATAAAGCTTTCCTGCTGCCTGGAAGCGGGCGTGGAAATCCGGCGCAACCTGCAGGGCCTCTGTCACGCGGATGTCCGCAGGCAAATAACGATTCAGCACAAAGGGAAATTTCTCCGGGGGAATGGAGGAGACGGTATCAAAATGAGCGCGTTGTCCCAGCGCATGTACCCCTGCATCCGTTCGGCTGGCGCCGGTTACGCGGATAAACGTGCCTACAGATGCTTGCAGCGCCTTTTCCAGTTCGCCTTGGATGCTGGGGCCATTGTCCTGAAACTGCCAGCCGCTGTAAGCCGTTCCGTCATAGGAGACAGTGAGCAGAATTCTTTTTGTTTCCATGATCCATAGCGTTCCTTTGTTCCTTACAAATCCTGCGTTCGCCAAAGTGCATACGCTTATCTATTATATAGGAAAGAAGAAAAAACAGCAAGGGGAGAAGAGACGCTTTTAGCAGAACATTTTCAGGAAAAAAGCCTGAGCAGGATGTCAAAAAATGTTTTAAAAATACCATATCTTGTGGCTGTCACTTCATGTCGCTACAATATCGATGAATGACAGGTTTCGACAGAATGCACTATGGAAAAGCTTTCTTCGACGGCGTATGCTATAAATGCGGTCGGCAAAACCGCGAAACGCTTGAAAAATGTAAAATACAGGAGGATCATATCGAATGAAGAAAAAGATCCTACGGCAGGAATACCGGCTGTTTCTGCTCCGGGCGCGGGCATGCAAGGCTTACGATGAAGGGAACACGGCGCTGGCACATCGGATAAGCCGGGAAATCGATGATTATCAACAACGGCTATGGATCGCGCGAGAAAGGCGAATGCGGCTGGACGCCTGAACGGGACTGCCCGGCAGCGTCCTGCTGGGCCAATCGAAACCTGGTTTTTTTCTCTTTATGCGGCTCGATTGCAATTGCATCCGGGCCTTTTTTCATGTATAATAAAAAGGAAGAAGTATATAAGAGTGCAGGAGGCAAGAAGAATGCACACAGAAGAGCAGGGATACATTTCGCCTTTTTCTACCCGCTATGCCAGCGATGAGATGCAGTATTTGTTTTCAAGCCAGAATAAATTTACGCTTTGGCGGAAGCTGTGGATTATCCTGGCCGAAAGCGAGCAGGCTTTAGGCCTTCCTATCAGCGATGCGCAGCTTGCGCAGATGCGGGAGCATGCCGAGGATGTGGATCTAGCGGTGGCAGCAGCATATGAAAAGAAGCTGCGCCATGACGTAATGGCGCATATTCACGCCTGGGGAGACCAATGCCCTCTGGCGCGGCCCATTATTCATTTGGGCGCTACCAGCTGCTATGTGGGAGACAATGCGGACGTACTGATTCTCCGCGATGGGTTGCGGCTGATTCGTGGGCGGCTGCTGGCGGTTATTCGGGCGCTGCGGGATTTTGCGGATCGTTACGCTGCGCTGCCGACCCTGGGCTATACGCATTTCCAGGCGGCGCAGCCCACCACGGTTGGCAAGCGCGCTACGCTGTGGCTGAACGACCTAACGCTGGATTTGGAAGAAATTGATTTTTGTCTGTCCACCTTGAAGCCGCTTGGCTGCAAGGGAACCACGGGAACGCAGGCCAGCTTCCTGGAATTGTTCCAGGGGGATTTTGGTAAGGTGCAGGCGCTGGATCGAATGATCGCTGAGAAAATGGGATTTGAAACAGCCGTGCCTGTTTCCGGCCAGACCTATTCCCGGAAAACGGATTCCCGGGCGCTGAACGCTCTGGCGCAGATTGCGCAAAGCGCGCATAAGTTTGCCAATGATCTGCGGCTGCTGGCACATGAAAAGGAACTGGAAGAGCCTTTTGAAAAGAACCAGATCGGTTCTTCTGCCATGGCCTATAAGCGTAATCCCATGCGCGCTGAGCGGATGACGGCCCTTTGCCGTTTCCTGATTGCCAATGCGCAAAACAGCGCCATGACGGCGTCAGAGCAGTGGCTGGAACGGACGCTGGATGACAGCGCCAACCGCCGCCTGTCGCTGGCGGAGGGTTTCCTTTGCTGCGATGCGATTTTGGCATTGTATTTGAATATTGCCTCGGGGCTGGTGGTTTATGAAAAGGTGATTGAAAAGCATTTCCGGGAGGAACTGCCGTTTATGGCCACGGAGAATATTCTGATGGATGCGGTGGCCCAGGGCGGAGACCGGCAGGAGCTGCATGAAAAAATTCGTGTGCATTCCATGGCGGCGGCCGGCGCGGTGAAGCTGGAAGGAAAACCCTGCGATTTGATCGAACGCATTGCGGCGGATCCGGCCTTCCATTTGGACGCAGATGCATTGCGGGCTTCGCTGAACCCGGAAAACTATATCGGATGCGCCGCCCTTCAAACCAAGGATTATTTGCAATCTGTTATCGATCCGTTGCTGCAGGAAAACGCAGCGGAGCAAGTGAAAACAAAGGAAATCGAAATCTAAGCGTTCTGTTGTTCCCTGTCGGTGTTTTCAATAGGAGGAAAAATGCGATTTATTTTGCGATATCTTCGGCCCTACTGGGCGCGGGTAACCGGGGGTATGACCGCTAAATTTTTGGGCACACTGATGGATTTGCTGATCCCCTGGCTGCTGGCTTACATGCTGGACGAAGTTGTGCCCCTGAGCGATACGGGCAAGGTATACCTTTATGGCGGCGTAATGCTGCTCTGCTCATTGCTGGCCTGGTTGGGCAATATTTTGGCCAATCGTGTGGCCGCTTCGGTGGCCCGGGATTGTACGCGGACGATTCGACACGATCTGTTTGGGAAAATTACCCGGCTAACCTCCCGGGAAATTGATCGGTTTACCATTCCTTCTCTGATTTCCCGGATGACCACTGATACATACAATGTCTACCGCATGATCGGCATGATGCAGCGTATCGGCATTCGCGCGCCGATTCTGCTGGTGGGTGGCATTATCATCACGATGACCCTGGATGCAACGCTTTCTTCGCTGCTGGTGGCGCTGCTGCCGTTTATGGGGCTGATCGTGTGGTTTATCTCCAAGAAGGGCGTGCCGCTGTATGGCAAGCTGCAAAAGAATGTGGATACGCTCATTCGCATCGTTCGGGAAAACATGACGGGCATTCGCATTATCAAGGCGCTGTCGAAAACAGAGGATGAGAAGAAGCGGTTTGCGCAGGTGAATGAATCGGTTGCGGCCAGCGAAACTAAGGCTGCTTCGGTGATGGCCGTGAATAGCCCAACCATGCAGTTTCTGCTGAATATGGGGTTGGTGCTGGTAGTGGCAGTTGGTGCGCTGCGTGTGGATGCGGGCGTTACGGGCGCAGGTAACATTATCGCGTTCCTTTCTTATTTCACGATTATCCTTAATGCCATGCTCTCTATCACCCGGGTGCTGACCATGTATTCCAAGGCGTTGGCTTCTTCCCGGCGTATTGAAGAGGTGCTGGCGGCGGATGTGGAGCATGAAGAAGGGCGGACTGGAGAGGCCGTGGCAGATGCGCCGCATGTGGAATTTGATCATGTAACCTTTTCCTATAACAAAAAAGCTCCGGATGTGGAGAACATTTCCTTCTCCCTCAAGCGTGGGCAGCGGCTGGGCATTTTGGGGCCTACTGGCGCGGGCAAATCCACGTTGATTAAGCTGCTACTGCGGCTATACGATGCGGATGAAGGCACGATTCGCATGGACGGCCAGGATATTCGTCAGCTGCCGCTGCAGGAATTGCGCAGCCGGTTTGGCGTGGTATTCCAGAACGATGCCATTTTCCGGGGAACGATTGAGGATAACGTGAAACTTGGCCGAAGCATTTCCATGGACGAGGTGAACCAGGCTTTGCAGGATGCCCAGGCTTCGTTCGTGGCTGAAAAGGGCGGCGTAGGGGCCGAAGTGGTTTCCAGAGGCCAGAATTTTTCTGGCGGTCAGCAGCAGCGGCTGCTTCTGGCGCGGGCGTTGGCAGGCAGCCCGGATATTCTGATTCTGGATGATGCGGCGTCTGCCCTGGACTTCAAAACCGAGGCGGCTCTTCGTGCGGCGCTTCGCCAGGGCTATAGCGATACGACAGTGATCACCATCGCCCAGCGAATCAGCGCTATTATGCATAGCGATGTGATTCTGGTGCTGGAGGAGGGGAAGCCCATGGGCGTGGGCACCCACGAAGAACTGATGCGCTCCTGCCCGTTGTATCGGGAGATTGCGCAGCTGCAGCTGGGAGGCGAAGAGGATGAGTGAACGCCGGGGAGGTGGCATGCGGGGCATGCCGGTAAAAGGCCAAGTATTCGAGCGAAAGCCCATCAACAAAAAGGCGACGCTGCTGCGACTGCTTCGCTACATGATGCATTTTAAATGGCTGCTGCTTCTGGCGCTGGCGCTGACGCTGTTTTCCAATGTTTTCGCAATGATCGGGCCCAAGCTTTCGGGCAATGCCATTGATTGCATCGCGAAGGAAGGCGGGGTTGATTTCGAAGGCGTAAAGCATTATGCGCTGCTGATGCTGCTGTTTTATCTGGGCTCGTCCGTTTTGTCGTATCTGCTTTCCATTCTGATGGTGCATATCAGCCGGCGGGTGACGCTGCGGATGCGGCGGGATTTGTTTGAGCGGCTTTCAGATATGCCGGTAAGCTTTATCGATACCCACCCTGTAGGCGATTTGATCAGCCGGATATTCTATGATACCGATACCATCAATACTTCTCTTTCCTCGGATGTAGTACACGTGCTGGCCAGTATCGTAACCATTGTCGGATCGCTGGTGATGATGCTGTCCATCAGCCCGAAGCTGGTGCTGGTGTTCGCCGTTACGATTCCTCTGTCCCTGGTGATCACCACCCTGATTACCCGCAGAACCCAGCCGTTGTTCAGGCTGCGTTCCCGGAAAATGGGCGAACTGAACGATTTCTCCGAGGAAATGATCTCGGGCCTGAAAACGCTCAAGGCTTATCACCAGGAGGAAAATAAGCTGGCTGATTTGGACGTGCTGAACGAAGAAGTGGTGCAGTCCTATTATAAGAGCGAGTATTATTCCTCCGTAATGGGGCCGTCGGTTAACCTGGTGAATAATCTCTCCCTGTCACTTATCAGCGTTTTTGGCGCGCTGATGTATATGCAGGGTCAGATTTCCCTGGGCAATATTTCGTCTTTTGTGCAGTATAGCCGTCGCTTTTCCGGGCCGATTAATGAAATCGCCAATATCTACGGCGAACTGCAATCCGCCATTGCGGCGGCCGATCGCGTGTTTACGCTGCTGGACGAGCCCCTGGAAAAGGCAGATGCGCCTGAAGCACTGTCTCTTTCCCACGCGGAGGGAGATGTGGGCATGGAGCACGTTTCCTTTGGCTATGAGAAGGGGAAAACCATTCTGAAGGATCTTTCCTTCCAGGCACCCGCCGGGGCGCTGATCGCCATCGTTGGCCCCACTGGTGCGGGCAAGACCACGCTGATTAACCTACTGATGCGGTTTTACGATATTGATTCGGGGCGGATTACCGTGGATGGGAAAAGTGTGGATGAAGTGACTCGCGCCAGCCTGCGCCGAGCGTATTCCATGGTTTTGCAGGATACCTGGCTGTTTTCTGGAACGATTTTTGATAATATCGCTTATGCGAAGCCTGGCGCCACCCGCGAGGAAGTGGAGGCTGTGGCCAAGGCGGCGAAGATTCATCATTACATTATGAGCCTCCCGGATGGCTATGACACCGTAATCACCGATGATGGAGCCAATATATCCAAGGGGCAGAAGCAGCTTTTGACCATCGCGCGGGCCATGTTGGTGGACGCCCGGATGCTGATTCTGGACGAGGCCACATCCAACGTGGATACGCGCACGGAGGTGCAGATTCAGCAGGCGATGCGCCAGCTGATGAAGGATAAAACCTGCTTTGTGGTGGCCCATCGGCTGTCTACGATTAAAAACGCCGATCTGATTCTGGTAGTAAAGGAAGGAAATGTGATCGAGCGGGGCACGCATCGAGAATTGATGCGGCGGGGCGGCTTCTATCGTGAGCTGTATGATTCTCAATTTGCTTAACAAAGGAGAGCAGCATGGAGCGGATTCTGCTGGTGGAGGATGATCCAGCCATTGTGGAAAGCCTGGGGCAGCTGCTCAGGCAGCAGGGGTTTCAGGTGGAAAATGCATGCAGCCAGGAAAGGGCGCTGGCTTTGCTGAGCCACCCCTTTGATCTGATGCTGCTGGACGTATCCCTTCCCGATGGTAGCGGTTTCTCGGTCTGCGCCGCAGCGCGGCATACCGTTCCAGGGCTTCCAGTGATTTTTCTTACCGCCAGCGATGATGAACTGAGCGTGGTGACGGGGCTGGATATGGGCGCGGAGGATTATATCGCCAAGCCCTTTCGTCCCCTGGAGCTTCTTTCACGCATCCGCACGGTCCTGCGGCGTAAAGGCAAGACAACGCCGATTCTGCGGCTGGGGGATATAACCGTGGATCCCGGCCGGGGGAGAGTGGAAAAGGCGGGACGGGAAATGGCACTTTCCGCGCTGGAATATAAGCTGCTGATGCTTTTTTTGACCCATCCGGGGGCAGTGCTGTCCCGGGAAGTGTTGCTGGGGGAATTATGGGATGCAGGCGGCGATTTTGTCACAGACAATACGCTGACGGTATACATAAAACGGCTTCGGGAGAAGCTGGAAGAAGACCCTCAGAATCCCCAACTGATTAAAACAGTGCGGGGGCTGGGCTACAAGGCAGGGGATTGAGCATGGCCGTGTTTCGAAGCCGCGAAATGAAACGGCTGGTATGCGTTTGCCTGTTTTTAACAGCGGGTATGAGCTTCCTGGGATTTTGGCTGGATCAACGGTTTGGTTTTTTTGCCTTGGCAACCTGCGGCCTTTCTTCTGCGTCGGGCATTCTTTTCTATGCCCTGCATTTGCGGCGCATCGCCAAGCTGACCCAGGAAATGCAGCGGGTTTTGCGGGGCGGTGCGCCGCTTCCTCTTTCGCAGAACAGTGAAGGGGAGTATGCCATTTTTGAGCACGAACTGTATAAGCTGTCTCAGGCGTTGCGAAATCAGGTCGAGATTAGTCTGGCGGACAAGCGCCAGCTGGCCGAGGCGCTGGCGGATATTTCTCATCAGATTAAAACCCCTCTGACGGCGATGACGCTGGGATGCCAGTTGCTGCGAGCACCGGAAATTGCAAAGAGCGAGCGACTGCGGCTGGCACGGGATTTGGACGGCCAACTGCGGCGTGTGGAGCAATTGGTGGGGATGCTGCTGAAAATGTCCCGGATGGATGCGGACATGGCGGTATTCCGGGAGGAAGAATGGCAGGCGGACGCGCTGCTGGATCAGGCGCTGTCGCCGTTGCTTATTCCGCTGGAATTGCGGGCTGTGGCAGTGATTCGGGAAGGCGCGGCCAAGGATCGGTTGCGATGCGATGGCAATTGGACGGCGGAAGCACTGGGAAGCGTACTGAAAAACTGCATGGAGCATACCCCGTTTGGCGGTGAAATCTGCATTTCGCATCAGGAAACGCCAGTTTATACGCGGTTCAGCATCCGCAATTCCGGGGAACCCATTGCGTCGGAGGATTTGCCGCATATTTTTGAACGCTTCTATCGCGGAAAAAATGCAACGCCGGGCAGCGCGGGCATTGGTCTGGCCTTTGCACACCAGGTTGTGGCACGGCAGCAGGGGACGCTGACCGCCAGCAATACGCCGGATGGGCCGGAGTTTGTGATCACGCTTTACAAGCATATTGTTTAACGATGGCATAAGCCGGAAAACGATCGTTTTCTTCGTTCTATTCCTTGCCAATCCTTCTATTTACACCCTGCGGAATCAATGCTATAATGCGCATGGAGGACGCCTCCTGGCGGCCTTTTCCCAGATCGATTGAAAGGAAAGCGTATGGCTCTTCATGCCGTTTTTTCGTCTCGCCGCCGCAGAAGGCCATTTCGGCAGGCGGTGAAGCCCTATCTGCTGCTTTTGCCCATGGTGGTGTTCGCCCTGGGTTTTGTGTATTATCCTTTTTTAAAAACGTTTCTTTATAGCTTTAGCCGGGTAAACTTTAAAGGGGAGATTACGGGCTTTGCGGGCCTGAAAAATTTTCGGATGCTCTTTGGCCGCAGAGATTTTTCCATTGCGCTGGGAAACACGCTGAAGCTGGCTTTTATCAACACGCCCGTCACCTTGGCCCTGACGCTGCTAATGGCAGCGCTATGCAATAAACGCAGAGCGCTGTCCGGGCTGAATGAAACGCTATTTTCCCTGCCAATGGCGGTGTCCATGGCCTCTGCGGCGCTGATCTTCCGGGTGCTGCTGAATCCAACGGTAGGCTATGTCAATTACGCCCTGGGGGTGGACTTTGGCTGGTATACCGATCGTAAAACCGCCATGGCCGGGATTCTGGCGCTGACGATTTGGATGGGTCTGGGTTTTGATTTTCAGCTGTTTCTTTCAGCTTTTCGCGGAATCCCTGCGGCGCAGTTGGACGCAGCGCGGATCGATGGAGCCGGCGCATGTACCCAGTTTTTCCGCATTCAATTGCCGCTGATTTCGCCTACGATTTTCTATGCATCCTGCTCCAATCTTGTGTTGGCGATGATGACCAGCGGACCGATCATCATCCTGACGGACGGAGGCCCTGCCCGGGCAACCACCACGCTGATTTTTATGATGTATTCCTCAGGTTATGGATCCTCAAATTACAGCCTGGCGGCCTGCGTGAGTCTTGTTGCATTTGTGCTGACCTTCCTGTTCACCCTAGGTGCCTTCGTCTTTGAGGGAAAGAAGGTGCATTATCAATGAAAAAAAAGCAGGTGATGGATGCACTGATTTCTCTGGAAACCCTGTTCCTGGCGCTGATCGTGGTATTTCCAATTATTTATTGTGTCTGTGGCGCGTTCAAGGGCACGGAGGAATACACGGCGTATCCGCCACGCGTACTGCCGAACAGCTTTGCCAACCTGGAAAACTTCCAAAGTGTGTTCGTCAAAATCCCGCTTCTGCGCTATTGCCTGAATTCGCTGGTGGTGGGCTTGCTTAGCGCAGGAGTGCGCATTGGAGCGGCAGTGCTGGCGGCGTATGCCTTTGCTTTTTACGATTTCCGCGGCAAGAAGGCGCTGTTTTTCCTGCTGCTGGGCACTATGATGCTGCCTGCGGATACGCTGGTGGTCACCAATTATCAAACGATTTCCCGTCTGGGGTTGTTGGATACGTATCTGGGTATGGCGGCGGTATCGTTTGTGGGGGCGTCGCAGATGTTTATGCTGCGGCAGCAGTTCCTCTCCGCTCCGTTGCCGCTTCGGGAAGCGGCGCTGTTGGATGGCTGCGGCGATTTGCGGTTTCTCTGGTCGGTGCTGCTGCCGGTGAGTTATCCGGTTTTGCTGACGCTGCTGGCACAGGCCTTCGTGAATAGCTGGAATGCGTATCTATGGCCGCTGCTGGTGACGAACCGGGCGGATATGCGAACCATTCAGGTGGGGCTGGCCATGCTTTCTTCTGTGGAAGACAATAATTATTTCCAGACGCTGGCCGGGGCGACGCTGGCGCTGATCCCCGCTTTGATCCTGTTTTACTTTCTGCGTAAATCCTTTGCCCGGGCAATTACTTCTGGGGCGACCACAGGCTGAACGCAGATCAATCATAAACAAATGGAGGAACAGACTATGAAAAAAATGCTGACGCTGCTGCTGACACTGGCGCTTATTTTTTCCTGCACAGCCTGTGCAGGCGCAGCGGAAAATGTGAAAATTGTGATGTGGCATTCTATGTCCGACACGATGGGGGAACGGATGGATGAATATGTCCGCCAGTTTAACGCATCGATTGGGCAGGAAAAAGGAATTGAGGTAGAAGCGGTCTATCAGGGTGCCTATGTGGATGCTACCACGAAAATGAACAATATGCTCAGCGCTGGGCAGATTTCGTCTCTGCCGGATGTGATGCAGCTGGATTCCACTGGCAAGGTGAATTTCGCGGGCTCCGGTGTGGCTTATACGGTGGATCAGGCCTTGCTGGATGATGCGGATTGGACGCTGGTTGATTATCTGCCTGCTGCGCTGAAAAACTGGCATTTTGCCGGAAAACAGCTGGGGATTCCCTTTGCTGCGTCCACAACCGTGATGTATTATAACAAAACGGTGCTGGGCGACGCTGCGCCACGGACGCTTTCGGAGATTGCGCAGCTGACGGAAACGCTGGCCGGACGCACTGCCCCGGACGGTGGCGCACTGACCCTGCTGGCCGCGATTCCCAATACGCCCTATCTTGGTAATTGGCTGGGACAGATGGGCAGCGATCTGGTGAACATGGAAAACGGCAATGAGGGCAATGCGGATACGCTGGCCTGCATGGATAACGGCGCGCTGGTTCGCTTTCTGACGGAATGGAAGCAAATATATACGGTCGGTGCACTTGATAATCAGCAGGGCTCTACGGACGCTTTTATCGCGGGGAAGCAACTGCTGCTCATCGAGTCCTCCTCGAAGCTGTCTGGCATTATGAGTAAAGTTGGAGAGAATTTTGAAGTGGGCGTAGCTTATTTTCCCGGTGTGATTTCCGATGAGCAGGGCGCATTGGTGGGCGCTACGCCCAGCGGAAGCTGTCTGGTGATGTTTGATAAACAGGACGATGGGAAAAAGGCGGCGGCACGGGAACTGGTGAAATTCCTGACCGGAGCACAGGTTCAGGCCAATCTGGGTATGAATACTGGTTATGTTCCGGTGCATCAGGCGGCGGAACAGGAAGCGGATTATCAGCAGTTTGTGGCAGAGAAACCGCAGTATGGCGTGGCCTTCCGGCAATTGCAGGAAACGCCTGCGTCCATGCGAAGCGTGACGGTTGGCCCAGCCAAGGATTTCTATTATGCCATCCAGAATAACATTTTTGATATGCTGGATGCTGATCTGACCCCGGAGGAGACTGCAGAAATGATGCAGGAGGAACTGAGCGGCCTACTTTGGCAATATAATCAGGCGAACCCCTAACGCCATAGAAGGGAAAGAAAAAAGCATGAAACGAATGATAGCGCTGCTGGCAATGGTCTGCCTGTTTGCCTGGCCTGCTTGGGGAGAAGAAGAACGGCGGGTATATCGCGCTGGAGAAACAGAGCCTTTCGCAGCAGAGGAAACACTTTTGCAGTTGCGCGTGTGCCCACTGCTGGGCGCAGATTCCATGCTGCTAACTCTGGGCGAGCACAGCATGCTCATCGATATGGGCAATGAAGGCGATGTCGCGGCCGTAGCGCGGATGGTAAACCAGGAGGCAGGGCTTAAAAAGGTGGAGTACGCTTTCAGCACCCATCCGCATAGCGACCATATCAGCGGACTGCCGGGGCTTCTGTCTTCTGTGGGTATCGATACGTTTCTGACTGTTTTCCCGCTGGATTATCGGGATACAACGGGCCCGGACGTAAGGCAGATTCGTGCTATTCGGGCGCTGAACGCGGAAAATGTGCCCGTTGAAATCCTGGATGCTGGGGATACAATCCCCTTTGGCGATGCGAAAATCACGGTATTGCGTCAGCATCAGTTTACCACCAATAATCGGTCGGCGATGCTGCTGGTGGAATATGGCGATTGTCGGCTGCTGCTGACGGCAGACATGGAGAATCAAGGCCAGGCGGTGCTGCTGAAAACGTATGATGTACATGCGGATATCATGAAGTTTGCCCATCATGGGGTGACAAAAATGGATCAGGCGTTTCTGGAAGCGGTTCATCCGGAATTGGCCTTTTTCACCCATGGCTCGGGCAACACGAAGGATGCCCAGCGGCAGCTGAAGAGCTTGTCTATTCCGCATCTGTTTGCCACCTGGGGAACGATCACGTTTTCCTGTAACGGAGAAAAATGGATTGTGGAGCAGGATATTCTGCCGGAAATGAAGGATTACGCCGCCCGGTATCGGCTGGACTAAAAACAAAAAAACGTCTCCTGATCGCATAGAGCAAAAGCTCGGTGCTTGTAAAACAGTAAAAGTAAATTTCTTGGAACAGGCATAATTTCGGTTATGCCTGTTCTGCTTTTAGCAGCTCATCCACGGGGATAAAGCCAACGAGGTCAT
>CAYRFP010000005.1:0-67735 GCA_964423675.1 uncultured Oscillospiraceae bacterium
AGTTTGTTTCGCAAGTCCGAGATTTTCGCTTTCAGCTCCATACGCTCAACCTCATACTTGTGAGAAAGTTGCATAAACCACTCGTCACTTACTTTGCCCATAGCATTGTCCTCATAAAATTTTGCGTATATTCATCCAATCGCCTCCGTCTTAGCAGGTAGCGCAGAGTTTCACGGCAGCATCCGCAGCAGAAGCGGCATCCTGGGTGTATACGTCAGCACCGATCTGGGTGCAGAATTCCTGGGTGATAGGCGCGCCGCCGACCATGATTTTTACCTGGTCGCGGATTCCGGCAGCCTCAGCCGCTTTCACAACATCCTCCATGACATGCATAGTGGTTGTCAACAGCGCAGAGCAGCAGATCACCTGGCAGCCCTCTTCCTTGGCCGTTTTGATGAAAGTTTCCGGGGCTACATCGGTGCCCAAATCAATTACCTGTAGGCCCTTGCCTTCCATCATCATCTTGACAAGGTTTTTGCCAATGTCATGCAGGTCGCCATGAACCGTGCCAATGCAGACCTTGCCGGAAGATTTCACACCATCAGCGGCAAGCAACGGCTTAAGCAACTGAGACCCCATATTCATTGCACGAGCAGCAACAAGCACCTCGGGGACGAATACTTCGTTGTTACGGAATTTCTCGCCAATAATATTCATGCCGGAGAGCAGGCCTTTTTCTAAAATTTCCTGAGCAGGAATTCCAGCATCGATGGCTTCTGAACCAGTTGCTTGACGATTTTAGACTTACCCTTCTGCAGGTTTTCGGAAATTTGGTTGAGCATGTTGTCCTCCTCTTATTTTTCATAATAATCGTACCACAAATAATGAGTATATTCATTTGTCAGAAATTATTGATACGGAAATCCAATTGCGTCAGCGTTGCAATTCTTCCATGGCAATATCATGCCAGCGCCAGAGACAGGCGGGATTGTGATTGACGGTACTGATGTCTTTGAGAATCAGCTCCAGACTGCGATTGTTTGCTTTGGCAGCGTCAATTGTGCGCCGGATATCTTTTCGGACTTCGTCCTCATTCAACTGACCGCTGGCGAGGAACGCGGGATTAGGCTTGTTGCTCATGACGCAATAATCGGGCATTTCCTCGGCGAAGCGTTCGCGCACACTCCATGGGCTGCACGATATCTTTCGAATTTTGGGCAGCTTGCGAATTACGTCCATACGGTCGTCTAAACGGTCGCAGCAACCGTAATAGATCGCGCCGAAATACGGGAAAACACGCTTCATATAAGCAACTTCAAATTCATCCGTGATCGCAGGCGAAACGGACGTAAACAGCTGGGCGAGGCCAAAGGCCCAGGCATTGCCAGACAGCGCATGATCGTCCTGCTTAGGCATGTCAGGCAAATAGGTTTGCGAGCAATGGCAGATGTTAGAGGTGATATCGAACACTTCCAGTTCGTTCATCTGCTGGATCATGCTGATTAGGCCCTGCGTGAGCTTTTCCATCAGGGCGTGCATCATTTCTGGACGATCCATGAGTTCCATATAGCAGCTGGTCACGCCCATCCATTCAGTAATAGTGTCCCAAATGCCCAGGTGCATACACCGGCCGGTCATGCGGAAATCAATAATTCCGTCAAATAATTCATGCGCCTGCTGGATGATTTCTGCCTCAAATTCACGATCCAGCGTGATAATGGGCGTATGGATTTTTTCAATATCTTCAGGTTCTTCAATTTGATTCTCGAATTCGAAGCTGGAAGCAGTAGCGTTATTTTCCAGGAAGATACGGCGTGTGGTATTCATTTCAATGCCCCATCCGCTGTTGCGAATCGGGCGGCGCAGACTGATGTAGGGGTCAATAACCATGTCGGCAGGCATATGTTCCCATTTGTATAGCGTTTGGCGAAGCGTGGTTTCCAAACGACGCCAATAACGATTTTCTACCTGATTAACTAACACACCGTCTACATCTATTTCATTCCACGGAATTTGATCGATGAGAAGCATCGGACGCTCCATATGCAGCGTGTTGAGCTTCATCCACATCGAACGGCGCTGCGCTTGCTCTGGCAACGCAGCAATATCGGCATATTTTTTGGCAAGTTCGCGAAGAACCTGGGTATCGTGAGCGCTTAACATGGTTTGAACCTCCTTGATTACGCTTTGAATCGTTTCCAAGTATATCAGAATGCATGGAAAAGCAAACATCGAAAAATGTCGCGCACTCCACGAAAATTGACATTTGGATGGAAGGAGAGTATAATCGCTTTGAGGAGGAATTCGGAATGATCGTGATGCATTATGGCAACGGAAAACAAAGTACTTCATGGCGCGTGACGGAAAAACATCCACCGCAATATGTGCGGATCTATTGGATGGATAGCGGTGATGTGGTTTATAGCGATAGTATGGGGCAGAAGCCGTTGAAAAAAGGCTACCTTTATATTTTTCCAGCCCAGCAGGCGTATACCATGCGTCAGCGGCCGGAAAATCCGATCCATTGCCTGTATTTGCATGCGGACGTGTTTCCGTATCTTGTGCCGCGGTTGATCGAAATTCAGCCAGATGAACGTCCAGAATTGAAAATGGCCCTTTCGCTACTACGACAGCAGATCACGTATCCCAAGCCAAACAATGCATGCGTGGAAGCTTTCGGCATGGCAATTTTGCAGTTGCTTGTTCGGGATGGTGATTTGAGCGAGCATATTGACAGTGAGCTGGTGGAACGGGCAAGGCTTTCGGCATCTTCCAGCGTGGCGGAAGCCAGTCGGTGCAGCGGATACAGTCAGGAGCATTTTATCCGGGTTTTTAGCAAGATAGTTGGCGTCACGCCGTATCAGTATATTCTCAGCCAGCGCATGAACGAGGCAATTTTTTTGATGAGCCAAGGCCTGCTGCTGGACGATATTGCTGCCCGTTTGGGATATGCCAGCGGAAAATCCTTTGCTGGCGCATTCAAGCGACGCTTTGGCATTGCGCCGAATGTTTATCGCGAGCAGTTTTTAAGAAATGCATAGAAAAATTCCGGAAATACATTTTTGGGATATTGCATACGATTTTTTTGAATGGATAGGGAGGAAACACCCATGCTAAAGCCCGCATTGCCTCGGGAATTGGAGGAAGCGTGTTTGGAGGAAGCTGTGGAGCGTGCGCTGGAATTGGAGGAGGATATATCCGCAGCGCATTTTTTCGGGGAGTCGATGCCGCTGATTCCCAAGGAAACCTGCGAATTTTTTGGCTGTCATTTTGAAAAATGCATTTTTTCTGATTGTCAGGCAGAGCGACTTGTATTTGTTGATTGTGTGATGGATAAATGCGATCTGAACGGGGTGTGCTTCCGGAAGGCCACATTCCAGCGCGTGGCATTTCAGAATTGCCGTATGCCTGGAACGCTGTTTCCGCAGGCTGCACTGATAAACGTAGCCTTTAAACAATGTCAGATGGATTATAGCAGCTTTGCGGAAACAAAAGCGCAGCACGTTTTGTTTTCGTGCTGCGCATTAAAGGAAAGCGAGTTTTCGGATTTTAAATGGAAAAATGCGGCGTTTGATCGTTGCGATCTACGGGGCACAGAATGGCTGCACACGCCGATGAAGGGACTGAACCTGGCTTCTTGCCAGATCGATGGTCTTCGCGTGGACCTTGCTGCGTTGCAGGGCCTGACGGTTACGGCGGATCAGGCGCTGATGCTTTCCGGACTGCTGGGGCTCAAGATTGTTTCTGCTCCAACGATTCCCGCAGCAAATCATATATCATAATGGATCCGGCTACTGCGGCGTTTAGGGATTCCGCCTTGCCCGGGATGGGCAGCTTCAGCCGGAGCGTGGCCTGTTCCAATACGGCAGGGGAAATCCCCGCGCCTTCATTGCCAATAACCACGCAAAGCTTTTTCGGCGTAGGAGGGCGATCGTAAAAGGGCTGACCATGTAAATCACCTGCCAGGATGGCGTAGCCTTCCCGGGCCAGGGCGGCTAACCGTTCTGGCAGATTACAGCATCGGACGGCAGGAATTCGGAAAACACCGCCCATGGAAGCGCGGAGCGCCTTGGGCGAATAGGGATCCGCTGTTTTTTCGTCCATGAGCAAGCCGGTAAAGCCAGCAGCGTCCATAGTGCGGATGATCGTGCCTACGTTTCCGGGATCCTGAACCCCATCCAGAGCGACCAGCCATCCGCTGAGCGCAGCGGCGTTTTCTGCTGTCGGATAGGCGCAGACGGCCACAACGCCCTGAGGCGTTTTCGCATCGCAAACAGAAGCCATCACATGATCGGCCAGTTGATAAACTGGCAACATTTCTGCAGCGGCGATCAGGGCGGCATATTTATCCCCGGCACATTGGGAAACCAATAGCGCCAGGGCTTTTTTTTCATGCAGGGCTTCGCCGGCCATGTGCTCACCCTCGGCCAGATACAGCCCGCTGCGCACCCGTTCTGCCCGGGAACGATTCAGCCCGCGCCATAGCTTGACCTGGGGATTTTGCAGGCTGGTAATGGTTTCGATTTTTTTCATGCGTTCTTCAGCGCTTTCAGCATCCGGGGCATAGCGGCGAAGGCAGAAAGCAGCTGCTCCATCGGCAGTTTATAAATCAGCACATGGGGCAACACGAAAGCGCAAGCGCCCCGATCAATTGCTTCGGCCACGCCGCCTGAGAAATCGCTTTGCGTTGCGGCAATGAAACGGCTCAACTGAGAAACGGCCATCAGGGGCAACGGGCAGCCGGCGGCAGCCAGAGAACGGCGCAGAGAGGCGATGGCGTCTAACGCCTGCTTGGTCAGGGAGGTTTCTCGCAGCATTTCCGTCAGCACGCTTTCCCGGCTTACTGCAGGGCAGGGCGGCAGCGGCGCAGGAACAATACTCAGCGCGCCCTTAAGCGCCACGCAGGCAAGGGACAGGGGGTGGTAGAATTCAGCCCAATCCTGGTAACGGTCGTTTTTCTGGGAATTCAGAGAATAGATCGTAAAGCCGGTTTCCTGAGTCAAGCCCTGCAATTCGGCGTCCTGGATAAATACCGGGCTGTTTCCGCCGGGAACAAAGCCGATTTTTTCTTTCTTCTCTCCGTATACTACAGGAGCCCCCAAGGCACTGGCAAAAGCCATCAACAGCGCCTGGGCGTCCGCCACGGTTTCACCGCAAAATTCAATCCGATCTGCTAGGGCGTAAACCGTCAGCAGCGTTTGCGCATCCGCAGTATCGGCCAAGAATCCGGCAGCCTTCAGCGCCTTTTCTGTCCGGGCGATCAATTCCGCCTTGGGGCAGGAAGTGCCTACGGCAGGAGCCACCGGCTGGATGGGATCATCGCCGATATAGCTGGCCAGCGTCAGGGCGGATATGGCTTCCTGCCGCTTTTCCTCCAGGGGAGGCAATGCCATGTTCAGCGCTTCCACGGCGGATTGCAGCTTCTGCTGCTCGGCCTTCAGCGCGTCCAGCTTTTTCTGCTCAGCGGCGGTCAATTCGCCCAACGCTTCCGCGCGGGCAGCTGCCAGGTTTTTCTTGGCGTCATCCAGTTGCATCAGGGTCATCAGCCGTTCGGCTTCCAGTTCTTGCAGCTGGGCATGCATGGCGGTAAGGGTCAGGTTAGTTTCCTCAGTGGAAATGAAACGAGAGAGCATCGCCTTCAGCCCCGGCTGATTTGCCAGCGCCTCCACGGCTTGCCGCTGGGATTCTTTGCTCTGCCAAACCTCTTGCAGCGCCCGCTTGAATGCATCCACAGGATTTTGTACCTCGCGCAGTTCCGCGCTTCTTTGCAGAACGGCCCCCGGCGCTTCATATCTGGCGGCATACCGCTGCTGCTCTACGGCTTCCATCAGCGGATTGTGGGCACGGCGGGGCTGAACGGGACGCTGGGGTGCCTGGTACAACCGGGTACCCACCAGGGGCTTTTGCGGCTGATCTGGCACGTAATCCAGCGGCGCGGATTCTTTCACATGCAGGCGATTGGCGTTTTCGGACAGGGTCACATTCATGGCCTGAATCTGATCATAGGCCGTTTGTTCCGAAGAAGCAGCTTCTGCGGAAGGAACGGCGCTTTCGCTTGCGGTTTCAGCAGGAACTGCCGCAATGGCAGATGCAGTAGGTGCAGGGGAAGGTGCAGCAGATTGACGGGGCCAGTAGAACAGCAATTCATGCCCGGCCAGGGAAACTGCGTGGATTTCATTGCTATCCGGAGGAAGCAGCATCGTTTCGCCTACAGGCTGGCCGTCAGTGCGCTGAAAAGGCCCTTGAATATTGGCGCCTTTGCGAATATAAACCTGGGGCGTATGGGCAGCAGAAACGTTTTCTTCGGATACGACCTGGAAAAACAGGTTTTCCGGCATGGCATGCACTGCATCGGAATAAACGATAAACTGATTGGTTTCGCCGCGAACTGGGGAATAATTTTTATTGGTGCGGATTTTGTTGGATTCTGGCGGCAAAAAACGTAGATCCAGCAAGCAAAGACCGCACATGCCACGCATCCGTTCTTTAAAGGTATGCTGCTCGTTTTTATCCGGCACGATGCGCAGGAAACCGTCGTCCGGGAATTCGGCGGCTGCCTGTGCCGCCACGCTGCCCTCTTCTGTCAGCAGCGGCTGAATGCGAAAATACGCGCGGGCAATATTGTCCTCCTCTAAATAAACCAATACTGCTTTGCCCTGAAAATCCATAAGTACCCCTCCAAAAAATAATAAAATTTTACCATATAATAGTATTATACCAAATGATGGGCAGGTTCGTCAAGGAGAAGCTGCCCTAATTGGAAAAACTTCCTTCGCGGAATAAGAAAAACGAAGGAAGAAAGATGGAAAGCGAGCGTTTAAGGGCGCACGAATGCATCATAAATAGCGCGAACGGCGGTTTCAAAATCGTTTTCATCAACCCCAATGATGATATTCAATTCGCTGGAGCCCTGATCGATAGTGCGGATGGAGACACCCTGAGAGGAAATGGCCGTAAACAGCCGGGACGCCGTGCCGAAATTACGAACCATGCCCCGTCCCACCGTGGCAATCAAGGCAAGGTGTTCATGGAGGGTGATCTGATCCGGCTGCACCAATTCTTGAATCCGGGATAGAATCCGTTCCTTATGCGGACAGAACTCTGCAGCCTGCACCACAACGCACATGGTGTCAATCCCCGTGGGCAGATGCTCAAAGCTGACGCCGGATTCTTCAAATGCCTGCAAAACTCTTCGGCCAAAGCCTAATTCGGCATTCATCAGATCCTTTTCAATGGCCACGATGGCAAAGCCCTTATGCCCGGCAATACCAGTAATCACATAGCCGGGATTAATGGGCGCGGCGGCGCGAATCATGGTACCGGGATGAAGCGGATTGTTGGTATTGCGGATATTGGTAGGGATTCCGGCCCGACGAACGGGAAACACCGCTTCATCATGCAGAACAGAGGCACCCATATAGGAAAGCTCGCGCAGCTCGCGATAGGTCATGGTATCGATAACCTGAGCATCGGGGACGATGCGTGGGTCGGCCATGCAAAAGCCCGTCACATCCGTCCAATTTTCATATAGATCAGCATTAACGGCCCGGGCCACCAGCGCGCCGGAAATATCGCTGCCGCCGCGGGAAAAGGTGATCACGTGGCCAGAAGCGTCTGCTCCATAAAAGCCGGGAATAACCGCCCTGGGCATATCCCGCAGCCGATTGGCCAGCAGCCGATTAGTTTCCGCCTCTTGCAATTTGCCATCGGAGGAAAAACGGATTACCTCCGCTGCATCTAGAAAGGGAAAGCCCAGATAATGCGCCAGCAGCTTGCCACATAGATATTCGCCCCGGCTGGCGGCGTAGGCGCGATCGGCTCCCTGCAGCAGGGCGGATTCAATCGCTGCAAAATCTGCATCGAAGAACTCATGCAAAGAAAGCTGTCGAGCAATATCGGCATAACGATCCTGAATGCGCTTCAGAATTTGCTGAAATGGTTGGCCCTGCTGAGCAGCGGCATGACAGGCATAGAACAGATCAGTGATTTTATCATCCCCGGGAACGCGCTTTCCCGGCGCGCTGGGAACGATGTATTTCCGTTCCGGATCCTCCGCCACAATGGCGCGAACCTTGGCAAATTGTTCCGCATCTGCCAGGGAACTGCCGCCGAATTTCGCTACGATCATCCTTTTCATCCTTTCTTGAAATCCCATTTATTGTAGCCTTTTTTCGCGCTTCTGTCAAATACAAGCGCCTAAAAACAGAGTATTCCGCCGGAAAAAAAGCGTGCGTATGCTTGCGAAGGAAAGAATGGGCTGTTATAATACTCTTGATGCATGGAAAAACTTCCATTGGCGGGAGGCGAGAACATGCATGACGAGCGGCTGGAACGCTTTTTGGCGGCGGCAGAACGGATGCAGCTGGGCGCATTTGTGCGTTTTGAAAGCGACCGGCGGCGTAGACTGGCGGATGCGTTTTGGCAGGGTGTGGCCCGAGGGCTGGGCGCGATGGTGGGCTTTTCTGTTCTGGGCGCGGCGCTGCTGTTTTTTTTGCAGGCGCTGGCAGAAAGAAATCTGCCAGGAATCAGCGATTTCGTGGCGAGGGTGGTAACGCTTGTGCAGATGAGGATACAATAAAAATGAAGAAATACAAGGCCTTTTTTTTCTGTGGTTTGCCGGGGCTGCTGGTGCTGGCATTGGATCAGCTGACAAAGGCGCTGCTGTTTGGGCAGGATCGAGCCCTGCTCCCCGGCGTTGTCCGAATTACAAGCACACGAAACACGGGCATGGCGCTGGGGTTGATTCAGGACAACGTGGGGTTGGTGATTGCGGCTTGCGCCGTGGTGGTGGGGCTGGCGATTTGGTTGCTGCGCGATGCTCATCCCAGGGGCATGGCGGCGCTGGGGTTGTCTTTGATCGCTGGTGGCGTGGGCAACATGATCGACCGCATTGCCCTGGGCTATGTGCGCGATTTGTTTGAACTGTTGTTTGTTGACTTTTATATTTTCAACGTGGCCGATGTAGGCGTTGTGGTCGGTGCAGGAATGTGCATCATTAGCTTACTGTTCCGCCCGAAAGATTGGAGATTTCGATGCTGAAGGAATACCAGGGAAACGGCCAGCGGCTGGATGTGCTGCTGAGCCAGGACGGGGAAATCACCCGCTCCCGGGCGGCAGCGCTGATTAAGGATGGCTGTGTGACGGTGAACGGACGGCGGGAAGACAAGGCATCCTGCAAGCCGGGGCCTCAGGATCAGGTAGCTCTTTTGTTGCCGGAGCCCAAGCCAGCCAGAGCGCAGGCGCAGGATCTGCCGCTGGAAATTCTGTATGAAGATGCGCATTTGGCCGTGGTGGTTAAGCCCTGCGGCATGGTGGTACATCCTGCGGCGGGAAACGATGATGGCACGCTGGTGAACGCGCTTTTGTATCATCTGGATCATCTTTCTGGGATTGGCGGGGAAATGCGGCCGGGGATTGTGCATCGGCTGGACAAGGATACCAGCGGGCTTATGCTGGTGGCAAAGGATGACAAAACCCACGCAGCGCTGTCCGAACAATTGGCGGCCCGGCAGATGGAAAAGCATTATCGGGCGATGGTGGCGGGGCGTATGAAGGAGACGTTCGGCGTGATTGAAAAGCCGATTGCCCGCAGCCGAACCGACCGCAAGAAAATGGCCGTGGACGAAAACGGCCGCTGGGCCAGGACAGAGTGGCGTGTTTTGCAGGAGTATCCGGACAGAACGCTGCTGGACGTTCATATTATTACCGGCCGTACGCATCAAATTCGTGTTCATATGAGCAGTATTGGTCATCCGGTGCTGGGTGATCCGCTTTATGGCCAGCGGCATATGCCCGCTGCCCATCGGCTGATGCTCCACGCCTATTCTCTGGCCTTTACCCATCCGGAAACGGGGGAGCGAATGCAGTTTATCGCGCCCTGCCCTTTTGTGCAGGAAACGCAGCAAACAAAGGATGAAGCAAAATGAAGCAGAAGAAAGGACGGCTGATGGATCGCTTGCTGGAAATGGGCGCCTGCGCTCATGCCAAGGAGGCTGCCGCGCGGATTATGGCGGGCGAGGTTTATGTAAACGGCCAGATTGCTAGGAACGGCGCGATGGTGAAAGAAACAGATCAGGTGACGCTCAAGGGCGTTTTGCCTTATGCCAGCAAGGGCGGCTTTAAATTGGCCGGGGCGCTGGACGCGTTCGGGCTGGATGTGACGGGAAAAATCTGCATAGACGCAGGTGCATCCACGGGCGGATTTACCGATTGCCTGTGCCAGCGCGGC
This sequence comes from uncultured Oscillospiraceae bacterium, assembly GCA_964423675.1. Taxonomy (GTDB): domain Bacteria; phylum Bacillota; class Clostridia; order Christensenellales; family Aristaeellaceae; genus RUG563. The sequence goes on from CAYRFP010000005.1 coordinate 10,169, forward strand.
GCGGAACGGATTTATGCAGTGGATGTAGGCTTTGGCCAATTAATGGGCAAGCTGCGACAGAATCCTCATGTGGTGAATCTGGAAAAAACCAATATCAGCGATGAAAAATTGCTGACGCTGGATCCTAAGCCGGAAATCGGCACGGTGGATGTGAGTTATTTATCGCTGCGCAAAGCGATTCCGTATTTTTCGGCTGTTTTGCATGGAGAGGGAGAACTGGTTTGTCTGGTGAAGCCGCTTTTTGAAATTGACGATGCGGAGGCACGGCGGACTGGAATCATTGCGGAAGACGCATATGCGCCGCTGCTGTTTGATCTGATTCGGGATGTGGACGCCATGCCGGGAGCAAAGGCCGTGCATGTGACCCATAGCCCGGTGACAGGCAATGCTGGAACGCGGGAATTCTTCCTGCATGTGCTGCTGGGAAAAGAAGGAGCGGCCATTCCGGAAAGCGCTGTATACGCCGCCGTGCAGGCCGCCCGTGAATTGGAACTCTATCGGAAATAAAGGTTAAAGGTCAGAAAAGCTGGAACACCGTCCGGGACAGGAAATTGATCCAGCCCCGACGATCACGAACTTGGCCATCCCGGAACACATTCAAATCAATTATCGCGCATTGCCTGGAATGCAAAAAATAATAGCCCACCACATGCAGTCGGATTTCGCCCTTCATTTGACGGATATCCACGGCTGCGGCGGGAATTTGCCAATCCTGTTCCAGTTGCGCAGCCAGCGCCTGGACGATTTTCGCGATTTGGGTATGAGAGAGCAGGCCACAGCGAGTATCGCGCAGCAGGCGGGCATAATCCAGGGCGATATGCACGGTTTCCTGCCCCTGTTGCAGGGCGTGGTTGGCAGATGTATAATCGGAGAGAATCAGGCTTATCCAGTCGTTAGGGACGATCTGCAGCACGGAAGGCGGCCTCCTTTTCGGCTTTGAAGGATACTGTATCACGCAGCAGCGGGGATGTCAATCCTTTTTGACACATGAGACGCACATTGCCAATTTCTTATGATTCTCTAATCTTTTTCCCCGGCGGCTTTTATCTTTGGGCGGTAAACTATTCTCGTTCCCAGGATAATGAACGGGCGCAGAGCCCAAGGAGGATATGAACATGGATCATTATGAGATGGTAGAAAAGCTGCGGCAGAAGGCGAACGTTACCTATGAGGAAGCGAAGGATGCCTTGGAATCCAGCGATTGGGACATGCTGGATGCGCTGGTTTTATTAGAAAGCGAGGGCAAGGTACGGCCGGATGAATCCGCATCTGGTTTTACCACAAAGCCGAAGCCAGAACCGCAGCCGGAAAAGCACTGGCACATGGAATGGAGCGAAGGAGCCAAACGTTTTGGACGGATGCTGTGCAAGCTATTCCAGAAAGGCAACAGTAACAGCTTTGTTATTTCTCGCAAGGGCGGAGAATTGGTATCCATGCCTGTCACAGTGCTGGCATTATTGATTATTATGGGATGGCCTTTTTCGCTGATTGTGCTGGTGGCCGGACTGTTTATTGGGCTGCAGTATTCTTTCCGCGGCCCAGATGTGGGCGACAAGATCAACAGCATGATGGACAAAGCGTCCGAGGCTGCCCAGGGCAAGGAATCGGAGAAATGATGGGAGAAATACAGTCTCCGACGGGCTGGGGAATGATTCCTTCTTGCTCCACGCAGAAACCCGCTGATTAGACGCGATCAAGAAATATTGTGAACCGAGGCCAGCGGTGAAAACTTTTGTGGGGACACGGGGCGCGTGGCCCCGCTCGTTCCCCTGTTCCCAGTACATAGTCCCTGGAATCCCGTGTAGAAATCAAAGGAGACACGTATGACAAGAATCCTGCTGGTAGAAGATGAAGAAAAACTGGCCCGGTTCATTGAACTGGAGTTAACCCATGAGGGATACCAGGTAGAAAAGGCGTTTGATGGCCGAGCAGGATTGGATGCGGCGGAACAGGGCACGTATGACTTGATGCTGCTTGATATTATGTTGCCAGGGCTGAATGGCCTGGAAGTACTGCGGCGGCTTCGGCGAACCACGAACATGCCGGTGATTATCCTGACGGCTCGGGATGCTGTGATGGATAAAGTGACAGGCCTTGATATGGGCGCGGATGACTACATTACCAAGCCGTTCTCAATTGAGGAATTGCTGGCGCGTATCCGCGTTGCCCTGCGAAAACAGGCCTCTCAGCGAGAGGAAAGCCAGGTTATGCGCCTGGGCGAACTGACGATGGACGTGGCCCATCACCGTGTGATGCGGGATGACGTGGAAATTGAATTGACCAGCAGGGAATTCGCATTGCTTCAGTATTTTATGGAAAATAAAACCATCGTGCTTACTCGGGAACAACTGCTGGAACGGGTCTGGGGCTATCAGTTTATGGGAGAAACGAATGTGGTGGACGTGTATGTGCGTTATCTTCGTAGTAAGATCGATGACAGTCATACGCATAAATACCTGCAAACCGTGCGCGGCGTGGGCTATGTGCTGAGGGAAACACCATGAGAGAAGACCGGCGAATGAAATCGATTGCCAGGCGGATGAACCGATCCTGGCTTTTTCGCGTGATATTGCTGCTAATAGCAGTGAATATGGTGGTGGCTGGGCTGACGGTTTTTGGCTTTTGTTATTTGGCAGAGGAAACCCAGGGCGGCTGGCAGCAGGATCGCCCGGCAAGAAACCTGACCTGGGACGCATCTGTTTTGATCTGGGATCGCCCACTGACCATAACGTATACATTTATTGATGAAAGCGGAAACGCCTATACAGCTTCCGGCTATGGCTTTTTCCAGTTTGTCCGGGCATTGTTCGGCGTGCTGCTGCTGGCAGAAGTGCTGCTACTGACGCTGCACGGCCTGGGCGGCCGCCGACGCGCACGGCGATTGCTGCTGCCGCTGGAACAAATGGCGGCTACTGCGCAGGAATTGAGCCGCGCGTCGCTGGATCCTGAAAAATTGCATAATTTGGAGGACGCGATTGCAACGGTGTCTCCCCTGGCACCGGATGCAAAATTGACCACTGGCGATCGGGAATTGCAGGGGCTGGAAACAGCAGTGAACGATTTGCTTCGGCGTATGCGGGAATCCTATCGGGAGCAGAGCCGCTTCGTTTCGGATGCTTCCCATGAACTGCGAACGCCGATTGCCGTGATTCAGGGTTATGCGGATATGCTCAGCCGCTGGGGGAAGGGAGATGAAAAGGTGCTGGAAGAAGGGATCAGCGCCATTCAATCCGAATCCGCCCATATGAAAACCCTGATCGAACAGCTGTTGTTTCTGGCGCGGGGAGATAGCGGACGTAATCAACTGGTTTTGGAAGAAGTGGATTTGGCTCAAATGATGCGGGAGGTGATGGATGAATCCCAGATGATTTATCCGAACCGGCGCTGGAGGCTGCGACTGGGGCAGGAGCCGTTACAGGTGTGTGGGGACGCGGCCATGCTTAAGCAGACGGCGCGGATCCTGGTGGATAATGCAGTGCGGTATACCAGCGAGGAGGAGGGCATTACGCTGATTGCGCAAATGCAGGAGGGGATTCCCTGCTTTGCCGTGCAGGATAACGGCATGGGGATTAAAGCGGAAGACTTGAACCATATTTTCGATCGGTTTTATCGGTCAGATCCTGCCCGCGCCCGGGCAACGGGCGGAACGGGACTGGGCCTGTCCATCGCTCAATGGATTGTGGAGCGACATGGGGGATATTTCGAGGTATTTTCCCGTGAGGAGGTGGGCACTCGCATGAGCGTTTTGCTTCCCCAGAAGCCAGAAGAAAAGGAAGTAAAGGAATAAACATGGGAGAGCCGACAAAGACGGCCCTCTTTTTTGTGAAGTGCTTCCGGCGTCTCCCTCTTGATATTCGAGGGTAAAATAGCGTATAATAAAGAGAATCTGTTTCTTGAGGTGAATTATGATAAACATTCAGGATTACGTAGGCCAGCGGGTGCACATGATTGGCATCGGCGGCTCCAGCATGAGCGGTTTGGCTGAAATGCTGCTACGGGAAGGATATATCGTTACAGGATCGGATAACGCCAATTCGCATGCGGTGGAACGGCTGCGGGCTATGGGTATTTCGGTTTCTGTGGGGCATCAGGCGGAAAACGTGCAGGGGGCAGCGCTGGTTGTCTTTTCGGCGGCTATTGCGCCGGAAAATCCGGAACGGCAGGAAGCGAAACGGCTGGGTGTACCGGAAATGGAACGCTCCACGCTGCTGGGGGAACTGATGTTGGGCCACAAAAATGTGATCTGTGTCAGCGGTGCGCATGGCAAAACCACCACCTCCTCCATGATCGCGGAGACGCTGCTGGAATGCGGGCAGGATCCAACGGTGCATATTGGCGGGCGGCTGGACGCGCTGGGCGGCGGTTCCCGGATCGGTGGCAAGGACGTATTCGTGGCGGAAGCATGCGAGTTCCATGGAAGCTTTTTGGAAATGCATCCCACGGTGGCGGTGGTGCTGAATATTGATGCGGATCATCTGGATTATTATAAAGACATCGATCATATCCAGCAGGCGTTTGGCCAGTTTCTTTCCCTGTTGCCCAGAAACGGACTGGCATTGGGCTGGGGCGAGGATGAACGAATTCAGGCGCTGTTTTCCGCGCTTTCCTGCGATAAACGCACCTTTGGCCTGAACGAAGCCAACGATTATTATCCGGCGCATCTGACCTATAACGATACCGGCTGCCCGCGCTACGATGCAATGTATCGGGGTGAAAAGCTTTGCCGGGTGGAACTGCGGGTGGCTGGCAGCTTTAACGTGGTCAATTCTCTGGCGGCGCTGGCAGCAGCCCACGCTGTGGGTGTGGATCCGACGGAAGCGGCGGCATCTCTTAGCCGGTTTGCGGGCGTGCATCGGCGGTTTGAGTTTACGGGTATGATCGATGGTGTAAAAATGTATCACGATTATGGCCATAACCCCACGGAAATGCGGGCGGCGCTGGCCGTAGCGCGGCAGCAGCATCCCCGGCGGCTTTGGGCGGTGATGCAGCCTCATACCTTCAGCCGGGTGAAAAGCCTGTTTGGCGATTATCTGACCTGCACGCAGATTGCGGATTATACCCTGGTGACAGATATTTTCGCCGCGCGGGAAAAGGATCCGGGGGATATTAAGGCGGAGATGATCGTGGACGGCATGCGAAAAAATGGGGTTGATGCAGTGCATACGCCGTCCTTTGACGATACGGAAAAGTATCTGCGGGCGCACTGGCAGCCCGGCGACCTGGTGCTGACCATGGGCTGCGGCAACATCAATCTGCTCAACGAGCAGATGCAGATGCATGGCGACACGGAAAGCAGATAAACCGGACGGCGTTTCTGATTCCAACGAGGTTGACATTCTGCCGACGTTTATCTATACTAAATGAGAACGAATCGAAGGGGGAACCGTTTTATGTATGATACACTGCATATTCAGTCCGGCGATGTGAAGATGATCGCCCATCGTGGCGTAAGCGGACTGGAACTGGAAAACACAGCTTCCGCTTTTGTGGCGGCGGGAAATCGCTCTTACTTTGGTATTGAAACCGATGTGCATCGCACGGTGGACGGCCAGTTCATTATCATCCATGATGATAACACCAAGCGGGTGGCCGGCGATGAAATGATCGTGGAAAAAACCAGCTTCGAAACCCTTCGCGCCATTCGCCTGTGCGATAAGGATGGAAAAAAGGGGCGTAAGGATCTGGTCATGCCCTCTTTGGAGGAATACATCCTGCTGTGCAAAAAGTATGAAAAAGCGGCTGTGCTGGAATTAAAAAATCATTTTCAGCCTGAGGAGATCGATCAGATTATTCAGATTATCCGGAATGCGGAATGGCTGGAAAACACGATCTTTATTTCCTTCGATCTGCCGAACATGATTTGCCTGCGGGAAAAGCTACCTCAGCAGCCCGCCCAGTTTCTGATTTCGTCGTTCCCGGACTGGCTGGTGGATACACTGCAAAAGTATCATCTGGATCTGGATATTCATCATCGGGCGTTAACTGCAGAGCGTGCTAAGGAGCTTAAGGAAGCGGGAATAAAGATCAACGTCTGGACGGTGGATTCGCTGGAAGAGGCGCAGCGGATGATCGAATATGGCGTTGATTATATTACCAGCAATATAATCGAATAAAGCATCTGTACACCAAAGAACCGCACAACGATTCTTCCTTTTCCCCAAAACATGCACGACGAAAGGAACCATTCCAATGAAGTTTTCTTATGGGCTGCACTATGAAATGAATGGCGAAACCTACCGGGAACTTTTTGACGGCGTATTTGTGCAGGGAAAGATACAGGAAAAATGTGTTCATTCTGCCGCTGTGGTTTCTTTGAAAATAGAGGAGGAACCGCGGAAAATAAGCATGGCGGTGGAAAACCTGGGAACGGAAACTATCCGCATCCGCAAAGCCGTGACGCTGGAGACTGCGTTTGAGAATCTGTTGCAAACAAACGGGCCGGAGGATCTTCAGTTTTATACGGATTGGGATCATATCTGGCATACCGTGGGCATGACCAGCGCGGCGGGGAAGGACGATTCTATTTGGGATTTGAAGCGTACCCGTGCGATCTATAATGGCGGACTGATTCGAAAAAGCGATGCTGTGGGCGTGGCAATGGCGTATGAAACGCCCTGCCGCTTTCAGCCTTCGATCCGGTTTGAGAACGGCCATGTGACCGCGCTGGAATATGTGGAAAAGGAACTGAAGCCGGGGGAACGGCTTGAAATCGATCCTTTCGCCCTTTCTGCCTGCCAGCATTTTGGAAAAGCGCTGAAGAGCCTGCATGAACATCAGACCTCTCGAAAGCCGATTGAGAAGATTCGGGATTATTTCGGGTATAACACCTGGGAAGCCTTTGGAAGCGACATAACGCCTGAGAACATCGAAAAATGCCTGGATGCTATTCAAAAAACGCCCCTGCTTCGGGAGAATATCCGCTATTTCATCTTGGACGATGGATGGCAAACAACCATGGGGGATTGGCAGGAAAACGAGCGGTTTGCAGGGATTGGCATGGCGAAGATCGCTGAAGACATTCGCGCTGCCGGGATGCTTCCTGGTATTTGGACGGCGCCGTTTATCGCTAACGGAGATTCGCAGCTGGTGCAGAAGCATCCGGAAATGTTTCTGAAAGGGCCGGATGGAAAACTCCTTCCCACGGTGCCGGGCCGAAGCGTTTTTATTCTGGATATTACTCACCCTGCGACCAAGACATTCGTGGCGCAACTGTATCAACGGCTGTATGGCTGGGGATATCGCTACTTTAAAACTGATTTTCTGAAGGACGCGGTACAGCCCCTGGTTCACGGAAACCCGGAATACCTAGAAGGAATCCAGCGATACGATCCTAAAGTGACGCCGGAGGAAGCCATGAATGCAATCAATGCCATCATCCGGGAGGCAATAGGTGAGGATTCCTTCTGGATGGGTTGCGGCACCCAGCTAATCACTGATTGTGAAAAAATGGACGCTACCCGCACTGGCGGCGATATTTCGCCCCGCTGGTCCCGGGTGCCCATGCAGGTATCCGCAGTGGTTTGGCGGCTGCTTTGCAATGGTCATCGGTTCCTGGCAGACCCGGATTTCGCGGTACTCGCTTCGCATGATACCCTTTATCCCGAGGGGCTTCGGGAAGTTTGGCTTGCCCAGGAAAATGAACCGTTTAAGCTGAACGCCTTCTCTGGACCGCTGTTTAACGCCAAAGAGGCGCGCACGTGGTTGTCCTTCGTTCTGATTAGCGGCGGGTTGGTAAATCTCAGCGATTGCCTGTACGCCCTTAAGCCGCAGGCGCTGGAAATGCTGGAAGTGGTGTATCGGTATGCCGGTGGGCCAGGCTTTATGCCCGTGGACGCCAATAAAACGTTGCCCAGCATTTTCATGCGGCCCTGGCAAGGGCAGATGCTGGTTGGAATCTTCAACTGGGAGGAAGAGGAACGGGAGATTTCTGTTCCCTTCGGCGGCGATATGCTGCCCGCTGCGGATACGGCGGAGGATGTTTGGTCCGGCGAAACGTTGTGCATAGATGGAAAGCCGATGTTGATGCGACTTCAGCCCAGGTCGGCTGTGGTGCTGAAGGTTTAATCTTGGAAATCCAGCTGACCGACTACGTGCTGTATGCAGCTGGTGTGCGATACGAAAGAAAATAAAGCCGCCGGGCATTGAGGGATAGTATAGCAAAATCCCGTCTGGTTTTGAAAAAAGCCAGACGGGATTTTTTGCGTTTTTCCATGAAGAATAAATAATTTGAATCATTTATTTTCTTCCATGAATTTGACCAGCTTCCGCTTAACACGCTGCAGAGCATTATCAATGGATTTTACATGACGTCCCAGCAGGTCGGCAATTTCCTGATAGCTTTTGCCATCCATGAACGCATCCAGCACCTGCCGCTCCAGATCGGAAAGCAGATCGTCCATTTGCGCCTGAATATGAGCCAGATCCTCCTGGCTGATATACAGATCCTCGGGATTGGTAACTCTACCCTCGATCACATCCAGCAGCGTCCGATCAGATTCTTCATCATAAAGCGGTTTGTTCAGAGAAACGTAGCTGTTCAGAGGCACATGCTTTTGCCGGGTGGCGGCCTTAATGGCAGTAATAATCTGGCGTTTCACGCACAGCTCCGCAAAAGAACGGAATGAGGCCAGGCGGGCGGGCTGAAAATCCCGAATGGCCTTATACAGGCCGATCATTCCCTCCTGAACAATATCCTCATGATCCGCGCCGATGAGAAAATAGCTGCGCGCCTTGGAACGCACAAAATTCTTATATTTATTCAGCATGTAGGCCAGCGCCTGGCCATCGCCCTGCTGGGCAAGCATAACTGCTTCCTCATCCGGCAGAGCTTGGAAGCGTTCGATTTCCCGCTGTTCTTCTGTCATAGGAGAATCCGGCATGGGCACCTCCAGGGAGAAATTTTATTCGCGGCAAGCGAACGCGGCGTACATCATCACGCCGGCGGCCACAGATGCGTTCAGCGATCCCACGCCGCCCTTCATGGGCAGAGACACTCGATGATCGCAGGAATCCAGCACCAGGCGGCTCACACCCTCACCTTCCGCACCGATAATCAGGGCCACAGCGCCTTCAAAGTTTACCTTCCGGTAATCCTCGCCCACCATATCAGCCGCGAAGAGCCAAATGCCCTTTTCCTTGAGCATTTTCAGGGTGCGGGTCAGGTTGGTCACCCGGGCTACCTTCACCGTTTCAATAGCACCCGCCGAGGCTTTTACAGCGGAGGGAGTCAGGCCTACTGCACGGCGTTCAGGAACGATTACTCCGTGCGCGCCAACGCAGGCAGCAGTTCGGATGATAGCGCCCAGGTTCTGCGGATCCGTTACCCCATCCAGCACCACCAGGAAAGGCGCTTCGCCCTTTTCTTCAGCTTCGCGAAGCATATCTTCCACATCGTAATACCGATAGGCGGAGGCGAAAGCCAGCATGCCCTGATGATTGCGGGTGATTTCGTCCAGACGCGTCCGATCCACCATCTGAACCGGGATGTGCCGTTCCCGGGCCATGGCTACGATTTCTCGGGCCGTTGCAGACAGATCGCCCTTGGCTACCAGCAACTTTTCGATGTCCCGGCCGTTTTTGATGGCCTCCCGGATGGGATTGCGGCCGGAAAGCAGATTTTCTGGGGGCTGATAGGCATCCTCCGGGGGCAGCGTCGGCTTGGGGGCAGGGCGTTCCTGCCGGGGCGCAGACCGATCCGCCTTCGGAGCGGGGAAGGAAGGCTGTTCGTTCCGCTGGAATCCGGGCTTTTCCTGCCGCTGAAAGCTGTTTTCTTCCTTGTGCGCAAAGCTGGACTTTTCGTTTTTGCGCTGGAAGGAATCGTTTTTGCGGCCATAGGCCGGCTTATCATAGCCCGCTTTATCATGAGACGGCTTGCCACTGCGATAGCCGCCCCTGCCGCCGAAGGCCGCATCATCTTGGCTCTTGCGGCGATCCGTGCCGGGCTTGCTGGAATGATAATGGGATCCTTCTTCATCCCATTTGCTTTCTTGGCGCAAATGGTCGTTTCGGCTCATTTTCTTGGGATTCAAATCTTTATAAAAAGCCATGAACAAAAAGCTCCTTTCAAGGGCAACTGGTTTCCTGCGCATCCGTATCGGATGCCTGCATCCAAGCTGCCAGCTGCTTCAGCCGTTCAATATCTCCGATAAGAAATAGGTAGCCCAATAGCGCCTCCAGGCCAGTCGCCCCGGCATACTCGCCGGTTGTGGCGGATTTGGGGGCGCTGTGATGAGAATGCGCGTTTCGGCCGCGTTTCACGATGGCGAGTTCGTCTTCATTCAAGCGAGGCAGAAGGCGCGTCAGCGCTTTGTTTTGCGCTACAGCGTTTACTTTTCCTGTGGCCTGCAGATGCATGTCCCGCACTCTGCAATCTTGGCCGATCAGCGCCGTGCGAACCAGCAGGGAGTGCACGCTATCGCCAACAAAAGCCAATTGCAGGGGAGAAAGCATGCGCGCCTGCTCGGGAGAAAGCTGCGGCGAAAGTGCCGCCTGTTCCATCATTTGAGTGCCGTCTTGCTGTAAGCAGAGGGGCTCATGCCTACGATATTTTTGAAGGTCTTGGAGAAGTGATACGGGTCATTCATGCCGACCTCAACGCCCGCCTGACGAACCGTGTATCCTTCCTTCAGCAGCACCTTGGCTCGCTCCATTTTGCAAAAGAGCTGATAACTCTGAGGCGGCATGCCAACCTCGGAAACAAACCGCTTGCGGAAGGTTTCCACTGGCATCCGGGACAGGGCGGCCATATCGCTTAGCGAGAAAGAATCCTTATATTGATTCTTGCGCATCGCATCCACAACCTTGGCGATTTCATGGGAAAGCACTGCGTCCATGGCCACAGGCTGGCCGGAATGGGAAGCCAGCATGGCCCACAGCAGCTGCTGAAGCTGGGCGCTGGAAGCGTCCTGGGCAGCGGCAACACGCACCGTGGCCTGCACGATGTGCTTCGCCAGATTCAACTGAGAAGGCAACGCGCCCTGCTTCATCATCCGATGCGGCAGCGCACCCATCCGCTGCAGGAACGCGCCAGACAGCGTGCCGCCAACCATCATCCACAGAACTCGTGCTTCCTGCCCCACTTCCAGCATCACGCCCTGCGTTCCCGGCGGGAGCATGCAGCAATCGCCCGCCCGCAGCTGAAACGAGGATTCTTCGTTGCCCAGCGTCATCGCGCCGGTTTCTGCGGCAATCCACAGCCAGTGATCGCATACGCGCAGCGCATGAGAGCCGCTTTGCAGCATCGCCGAGCCAGATGCAGCGATGTAAACGCCGCTGGCTCCGGCCAATGCATCGGGAGTATGAGAACCTTCTACCAGCACAGCCGGCATATCGGTGGCTTCTGGTGTATTTTGAAACAACAGGGATTCTGCCATGATAATTTTCCTCCATTATCTTGAGTACCTTCTTTATTTTACATCCCAGAACGTACATTGTCAACAGGTGAACCAAAAATCACAACTATTAAATAGAAAACCGTGCGAAAAAATGGGCAAAACGCAAAGAAACGGGAAAAAATGCCTTGACAGAACGAATCGCGACCGCTACACTGAGAGAAAAAAGGAAGGAGCAAAAGCATATGCCCATTGAATTGCTGGCCCCAACGCCGGGGACGCGGCTGTTGCTGCTGACTGGCTCACAGCGCCTGTTAATCGAGCAAAATGTATCGTTTATGGGAAACGGCGGGGCGGCGATTGATTTTTTGCATCCTTCATTGTCAGATCAGGCGGATGCGTCGCAGGGAGCAGGGCTAACGCTGCAATGGCGGGGAACGACGGGGCGTTGCCGCGTTTCGTAGCGCTGCCAGGGGGAAGAACGAATCATTGAAACCCTGGGCACAACGCTGACAGTATATAATCTGCGGATAGGCATGCGGTATGATTGGACGGTGTGCTGCGCAGAGGAAACAGCAACCAGCTGGTTTGAAACGGAAGATCAGCCGCCACGGATTATGCGGGTGGATGGCGCGACCAACGTGCGGGACATCGGTGGCTGGCGAACAGAAAATGGCCGCCGCATTCGCCAGGGGATGATTTTCCGGGGATCGGAGATGGATCGACATTTGCAGATTTCCAGCCACGGGATCAACGCTTTGCTGCATCAGTTGCGGGTGAAAACGGATCTGGATTTCCGCATTGAGGCAGATCATCCGGAGCTGGAAGAGCGCAGGCTGCAATGGCTTCATCTGCCTATTGGTGCGTATGAAGAAATTGGCGATGGGGCGCAGCAGGCAGCGTATGCCCGCGTTTTTCGCGCACTGCTGAATCCGGATTATTATCCGATTTACGCCCATTGTTGGGGCGGAGCCGATCGCACGGGCTGCTTTTTTTATCTGCTGGGTGCTTTGCTTGGCATGACGCAGGCGGATCTGCTGCTGGATTATGAACTGACATCCCTGTCCATCTGGGGTGACCGCCGGAGAGATTCCGAGTCCTTTCAGCGATTCATGGCGGCGTTGAACGGCTTTGCGCCGCCATCCGCATCGCCACGCGAACGGGCGGAGCAATATTGGCAATCGTCTGGTATAACACAGCAGGAAATCCGCGCGATGAGGGAAATGCTTTTGGAAGATGAAAGCGTTTGAACGCATTCTATCAATAAATGACATGTTGAAAAAGCAAGAAATTCACTTTGCACGGCGCATCGGGCAATGCTATAATATTTTTGCTGGAAAACAGAGAACGGGAAACAAACATGCGAGAAATAAAACATGTGGTAAGCCAGGCAGAAGCGGGGCGAACGGTGAAATCTCTGGCGTTGAAGGCATTGCAACTGTCGAGAGGGCAATTCAGCCGCTTGAAATTTCAGGGGAATATACGCGTAGATGGCGTTCCGGCGCGGGCGGATGTGCGTCTGGCGGCAGGGCAGGAATTGTCTGCTCGGCTAAGGGATGAAGGACAGATGATCGTTCCGTATGCTCAGGCGGTGCTGTCCATTCCATGGCAGGATGAGGACTACTGGATCATTGAAAAGCCCGCGCCTATGCCAACGATGTCTTCCTGCCATCAATCTGGCCCAACGCTGGAAAACGCGCTGTATGCTGCTCTCCAGGAGCCGGAGGATTTCGTGTTCCGCCCAGTCAATCGACTGGATAAGGGTACCAGTGGACTGATGGCCGTGGCCCGGAATGCGCATGCGCAGCAGCTATTGCAAAAGCAGCTACATTCTGAAGCATTTATTCGCGAATATCTGGCGATATGCGAGGGCAGACCGCCTCAGGACGCGGGCGTTATTGATGCACCTATTGGCATGGCGGGTCAGGGCGTTCGGCGGGAGGTGCGGGCAAATGGCAAGCCGGCAGTAACCCATTATCAGGTTCTTGCGCAGACGGAGCAACGGACGCTTTTGCGGCTTCGGCTGGAAACGGGCCGTACCCATCAGATTCGGGTGCATTTGCAGCATTTGGGATGTCCGATTGCGGGGGATTATTTGTATGGGAAGCCGCTGGATGCGTTGCCGGGGCGCTTTGCCCTGCATGCCTGCTTCCTCTCCTTTCATCACCCCCTGACTGGTCAGACCATTTCGCTGGAATCAGTGCTGCCGCCAAGCCTGGCGGAGTTGCTGGGTGAGATCGGTAAAGAACTGATGCAGAGCAAATAAGGAGGAAAAGAACATGCGCTTTGAGCAGAAGTGGCAGGGAGGACGATATGACCCTGCCGGCGAAACGGAATATCCGCTTTTCCCGGTGGAGGTGCCGGGCAACATCCAATATGATTATGCCATACATCAGCTGGGCATGGACTTGGATACGTTGATGTTCGGAACAAATGTGAAGCGGCTTCAGGAAACGGAGGACTGGTATTGGGAATACCGAACAAATCTGCAGTTTGAGACCGCAGCAGGACAGAGGCTGGTGCTGGTGGCCGAGGGCGTGGATTATCGGTTTGATATTTTGCTGGATGGCCAGCGGCTTTTCCAGCAGGAGGGCATGTATACCCCCGTTGAACTGGATCTGACGGATAAGGCGTGCCCTGGCGCTCTTTTGCAGTTTATTATTTATCCCCATCCCCGCAGCATTCCCTGCCCTGAAAAAGAGGCCGAATATCGCAGAGCAGCGGATCAATCCTGCAAGCCGCCGTTTTGCTATGGCTGGGACTGGAACCCCCGGCTGCTAATTTCGGGGCTTTGGATGCCTGCTTATCTGGAAAACCGGGGCCAGGGCTTTATCCGCCGATGTGAGCCATTTTATACCTTGAACGAGGAACGGGATCAGGCCAGCATCCGCTTTGAAACCGATTGCGATGTGGCCGTTACCTATACCATTCGCGATCGGGAAGGGCAGATCGTTTATCAGGGCACGGGCAGCGAATGCACCCTGGAAAATATTCATTTGTGGTGGTGCAACGGTCAGGGTGATCCGTATCTGTATACATGGACGGCGGAAACCGCCGGTGATTGCAAGCAGGGACGCATCGGCTTTAAAACGTTGCGGTTGGTATACAACGAGGGCGCTTTGCACGAGCAGCGGATATTCCCCAAATCTCGCAATTCTGCCGCCATTACGCTGGAACTCAATGGCCGCCGTATTTTCGGCAAGGGCTCTAACTGGGTCAATCCGGAACTGTTTCTGGGCCGGGTGACCACGGAACGCTATCAGGAATTGCTTGAGGCGGCGCGGGATGCGCATATGAATATTCTGCGCATTTGGGGCGGATCGGGCATGAATAAGCCGGCGTTCTATGATCTATGCGATGAAATGGGTCTGCTGGTCTGGCAGGAATTCATGTTGGCGTGCAATAATTATCGGGGAACAGCAGCCTATCTTTCCGTGCTGGAAAAGGAAGCGGCGGCGGTGATTCGGGCGTTGAGAAGCCATGCTTGTCTTGCGATGTGGTGCGGCGGAAACGAATTGCTAAACGGCTGGTCGGGAATGGATGAGCAGAGCCATGCGCTGCGGCTGCTGAACAAGCTATGCTATGAAATGGATTTCCAGCGGCCGTTCCTGATGACCTCGCCCTCGGCTGGCATGGGTCATGGCGGATATACCTTCCAGGATCGGGATACGGGCGAAGATGTGCTTTGCACCTTCCCCAAGAAGCATTTCACAGCGTATACGGAATTTGGCGTTCCTGCTTTGGCCGAGGAAGCGCTGCTTCGGAAGATCGTGCCGGAGGAAGAATTGTTCCCCCTGGATGAAAGCTCGGAAAATTGGATTACGCATCATCTTTTCCGAGCATGGGGAGGATATGGCTGGGCTTGCCTGCCTACCGTGCGTACGTATTTTGGTGAGCCCAGGGGCATAGAGGACGTAGTGAACGCTACAAAATGGTTCCAGTATATTGGATATCAGGCCATTTTTGAGGAAGCGCGGCGGCAATGGCCGTATTGCTCTATGGCAATCAATTGGTGCTATGAGGAGCCGTGGATTACGGCGGCCAATAATTCGCTGATTTCCTATCCCATGCAGCGCAAGGCTGGCTATTATGCTGTGCAAAGCGCGCTGCGCCCCGCCCTGGCCTGCGCACGAATTCCACATTTTGATTGGAAGAACCAGGATGCGTTTGACGCGCAGCTTTGGTATTTGAACGATTCCAATGAAACCGTTCAGGACGAGGTGACGGCGCTGGTGCGCATCGGGAATTGGGAGAAGCAGCTGCTGGTCTGGCAGACGGATCCGATTGCTCCGCGAACGAATCTTCAGGGTCCCTCTGTGCATTGCCAGCTCCCCTCGATCGATGGCACGGATGCGCTGGAGTTTATTCTTAAAACCAAGATTTCCGGCCGGGAAAACGCATATCGCCTGCGCTATGTTTTCCATCGTCCCCGTAAGAACAAATAAATGCAAACGAAAGAAAATAAGAGCCATTCCGTCTGGAGTGGCTCTTTTCATATAAAGGGTGGCTGGAAAAATGGTCAGCCTTACGGCCGATTCCATGCTTGAATCTGTTCAGACAGATGCGTCGCATAGAGCGTATGGCCCAAATCGTTGGGATGTAGGCCGTCTTCCAGAAGCGCTGCCACAGCGGGCAGCAGCGTTTGGCCATTGATGAGATGGAGATGATGGCGCTTGGCCAATCGTGCCAGCATGGCGTCCGTCTCGCTAAACGGAAAACGCTCCGGATGGTCAAAAGCATCGGTGCGCCAGATCGGCGTGAGCACAACGGTGGGCACATCCGGCCAGCAGGTACGCAGCTTGGAAAAATACGCATCTGCGTCCTGCGAAAACTGTTCCAAGCTTTTGCAGGTCCAGTCATTGGTGCCATAGGCGACGGTAATTAGATGCGGCAGGAATGAAAGTGATTTGTCCAGCATCTCCGGGCGAAATGTTTCTCCTGCAATGGATTGATTCAGCAAAGTGGCTTGGATGTTATGCGCCACTGCGTGCGGATAGGCATTTCCAGGAAATTGCGTTGTATATCCCTGGGTAATGGAATCGCCAAGGCAGAGCCAACGCGTCGCTGGAGCAGTCGACTGCACAAAGCTTGCATCGGGAAAGGAAATTTCACGGATGCGTGTTTCCGCTAAACAAGGAAAAATTAGCTGCACACGCTTGGAACCAGACGGCAACACTACATCCCAATCCATCTGCGGCTGCTGGGATACGTTGCCCTCCCGATGTGCAAACAGGCGCCTGTTTATTCGCAAATCAAAGGCCCATAAATTTCGGGAAGAACCGGGATGGAAATCCGAACGCAAAAAAAGACGGCTTGCATCGGTTTGACAATCCAGGCAAATCCCGGCGCTGGCCAAAGAACGAATTCTATAACCGGCATCCTGGGCATAGAACGCCATTTGATATGGCGTAAAACGAAGCGGCGTTTGCGTCCCATCCTCGTTGTTTTGGATGGAGATTGTTCCTGTTAAAAGATCAATGCATTCAGAAAGCTGCATTTTTTGCGCCTCCTTGCCTTTGAAAGCATCGGATGATGAAGCACTCAATCTGTGCTCGCTTCCATCGCCTGAGTTTCAAAAGCAGTGATATAGTAAATGCTTTCCTGGATTTTCGGTTCGCCCGCCCCGGGCAAATCTTGGGCGGGCTCGAATTCTTTGTCTTCGTCCAGGTAAGGACGGATGCGCTTTTTTCCGGTTCGGAATACCAGCCGTTCCACGGTTTCGGCATGATTAAAGAATTTTCCTGTGCCGGCTGTGCTTCCATTGACGGAGAAAGATACCGTGCGCTCCACGCAATCCACTTCCCAAATCATGTGTAGTTCACCGCTATAGATGCAGACTGGCGCAAAGCCGTTTCCGTGTTTTACCTTCAAGGTGCGATCTTCGTCCAGAATAACGCGATAAACGCATGCGCCTCGCCCATCGGTCAGATCGATTTCCAATCGTCCGTAATAATTTTGCCGAGGCAGCACAGATGCGCAAATGCGTACCTTTTCGCTTTCCGGGAAAACGCGTGTGGCGGCAGCATAATCATAGGGATCTTTGCTACGCAGACGCAGTGCATTGCGATCTGGAACGCCGGACTCATGAATCTTTTCCAGGGAGACGCGGCTCCATACGCCGCTATAGACATTCCAGCCGGGAACAAAGCTTCGGGGCTGCATGACGTCAAAACAATCCTTGTAATGCGTATCAACGCGTCCAGTGATGGGCACGGGAACACGAGAAATCCAAATATCTTCTTTGTTGACGGAGTAAGCTAGGTACATGGCACCGTCCGGAGAGACGGCTCCGGCTTCCAATCCCCGGGTATAGTTGGGGCCGAAATCCCGCCAGAATCCCCAATAACGCTGGGGCGGCACTTCGCCGTGAATGCAGAGCATATCTTTGAAAACAATGCCATCGTCGCTGGTAACAACAGCCAGAGGCCAGCGATGGCAAGAATCTGTATTGGGATTATAGCAAAGCGCATAACGGCCATCGGCTGTTTTTTCGCCCCAGATTTTTCCGCCACTCATGACCAGCGAACGGGAAATTTTAACAGGTTCCCAGGTCTTCCCATTGTCTTTGCTGATGGAAACACGGGATTTTTTCCAAAGCCCGACCAATCGTTTATCCGGCAATTGATAATAATTAAAGGCTTCCCCAGCGCCACGAATGGCGAAGAAATCGTCCTCTGGCCAGTCTCGGTTTTCTTCCCACCATTGTAGCGTAGTTAGTGGATCGGCAAGCAGCGCTTTTACGGCTTCGACGAACCCTAGGTCTTCGCTTTCCTGATAATCCGGGAATCGGCAGGTGTTTTTGTTGTAGCCGCATCGGGTGCTATACAGGGCCACGTAAATGGGCCCCAGTGTTCCGTTTTCATAAATTTCTCGCACCACCCGGGCGACCCCATTACCCTGGCAGGGCATCGTGGCTACTTCAGGGGAAAGCCCATAAAAACCCAATGCCAGCAGTCGGCCGTCGGGCGCAATGAAGAAATTCATGCGCTGATGCATGCAGGCATAGGCGCTTCCTTCTTCAAAAAGGTCGCTGTGCGGCCCATTATCCAGCGATAGATCCAGTGGGTATGGAGGAAAAAGAACGGAAGGAGCGGTCCAGCACAGTCCATCCGGCGATGTGCATAGGAAGGTCTGGCCTGCGCCTAAATGTTCATGTACTGGATTGGAAAGATACGCCAGATAAAATTTCCCACGCCACCAGGTGATATTGGGGGCATGGTTGTAGGTGTTGCCGCAGGAATCAGCATATTCTGGATGCGCGCGATTGGCCCGGACGATCTGCACGTTCCATGTGCCGACTGCAGGGCGCAAGCCACCATCATGAAAAACAAGATTAGGGGATTCGCTGCCTTCGTAACGAATGTAGCCGTCATTTTTCTGCATGGATTAGATCTCCTTTCGTATTTGTAAAGAAAACGCTTCTTTTAAGTTTATTCCGTTTGGCTGCGCACAAATTCGCGGTATTCGCTGGGCGTGACGCCCTCATATTTCCGGAAAAGCCGAATCAGCGTGGATTGCGAATAGATACCCGCAGATTCGCTGATGTTGGCAATGCTCATATTGGTATTTTCCAGCATATCCTTCACGTGAGAAATGCGTACTTCGTTGATGTAGTCGGACAGATTGCGGCCGGTTTTCTCTTTGAATACCTTGGAAATGTATTTCACGGAAAGTCCCAGTCCTTGCGCAATTTGCTCCAGATACAGGTCGCTGGCATAATGCTGCTGAACATAGGAAACAATGCTGGCCGTCAGATTGGATTCGGTTCCGATGCTGCGGATTTCGGTGAGCTCATGATAAAAGCGATCCAATAGCCGCCGCTTGACCTCGATTCCGCCCGGCAGATCCACATCGGCCCGCAAACCTTGATATTGGTTTTGATCCAGCAGCGTTTCATCCCGTTCTGCTAAATAACGCATTCCGGTCACAAATAAGTCATGAATGCGCAGCTTTTCCTGCTCTGCTCCGGTTTTCTGGCCAGAAGAAAGCATTTGATGCATGAGGGCATACACCTTTTCCGGGTCACTTCCTCGAAGGGCGCTGAGCAGCTGCATTTCATCCTTTAGCGTAAAGGCAATGGCACAGCATTCGCCTTCTTCGCTGCTCTTGCGAATGGCATATGCCGGCCCCGAACTCATGGAAGCCAGCACGCGCATGGTCTGCTCATAAGCGCCGCTTAAGCTGTTCAGTTCACCACCTTCAGATACGCAAATATGCATGCGTTCTACAGCAAAGCCATCCTGAACTTGCTTGAGAAGCTGCTCCATCACTTCGTATAGCGCGTCGTCATCCTCGCTGCGGTTCACCAGACAAATATACTGATTGGGTCGCTCCTCCAAGATCATGCATAGCAGGCTTCTGGATAGATAGGCAGAAAGGTCGTTGCGGAAATTCAGCTGAATGTTAATGCGCTCTGTGTCTTGTATTTCGTTTTGCCGGGAACTGAACGCCACGTCAATTACGCAAAGCTGGAAGATAGGATCGGTAAAGGAACATTCCTGCTCCAGCAAGCGGGTTAATTCCGGAATGTGGCGAATATGACCGGAAAGAAGCCGAAGTACGCTCATTTCAATGAAGTTTGCGCGCATGGAGCGCGCTTCTTCCTGAGTCTCCAAATAAGTGCTTAAAAAATAGCCGAATTTGCTGCTAACCTCATGAATGGACTTGGGCTCGCCTTCGGATTGGCTATCCAATGCCGAGCAGATATGCTGAATGGGCTGGGATATTTTATGGGAAAAGAAAATAATGAGAATCCCGGTGCCCAAGCCCATGATCAACGCAGCTGCTGCAAAAAGCAGGTAATTATCATTCATGGCATAGATGATGTCATATGGAACAGCTAGGAAATAGTGAAAGCCATTTTGCTCGGAAATACAGGAGATAATCTGATAATGAGTTTGATCGATCTGAAGCGAGGAGGTTTGGAGGGTGTTTATATCCGCCATGCCTGGATCGGCAAAGATTTCTCTGCCCTCCTGATCCAGCAGCGCTAACCGAATTCCTTGAACTTCGAGATTGTTTTTAATGGTGGATACCATGTTTTCTACAGAAAGAGTGATGACCATTACTACGGGACGCCCGGAAACGCGGGTGTTATAGACGATAGGGATAACACGCTGCGAAGTATTCACGCGCTTTTGATCCATTTGGGTGGCGGGCAGGATTTCCATGGATAGATGCTTGTTCAGCAGGCTTTTCCAGAAATCCAGATCATAATCTTCAAAAGCGTTTAAGGTGGTAAAATAATCGTAAAAAGAATAGAGACCCTCGGAAAAAACATGCTTATCATCCAAATACATCAGCATGGTTTCTGTTACAGCGTCCGTAATAGACACCAGCGAAGTAATGGTGCTATGAATTTCCACCTGCGCCATACGATCCTCAACCGTGCTTTCCGAAACGGGCTTCAGATGGCGCTTTACGCGATTATCATAAAATAGAGTGATGCAGGCCTTTTCTGCGGCGTCAATGGATGTATCCAGAGATTGTACACTGGCTTGGAGCGTCATGGAAAGGCGATTAATGGATTCTCTTTGTTCGTTTTGGATGGATTTCCCATAGGCGTAGCCGAGAATCAGAAGCAGGGGAAGCAACGCAATGGCAAAATAGCAGGCAATGCTTCCGCGTAATGTTGCAAAGGGCATTTGTTTCTTCAAAACATCGCTTCCTTTCTCCGGAAAAACGTTTTGTTCCATTATTATAGCATAGATGTCTTCATCTCCGCTACATGATTCTTTACAGAGCGCCAAAGTGGCCTGCCCGAAGTATATTCGGGCAGGCCAGGAATAGCGTTTGTTTAGCGGGCGGCTGCTTCGTTATAGATTTCGCAGATGCGTTCGGCGCTGCTGCGAATCTGATCCTGCACCTGCGTCCATTCGGAAACAGGGCGCTGCCCCATGATAAACGCATCGTAATTGGTTGCCAGAATATCGGCCACCTCGCTGCGAAGTTCGGCCAGTTCTTCATTTTCTTCCGTGGTAAACGCGGGATCCATCACCGGCTCGTCCATGAAGGACCAGCTGCTCCAGAGATCGTACCAGGATGCCAGTTCTTCATCAATGAAACTATCCTGGGCGGTGTCATCGATATACCGAGCGATGCCCAGCTTGCACAGGCTATATTTTCCGAACAGGGCGCGCATGGGGTCGGATGCATCCTTGAATTCCGCCACAGCCGAATCCAGAATTTCGGGCTTGCCGTCTTCGTTGATCTGATAGGTCAAGCCTTCAATGCCAAAGCAGGTCAGGGTGCAGCCAAAGTCAGAATACAGGAAGTCCAGCAGCTTGCAGGCGATATCGGGATATTTCGTATCCGCACTGATAACGGTGGCGGCCATGTCGTGCATGTTATAGTAAACGCCACGATGGGTCTCGCCGGAAGCGGGCACTTCAATGGGAGCAAACTTGGCATCGGGATTTACAGAAGCCAGCGCGGCATTGAAGTTGGTGGCAAAGATGGGGTTATCATAGAAGAAGCAGTTCTGGCCAGAAGCCAGGCGTTCTTGCCACTGGGTGGACGTTACAACCGCGTAGTCAGGATCCAGCAGGCCGTCCTTATAGGCATCGGCAAACCACTGCAGCATGGTCATGAATTCGTCGCTCATGGGGCCGAAGACGTACTGATTCTGGGTGGGCTCCCAGTACACGCCGTCGTTGTTATAGCCGGTGCCGAAGGAATAGCTGTAGCAGACCATCAGGTTGCCCGTGCCGTTCCGGTTGCCGATGGGATACATCTCGGGATGATTGGCCTTGATCGCCTTGAGTACCTCATACAGCTCTTCGTAGGTTTTGGGTGCGCTCATGCCGGTTTCGGCCAGCAGATCTGCACGCAGCTGAGGAGAACGGCCCATGCGATAGGCAACGCGGCTGAGTACGGGAATCTGATACAGCGCATCGCCGGTATAGAGCTTGTTCAGATCAGGATACTGCTCAAAGAGCGCCTTCAGATTGGGCATGCATTCGTCCAGATATTGGCTGATATCCAGATAAGCACCCTGGCCTGCATAATTTGCCACGTAGTAGCAGTCGTACATAATGTCGTACTGAGAATTGGTGGCAATCAGCATTTCGGTCTTGGTGGTGAAATCAGAGCCCGCAATGGCTTCGATTTCCAGCGTCACGCCGGTATACTTTTCAATAGCCTGGAGCACTTCGTTGCCCAACTGCATGGGCTGATTGATATTGTCTGAACGGATGAGCTTCAGTTTTACGGGCTGGTCGGTGATGCGATACTGATCGGTTACGTTTTCTTCTGCCACAGAGAGGGCGGGAACGAGCAACAGCGCCAGAACCATGGCCAGAGAAAGAATCCTGCGAAGTTTCATTGTTTTTCCTCCTTAATAATGGATTTATTGTTTGAGTGTCTCTCTTCTAAAGCCGGTTTGCATTGAGATGGCTGCCCAATTCCATCCTTCTTGCGAACGGCTTCACGCTGGAGACAGAACTCCGTTTTCAGCGGGCATTAGCCCTTGAGGGAACCAATCATCACGCCTTTGACGAAATACTTCTGAACAAAGGGATAGATCATCAGAATCGGCAGCGTGGAAACAACGATGGTGGCATATTTCATGGTGGTTTCAATGACGGTAAAGCTGCTTCCGCCGCCCACCTGCGTTTGTGCTTCGGAAAGCTGACCATCCACCACCATGTTGCGCAGAATGCTCTGCAGCGGGAAGAGCGACTTACTGTTGAGATAAAGCAGCGCGTTCATATAGCTGTTCCAGTGGCCCACGGCATAAAACAGCAGCATGGTGGCCAGAATGGGAGTGGACAAGGGCAGCACAATCCGTACCAGCACTTGCCATTCATTGGCGCCGTCTAGGCAGGCGGATTCATGCAGTGCCTCTGGAATGCCTAAAAAGAACGTGCGCATAACGATCATGTTGTAAGTGGAGATGGCCCCCGGGAGTACCATCGCCCAGATGGTATCGATCAGCCCCATTTGGTTCATTACCAAATAATCGGGAATCATGCCGCCGGAGAAAAACATGGTGAACACGATCAGCCCCATGATTTGCTTCTTGCCGATCAGATCTGGCCGGGAGAGCGGATAGGCGCACATGGAGGTGCAGACGAGATTGATTAGCGTGCCTAGGCCGGTATAGATCAGCGTGTTTTTAAATCCGGTAAGGATGCTGCTGTCTCGCAGCACTACGCGATAGGTGTCCAGCGTGAAGTTTACCGGCAGTAATCCAACCTGGCCGCTTAGCACGGCCTTTCCATCGGAAAGCGAAACAATTATCACATACCAGAAGGGATACAGCGTGATCAGCAGCAGAAGCAGCATGAGGATCACATTGAAAACATCGAAGATTTTCGCGCCCAGGCTACGTCGAATACCCGCGGCTTTGTGCCCGTAAACAGGAAAATTACGCATAAGCTTTTTCTCCTTTCTGTTACCACAGGCTGGTTTCGCTTACGACGGCGCTGAATTTATTGGCACCCCAGATGAAAAACAGACCGATGACCGATTGAAATAGACCGACGGCCGTGGAATAGCTGTAATCCGCGCCTTGGATGCCCTTACGGTATACGTAAGAAGAGATCACATCCGCCGTTTCGTAAGTGGATCCATTGTAGAGCAGAATAATTTTTTCATAGCCAACTGACAGCAGATTGCCGATTGCCATGATCAGCATGATCGTGATCGTGGGCATAATGGCGGGCACCGTTACATGTAGCGCTTGCTTGAAGCGCCCGGCGCCATCCATCAGCGCTGCTTCATATAAAACGGGGTCAACTGCAGAAATGGCGGCAAAGTAAATGATGGAATTCCAACCGATGTTTTGCCATATGCCGGAGGCAATATAGATCGTTCGGAAGTATTTCGCTTCCATAAGAAATTGAATGCGCGTTTCGCCAAAATGCTCGATCACATCGTTGATGGGACCGCTGTTTGCCAGGAAGTTGACCACCATACCGCAAAGGACTACCGTGGAAATGAAATGCGGAAGATAACTGACCGACTGGACGATCTTCTTATAAACGGACGATCGCAGTTCATTCAGCAGCAGCGCCAGAATAATTGGCGCGGGGAAAGAGAAGATCAGGCTGTAGATATTGAGCAGCAGTGTGTTTCGCACCACTTTCCAAAAGTAGGGATCCACAAGATATTTCTTGAAGTATTTCAGCCCAACCCAAGGGCTACCTTCAATGCCCATGCGCACATTATATTTTTTAAATGCGATTTGCACGCCATACATGGGCCAATAGCAAAACAACAGATAGAACGCAAGGGGAATTACTAGCATCAAATAAAGATGGCGATGCTGCCATAGCTTGTTCCATACGGCATGGCGCTTCCGGCCAGAGAGTGGCGATTTAGCGATCATGGGTTCAACTCCTCCTTCTGATCACAAGGAACGTGGGAATAAATCTAAGTTGCAACGATCCATGTGTTTTTTGGTTTAAATCTTATTTATAATGCTATGATAGCATTCTTTGAGGGCTAAACGCAAGAACTGAATCGGATGATTCTGTTGCAAAAACACATGTTTCATTTTCGAAAAATGTTCTATATTTCATGATTTTGACCAGATGAAACATCTTTGCAAAAGAAAAAGAGCCACTCCGTCTGGAATGGCTCTTGCGTTTACCAAGAAGTTATTTTTGTTTGAGCACCAGTACCTGGTATCCGTTCAGGGTGGTTTGCCCGGAAACATGTTCACCGGTGCGCACATTTTCGCTTTCAGGCAGCGAAAGAACAACGGGGCAGGGGGCAGTGTTCATCAGGAACAGGAAACGACCCTGATCGCCGATCCGTTCCGTGGCCAATACGCCATTGGGTAGCGGCGCCAGAATGGGGGAGAGCCCCGCTTCGGCGGTGATCATGCGATAAAAATCCTGGAGGAAATCCAGACTGGGCCGGGCGGCGATATAATAGCATTTGCCGCGGCCGAAGGTGTGTTCCGTCAGCGCGGGATAGCCGGCGTAGAAGAAATCCTCATAGGTGGCCAGTGCTTTCGCACCCTGGAGATGCACCAGCGCGGCCCAATCTCTGGTTTCATAGCGTTTGCCGTTCCAGGTGAAATGGTTGCGCTTATCCGGATCTATGGCATCGGTTTCTTCATCCCAGATACCAAATACCTCCTTGAGTGGGCCGGGGAAGCCACCCATGAAGCACAGATCCTCCTCGTCCGTCCAACCGGAGCAATAAGTGGACACATAAATGCCGCCGTTTTCTACAAATGCTTTCACCTTTTCGGCGAAACCGGGCCGGAGCATATACGTCATGGGGCCGCAAACAAGGCGATATTCGCTCAGATCTCGAGTTTCATCTACGATATCCACGCCGAAGCCTTCCCGCATCAGCGCGTTATGGTGATCCTGAACGGCCTGCTCATAGCCCTTGTCCTCGTTATTGCCAAACCGAGCCATGTCCAGCATCCAGCGATTTTCCCAATCATAAACCACAGCGATCTTGTTTTCTGTGCCCGCACCAGCCACGGCCGACAGCTCTTTCAGCGCCTGCCCTACGCCGCAAACTTCCTTATAAACCCGGTTTTCAGGATTATTGTCATGAGAGATAACGGCACCATGGAATTTCTCCCAGGAACCCTGGCTTTTGCGGAACTGGAAATACTGCACCGTGTCCGAGCCGTGCGCCACAGCTTGAAGGCTTTGCAGTTCCAGAATGCCGTTTTTCCGCAGCCGGTTCAGCGGATGCCAGTTAACTGCCGAGGGGGAGGATTCCATCATCATAAATGGCTTTCTGCCGCAAACGCCGCGCATCAGATCATGCTTGAACGCCGCGATCAGGCCGTTTTCCACATCCCGTTCGTCTCCGGTCCAGGCGGGATAATTATCCCAGGAGGATACGTCCAGATGCTCGCCCAGCTTGAAGTAATTGATGCCGGTATAGGTGCTCATCATATTGGTTGTGCAGGGCACATCCGGGGTGATTTCCTTCAGCGGCGCGATTTCCCAATCATAGAAATCGCAGAACTGATCGGTGGTAAAGCGTTTCCAGGCCAGAGACAGGCCGTGACCATTTTCGCCCAGGGGAGAGGGGCTTTCGATCTGACCGAAGTGGTTGAACCGATGAGACCAGAACGTATTCCACCATTTGTCGTTCAGCGTGTCAATATCGCCATAGCGATTTTTCAACCATTCCCGGAATTTGTCTTGGCAAAGAGGGCAATGGCATTCGCCGCAGTATTCGTTGGATACGTGCCACATGCCAAGCGCCGGATGGTTTTTATAGCGCTGGGCCAGCATGGTATTAATCTGGCGAACCTTTTCCCGGTATACGGGCGAGGTCATGCAATGATTATGCCGAATGCCGAACAGGTTCCGTTGCCGGTTTTCGTTTACCCGCAGAACCTCGGGATATTTTTCCGCCAGCCAGGCCGGCCGGGCTCCGCTGGGCGTGGCCAGCACGGCCTTGATGCCGTTTTTCGCCAGCATATCCATCACTTCATCCAGCCATTCAAAGTGGTATTCGCCTTCCTGGGGTTCCAGCATGGCCCAGGAAAAAATGCCGATGGACAGGGCATTAATGCCCGCCCTCCGGGCCATTTCCATGTCCATGGGCCAGATTGTGTCCTTTTCCCTGATCCATTGCTCCGGATTATAATCGCCGCCGTGCAAAAGCACCGGCATGCCTTTCATAAGCGGGGAAAATTGTGCCATGGTTGTATATCCTCCTTAACGAAAATGATCCAATAAACAAAAAATTGTACCACATTGGCTTTTCATTGACAAGAAAAAAGAAGAATTTGTTTTTAATTGTATTTTTACGATATTTTTCACGATAATTTAATGACAAAAACATTCTAATATGATAGAATGAATCAAACGATACGTTAATTACCGAATGAAATGGGGGAGAAAGAGCGCATGCCCAGAACAGAGAAAGGGCACGATGACAGGCGGGAAGAGAAGCGACTGTTGATGGAGCTTTCTGCAGATCAGGATATTGATTCGCGGGTGCGCTCCCGGGCGAAAATGATTCTGCGCTGGATGGCGGGCCTGTCGCCTGAGCGTGTGGCAGAAGAAATGGGAATCAGCCGCAGCGTGGTTTTTCGATGGTGCGTCCGCTATGAGGAAGAAGGCATTCAGGGATTATGGGATAAACCGCGGACGGGAAAGCCGCGCGTATATGATGCAGAGTTTGAACAGCAAGCGCTGGCGCTTTTGGATCAGGAGCCGCCTGCGCCGTTTCCGTATTGGACGGCGTCGGCTTTGGCAACGCAGATGGAAGCATCGCCGGATGCTATCTGGAGATTGCTTCGGCGGCAGGGCATTTCTCTGTCCCGACAGCGGATTTGGAAAATTCCCGTGGAGGTGGAATTGCAGCCCTGGGAGCGGGAATTGACGGGTATTTATATGTCGCCGCCTTATTGGATTGTGGTGAGTTCGGCAGCAGGGCAAAATGTCCGGCCGGGTATGCTTTATTCCTGGGATAAGGCGACAGGCGTTGCTTTGCGAGCAGCGGTGGGTAACCGCCCCTTTCTTCCCATGGAGGATGCAATGCGGCTTATGACGCAACAGCAGGCCAGCGGGATGAGCGATCATCGGCGCAAGGAATCTGTGCTGAATTTTTTGAATGATATCCTGCGCGCTTTCCCATCGAATTGCACGCTGGTGCTTCATGCGGTGGGCGATGTTTGCGCAGCGCTGCCTGCGGACTGGCAGAAGGAGTATCCCCAAATGCAGTTTCATTTGTATCCTTCCAAGCAGGCCGGGCTGGACGCAATTGCCCGTCTGCCTTATGTGCAGGGGCAGGATGTTCAGGCGCTGCTGGAGCGGATTGATAGCTATCCTGCGGATGTTCATCCCTTTGTTTGGAAGAGATTTTGAAGGAAATGGATAAAAGCCGTTCTCATAGAACGTATCAGGGTGTCGAAAGAGTTTTTCGACACCCTTTTCGATGAAGAAATGAACTATCAATCCTTTATCAACTTTGAACTTTTTGCCAGGCTGAACGGTTCTTACTAGAACGGCTTTTTTGGATGCAAAAGGAATGCACCGTTTTTTTCTTCCTGCATAGGCTGGTAAAGGAAGAACGAGGAGGGATGCAGCATGATCAGCGCGCAGCGATTTGTGGACGCAGTAGAGCAGAATGCACGACGAATCAACGCCTATCAGCTGGGACGTGATGGCAGCGATGGCGCCTGTGATTGCATTGGGCTGATTATTGGCGCGCTTCGTCTTTGCGGCGAATCCTGGGCGGGAATTCATGGTAGCAACTGGTCCGCACGAAACGCCATGCGCAGCCTGCGGGAAATATCCTCTCTGGAGGAAGCAACACTGGGCATGGTTGTTTATAAAGCGCACGAACCGAATGAACGCGGCTATGCGCTGCCGGAGCGGTATCGTTCTGGCACGGATCCGCGGGATTATTATCATGTGGGCGTGGTGACGCGGGTTTCACCGCTGCAAATTACGCATTGCACCGGCGTTCCCGGTGGCATACGGAGGGATACTGCATTAGGTGCGTGGCACTATGGCGGCGTGCTAAAGCAAGTGGGAAATGGCAAGGAGGCTGCAAAAATGGGAGATGAATATCGCGTGGTGGGCGGGAGCCTGAATCTGCGTCGGGAACCGTCCAAAAACGCGCAGCGGGTTTTGTCTATTCCGGATGGTAGTCTGATCTATGCCCAGGCCAGCGATCAGCCGGGCTGGATGCAGGTTGCCTATGGCGGTCAAACCGGCTATTGCATGGCACAGTATTTAGAGAAGATCGAGCCGGAAACGCCAGGAACAAGCGAAACGATCGCCGTTCCCTTAGCGGAACTGCAGGTTCTGGCGGAGCAAATTAACGCCTGGTTGGCCAGATCATAAAAGGAGGTGCTCCTGTGAATAGGACATGCAGAGAGTTTTGGCGGGCGGCAGGGCTGCGCTCTGTGCGCACGGTGTGCCAGACTGCTGTTGCCACGATTGGTACCAGCGCTATGCTGGCAGATGTGAACTGGCTGATGGTGGGCAGTTCATCGCTGATGGCGGGCATTCTTTCCGTTCTGAACAGCGTGGCAACAGGGCTGCCTGAATGCGGAAAAAAGGAAGATGCGGAAACATAGAAAACGGTCTGCTTTGAGAAATGATATAAAATTGTAACATTTTCTTCGGAAATGGTTGACAAAATCGCGTTTCTGGCTTTTAATTAACATTGGGTTATTTCTCCCCCCATGAAACAGAATGCCATGAATTACCGGTTGCGTTTGCCCGCGATGCAGGATAAAATGAGGGCGAACAAAGGCTGGATGAAGAACACAAGAGGTGGCTATAAAGGATGAAGAAAAAGCTATTGATTCTGGCTGCATTGTTGCTTTGCTTATGCACGGCGGCCTTTGCTGAGGAAACGCAGACGCTGAAACTGGGCGACAGTGGAGACCGGGTTCTGGAACTAAACACCCGGCTTCGGCAAATGAACTATACGCTGACCCGTGCCAGTGACCAATACAGCACGTCCACGGAAAAGGCTGTTTCTGCCGTGCAGGAGGCTTATGGGCTGCCGGTAACCGGCGAAGCGGATGCGGCAACGCTGGAAATTATTTTCGGCGCTTGCTATCGGCCCATCAGCTATGGAGATTCGGGGCAGGATGTGAAGCTACTGCAGGAAAAGCTGACGGAGTTGGGCTATTATTGGGGAACGGCCAGCGGCAATTTTCTGGAGGGAACCACCTCCGCTGTGCAGACATTCCAGCAGGAAAACGGTTTGGAAGTGACGGGCAAGGCGGATGTGAAAACCCAGGAAGCGCTGTTTGCGTTGCTGGTGCGCCCGTCGCCCACTCCTTCCCCGGTTCCTGATCCCACGCCAGTTCCATCGCCCACGCCTACGATGGGGTCCTATCGGGCGTTTACGAAAAAACTGGTTTACGGCAGCCAGAGCAGCGACGTGCAGCTGGTGCAGCAGCGGCTGAAGGATCTTGGCTTCTTCACCTATAAGAAGACCACCACTGGCTATTACAAAAACACCAAGGCAGCCGTGGAAGCGTTTCAAAAGATGAACGGAATCAAGGTGACTGGAGAAGTGGACGAGCAGACCTGGGAGATTCTGTTCAATGATCCGGAGGTGGCGGATGTGAATTGCACCCCCAAGCCCTCGGTGGAGCCGTTGCCGGTAGCCTATAAATTTGAGGTGGATATTACAAACCAGGTGGTCAAGGTTTGGAAGTATAATTCGTCCACGAAGGATTACACGGATTTGGATCGGGCGTTTCTCTGCGCTACTGGCACCACCAAGTATCCTACGCCGCTGGGAACGTTCACCCTGTCTGGACGCAAATCTGCCCATTGCAAGTTTCCTAACTGGGGCGGAGGCGAAGCCAGATGGTGGACGAAGATTACCGAGGAAATCGCGTTCCACAGCGTACTGTATTCTGATTCCTCTGATGACAGCACGCTGAAGGTAAATTCTCTGACCGGCCTTGGAAAACGCGGGTCGCATGGATGTATTCGCCTGACTGTGGCTGATGCGAAATGGATTTACGATCACGTGAAGGAGGGAATGCAGGTCTGGATTCATGATGATGCAGCCGAGGATCCGGAACTGCGCTATGCTATCCAGCCTGGAAGCTTGGACAAGAATTCCATGATGCCCAAGACCACGCCTGCGCCGACGATGTATGCTTATGATGGCTCCTCTGCGCCTTCCGCGGTTACGCGCACACTGTCTGTTGGCAAGGAGGGCGAGGATGTTTATTGGCTGCAGATGAAGCTTAAGGAACTGGGCTTTTATAATGGAACAGTGACTGGCCAGTATCGGGAAGGCACAAAGGCGGCTGTTAAGGCATATCAAAGGGCGCGAGGCTTGTCTGCGGATGGAACGGCAGGAAAGGTTACGCTGCAAACACTTTATGATGAAGTAAATCGTGCTGCTGCGACCGCTGCTACTGCTACATTGCCGCCAACCACGGCTGCCGCTCCTGCGGTAACGCCTCATAGCGGTGTGGCCATCACCGCCATTCCCGCGCTTACCCCTACACCGGTACCTTGAAAATGGGAACATCCATAAATGTCACATTTGGATAAAAAGGATCGAATTGATGCCTCCGCAGAGCGGGGGCTTTTTTAGCGGCCATTTTTTTGTCGAAAAGGATGAAAAAATTGGTCAAAAACAAATGATGATACACAAACACAAACGAGACGATTGTTTTTTACAGAAAAAGCATGTTATAATCGGCAAGAAACAGGCAAGAAAAGTTGCGGACGTGGTGTATTTTCGCGTCAAGGGATACGTCTTGAAAAAGGGAAGGAATGATAGAATGGTTGTTCAGACAAAAAAACTGGGTCGGGAAAGTTTGAGTTACCGGCTCAAACAATACTGGCCGGCGTATTTGTTGTTGGTGCCGGTATTGGCATGGTATATCATTTTCTGCTATGTGCCGATGGGCGGCGTTATTATTGCGTTTAAAAAGTACAGCGTGCTCAAGGGTTTCATGGCCAGCCCCTGGGTGGGAACAAAGAATTTTGAACGGCTGTTTTCTTCCAAGTCCTTTATCCAGGCCGTAAAAAATACGTTGATTATCAGCGGTCTGAAATTCGCCTTTACCTTCCCCCTTCCTATCGTTTTTGCAATTTTGCTTAACGAAATGCCGGGCACCAAGTATAAGAAAGTGGTGCAGACAGTCAGCTATCTGCCCCATTTTATTTCCTGGTCTGTGGCAGGCGGGTTTGTTTACATGCTGCTTTCTCCCAGCACCGGCGCTATTTCCGCCATCGTTCGCGCTCTTGGCGGCACACCGCAGAACTATATCGGCATGAGCAGGTATTTCCGGCCTATTGTGATTGTTTCCGATGTTTGGAAATCCTTGGGCTGGAGCGCGATTATCTATATTGCTGCGATATCTTCCGTGGATGAACAACTGTATGAAGCCGCCATTATCGACGGCGCCGGTCGTTTCGCACGGATTTGGCATGTGACGCTGCCGGGCATCCGGGGCATCATCGCCATTCAGCTGATTATGTCTGTGGGCAACATCCTGAATGTAAGCTTCGGCCAGATCTTCGTGCTGATTTCTGATCTGACGCTGGATGTGGGCGAAACAATCGATTATTATGTCTATCGTGTCGGCTTGGGCTCCACGGCGAACATGAGCTTGGCTACCGCATCGGGCATCTTTAAATCACTCATCGGTTTCGTGCTGATTATTCTGACCAACTATGCCAGCCGCAAGCTGACCGATGGGGAGGGAATTTGGTAATGAAGATTAGAAAAACACCGGCAGATCATGTCTTTAATGTGGTCATCTGTATCATCATGACCGTGATTCTCATCGTCACGCTGTATCCGTTCTGGTATGTGGTGGTCGGTTCCGTTTCCAGCATGGGGCATCTGATCAAAAATGGCTTCGTGCTTTGGCCGGACGGAATCCATCTGGATGCGTATGAGCAGGTGTTCCGTAACGACCTGGTTCCCACTGCTTATCGTAACACCCTGATCGTGACCCTTGGCGGCACAGCGTTGAGCATGCTGCTGACGATTATCGGCGGTTTTGTTCTTTCTATTAAAAGACTGCCGGGCCGCAGTGCACTGACGCTGTTCTTCGTGTTTACCATGATGTTCAGCGGCGGTCTGGTGCCCACGTATCTGGTGGTCAGCAAGCTGGGTATGATCGACTCTCTGCTGGCGCTGATTATTCCGGGTGCGATAAGCACTTACAACATGATCCTGATGCGCAACTTCTTCCAGAGCGTTCCGGAAAGCCTGTTTGAAGCGGCGTCTATTGACGGGGAGAATCTGCCCGGTTACGTATTCCATATCCTGCTGCCTCTGTCCGGCGCGGCCATCGCCACCATCACGCTGTTCTATGCTGTGGGCTATTGGGATGAATACTTTAAGAGCATCATCTATATCCGCAACAACCGGCTTTGGCCGATGGCTACCGTGCTGCATCAGGTTCTGCAGACGGCGCAGATGGACACGCTGATGTATGACGATGCAAAAAAGGGCGTGGCTGCGGAAACAATGAAGGATGCCATGATCGTTATCACGATGGTTCCCATTCTGTGCGTGTATCCCTTCGTGCAGAAGCATTTCGTTAAGGGCGTTATGGTTGGATCGATTAAGGGATAATAGAAGTGAAATTTTGCGTGGCACGGAGCCATGCAAAAAATAAAGGAGGATGTCTTATGAAAAAGACCCTGTCTCTGGTTCTGACCCTGGCCATGCTGCTGACGATGGTAGCATTGCCCTCCTTCGCGGAAGAAAGCGAACCCGTGGTGCTGAAGGTGTTCTATTCTACCTCCCGCCCCATGAATGAGGCCACTAATCTGACCCGTGAGTACATCAAGGAAGAAATTGGCGTTGACTTCGACCTGACCGAAGGCGACGGCAGCAACTTCGCGCAGCAGCTGGCTCTCTACATCGCCGATGGCAATATGCCTGACGTGGTGCGTCTGGGCTACACGATGTGGCAGGAATATGCCGATGAAGGCGCTTGGGCTGATCTGACCGACTACATCACCGACGAATACACCGATCTGCATAGCTACGTTGGCGACAACTGGAGCTATGCCAAGGTGGACGGCCGCATCCTGGGCGTTCCCAGCCTGACCGGCACCCCCACCAATCACGTTGTGTCCATCCGCAAGGACTGGCTGGACAAGCTGGGTCTGGAAATTCCCCAGACGCTGGATGAATACATCGAAGTGATGCGCGCCTTCACCACCAAGGATCCCGATGGCGACGGCCAAAACAACACCTACGGCTTGGGCGGCAGTGGCATGTCGGCTCTGTGCCCCCTGTTTGGTGCGTTCGGTTCCTCCACGGATGAAGTTTACTTCCTCAACGAGGATGGCACCATCACCACCAACGCTATCAGCGAAAACTACAAGGAAGCTCTGAAGGCCGTTCGTGACATCTACGCCGAAGGCCTGATCGACCCCGAAGTGTTCACCTGCTCCAACGACCAGATGCTCAACAAGTGGTGCCGTGCGGAATGGGGCATTATGTCCTCTGCTTGGAGCCGTGCTGGCAACGCCTATCTGCGCTATGACTTCGGCACTCTGCAGCCCGATGCGGAAGTGAAGATCATCCTGCCTCCCACCGGTGCCAATGGCGAAAGCAACGTTCCCGCTGCTGATCCCATCAACTCCATGCTGGGCGTGCGTCATGACGCTTCCCCCGAAATCATCGAAGCTGCTCTGAAGCTGTTCAACTTTGCTTCCAGCCCCAAGGGTTGGCGGACCACCATGTATGGTATCCCCGGCGAATTCTTCGATTATGACGAAGAAACCCAGCAGACCACTTGGACCAGCGACCTGAACAACGGCGTTTCCAAGTCCGGTAAGTACGAAGTGACCGACATGCAGGTTTACAAGCTGTTCAACCATGCTGGTTGGGAAGCTCAGGGCGACGGCCTGATCGAAGCTGCTCATGGCCAGATGTGGAAGGCTGCTTCTGCGATGCGCTTTGAAGAAAACGTGAAGCCCAATGCGTTCTCCATGCTCACCGTGGAAGAAGACGAACTCGCTTCCGACGTGAATGTCTACTTCAAGACCCAGCAGCTTGCTTTCGTCATGGGCGAAAAGGACATCGATGCTGAATGGGACAACTACGTGCAGACCTACCTGTCTATGGGCGGCGATGAAATTCGTCAGGCCAAGCTGGTGGAATACAACAAGGTCTTCGAAAGCAACTGCACCTTCGCGGAATAATCTTGTTGTGAATTTCAAACCTATGGTATAATGGGACAAGCCGGCCGAGCGCTGGAAAGCAATCGGCCGGGTTCGCCCCTGGCCGGGGCGGCATTGCTGCCCCGGCCTTTTTAGAAGGATTTTGCGCGGAGGGATCTGGCAATGAAAACGAAGCAAAGCCTTACCATGATGCAGAAAATGATGCTTTGGTTTATGCTGATTATTCTGCTGCCCTCCTGCGTGCTGTCTGCCGTGCTGTATCAGGCGCTGACCGACCGGGCTTATGAGCTGCTGGTGGAAGATAATAATGCGGTGATGAACATTGCAAGGGAAAGCATTCACCGCAGCGCGACCAGCGTGGAAAACATGGTGGAAAACATCTCGCTGGATTTGGAACTACGAAAGCTGCTGACCGATAGCAGGCAGACTCCTTATCAGCGCGTAATCAAGATTCTTTATGACGTGGAAAGCACGATTTCCAGAGCACAGCTGATGCTTTCGGGAATGGACGCCCGCTTTACGCTTTTTTTTGTCGACGAGCGCATTCCAGAGAATTATTGGAACTATCTGCGGTTCGAACGGCTGGAAGATATGCCGAATTACCAGCACTTTTTGCAGATGGGTACCAGCTATGGCTGGAGCGGCATTGATAAGCTGTATCCGGAGGAAACCACCATCCGGGAGATGGACAACCCAACGATGCTGTGCTATTATCAAAAGATTCTGGCCAATCAGGGAGAATGCGTTGGCGTGGTTCAGTGCGGCATATCGCCGGAGAAAATCTTTCTGCCGCTGGAAATCAAGGACGAAAGCGTGTTTTATGTGGTTCAGGATGGGCAGGTGATCTATCAGGCGGACGGCGTGCAGTCGCTGCCTGCGGAATATCGCCCCGAGGAAACCAGACAGGTTATCAACCAGCAGTTATATTTGACCCGTCCGTTGGAAGGAATGGGCATGCAGCTGGTGATGCGGCTGGATTATGGTTCGCTGCATAGCCAGGCATTGGCCAGCGGCTTGGTTCCCTTTCTGACAGCGCTGGGCAGCGGCGCGCTGCTTTTGATCGCTACGTGTACCTTTCTGCATTCTATTCAGAAGCGATTGGATCAGGCTGTGAATTTTGCACAGCGGGCGAAGGAAGGCAGCCTGGAAATTGCGTTTCCCAATCCGGGAGAGGATGAAATCGGGCATCTAATCGATGCGTTTAATACGCTGCTGGAACGATTGCAGGAAAACAGCAATCGCATGATCGACCATGAACGTAAGGAAAAATACGCCATGCGCCTTGCGCTGCAATATCAGATGAATCCGCATTTCCTGTTCAATTCCCTCAACTGGATTCAGTTAAGCGCGGAGCTGGGTGTGGAGCGGGAGCAGCTTTCAGAGGCGGTCTTGCTGCTGGGCAAGCTTTTGCGCAACAATCTTCAGGGAAACGCAATGACAACCTTGGAGGAAGAGGTGCGTTGCGCGCAGGATTATGTGCGGCTTATGAATATGCGCAAACAGGATTTGGTTCAGCTGGAACTGGAACTGGATACCTTGCCGCCGGGGCTGCCGGTGATGCGCTTTCTTTTCCAGCCGCTATGCGAAAACGCAATTCAGCATGGGATGAAACCGGGCATGCCCTTGCGGATTACCATCCGCGGCCAGCAAACGGGGGAGCGGGTGCATCTGTCCGTTGAAAACGATGGCGCGATGATCCCGCTGGATAAGCAGGCACTGCTTCAGGAGCAGATTCGTCATACACCGGATGGACACGGCATCGGGCTGGCGAATTTGTCTGCCCGGCTTCAGCTACTTTACGGTTCGGATGCGGAGATGACATTTGCCTCCGCTGCGGAAAGCACAAGAATCGACCTGTATTTTCCGCCGCAGGCAGGAGAACAGCCTGGCCGGGAGGGCCATGGGGGAGAGGATGGAACGCCATGCGATTACTGATCGTGGATGATGATAGAATGACCTGTCGTGGAATTCAGCTGCGGATTCAGAATATGAGCTTATGGCAGATTCAGGAGATTCATATGGCGTTTTCCGGCGAGGAAGCGCTGGCATTCGCGAAAAAGAATACCGTGGATATTCTGCTGACGGATATCCAGATGGTAAACATGAATGGGCTGGAGCTGATCGCTCGGGTGAAGGCACTGCATCCACATGTGGCTAGCCTGATTCTAACGGCTCATGCCAGCTTTCCCTATGCCCAGCAGGCCATTGGCCTGGGCGTGATCGGCTTTTTGCTTAAGCCGTGCAGTAAGGATGAAATGCGCGCCATGCTGCAAAAGGCCATTCAGCAGCTGGAATCTGCCGGTGCGCAGCTCGGCGTCGCACCTACGAAAGCGCCGATTGCCTGGGCGAAGGAGTATGTGCAGCAGCATCTGAACCAGAAAATTGATATGGTTTGGGTGGCTAATGAGTTGGATTTAAGCTATAGTTATTTCAGCAAGCTGTTTAAGCAGGAAACAGGGCTGAGCTTTTCCAACTATATTATAGAAGAAAAGATGAAGGAAGCGGGGCGGCAAGTGCTGGCGGGCCGTCGAACAGGGGAGATCGCACGGGATCTGGGCTATCAGTCTCCGCAGAATTTTAACCGCACCTTCGTTCGCTTCTATGAATGTACGCCCACGGAGTATCGGCAGAAAGAGAGAAACAGCAAAAAAACATGACGGAATTTGATTGGATTCCGAGAATTTGCTCAGTAAATGAGCAAAAAAGTGTCCCTTTTATACGGAAAACAGGCGAACGGCGAAACGCCTGTTTTTTGTTTGCAATTTCTTTTATGTGCCATTGAACGACAAATCAAGCGGTATACATGAAATCGTTCGCAATCTGCGGACAAGAAAAGACGGGCGCATGTGACGAAGAATGAAGACATGTGTATTTCTACAACGGACACATTCTTTTCTTTTTGATAAAATATGTCACAATTGGAAGAACAATTGACATTTACTTCAAATGTAAAACATGCTATACTATCCCTAGAATTTCTTAAAGGATAGGGTGAGGATTATGGCAGTTCCGGTTAGGCAACCTGATTTGCGGCATCACAAAAAAAGCCTGTGGCTCCGCGTGGCGCAATGTTGGGAGTTGTATCTCTTCCTGCTGCCGGCAATTGCGCTGGTCTTCATATTCAACTACATCCCCATGTATGGTGTGCAGATCGCCTTTAAAAATTACAAGCCCGTGCTGGGCATCTGGGACAGCAAATGGGTGGGGCTGAAGCACTTTACCCGCATGTTCTCCCTGCCGAAGTTTAAAACCATTGTGGGCAACACCTTCCGGATCAGCTTGATGAGCATTCTGCTGGGCTTCCCGTTTCCCATTATTCTGTCGCTGATTCTCAATCAGCTGCGCAGCGAGCGCTATAAGCGCCTGATCCAGACCGTTACGTATATGCCCCATTTTATTTCCACGGTGGTCATCGTGGGTATGCTATCGGTGTTCCTTTCCACCAAGAACGGTATCTACAAGTACTTCTGCGATCTGCTGGGGCAGGAGCCGGTAAACCTGATGGGTTCCAAGCAGCTGTTCCCCTGGCTGTATGTGTTTTCCGGCATCTGGCAGCATACCGGATGGAATACCATCATTTATCTGGCTGCGCTAAGTAGCATAGACGTGGGGCTTTATGAGGCCGCCACCATCGATGGCGCGAACCGCTGGCAGCGGATGGTGCATATTGATATTCCCTCCATTGTGCCCACGATGGTGATCATGCTGATTCTGGATTCGGGCAGTGTTTTGTCGGTTGGTTTCGAGAAAATCTTCCTGATGCAGAATGCGTCTAACGAAGCGGTATCCGAAGTAATCAGCACGTACACGTATAAGATGGGTCTGCAATCCATGCAGTACAGCTTCTCCACGGCTGTGAACCTGATGAACACGGTGGTCAATTTCGTGATGCTGTTTGTGGTCAATATTATTGCCCGCAAGACCAGCGATTACAGCCTGTGGTGAGAGGAGGAGGGAACATGTTTAAACGTAAACAACGGACAAATACCGATATTGCCTTTGATGTGATGTTTGCCGTGTTGGGTTTTCTGGCGCTGATTATCTGCCTATATCCCATGTATTTCGTGGTCGTGGCGTCCTTTTCCAATCCACGGATGGTTCTTGCCGGAAAAACGTTCCTGATTCCACGGGGGATCACGATGGAAGGATATCAGCTGGTGTTTGAGGATCCACGAATCTGGACGGGCCTGAAAAACACGCTGGCCTATACGCTGGGCGGAACGGCGATTTCGCTGGTGGCCACGCTGATGGCGTCCTATGCACTGTCCCGAAAGGAATTGCCCTTCCGTAATGGTATTATGCTGTTTTTCACGGTGACGATGTTCTTCGGCGGTGGCCTTATTCCCACGTATCTGGTTATCAGCGATCTGGGACTGCTGAACACATATTGGGTTATGGTGCTGCCCGGAGCGGTCAGCGTGTATAACATGATTATTGCGCGCACGTTCTTTTCCACCAATATCCCCGAGGAACTGTTCGAATCTGCCCGCCTGGACGGCTGCTCGTATACCCGTTTCCTGTTTAAGATCGGCATGCCGCTGTGCCGTGCCATCGTGGCGGTTATCGCACTGTATTATGCAGTAGGCTATTGGAACGAATACTATAAGGCGCTGATCTATATCAGCGATCCGGAAAAGACTACGCTGCAGATGGTGCTGCGCAATATCCTGCTGAGCACGCAGGAATCTGCCGACCAGAGCGGCATGGACTATTCCAGTCGGCTGATGACATCCGAGCAGATTAAGTATGCACTGATCGTGGTATCCACGCTGCCTATCATGATGGTCTATCCCTTCCTGCAAAAGTTCTTTGCGAAGGGCGTTATGCTGGGCTCTATTAAAGGTTGACTTTATGCCGCGCCGTCGTAACGGCCGGTATGGAGATAAATGAAGAGGAGGTAACCTAAATGAAACGGATCGTATCCTTGCTGATGGTTCTGGCACTGGCGATGGGCTGTTGCTCTATCGCGTTTGCTGAGGAGGAGAAAGTGACACTGACTGCTGTAATCGCTCAGCATTCCGCCTGCCCAGCATTTGATGACAGCGAAATCTGGAAGCAAATTGCTGATGAAGCTGGCGTGAATCTGGTCTGGGAAACCGTAAAGTCTGACTGGTCTCAGCGCAAATCCATTCTGATTGGCACCAATCAGATGCCCG
This sequence comes from uncultured Oscillospiraceae bacterium, assembly GCA_964423675.1. Taxonomy (GTDB): domain Bacteria; phylum Bacillota; class Clostridia; order Christensenellales; family Aristaeellaceae; genus RUG563. The sequence continues at coordinate 50,234 of CAYRFP010000005.1, forward strand.
ACCTGTGGATCGGCGCCTACAACCTGAGCGTGTCTGACATGCAGAGCAATCAGGAAGCGTTCGTGAAGCTGAACGATTACATCGAAAACAGCGTCAACGTCAAGAAGATGTTTGATGATCATCCGGAACTGTATACCCCCATCACCTATCCGGACGGCTCCATCTACTCTATCCCTGCTTACACCAAGGACTGCTATCGCTCTGTGTCCGACTGCTGGTTCATCAACAAGACCTGGCTGGACTATCTGGGCCTGGAAGTTCCGGACAACCTGGACGACCTGTTCGATTGCCTGATGGCGTTCAAGACTGGCGACCCCAACCAGAACGGCATCGCGGACGAAATCCCCTTCGTGGACTTTGTGGACGCTAAGGGCTTCCTGTGCAACGGCTTTGGCATCGTGCAGAATACTGATATCGACTGGTTCTGCATCGATGATAACGGCGAACTGTATTGGTCTGCCAATACCGATGCATTCAAGGACCTGATGAAGTATATGCGCAAGTGCTTCGAAAACGGTCTGGTTGACCCCGAAGCCTTCACCCAGCCCTGGCAGGACTATTATGCCTACTGCGGCGATGAAACCGCGATTGGTGGCGTGGGCATTGCCTGGACCATTGAAGCGCTGATGGCCAAGACCTATGATCAGTATGTGCTGCTGCCCGCGATGAAGGATGCTAACGGCAACCAGTATATCAACGTGACTGGTTCCCCCACCCGTCCCATCACCTTCGCCATCTCCGCTTCCTGCAAGGACATCGATGCGGCCTGGCGCGTAATCGAAACTGCTTACTCCGAAAAGAACGGTCTGCAGCTGGAATATGGCCTGATCAATCCTGCTGAGGGCCAGGGCGGTCTGATCGCCAATGATGACGGCACCTACACCGTTGTTCCCCCTCCCGCCGATTCCAACTGGGATATCTGGAACATCTCCCAGACTTCCTTCCGTGCCAACAGCTACGTGTCTGACGAGACCTATGCCAAGATCATCCCCTCTGAAGACATGCAGACCAAGGATATGATCAACAACTTCTATGCTCCCTATGCCGGCAAGGCGGTTATGCCCAGCTGCTACATCTTCGATGAAGAAACCAACGAAGAACTGTCCGTCATGAAGACCGACATCAACTCCGTCATCAAGCAGCGCATTGCTGCCTGGTGCCAGGGCGAAGTGGACATCGATGAAGACTGGGAAACCTATAAGCAGGAACTGCTTGACCTGGGCCTGGAGCGTTACATTGAAATCTACACCGAGCGCTACAACGCTTCCAAGTAATCCCTGTCCGTTTTCCGGGGCCGCCGTGCAAAAGCATGGCGGCTCTTTTCTGTTTAAAAACATGCTGAAAAAACAAACAAAAAAAGCCGGCATTTCTGCCGGCTTCAATCCATTTATGAAAACGTCCAATGGAGGACGGGAGGGCAGCCCGAAAGCTACCTGGATTTATGGAAATCGCCTTGCGGCGAATGCGTCATAAAGAATGCGCCAAGGGCGCGGATCATTCCTCGTCCCGGACGATGAAGGAATCGATGGCTTCCAGGAAATCAGGCAACTGCCGGTCGCTCAAATCGCCAGTGTCCAGATACATGGATTCGCGGGCAGAATACATCATCGCCAGGATGCCCAGGGTGGACTTGGGATCGATGCAGAATTTCTCGGAGCGCAGGAACAGTTCGTTGGAGTAATCCTTGCAGATGCTGCTCAGATGCTCGGCGGACTTCATGGAGTCGACATGGATGTGAATGGTCATCGCTAACATCTCCTTTCGTGGGGCAAAGCCCTACGGTTCGTTTGAGGGGGAATGACCGCCCCTCGTTTTATCTTGTGAGAAATTTTTCTTTTCTCACATTGCATAGTGTACCAAATTATCAGAAGAAAAGCAAGCCGGAATGATGAACACACTTTTTCAAGGGAAATTGTTCAAGATGTACAAAACGGTTTTGACCAATACAATGTATGTATTTAGCAATATTTTTACATTGCTTTTTTGTACTCGGTTTTTCCTCCGCGCTATGGGCCTTGCCGGAAAAGACAATTATCGCACCGGAAAATTATAGCCTTCTTTGAAGGGCTCTTTGGCCAGCCGATAATGCCACCATTCGTGGTCGAAGCGTTTGAAGCCATGCTTTTCCATTACGGAGCAGAGCAGTTCGCGGTTGGCAGCCTGTTCATCGGTAATGCCCTTAGCGCCATGCCATGCCAGCTTGCCGAAATAATCGAAGCAGGTGCCCATGTCCAGGGCGTTACCATCCAGGTCGGTGAGGGTAAGATCTACCGCGCTGCCCCGGCAATGGCTGGAATTGCGAGCGATATAGCCTTCGTCTACCAGCAGCACCTTGTTTTTGTAATCGGGATAGAATTCGGCCTGGTTGCGCTTGTCATCCAGATCCTGGCTCCAGCGAACAAAATGCCGGACGGCGCTCTGCGGCCGGTAAGCATCGAAAATCATCAGCCGATAGCCCATCGACCGAAATTCAGCCGCCGCTTCCTTCAGCGCCTGAGTGGCCTGCGTGGTCAGGATAGCATAGGGTGCCTCGTAACCATCGATCACATCGCCGACGAAATTGTGTGTTCCTGCATAACGGATGTCCAGAATCACATCGTCAATGTATTCATGCACATAGCAAAAACCGTTGGGCAATTCGTGGGCGGGAATTTCTTCTGCGCAGGAGAAGGTGGGAAACAGAAACGTCAGTGCCATCAGAAGCATCATCCTTTTAAATCGTGTTGTCATAAGTAAATTTCACCTCATGGGGATGCCCCCAAAGATAATAAGTGATGTAGAAATCGCGCACGGCGTGAGGCGTGCCCTTGGAGAGAAGAACGCAGCGCACATCCCGCGTTTCGCCCGGGCCGATCACCACTTCGCCCGATTCACCATAGAATAACACATCCTCGCTGATAGGAGCGATTTGCAATTCTACCATTTCCGCAGATACCAATCCGGGGTTTTTAATTCGCAGGGTATAGGAATAATAGGTATAATCCGCAGCGGCTGTCAAATCGCCAGATTGGAGAATGGTGCCGATCAGGCTGCGCTGCTTTACCGCAGTTTGCAGCTGCTGAAATTCCTCGGTTCGTTCCGTAGCAGGCACAACCTGAAGCCCTTTGCCAATCACCCGCAGGGATGTATTAAACAGCCCATACATGATGCATCCCGCAAGCACAACCGCCAACACAACCATGAAAATAGCAGCTTTTTTCACGCGCTCCTCCTTATTCCATCTGGGAGAGAATTCGGTTCATTTCCTCGATCATTTCCGAATCCTTCATTCGGAATTTGAATTCCACCCGGCGGGAGGCGTCCATATCCACGGAGCCATCCGCTCGATATACAGGATCGGAAAAGCTGCGGCCTTTCGCAGTGAGCAGTTCCTGCAACAGCGCAGCCTGATCAGCAGACAGGGATGGCAATTGCAGGCAGTATTCCGCCACGCTCAGCGCCCGGTTTTGGGACAGTTTCAAGTTGGTTATGTAGCTGCCTGCAGTATCCGTGTGGCCTTCAATAATGATTTCCCCAACGTAATCCAGGTATTCCGGGCGGGTGAGCACGCTGAGATACACTGGCAGGAAGCGGGAGAGAAGTTCTCGCCCGGAATCCTTGATGGCAAAGGAGTTCGTTTCAAAAAATACCGCGCTGTCCAGCACGATATCGCCGGTGGCACTATCTACGGTTGCCCGCAGGCTGGCGGCGGTCAGGGCCTGGCTTAAATCCTGAATGATCTGGGAACGAACGCCAATCAGATCATCAATCCGCTGCTGCTGAGTAAGCATTTCAGCTTTCTGCGATTCCAGAACCGTCTGCATGGCTCCCAGCTTGTCCGCCTGTTCCGCCAGCTGCAATTGCAGCTGTGCCTGCTCGTTTTCCTTGGTTTTCAGTGCGGATTGAGCGGCCTTCAGATCGTTTTCCTGTTCGTCTAACTGAATCTGAATGGCGGCCAATTCCTCCTGCTTGCCCACAAGGGTTGCATTGGCAGCTTCCAGTTCTTCTTCACGCTGCACCAGCGTCAGCGTGGCCTTCTCCAGCTGAGATTGCTGGTCATTGAGTTGCTGCGTTTTGATGTCCAGCATATTATAATACTGATACACGCTGTATACCACTGCTAGCACGAAAACCAGCAGCAGAGAAGCCATCATATCTGAATAGGAAATCCAATGGGCACCGCTGTCTCCGTTTCGGGGGCCACGGCCTGAACGTATCCGCCGTTTCATCTTATTTTTCCTCCGCCTGCTGGCCGGCGTTGAGCGCAGCATTCACATCCAGAAGCGTTCGCTGCAATTTGCTCAGAGCAGCAGCGCAGCCCTCCGTTTCCTGTTCCCGGCGGCTTGTCTGTCCCGGCAGGGTGGATGAAACCTTGCGCACCTCTTCCAGCTTTTCTGTTAATACGTTCAGCACGCTGTGGATATTCTCGTCAAACATGGCCAGCGACCGAGAAAAGCCCCCGGAAATCTGATCCACAAAGGCGGCGTAGGTATCCGAAAGCGTCTGGCTGCTCTTTTCCATTTTTTGCGATACGTCCCCGGACAGTTGTAGCGCACTGTGCGCCTGCTCATGCACGGCGGAAAGCACCTGGCCGCTCCAAGCAGCGTAATCCTTCATCGAAGACTGCAATTCCTTCTGCGCAGTCTTCACCGAAGAAAGGAAGGCTTCCTGTTCTTGCGATGCAGTCATGATCCCGGAAAGTACTTGTGAGCCATGCGTCAGGAAAGCGTCGCTGCTTTCCTGGCTTTGTTCCAGGGTGCGGATATACCCTTCAAACCGCTGCATAACTCGTTCGGTGACGGACTGCACATGATCCAGGCTGGAAAGAATCTGGTCCGCTGCCGCCATGGTGCGGTTGATGGATTCGAAGGAAACGGATTCGGCCTGATTGATAGCAGAAAGGGTTTGCCCCAGTTGCAGGAATTGGCCGTTCAGGGCACGGTTCATCTGCGCAATGAACTGGTTTGCGATGTTGTTCACGCCGTCAATCTGCGCCTGAGTCTGCCCAAGAATGAAGGAGTGCATGCTTTGTGTGACGGGGGAGAGAGATTTTTCTACCGAGGAAACGATCCCTTCGCTGACCTTGGCACCCAGATCTGCGGAAAGATGGCGAATCTGCGCAGCCCGGTCTTCCTGCTGGCAAATCAACTGCACCGTGTCATCCAGCGGCTTTTGCATCACGATGTCCGTGAAAGCATCGGTGAATTCATCAAGGGCGGTCACAGCGCTTCCGTGCGCCATGCGATTGAGCATGTTAAACGCTAGGGAGCAGGAAATGCCGGCAATGGAGGTCATAAACGCGAAGGTCATTCCTGCAATCATCTGCGGAATGCTTTCCATGGTTTTGGCAGCATCGCTTACGTCCAGGCCGCCCAGTCCCCGCATCAGGCCGATGAACGTGCCAAGAATGCCCAGGCTGGTCAGCAGGCTGGGAATCACTTCGCCAAGTTGCTCATGACCCACAGCGTAAATGGCAGTGTCATCGTTAATATAGTCTTCCACGTTGCAGTTTAGGCCTCGGGCATCCAATTGTTCAGCATTGACCAGAAACCGTCGCCAGGGCACCTGCATTTCCTTTCCAAGAAACAATACATCCTGCCAGACAGGACGGCCCTCGCCGGTGGTGGTTTCCAGCAGATGAATGGCCCGGCGCAGCCGACGGCCGGCTCGTTGCACTGGAATAATGCATTTGAACAGGCCCATCAGCGTGACCATGCCAATGGCCAGATAGACCAGTGTATCGGTTAAGTTAGCAGCGAGGGACGAAATAATCTCATTCATGCCCCGCCCTCCTTTCTGGGCATTCTATTTTCTTCTATATTGTAATTGATTTCTTGCAAAAAAGCAATGAAATTGTAACAAAGGAAACGTAAATTTCTCCGCCGTGATAACCGACGAATAAAGGAAAGCTTTTGCAGAATTACCCTTGACGAAGCAGCACGAAATGTGTATAATGAAAAATGAACTGAATACCTTATCCAGAGCGGCTGAGGGACTGGCCCGATGAAGCCCGGCAACCGGCGGCGTAAAAACCGCAAGGTGCTAATTCCAGCAGCGCGAAAGCGCTGGCAGATAAGGAGCAATCGAAAGCATCGCTTTTTGAAGGTCGCCTGTCTGTGCGCAGGCGGCTTTTTTATTGCCAGGAAAGGGTGTTCGGCCAGATTTCCAGATGCCGGATCAGAGGCATCCCCGGCGGTTTTGACCCCGGAAAAAGGAGCAGTATATGCGGAAATTGTTTACTTCGGAATCCGTTACGGAAGGCCATCCCGACAAAATGTGCGACCAGATTTCCGATGCGATTCTGGACGCGCTGCTGGAGCAGGATTCCTACTCTCGCGTGGCTTGCGAAACCTGCGCCACGACGGGCCTGGTGATGGTGATGGGCGAGGTGACCACTAAGGGCTATGCCCCAGTTGCGGATATTGTGCGCAAGGTGGTTAATGAAATTGGTTATGACCGGGCGAAGAAGGGCTTTGACGGAGCATCCTGCGCGGTTTTGACAGCCCTGCACGATCAGTCCCCGGATATTGCCCAGGGCGTGGATGCCGCTTTGGAAACTCGCGAAGCGGACGCTCATGAAACTGGTGCGGGGGATCAGGGCATGATGTTTGGCTTTGCCTGCGATGAAACCCCGGAAATGATGCCCATGCCCATTGCATTGGCGCATCGGCTGACCCGGCGGATGGCGAAGGTGCGCAAGGATGGCCTGTATCCCTGGATGCGGCCGGACGGCAAAGCGCAGGTGACGGTTGCCTATGAAAACGGGGAGCCGGTGGCGGTAGACGCGGTAGTTATTTCCACGCAGCACGATGAGCATGTGTCTCATGAAGAAATTGAAAAGGCCATGATCGAAGGCGTGATTCTTCCGGAGATCCCGGCGAACCTGCTGCATGCGGGCACGAAATACTTCATTAATCCCACAGGACGCTTCGTGGTAGGCGGCCCGGCGGGAGACAGCGGGCTGACAGGCAGAAAAATCATTGTAGACACCTACGGAGGCTATGCCCCCCATGGCGGCGGTGCGTTCTCGGGCAAGGATCCCACGAAGGTGGATCGCAGCGCAGCTTACGCGGCCCGGCACGCGGCCAAAAACGTTGTGGCGGCTGGATTGGCGCGGCAATGCGAAATTGCGCTGGCGTATGCCATTGGTGTGGCGAAGCCGGTGTCCTTCCAGGTGGATACCCGGGGAACAGGCGTGATCCCGGACGAAGAAATTGCCAAGCTGGTGGAGCAGGTGTTTGATATGCGGCCGGATGCGATTATTGAACGGCTGAATCTGCGCCGTCCCATTTATCGTCAGACTGCTGCTTATGGCCATTTTGGACGCACGGACATTGATTTGCCTTGGGAACATCTGGATAAGGTGGAAGAACTGAAAAAGGCTGCGGGTAAATAATAATTCATGGACGAAGGAGACTTTCGAATGGAAAGTCTCTTTTTATAAAAGTTAAAAAAATATTACCAAAGCACGTGCATTTATTTCAAAACTATGATATAATTATGCTGCTTCAGGGAGCAGACGCTTTTTGGGCCCTGGGCAAGGGGAGGGAATGCTGTGCTGACCAAGACGCAAGCGATGGGGCGCTATGCCTTGACGCTGGATAAAGGCAAACGAATGAGCGCGCCCATGCGGGCATGCGCCGCTTGGGCCACCTTGGAAGAGCATGATAAAATTTTGGATATGGCGTGCGGAAATGGCGCGCTGCTGGCGCATTTAAATGGGAAATATAAAATGACGCTGTGCGGTATTTGTGATTCGTCGGAACAGGCTCGGGCTGTGCGGGAAAGTCTGGGGGATGCGGATGTGATTCCCGCTCGCTGGGAGGATATTCCCTGGCGGGACGACACATTTGACGCAGCTTTGTTGCCCTCGGCAATACGGGGCGAGGATGTGAAAAGGGTGCTGTCCGAGGTGCTGCGTGTGCTGCATATGGGCGGCCAGTTTGTGTTGGCGTTGCCATTATTTAGCATTCGTCAGGAGGGCGAATTAACGCGCCATGAACTGATGCGCCTGATGCAGGGAGCTGGCTTTCGGGATGTTTCCTTTCGAACGGCTGGGTTTTGCGGCGTGATTGTAGGCTGGAAACGGCAGTTGTTTCCAGATGAATTGGATTAAGAAAGGCGGAAAGCGGGGGGAGAAGAGCTGATGATTAGCCATTCCGCGATGGAAACGCAGGCTCTGGGCAGCCGTCTGGCTGCGCATTTGCAGCAGGGAGATGTGATCCTGCTGACCGGAGATTTGGGAGCGGGAAAAAGCGAATTTGCTCGGGGAGTAGCCCGGGGCCTGGGGATTGCCGGCCCGGTTCCCAGTCCTTCGTTTACGATCCTGAACGCGTATGATGAAGGCCGCATTCCGCTGTATCATTTCGATTGGTATCGGATTGAGGATCCGCAGGAAATCTATGAAATGGGCATGGATGAACAGTTGGGCGGCGATGGCGTAGCGCTGATTGAATGGAGCCAGAAAGCGGCGGAATGCCTGCCGGAAAGAGTATTGGAAGTATGCATCCAAACGCTGAGCATGCAGGAGAGAGAGTTAACATTTGTGGCGCGGGGCGGCTTTGCGTTTGAGGAGGATTGGCTGAAATGAATTTACTTTGTATTGATACCTCCGGTCCGGTGGCCGGGGTTGCGCTGGTGGAAGACGGCGTTATTCGCTATGAGGCCATGGCGGTAAATGCGTTTACCCATTCCCAGTCTATCCTTCCGATGGTGGATGAAGCGTATGCACGCACTGGCCTGAACGTGGGCGAAACGGATTATTTTGCCGCTGTGGTGGGGCCGGGATCGTTTACCGGGGTGCGCATTGGAGTGAGCACAGTGAAGGGGCTGGCGCATGCTGCGCAAAAGCCGTGTTTGGGCGTGGACGCGCTGGAAAGCATGGCTTATGGCGTACAGCCATTTGGCGATGTGATCTGCCCGATTCAGGACGCGCGGGCGGGGCAGGTTTATGGCGCGGCGTTTCAGGGGTCAACCATGAAGCGATTGTTGGCTGATGAACCGATCCGCTTGGAGGAATACTTGGAAAAAGTATCGGCATTAGGCGAAAAAATGCTGTTCCTTGGCGATGGTATGCCCGTGCATCGGGAACGGATTGGGACAATCCTGGGGGACAAGGCGATTTTTGCTCCTGCGCATCTTGCGTTTCTGCGGCCGGCTGCGGCTGCTATGCTGGCCTGGGAAAAACGGGAAACGGCGGGCAGCTATCTGGATTTGCAGCCCTTGTATCTCCGGGCGCCTCAGGCTGAACGGCAGAAGAATCTGCGGGAATTGGGCCATGAATAACGCACAGATTCGCCGCATGACGCTTGCGGATGTGGACGCAGTTCACGCTCTGGAGAAAGCGACCTTTCCGCGTCCTTGGACACGGGAGGATTTCATTAAGGAAATGACGCAGAATGCCTGCGCCCGATATCTGGTGGCAGAACAGGAAGGGAAGATCATTGGGTTTGCCGGAGCATGGATGGTATTGGATGAAGCGCATGTGACCAATATCGCAGTGGAGCAAGGATGCCGCGGCCAGGGAATAGGCAAGGCGCTGACGGCAGCGCTTATGCAATATGCTTCCAATCTGGGGGTTGTGTATGCCACGTTGGAAGTGCGCAGAAGCAATGTGGTGGCACAGGCACTGTATAAGGGCCTAGGATTTGTTTATGTGGGTGCTCGCAAGCGGTATTATGAAGATAACGGAGAAGATGCATTTATTTTCTGCTGCGAGCACATGCCCCCCGCCGATCCGGATTTTGTGGAAGCAGAAACGGTGAGGGACTAAAGCCGAATGTTATAAAAGAGGGGCTGCTTTCCAGATGCGAAGCAGCTGCCTTTTGACGGAAAAAAATTCAAAAATGCTTGCAAAACAGGCGGAAGATGTGGTATAATCAATTTTGTATGATACGGGCGGTCCGCTGAAAGGCATGGCCTTTTATGAACGTCTATGAGGGAAGGAGGAACTATTCCAATGAGCGAAATTATCCGTTCGATCGAACAGGCGCAGCTCCGTACCGATCTGCCCAGCTTCAACGTTGGCGATACCCTGCGGGTATTCGTTAAGGTTGTGGAAGGTAGCCGCGAACGTCTTCAGGCGTTTGAGGGTACTGTGATTGCCAAGCGCAACGGCTCCAGCCGTGAAACCTTCACGGTTCGCCGCGTTTCTTACGGCATTGGCGTGGAGCGTACGTTCCCGCTGCATTCCCCCCGGGTGGATCATATCGAAGTGATCCGTCGCGGCAAGGTGCGGCGCGCGAAGCTGTACTATCTGCGCGATCTGCAGGGCAAGGCTGCCAAAATCAAGGAAGCCGGTCGCCGCTGAGGATCGTCCAGAAAACCATTCGGCCTTTCAAGGCTGGATGGTTTTTTGTTATACGTAAATAGTGCAATAGAAGAACTGTTTTTTTATTGACAGGCGTCAAAAAAAGGAATATGATAAACAAAATATGTATTTTTCGTTTATGAAGGGAGACAGGTGATTGAAACGAAAGCTTACCTTGAGTGAAAAACTATCCATTGCCAGCATGCTTTTTGGCATGTTTTTTGGCGCGGGGAATCTGATTTTTCCGGCGAAAATGGGTCAATTGGCGGGCTGGAACGTGATTCCTGCATTTCTTGGCATGTGCATAACCGGCGTGGGGTTGCCGTTGCTGGGCGTGGCTGCACTGGGGGTCAGCCGCAGCAACGGTCTGCAGGCGCTGAGTTCCAAGGTGGGCAAGCACTACGGCTATTTCTTCACCTGTGCGCTCTATCTCACCATTGGCCCCTTCTTTGCTATTCCTCGCTGTGCCACGGTGCCTTTTTCTATCGGCATTGCCCCCTTGCTGGGCGGCGAAACTGGTCAGGCGCTGGCGATCTATTCTCTGGTTTTCTTTGCGCTGGTCTTGGTTTTCTCCCTGTTTCCGGGCCGGATTATGACCTGGATCGGCCGGATTCTGAACCCGGTATTTCTGGTGCTTCTGGGTGTGCTGACCATCACGGCGCTGGTGAATCCAGTTGGTTCCATTGAGTCCATAGAGCCTGTGGGTAACTATGCCAGCCAGCCATTTTTTGCCGGTTTCCTGGAAGGCTACAACACTATGGATGCGCTGGCCAGCCTGGCCTTTGGCATTGTGGTTGTAAACGTCATCCGTGGTCGCGGAGTGGAGGAGCCCAGTGCAGTTGCGGGTAACACGGTGCGTGCCGGGGTGCTCAGCTGCCTGATAATGGGTGTGATTTATCTGGCTATCACCGTGGCCTGCGGCCAAATCCGGTCTTTGCTTGTGGCTCAGGGAGATGCGGAAGCAGCCTTGCAGACGCTGAACGCGCTCAATGGCGGCGATGTGCTGGCAATGCTGGCAAATCATTATTTCGGCTCTGCGGGCACGCTTATTTTGGCAGGCGTGATCACCTTTGCCTGTCTGAAAACGGCGATTGGCCTGATCACCAGCTGTTCAGAAGCATTTTGCGCCATGATGCCCAATGGTCCCAGCTATCGGATGTGGGCGGTGGTGTTCTGCGTAATGTCGCTGCTGGTTGCGAACTTGGGTCTGAACACTATTATCGATTATTCCATCCCTGTGCTGATGTTCCTGTATCCGTTGGCAATTACCCTTATTCTCCTGGCGCTGTTTGGGCGATTCTTCGACCATAGCCGGAAGGTTTACGCGTGGGTGACGGGATGTACGTTGGTTGCGGCAACGCTGGATTTGGTGAATGCATTGCCGAAAGTAACGGTGAGTGCAATGCACCTTAGCGGCGCGATTGATTTCGCGAAAGCCTACGTTCCTTTCTTCAATCTGGGACTTGGCTGGGTTTGTCCGGCACTGCTGGGCTTGGCGATTGGCTTGGTCTGCTATTTTGCAGATAAAAAGAAGGAAAAGCATAAGGTGGTACAAGCGTAAATAAAGCTGACTCAAACGAACCGTGCAGATAGACGGGAATTAAAAACAGCGCCCCGGCGTGTTCTGGGACGCTGTTTTGTTTTGCTGGAACACTACAAACACACAATAAAGCGATTAGAAATTGCGGGTCATATCATAGCGCTCATAGAATTCCCGGCGGTAATCCAGGAAACGATCCTCCAGAATCGCCTGACGGATTTCTTCCATCATGCGGATGAGGAAACGCAGATTATGAATCGAGGCCAGCCGCGCGCCGGTGATTTCGTCTGCCTTAATCAGATGACGGATATACGCCCGGGAGAAGTTTCGGCAGGCATAGCAATCGCAGCCTTCCTCCAGGGGGCTGAAATCCCGGGCATAGGTGGCATTGCGGATTACCAGCCGGCCGTTTCTTGTAAAGACCGTTCCATTTCGGGCAATTCGCGTGGCCAGCACACAATCGAACATATCGACACCGCGGAGGATACCCTCCAGGAAGCAATCGGGCGTACCTACGCCCATCAGATACCGGGGCTTATGCTTGGGCATATGCGGCTCAATTTTTTCCAGCATGTCATACATGATGGGCTTGGGCTCGCCGACGCTTAGGCCACCAATGCCGTAGCCGGGAAAATCCATGTCGGCCAGCCGCTTGGCGCTTTCGATGCGCAGATCATCATAAAATGCACCCTGCACGATGCCGAACAGCGCCTGATCTGCCCGCGTATGGTGCTTTTGACAACGCTCGGCCCAGCGGTGGGTACGATGCATGGCTTCCTCGGCTGTTTTGTGATCACAGGGATAGGGGGAGCAGACGTCAAAGCACATGGCGATATCCGCGCCAAGCGCTTGCTGAATATCCATGGATACTTCCGGGCTGATGAAGCGCTTGCTCCCGTCCAAATGACTGCGGAAGGCCGCCCCTTCCTCCGTTACCTTGCGAAGTCCGGCTAGGGAGAAAACCTGGAAGCCGCCGCTGTCAGTGAGCACGGGATGGGGCCAGTTCATAAAGGAATGAAGCCCGCCGGCCTCCTTCACAATGTCTTCGCCGGGGCGAAGATGGAGATGATACGTATTGGAGAGAATAATTTTTGCGCCCAGGTTTTCCAATTCCCATGGTGTCATAGCTTTAACCGTGGCTTGTGTACCCACGGGCATATAAATGGGCGTGGGAATATCGCCATGGGGTGTATGTACCACGCCCAGACGCGCTCCGGATTGCTTACAGGTTTTAATAAGTTCAAAGGTAACAGGACTGCTCATGAATATCCTCGCTTTTCTTATTCCTGGGCCACCATGGGCTTAATCTGCGGCCAAATGGTTTCCAGACCGCGCAGCTCACGCTCGAAAAACAGCCAGGGCTTGGCTTCTGGGACAGGGGCGATAAAGAGCATACGCTCCTTGGAAACAGGATGCTCAAAAGACAGCCGGAATCCCCAAAGAGCAATCTGCTGCCCGCGCTTACCGTTGCCATAGCGGTTATCGCCCCAGAGGGGATAACCGTGGTGCTGCATCTGTACGCGGATCTGATGGGCGCGGCCGGTTTCCAACTGAATGGCTACCAAGCTCAGCCCGTCCCGGCGCGCCACAGTGCGGCCATGGAGAATGGCTTCCTTGCCCTGCATTTTCAGATAAGAGGGCAGCACGGCCACCTTGTTGTGTTCTTCGTCTTTTACCAGATAATCTACATAGGTGAATTGATCTGGCGCATCGCCTTCCACGATACAGACATACTGGCGATTCAATTCATGCACCCGAACCTGCTCGCTCAGCCGGGAAGCGGCCTTGCTGGTGCGGGCAAAACACAGAAGCCCGCCTACCGGCCGATCCATCCGATGCACAAGGCCGATATACGCTTCACCAGGCTTATTGTAGGTTTCTTTTACGTATTCCTTGATCTGATCCAGCAGGCTTTCATCGCCGGTTGCGTCCGATTGGGTCAGCAGATTCGGCGGCTTTATGGCCACGATTACATGATTATCTTCATACAGAATGGTCGGCTTTTCCATGGCTTCCCCCTCCATCATTTGTTCATCCAGCGCCCTGTTGCGCCGCAGGGCAAAACGCCACCGGAGCGAACCGGAAGGCATAATTCCTCGGAATCAATCACCCCGCCAAATCGGGCGGATACCGTCTTTTCCAGGATGTTTTGCAGCACGGCGGGCTGGAACCCGGTGGTGTAGCTATTAATAAAGAAGAAGATGGGATCATCGCTGAGCACCTGCGCGCAGGTATCTACCAGCCCGTATAGCTCGTTTTCCAGCTTCCAGACTTCGCCGGTTGGCCCGCGGCCATAGCTGGGCGGATCCATTACAATTCCGTCGTATTTGCTGCCCCTGCGAATCTCCCGGCGCACAAATGCCAGTGCATCTTCTACAATGAAACGGAAACTGCTTTCCGGCAGGCCGGACAGCGCCCGGTTTTCTTTCGCCCAGAGCACCATGCCTTTTGCTGCGTCCACATGGGTTACATGGGCTCCTGCTGCAGCGCAGGCCATGGAAGCGCCGCCGGTATAGGCAAACAGATTCAGCACCCGTGCCCCTGGCCGCTTTTTCAGCAGCCCGGCCATGGCGTCCCAATTAGCGGCCTGCTCGGGGAAAAGGCCGGTATGCTTGAACCCGGTGGGGCGCACATAAAAACGCAAATCGCCGTAGCTGACCTCCCATTTTTCTGGAAGCCGCTCTTTGAAATCCCATGCGCCACCGCCCCGTTCGCTGCGGGTATAATGCGCATGTGCCTTGCTCCAGAGCCGCTCCTGCGCCCGGGGCCAGATTACCTGGGGATCCGGCCGCGCCAGCCAATAATTCCCCCACCGCTCCAGCTTTTCGCCTTCGCCGGTATCCAGCACTTCGAAATCTTTCCATCCATTGGCAATAAACATCGTCAAAAATCCTTTCGGCAGTATAAAGCCAATTTACATTATAGCATGCCCTTTCGATGCTTTCAAGGGAGAAACGGGGCAAATTTTCAGATTAACCGCAAAAAATAGAAAAACTCAACAGCTGGAAAAGACGAAACGCTTGCAATTCCGCATGCGCTGTGTTATCATATAGATTAGTGTTTTATGCATGCATGAAGCACAATGGCGCCGCAAAGGCGGATAACGGAGGGTGTTCCTGATGGGTTACACGGTAGAAAAGATTTCTGGCAATCAAGTGAAAATCGCCTTTGAAATTGCTTCCGATAAATTTGACGAGGCAGTGCAGAAGGCCTATCTGAAGGTGCGCGGCAAGGTGAACGTGTCCGGCTTCCGCAAGGGCAAGGCCCCCCGCAAGCTGATTGAAAGCATGTATGGCGAAGGTGTGTTCTATGATGACGCCTTTGATATCCTTTTCCCCGCGGAATATGAAGCCGCTGTGAAGGAAAATGATCTTCAGGTGGTGGATCGTCCCGAAGTGGATAATGTGGATCAGATCGGTGTTGGCAAAGATCTGAAATTCACGGTGAAGGTGTTTGTGAAGCCTGATGTGGAACTGGGCGAATATAAGGGCCTGAAGGCCACCAAGTATACCCACAAGGTGACGGACGAGGAAATTGACAGCCGCATCCAGCGCGATGTGGAAAAAGCCACCACTATGGCTGACGTGACGGATCGGGCTGTGGAAAACGGCGACATCGTGAACCTGGATTATGCCGGCACGGTGGACGGCGTGGCGTTTGCAGGCGGCACCGCCCAGGGGCAGACGCTGGAAATCGGCTCCGGTCATTTTATCCCCGGCTTCGAAGAGCAGATGGTCGGCATGCAGTTGAACGAAGAAAAGGATCTGCAGGTGAAGTTCCCCGAGGAATACCACGCGGAAGAACTCAAGGGCAAGGACGCTGTGTTCCATGTGAAGGTGAACGGCATTCAGACCAAGGTTAAGCCCGCGCTGGATGATGATTTCGCCGCCGATGTGAGCGAATTCGACACCTTTGATGCCTATAAGTCCAACATCGAAAAGGAACTGAACGAGCAGGCTCAGAAGAACGCCGATGTGCAGCTGGAAAACGAACTGGTGCAGCAGGCGGTGGACGCTGCGGACTGCGATATTCCCGACGCCATGATCGAGGACGAAATCGACGTGATGATCCGGGAAATGAAGATGCGCATGATGTATCAGGGCATCAAGTTCGAAGATTATATGAAGTATACCGGCCAGACTGAGGAGCAGGTCAAGGAAAT
Organism: uncultured Oscillospiraceae bacterium; assembly: GCA_964423675.1. GTDB lineage: Bacteria > Bacillota > Clostridia > Christensenellales > Aristaeellaceae > RUG563. The sequence continues at coordinate 66,224 of CAYRFP010000005.1, forward strand.
GTATCGCCCCGAGGCCAAGAACCGGGTGAAGATGCAGCTGGTGCTGGAAGCGATGGTAAAGGCTGAAAATATCCAGGCTTCGGAAGAAGAAGTGGAAGCCTTTATTGCTGACGAAGCGCAGCGCATGGGCCGCGAAGCCGAGGAATTCAAAAAGAGCCTCAGCGAACGGCAGATGCAGTATGTGCATGAAAACGCCGCCATCCGCAAGGTGGTGGATCTGGTGGTGGCCAGCGCCCAGGTGGAAGAAAGGGACGAAGGCGAGAAGATCAACGTCCAGGAAACCATCGATGCGGTGCAGAAGGCTGCTGAAGAAGCGTCCAAGGACGAAGAATAAGAACCGCATGGACGGGAAGGGGCGTTTTCATGCCCCTTCCTTTTCAAAAGGTGCGGATGCAAAGGGGGATGGAATAAATCCGTTCCCCGGTGCATAAAATAACGGATGGAATGGAAGGAGGACAGGCACGTGTCTTTGATTCCCTATGTGGTGGAGCAAACGGCGGGCGGCGAGCGCTCCTATGATATTTATTCTCGGCTGCTGAAGGATCGAGTGGTTTTTCTGGGCAGCGAGATCAACGATCAGGTGGCCAATGCTATCGTGGCGCAGCTGCTTTTTCTGGAAACGGATAATCCGGATGCGGAAATCTCTCTGTATATCAACAGCCCGGGCGGTTCAGTGACTGCCGGGATGGCGATTTACGACACAATGAATTATATCAAATGCCCGGTGCGCACGGTGTGCGTGGGCATGGCGGCCAGTATGGGCGCGTTTTTGCTCATGGCGGGCGAAAAGGGCAAGCGCCTGGCGCTGCCCAATAGCGAAGTGATGATCCATCAGCCCTCGGGCGGCGCGTCCGGCCAGGCAACGGATGTGACCATTCACGCGGAATGGCTGCTTCGGACGAAGAAAAAAATGACTGCCCTGATGGCGCAGATGACCGGCCAGAGCGAAGAAAAGCTGGCCCGCGATGTGGAACGGGATTATTTCATGACCGCGGAGGAAGCACTCTCCTATGGCATCATCGATGAAATCTATCAGCCCCGGCAAAAGTAATGCTGGGTCAAAACGAGGTTAAAACGAGGTAAATATGGCAAAGGACGATATGACCCCCCGGAAGCATCGCTGCTCCTTCTGCGGGAAATCCCAGGATCTGGTGCGTCGCCTGATTGCCGGCCCGGGAGCATATATCTGCAATGAATGCATCGCGCTGTGCCAGGAAATTGTGGCGGATGATATGGACGGTATGTCTTCCGCTCCTGAATTGCAGGATATCCCTCTGCCTTCGGAAATGAAGGCGGTTCTGGATGAATATGTAATCGGTCAGGAACAGGCGAAGAAGACGCTGTGTGTGGCGGTTTATAACCACTATAAGCGCATTGCAGCCCCCCGGAAAAAGGACGATGTGGAACTGCAAAAGTCCAACATCCTGATGGTCGGCCCCACGGGATGCGGCAAAACCTATCTGGCGCAATCGCTGGCCCGGATTCTAAACGTACCCTTCGCCATTGCCGATG
>CAYRFP010000006.1:0-63257 GCA_964423675.1 uncultured Oscillospiraceae bacterium
CCCATTTGGAAAACATGGTGCAGAAAATGGTCTCGCTGGTGGGGCGAACGGCCAGGCGTTCAGCCAACGGCTCGGTGCCGCCCTGAGTGACCCACGCCACCTCGGGCGCGAAGCCTTCCACATGTTCCGCTTCCTTGAGCAGCAGGGATTCGGGAATGAGCATGGGCATGGACACATTTTCGTGGCCAGTTTCCTTAAACATCGCATCCAGCTGCTCATGAATCAATTCCCAAATGCGGTTGCCGTAGGGTTTCAGAGCCATGCAGCCGCGAACGGGGGTATAGTCCATCAGATCGGTCTGGGTGACAACATCGGTATACCATTGGGAGAAATTTTCATCCCGGGGCGTAATATGCTGCACAAACTCCTGCTTTTTTTCTTTAGCCATGGCTTGCTCCTCCTTCAAAATAAAAATCCCCCCTCGCTCCTTTGCAGGGACGAAGGGGAGAACATGCTTCGCGGTACCACCCGGCTTGGCGCTTTGCAGCGCCCGCTTGATTGCCTGATAACGGAGGCATCCGGCGGGGATTAGCCGCTGGCCCAAGGGCGGGAACCTTGCGTTGCCGTGTGAAACTACCGATATTATACCTTTGCCGAAGAAAATTGTCAAGCAATTCCGATGCGCAAAGGCAGGGCATTTCTTTGCCCTTTCAATGAATTATTCGTTGGCCGGAGCTTCCGTCTGCCGGGTGATGTCTTTGCCAAAGTATTTCTCTGAAATGCGGGTCAGCTCGCCCTCCGCATCCAGTTCAGCAATAGCGTTATTGATCGCTTCCAGCAGCGAGGCACAGCTTGCGTCCTTGCGCACCGGAATCGACACCCGGGATGCTTCCTCCGTTAGCGCCACCACCTTCAGGTTCGCATCAGGATGCACGCCCATATAATCATAGAAGGAAACCTCGGCGTTCAGCGTGGCGTCCGCCCGGCCAGAAAGCACCATCTGAATCGTCTGATCCAGGGTATCCACACCGGCGGCGGAAGCGCCATAGCTTTCCGCCAGCGTCATATATGTGCTGGCGATAGAATTGGCAGTATGCTTACCCTTGAGATCTTCAAAGGCATGGATGGATTCGTTGTCGCCCCGGACGATCAGCGCCGTGCGGATATAGCCATAGGGCGTGGTAAAATCATATTTCATTGCCCGCTCATCCGTCACTTCCACGCCATTGGCGGCAATGTCATAGCGGCCCGCATCCAGCCCGGCAAAAATCCCATCCCATTCCGTTTCGGCAAACCGGGCCTCCACGCCCAGCTTCCTGGCGATAGCCTGCGTCACCTCCACGTCAAAGCCCACCAGCGTTCCATCCTCATCGTGATACGTCCAGGGCGCCCAGGTGCCCTCTGTTGCCACGATAATTTCGCCCCGGCTTTGAATATCCGCCAGCAAATCGCTCTCCGCCTGCGCGGAAACGGCCGCCAGCACCAGTACCAGCACCAGAAAAATCAGCTTGTTCATCTTACGCATATTCTTCTTCCTTTCTTTTCAGCGGGCAAATGCCCTATGATTATGTATCGCTATCAAGCAGTCGAAGGAACGCACGGGTGCGCGCCTCCCGGGGCTGCTCGAAAAACGCCTTGGACGGCCCTTCCTCCACGATCACGCCGTTTTCCATAAACACCACCTTGCTGGACACGTTTTTGGCAAAACCCATTTCATGGGTGACCACCAGCATGGTCATGCCCTCCCCCGCCAGATCCCGCATGACAGAGAGCACTTCCCCAGTCAACTCCGGATCCAGCGCAGAGGTCGGTTCGTCAAAATAGATAATTTCCGGCTCCGTTGCCAGTGCTCGGGCGATAGCAACCCGCTGCTGCTGACCGCCGGAAAGCTCCGATGGATAGGCCGCCGCGCGATCGGAAAGCCCCACCTTTTGCAGCATCCGCATGCCGATTTCTCTGGCCTCGGCCTTGGGCATTTTCCGCGCAATCACCAGACCCTCCATAATATTTTCCAGCGCGGTTTTGTTCAAAAACAGGTTATAGCTTTGGAACACAAATGCCGTTTTGCGCCGGATTCTGGCAATATCCCGCTTAGCAATATGATGCAGATCAATCTGTTCGCCATCGAAGATCATGCTGCCCCCGTCCGCCTTTTCCAGAAAATTCATGCAGCGCAGCAGCGTGGTTTTCCCCGAGCCGCTGGGACCTAAAATGGCCACCACATCGCCCTTCTCCACCGCCAGGCTCACATCCCGCAAAACCTGCTGCTCCCCAAAGGCCTTGCGAACCCCCTGCACCCGCAGCAGCGGCTCATGCTTTTCGATTGCCATAGGAAGCCAGCCTCCTTTCGCCTGCGCGCTGTGCAAAGGTCAGCACAGTGGAAAACAGAAGATAAATCAGCGCCACCTCGCAATACAGCGGCAGCATTTCATAGGTGCGGGCCGCAATGCGCTGGGTGGCCATAAACATTTCCATCACGGTAATGTTTGCCGCCAGAGACGTATCCTTTACCATGGAAATCAGCGAATTGGAAAGAGGCGGGAAAGCAGTGCGCAGCGCCTGGGGCAGCACGATGCGGCGAATAATCTGCAAATAACTCAACCCTGCGCAATATCCGGCCTCCATCTGCCCTGCCGGCACCGATTCCAGCGCCGCTCGCATGGTTTCCGCACAATACGCGCCCTGATTGATAGCGAATACGATCACCGCCGCCGGGAAGGGATCCAGAATAACCCCCACATCCGGCAGCCCGTAAAACACCACAAACAGCTGCACCAGCAGGGGCGTTCCCCGGATCACCCAGATATAAAACCGAGCCAGGGACTTCAGCACCCGAATATTGGCAAACTGCACCAGCGCCGTAATAATGGCAATGATCATGCCCAGCGTAAAGGAAATCGCCGTCAGGGGGATGGTCATAGTCAGCCCCGGCAGCAAAATCTTCCCAAAGGAATCAAGAAGTAATTGGATGACGCGATTGTTCATGGCGTTCCTTTCTTTTGCAGAAATATACTTTCTAATTATACCCGATTTTTGCAGCTTGGTCAAAGAAAATCGCTGAAATCTTTCTGTTCTTCGCGTTCTTTTTTTGTTTATTTATTCAAACAGCATCATGCCAAGCTGCGTTTGCAGGGCAAAAGTGGCCTCATCGCTTTCCGCCAAGCCCAAGGCGGCGCAGGCCCGAAGAACAGCCCGGCGGGTCTCCGGGCCAAACACACCGTCCGCCCCGCTCGATAAAAAACCCTGCTGAATGAGTCGCTGTTGCAGCAGCGCCACGTCCGAGCCACGGTCGCCCTCCCGCATCCTGCGCAGACCGTCGTTCAGCGCGCCATATGGTCCGCCCTCGATCACCACCTTCGTGCCCACCCCTGCTAAACCATATAGTTTCTCTGCATTCCGGATTCCCAGACGAATGCATCCATGGGACGCATCTCGGCCGATGGATGCAGGGGCGTTTGTGCCGTGGATGCCATACTGACCAAAGCCCACGTTCAGCCCCAAAAACCGGGTGCCGAAACCGGATAATTCCGTTTGAAACCGATGAGTAATCCGAAAAACACCCACCGGCGACGGCGTATCCCGCGCCCCGGATGCGATAGGAAACGCTGCGATTTCCTGCCCGTTTTCGTAGACGGTTAGCCGTTTCCTGTCCAATTCTATCCAAAGAAGCATCCCCGCCGGTTTCCCAGACGCTTCCTGCGCTGGCCGCGATTCGCAGCCACCCAGCCAAAGCGCCCCCAAAAGCAGCGCGATTCCCAGCGCTCCGCCCCATTTCCACATACGATCACCTCGACTTAATATATGTGGAAGAAATGCGTTCCTCGCTCAAACCCCTCCCTGCGAAAGGTTTTTTCCACGCAGTCGCAGGATTTTCTTCGGTTTATGCACAAAAATGCCTGTTTTTCGCTTGTAATTCAAGAAAAAGTATTTTATAATGTCATCAGAAAACAAATTCACGCAAAAAGGAGCGAAGCGAACTATGAAAGCAATCGTCAACGGCCGGATCCTGCTTCCGGGATCCGAAGTGAAGGGCAAGGCGCTTTTGTATGATAAAAAGATTATCGGCATCGTGGAAGAAGAGCAGGCCCGGGCACAGGCGGACGAGATCATCGATGCCCAGGGGCTGTATGTAAGCCCCGGGCTAGTGGATGTGCATATCCATGGTTATCTGGGCGCAGATGTGTCCGATGCGGATAATGAAGGTGTGCGCAAGATGGCAGAGGGCATCCTCCATAACGGCGTCACATCTTTCCTGCCCACCACCATGACCATTAACTGGAACACTCTTGAAACCATATTCGGCCAGCTGCGGGAAATGCGCCAGGAAAGCCTGGAGGACAGCTTTATGGGCGCAGAAATTCTGGGCTGCCATGCGGAAGGTCCCTTCATCAATCCTTCCAAGAAGGGCGCGCAGGCGGAGGAAAACATTCTGCCGCCGGATGCCAGCAAGGTGCTGCCCTATGCGGACATTATCCGCATGATTACCTTCGCCCCTGAAATGGAAGGCGGCGATGCGTTCATCCGCGAACTGAAAGAAAAGACGGACATCACCCTTTCCATCGGCCATACCAGCGCCAATTACGATCAGACAATGGCGGCCATTCGCCTGGGCGCGGATCATATTACCCACACCTTTAACGCCATGACCCCCATGATGCATCGGGATCCCGGCGTGGTGGGTGCCGCACTGACCACAGATGTATACTGCGAACTGATTGTGGATACTTTCCATGTAAACAAGGGCCTTTTCCCGCTGATGCACAAGGCCAAGGGCGAGCATCTGGTGCTCATCACGGACTGTCTGCGCTCCTGCGGCATGCCGGACGGCGAATATGAACTGGGCGGGCAGACCTTTGTGCTCAAGGGCATTGAATGCCGTCTGCTGGACGGCACCATTGCCGGCAGCGTGCTGAAGCTGAACCAGGGCGTGCGCAATTTCCGGGATTATGCCAGCGTGCCCATGTATGAAGCGGTGCGGGCGGCCAGCCTGAACGCCGCCCAGTCCATCGGTGTGGCCGACCGCAAGGGTTCCCTGGAAGCGGGGAAGGATGCGGATATTGTGTTGCTGGATGAGGATTGCGCGGTAAAGCGGGTCATCGTTCGCGGCGAAACCAAGCTTGAACAGGAATAATTTAAGGAGGAAACGAGCATGCAACTGAAAGTCCCCGCCCCTCTGGATCCCCAATTTTATCCCCTGGAAATTGCCCTGCGAGAATACGAAGCGGATGTAAAAAAAAGCGAAAACACCTGCGATTTCGCCGTCACCATCCTGCGCAACCAGGGCTATTGCGATTATTACGCCCTGCGAATCTTTAAAGACGGCGCGGATCAACGCACCGTGCCGTTGATGGACCGGCTGGTAAAAACCCTGCTGTGGGCCCGGGGTGGCTGGAAAATCGTCACCTTCGGCTCCAATGAAGTGCATGCCCATCTGAAGGCGGCCTATCAGGCCGGCGGCGAACGGGCTTTTGATGCGGACTTTATGGCCACCGTTTATGAGCGTCCCTTTGAGGTTGAGCAGGCAGAAACACTGGAAGATGCGAAGAAAACCGTCTCCTCGGCCAGCAGCGTTGGCCGGCATCTGAGCGGCTGCCGCATCGGCTTTGATGCTGGCGGCAGCGACCGGAAGGTTTCCGCCGTGGTGGATGGAGAAGCGGTGTATTCGGAAGAGGTGGTCTGGCATCCCAAAACCCAGTCTGATCCGCAGTATCATTACGATGGCATCCTGGCCGCCATGAAAACTGCCGCCAGCCATATGCCGCGAGTGGACGCCATCGGCGTTTCCAGCGCCGGCGTGTATATCGATAATAAGATCATGGTCGCTTCCCTGTTCCTGAAGGTGGGCAAGGAAGACTTCGCCAAGAAGGTGAAGACCATGTATATCGATGTAGCCAAGGAAATCGGTGCGCCGGTGGAAGTGGCCAATGACGGCGACGTGACCGCCCTGGCCGGAGCCATGGAACTGAACACAGGCAACGTGCTGGGCATCGCCATGGGCACCAGCGAGGCCGGCGGTTATGTGGATAAGGACATGAACATCACCGGCTGGCTCAACGAACTGGCCTTCGCCCCCGTGGATTTCAACCGGGATGCGATGGTGGACGAATGGAGCGGAGACTGGGGCTGCGGCGTGAAATACTTCTCTCAGGACGGCGTGATTAAGCTGGCGCCCGCCGCGAATATTGCTCTGGATGAAGGCCTTTCTCCGGCTGAAAAGCTGAAGATGGTTCAGCAGGAAATGAAGAACGGCAATCCCCTGGCCGCAAAGATTTATGAAAGCATCGGCGTTTACTTCGGCTATTCCATCGCCTGGTACGCCCGGTTCTATGATATCGAGCATGTGCTGATCATGGGCCGTGTTACCTCTGGCGAAGGCGGCGCTCTGTTGCTGCAAAAAGCGCAGCAGGTACTGGACGAAGAATTCCCCGAACTGGCCAAGAAGCTGCAATTGCATATTCCTGATGAAAACAGCCGTCGGGTGGGGCAGAGCGTGGCTGCGGCCAGTCTGCCCGACATTGGATAAAAAACATAAAGCACTCGCTAAAGAGGGATTCTTTCTTCTCAGCAAAGAGAGAATCCCCCTTTTCGAATTCTGAAATCAAGGAGCATGCAATGGACGAAGAACGAACGCTGCAAGTGAACGGCATCCCGTTTCAGGCCCGGGGTGATGTGGCGCTGGATTGGCTTGCGCCCTACGGCCGCGTGTTTTATGTGTTTGATCAGTTGACCAGCGGCAACCTCTGTTTTGGCGTAGACGGGACGTATGGAAAGCTGTTTATCAAATATGCTGGCGCAAAACCGCTGAATTTCTCCGGTCGCCCCGAGGACGCAGTGGCCACGCTGCAAAACGCTATGCCGCTCTATCAGCATTCCCATCCCGCCCTGACCCGCCTGCTGGCTCATGGCCATACCGGCCAGGGCTATGCCGCCGTGTTTGCCTGGCGAGATGCGCCAGCGCTGCGCCCCTTTCCCCCGGACGGCACAATCCGTGCCCGGGTGCGGGGCTTACAGCTTCAGCGTTCGCTGAAAATGCTGGACATGGTTTTCGATCTGCACGCCCAGCTGGCGGCAGACGGTTACGTGGCCGTAGACTTTCAGGATGAAAATCTGCTGATCGATTTCGACCGGGATGAAGCCATCGTATGCGATCTGGATCTGTATCGTCGCAAGCCCGCCTTCAATGATCGGGGGCGCATGCAGGGCTCCTCCCTGTTCATGGCGCCGGAGGAATATCAGCAGGGCGCGCGGCTGACGGAATGCACCACTGTCTACAATATGGGCGCGCTGGCCTTCGTTTTTTATGGCGATCGCCAAAGCCGCAGCCGGGAAAGCTGGTTCGGCCCCGCCGCCCTTTATCCCGTAGCGTATCGCGCCACGATGGAGCAGCCCTTCCAGCGTTTCCCCACGATGAAAGCGTTTCTGGACGCCTGGCGGGAGGCTGTTGGCCATTCCTGGCTGCGATAATACGATAAAAAAGAAACAAGCTGCTGATAAGTATCGACAGCTTGTTTTTGCATGCATTTACCGCGAAATATGCGCAAACAGATCCGCCATCAGCGCATCGCGATGAATATCGTAGACGTACCGGCAAAGAGGCCCTGTCAAATATTATATTGGGCTTGCTTTGCATTTCCCCGCATCTTCCGAAACGCCTGCTTTTGTGCTATAATAGCATCATCTTATGCACTTTAAGGAGGAACAAGATGATTCGCGCAGTTCTATTTGATATGGACGGCTTGCTGGTGGATTCGGAGCGGGTGGCCATGGTCTGCGCCATTGAAAGTGGGCGCACGCTGGGCTATCCCATTACCATGGAATTGGCGCTGCAAACGCTGGGGGTGACCCGGGCTTTTACTGACAACCTCTATTCTTCACATTTTCCGAACTTTGATCCGGCGCGCTATCATGCCCTCTTTGACCAGAACCTGGCCGAGCGGGCAAAGGCAGGTGAAATTCCTGCCAAGGCAGGAGCCAAAACCCTGCTGGATTATTTAGATAAAAAAGGAATCGCCCGAGCAGTGGCATCATCCAGCGGTCAGGAGCGGGTGAAGCTGTGCCTTGGCAAGGCAGGGCTGCTGGATTATTTTCCCCTGCTGGTCACAGGCGATCAGGTAACCCATTCCAAGCCCGATCCTGAAATTTTCCTGCTGGCAGCAAAAAAGCTGGGCGTTGCGCCGGAGGAATGCCTGGTTTTGGAGGATTCCACCAACGGCATTAAAGCCGGCCGGGCCGGCGGCATGCGGGTGGGCATGGTGCCCGATCTGCTACCTTATTCGGAAGCCTGCGCGCCTTATTGCGATGATGTGTTTTCTGATCTGAGCCAGGTAATCCCCCTGCTGGAGTGGCTGAATCAAATGCCGTAATCCGGCCCGTTTCAGGAAAATTGCGCGTTTTTGTATTTGATCCCTTGTAACTCCCTATCCGTACATGGTATAATGAAAAGGAAAAACGGACGATGCGGTTCCGGTCGATCGTCCACAAAGAAAGGGGAACCATTCCAATGAAAAAATGGCTGGAAGAATTCAAAAAATTCGCGCTGAAGGGCAATGTGGTAGACATGGCCGTTGGCGTTATCATCGGTGGCGCCTTTGGGAAGATCGTCTCCTCCTTGGTGAACGATCTGTTCATGCCTGTGCTGACGCTGCTCACCGGCGGCGTAAACACCAGCGGCCTGTTCCTTACGCTGGGCGAAGGCAGCTTCAAAACCATCGAAGAAGCAGCGGAAGCTGGCGTGGCCACGCTGAATTACGGCGTGTTCATTCAGAATGTTATCGATTTTCTGCTGATTGCCCTTTGCGTGTTCCTGTTCGTCAAGGGCATTTCTGCCTTCCATAAGAAGCAGCCTGCTCCCAAGCCACCCCGGCTTTGCCCCTTCTGCTGCCAGCCTGTGGATGAAAAAGCCACCCGCTGCCCCCATTGCACCAGCGAACTTCCAGAAGAAAAGAAGGAAGCTTAATCCCATGGAATTCACGCATTTTTTCTGGGATTTTGACGGAACTCTTTACGACACCTACGGGCGCATTTCCCGGACCGCGCAAAAGGCGCTGAAGGATTTGGGGGGGGACGTTCCGATTCAGGAGGTATATCTTCTGGTCAAACGCTCCATTAACAACGCTTATACCCATTACGCTGCGCCGATTGGAAAAACCAAAGCGGAATTCGATGCCGCCTACAATGCGCATGCCAATGAGGAAGGGCCGGAATCCATGCAGCCGTATCCTGGCATCGCAGAATTGCTGGCATCCATTGCAGCCCGCGGCGGCAGGAATTATCTTTATACCCACCGGGATTTCTCGGCCTGGGATGCGCTGAAGCGGGACGGTCTTGACGTATTCTTCACTGGCGGCGTGACGAAAAACGATAATTTTCCTGCTAAACCCGCCCCGGATGCGCTCAATTATCTGGCAGAAAAATATGGACTGGACAAGTGGCAATGCGTCATGATCGGCGACCGAACCATCGATTGCGAGGCTGGCAAAGACGCCGGCATGCGCTGCATTCTTCTGGATATGGAAAACTTCTATCCCGATTATCAGGCTGATGCGCGCTTTGAAACAATCGATGCCATGAGCCGTTTTATCCTGAGAGAGGACTGAACACATGACCTACTTAATGAAAACCCGGGCTGAGATCAAAGCGCAGGCAAAAACGCGCTTTGGACAGAATATCGGCTCCTGCATTGGCGTGGTGATTTTGACCGCGCTGGTCTCCGCCATCGTTTCCGTTGTGGCAGCGCGCGTGGGCGGGCTGCTGCTGGTTCCCGTGCTGCTGGTGGCGCAGGCCGGTTTCTTCGCGGCCATTTATCGTGGCGAAGTGCTTTCGGTCAGCACGTGGTTTTCTTCCCTGTTTGATGGCTTCCTGCGTAAGCTGGGCGGCTATCTGTGGATGGGGCTGTGGGTTTTCCTGTGGTCGTTTCTGTTCTGGGTGCCTGGGATTGTGAAAACATTTTCCTACGCCATGACCCCCTATATCCTGGCGGATTGCCCAGACGTTGCGCCCCGGGATGCGCTGCGGCTTTCCATGCGCATGACCAACGGCTATAAACTGGATCTTTTCGTGGCTTCGCTTAGCTTCCTGGGCTGGGTGATTGCTTCGACGTTCACCTGTGGAATTCTCTATGTGCTGTATGTAGGGCCGTATATGCAATTGACTTTCGGCGGCATTTATGAGGAATTGAAGCGCAATGCCATCGAAAACGGCGTGATCGACCTGGAGGAATTCCAGGGCGCGCCGATTCGTTCTTTGTAATTTCCCAGCAAACGGCCCGGCAGGCCGCAGCATGGGCAAAGGAACAATAAGGAGGTTTTTCCTATGAATCTGATCACCATTCAAAGCGACAAAATCACCGTTGTGCTTTCCAGCAAGGGTGCGGAAATCCAATCCTTCAAGGGGCAGGATGGAATCGAACGGATGTGGCAGGGCGATCCGGCATTCTGGGCCAATCGTGCGCCGGTGCTGTTTCCCGTAGCCGGCGGTTTCCGAGAGGACTGCTATGAGCTGGATGGCGTGCGTCATCCCATGGGAAAGCACGGCTTCACCCGGAACAGGGAATTCCAGGTAGAGCAGGTTTCCGAAAATCGGGCGGTGTTTCTCTTCACGGAGGAAAATCCCGGCTTCCCCTTTCTTTATGAACTGCGAGTGATTTTTACTGCCGAAGGCGACACGTTGAAGGTGGATTATGCCGTAAGCAATAAGGACGAAAAGCCATTCTATTTCAGCGTGGGTGCGCATGAAGCCTATGCCGCGCCAGAAGGCATTGAGGAATATGAGATTGTGTTCGATCAAGAGGAAAATCTGGACGTTTCCCCATTGCTTGGCAATCTGATCTCCCACGACACCTTCAATCTCGGCAAGGACACAAAGGTGCTCCCGCTGAAGGAGGAATACTTTGCTGTGGATGCGCTGGTATTCCTGGGCATCCAGAGCCGGGGCGTGACCCTGCGCAGCCGTGTTCATGGCCGCACCATGCGGGTGGAATTCCCCCAGCATGATTGCTTCATGCTTTGGACCAAGCCCCATGCCGGCTATATCTGCATTGAGCCCTGGTGCAATCATCCCGATTTTGTGGATGCGCCCTTGGATATCACTAAGAAGGACGGCTTTATGTGCCTGACCCCCGGCGAAACCATTGCCCGGACGCACACCATCACCGTGGGCTAAAAAGCAAGTAAATAAAAAAGCAAACAAATGAAAGAGAGGACGCTCCCATCGAGCGTCCTCTTTTATTGCGTTCATTTTTTCGCGTTCGTTACTTTTTCCGCGCCAGCGCCTGATCCTCCGTCATCTGGAAGGTCAGCTTGCCGCCCTGCATCATGCGGGTGACGGAAAGTTCCAGCGCGGGCAGAGGCTGGCCGTCCAGCAACGCCTGCTGCACATAAATGCCCTGTCCCTGCTTTTCGATTTCCAGAATTTCGCCATTTTGCAGCCGCATCGTGGCCTTGCGCACCCGGGGCGAACCGAGAATCATCAGGTTCTGCCCGGAAACCGGGAACAGCCCCAGCGCATTCCAGATATAGCATCCAGTCACTCCGCCGCTGTCGCCATTGCCCGGCACGCCGCCGCGCCCAGAGGTGAACATATAGGTCAGCCCCGCGTCCACCACCTGGCAGATGCGATCGTGCCGATCACAGTAATGATAGGCATAGGGCGTTTCCATATCCGTTTCGTTGTTAAACCCTTCAAAGGACGCATCCCGGCCCTCGGTCTCAAAGCCAAAGAACAGATCCAGAAGCTGGGCAAACCGTTCCTTGCCCCCCGCCATATCCACGCGTTTTTCCATATCATGCATTAGGCGGAAGGAATAGTTCCAGTTGGTGCCCTCATAAAAATGCTCCGCTTCCTGCACCAGGCCGGTTTCCTGGCTGAACACCTTGGGCCAATGCCGCGCAGCCGCTTCAAACTCCTTGGCCATTTCCTCCTGCCCACGGGCCCTGGCCAGCAGCGCGCTGGCCGCACAGGCATCGGTCATGTCGATGGCAAAGGCCGGACGATCGGGCATCTGGCCCGCCAGGAATTCGTCATAATAGCCACGCTCAAACACATCGGCGTGCATCTGCCTCAGGGCTTCGTCCAGATCAAAATTCACCCCGCGCAGCCAGGCGTCCACCAGCGTATGCTCTGCCAGCATTCGCGCCTGACCGGTGCTTCTCCGAATGAAATCCCCATCCAGCATCAGGCAATGGATCATCTTGCCGGTGGCCTTTGCGGTATACAGGAAGGTTTCCGCGATCTTCCGGCTCATTTCCGGATACAGGGAATAGAGCAGGGGCAGGGACGTTTTATACTGATCCCACAGCGTGGAAAATTCCAACGTGAAGGAATCCTCATCGTACAGGAAGCTCTCCCCCGACCAATCCGCAGGCTTGACCAGCGCGTGATAGAAATTGGAATAGAAGATTTCATAATCCGCTGGATCATCAAATTCCGCATCAATGCGATCCAGCGCTTCCGCCCAGGCGGCCTTGGCCTGAGCCCGGGCCTCATCGAAGGTCAACGTGTTGCCCATTGCATCCGCCTTAGCAATCGCAGCGGATTTGGGAGACAGCCCCAGCGTCAACCGTACCTGCTTTCCGCCCTGCATCACCAGACCGAAACGATGGCCGGGCTCTAATTCCAGGCTACGTGCTGCCGTTTCCTGATCGTCCGCCCACAGCCGCAGGCTACCTTCCAGCCCTTCGGCCTTCAGATAGAACCACAGCCGCAGATTATGCAGCACCACTTCCACTTCGGCTTCCGCATCCGAAACCAGGGTCAGCTTCGCTTCGCCGGCAGGATAGCTGATGCCTTTTCCGTGTTTATACAGGCCATCGTTGGAAAAATCCATGCTGATGCAGCCGCCTGCTTCCGGGAAAGAAATCCGATGCAGCGCCACCCGAGGCGTAACCGTCACTTCACAATCCGCCAGAGTCAGGCTGTCACGGCAAGCGTAATAACCCGGCTCTGCCCGCTCATTGTCAAAATCCCGCGCATCAGCGCTGCTGCTCAATTCGCCCTGGAAGGGAGAAACGATGGCATAATTATAAAAGGTATCAATATGGCCGGTTCCGTCGTTATGAATATGAGAAATGCCCCGGAACTTGTTTTTATCAAACAGCTTTTCGATGGGGCCATGGGAATTCTGTTTCAGCCGCCCATAGCCGGAGGAATAGCCGCCGGAATAGCAGCAGGCTGTTATGCGGCCAAAAGGCAACGCCGCACCGGGCGTATGATTTCCACAAAGTCCCTTAATAAGCTTCCAGGTAGCGGCGATTCCCTGCGGCTTGGGCAAGTTGATTTCATCGCAGCCCTGAAATACGTTTACATATTGTGTCTTGTCTTTCATGTATAATGTTCCGTCCTTTCGCCCGGGCGCGGGCATTTATCGGATTTATTATACCATAGCCCCGGCAGAAAACGCAACGAATAATAATTTCTGATCGCCTTGCATTTGTAGGATTCAGCGCTGAGCCTGCCGTTTCAGCCAAATCATCAGTACCGCCACATCTGCCGGGGATACTCCCGGAATCCGGGACGCCTGCCCCAGCGAAACTGGCCGCTGGGCGCTCAGCTTCTGCCGGGCCTCCAGGCGCAGCGCATCCATCTGCTGATAATCCACATCCGAGGGAAGCAGCGCTTCTTCCATCGCCCGGGCCTGCTTAATCTGCGCCATTTCCTTTTGCAGATAGCCCTCATATTTAATTTGAATCTGTGCCTGCTCCTGAGCCCCGGCGCTGTAATCCCAGCCTTCGGGCAGCATCAGCTGGCTTTCCGGGCGCTTGAGCGGCTTGGCCAGCCCCGCTTCCTCCAGGCGGCGAATCAGTTCTGCCGTTTCCCTTTCCTTCTGCTCCGCTCGGCGCATTCGCTCATCCGTTGCTAGACCAATAGCATGAGCCCGGGCAGTGAGCCGCAGATCAGCATTGTCCTGCCGCAAATACAGGCGATGCTCCGCCCGACTGGTCATCATTCGATAAGGCTCGTCGGTTCCCTTGGTGGTCAGGTCATCGGCCATCACGCCGATATACGCCTGATCGCGGGTCAGCAAAAACGGCTCCTTTTGCTGGCAATACAGCGCCGCATTAATCCCCGCATAAATGCCCTGGGCGGCAGCCTCCTCATAGCCTGACGTGCCGTTGACCTGCCCCGCCAGATACAGCCCGTTTATCTGCCGCGCGCCCAGATAGGGAGTCAAGTTCAGCGGATCAATGCAATCGTATTCAATGGCGTAGGCCAGCCGGGTAATCTGGCAATGCTCCAGTCCGGGGATGGTGCGATACATTTCCCATTGCACATCCTCGGGCATGGAGGTGCTCATCCCCTGCACATACCATTCCGGATATCCATCGCCCTCCGGCTCCAGAAAAATCTGATGGCGATCCTTATCTGCAAAACGCAGCACCTTGGTTTCAATGGATGGGCAATACCGTGCACCCACGCCGGTAATCGCCCCGGTAAACATGGGGGCACGATCCAGATTCTGGCGAATAATTTCGTGGGTTTTTTCGTTGGTCCAGGTAAGATAGCAATCCATTTTGTTCTGGATTTTATGCTCCGTCAGGAAAGAAAAGGGAGTGGGCGGCTCATCTCCATGCTGCGGGGTCATCCGTTCAAAATCAATACTGTTTTCCGCAATGCGGGCGGGCGTTCCGGTTTTGAAACGACGCAGCTCAAAGCCCAGATCCCGCAGCGATTGGGACAGCGCCGTAGCCGGCATCAGCCCCTGCGGGCCAGCCTCCCATTCTGCCGGGCCGATAATAATTCGGCTTTTCAGATACACCCCCGTGCAAACCACCACCGCGCGGCAGGGGATCGTATCTCCCGTAAGGGTTTTTACGCCACAAACCGCACCGTTTTTCGTTAAAATCTGAGCGGCCTCGCCCTGGCGCACGGTCAGGTTTTTCTGCTGAAACAGGGTTTTCAGCATCCGCAGATGATAGGCCCGCTTATCCGCCTGCGCCCGCAGAGAATGCACGGCAGGACCCTTTCCCAGGTTCAGCATGCGGCTTTGCAGCGTCACATCGTCGGCGGCTCTCCCCATTTCGCCGCCCAGCGCGTCCACCTCCCGCACCAGATGGCCCTTGCCCGTTCCGCCAATGGACGGATTGCAGGGCATCAGCGCCACGGATTCCAGGTTCAGCGTAAGCAGCAGGGTGTCCAGCCCCATCCGCGCGCCGCACAACGCCGCTTCGCATCCCGCGTGCCCTGCGCCGATTACTACGATGTCCGCCACCGTTTTCGTCCCCCCTTGTGTCTTTCGTTTCGCATCATTATAGCACGAATCCCGGGAAATTACTATGCGGGTGGAAAAAGAAAAAGGGGCTGCGTTTTTCTTTCGTAGCCCCTAATTGGCAGATGCGTTATTTGCAGGCAAAAAGGACGGAATTTTTCATCCGTCCTTGCGCAAATGCTTTAATTGACAGGCGGCGTTTCCGTTGCGCGCGCCATTTCCATCTCCGGCAGCGGCGCATCCTTCAGGCTGGTCAGACGGCTGAGCGACACCTCATAGGCAACTCGGTTGATGACGGTGCCATCCGGCATCTGCTTTTGATAATCCCGGCTCTGAAACCGCCCCTGCACCTTCAGTTTGTCCCCTACGCTCAGCTGTGCGGCGTAGCGGGCGGTGCGCCCCCAGGCAATACAGGGAATATAATCGCTTTTGCCAAATGCGCGGTTCACCGCCAGCATCAGATCAGCAATTTCCCGGCCAAAGGGCGTGGTTCGAAACGCCGGCGGCTTGCAGATGGCACCGGTTAACTGAATGATATTGGGATTCTCCGCTTCATCAGGGGCCAGAAGCCGCTGTGCAAATGCCGTGAGCAGCAGCCGACCTGCCCCGCCTACCACCTTGTTATACGACCGTAGCTGCCCCGATACACACAGCCGCACCCCCGGCACTACCTGGCTGTTCATCAGCCGTTCGCTGACGGTGACCGGCAACAGGTCATAGGCCCCTGAAAGCCTGGGCACCTTCAGATCCATCCGGTAAAACTGCTCGCCGAACACTTCATGATCCAGCACGGGCACGGATTCAATCGCGCCGCAAAGCGTCAGTTGGTTATTTTCGCTATCCATTTTCTTATTCACACCTCCGGTACTGTTGTGGCGGCAGGATGCTGCCTGCCCTGCGTGTCGATGGTGGTTGGGCCGGAAAGCAGAAGTTCCGAAATGGGCACCACCGAAAGCCCTTGCTGCTGGTATGCCTGAAGAATGGAAGGCAGCGCGTCCAGAATATACTGCGAATCGTTGTGAAACAGCACGATGTCCCCGCCCTGAACGGATTTAGTGGCACGAGCGATCAAATCCTGCGTCCCACGGTTTTTCCAGTCCAAGGAATCCACGCTCCACTGAATCACCTGATAGCCCTCCGCACGGGCGGTAAGCACCACCTGATTGTTGTAATCCCCGTAAGGCGGGCGAAAAAGCGTGGGCCGCACGCCGGTGATGGCCTCCACATTGTCGCTCATGGTGCTTAATTCCTTGGCTATTTTCTCCGCGCTAAGCTTGCTCATCTGGGGATGCGACGTGGAATGATTGCCGATTTCATGGCCCCGGGCAGCAATTTCCCTGACCAGATCAGGGAAGCGCTGTGTCCAGATATCCACCAGAAAAAACGTGGTTTTCACATGATATTCATCCAGAATATCCAGAATTTTCAGCGTTTTGTCCCCGCCCCAGGCCGCGTCAAAGCTGATGGCAATTTTGTTATCCTCCCGAGCCACGCAGTAAATAGGCAATTCCCGCTTGCGCGCCACCACCTCCGCGCTGCGCACCTGGGATGCGTATACCCCGCCCAGCGCGCATAGCAGCAGTCCGGCGCAAAGAAGCCCCGCAGTCCTTCCTCTCTTTGTCTTTTGCGACTTTTGCTCGGCGCGCGATACCTGCTTGATCATGCTCCTGCGCCCTCCTTTCTGCCGATAGCCTATGCAAAGGCTCCGGGCATTAGAAGCGCTTTTTTCCGCGCCGCAGCACTTGTTTATTATATGCGCAGGAAACGATGGATATAACGCTTCGCGCGCTTCTTCTTTGAATCTTTTGTTTCCCTGCCCTCGCTTTTTGCCAGAGAGTATGGTATAATAGTTCAAGAGGTGGATGCGCATGCTGTATGACCGGGCGCTGATTCTGGGCAAGCTGAACCGATGGGAAAAGTATCTGGATGGGTTTAATCTCCCCACCTGGGAAGAACTGCCTGCCTTTGAAGTATACATGGATCAGGTGATCCTGCTGATCAAGCAATATCTGAATTTTCTCCCTCAGGAGGAATATGGCGAAACGTTGATTACTTCCAGCGCAGTGAACAACTACGTGCGGCTGCGGCTGATGCCCCCGCCCCATAAAAAGCGCTATGGGCGGATCCATATCGCTTATCTGGTGATGATCTGCACACTGAAACAGAGCTTGACCATGGCGGACGTGCAAAAGCTGCTGCCCATCGATCAGCCCGAGGATGTGGTGCGCCAGCATTACAACGATTATGTGCGCAAGCATAAATCCGCCTGCCTGTATTTTATTGACGAAGTGCGGCAGGAAAGCCAAATGGTGCTTCATCCGGACAGTCCCCAGGAGGAATCCGTAGAAAGCTTCGTTTCTACTATCGCCATCCTTTCAGGATTAAGCCGGCTTCTGACGGAAAAGCTGCTTCACTTGCAGCATATGACTGGCCCTGCCGATGCGCCGCGGCCCATTCAGGAATATAGCCCGAAATAAAAAAACAGGCTGTCCAAAAAGACAGTCTGTATTTCTTTCCTGCTCTCGTGCTTTTATGGCAGCGTGTCCTCCGTCAAATAAACGTTCACGTCCGCCGCAGCCTGCTGATACTGGATCGTAACGATATAATTCGCCGTCTGAAACGCCTGTACGGCGTAATTATAGGAGCGGGTTATTTCTTCATCCGCGAGCACATTTCCCTGCTCGCTGACCACCTGATAGCGCACCGTGCCCTGCCGCACCGTGGCATCCACATGCAAAAATGCGCCTTTGGGCACAGACAGAGTGAAGGACGTGGTCTGGTTCTGCCGCTGAAAAGGCATCTGCGTGGCCAGCAGCCAGCCACCTATCA
Organism: uncultured Oscillospiraceae bacterium; assembly: GCA_964423675.1. GTDB lineage: Bacteria > Bacillota > Clostridia > Christensenellales > Aristaeellaceae > RUG563. Next base: position 17,972 of record CAYRFP010000006.1, read on the forward strand.
CCCAAACGCCTGCCGCCAAAACCACGGCCGGCACCAAAAACAGTGCTTTCTTTTTCATGTTTTTTCCTCCTTTGACTGTTCTCTTGCAGTATACCACAACACGATGAAAACGCAAGGCAGCCGCGGAAAAAAAAGTACCTGCTCCCGTCGGCCGTCTGCCCCGTCCCGGCCTTGCTTTGTTCATAATTTGTTTACATTTCTTTGCTATACTTTCTCCACAATTTCAGGATACTATTTTGGAGGAAGAATACGCTGGCGAAAACAGCGGACGGCTTCCGCAGCCGAAAGGAGCTTTTTATGCTGGAATTAAAACACATTGTTAAGGATTATCAGGCGGGAGACAGCAAGGTGGAAGCCCTGCGGGGCGTTAATCTGCGGTTCCGCTCCTGCGAATTCGCCGCTATTTTGGGGCCGTCCGGCTGTGGCAAAACCACGCTGCTGAATATTATCGGCGGCCTGGATCAATATACCAGCGGCGATCTGATCATCTCTGGCCGCTCTACCAAGAAATTCAAGGACAGCGATTGGGATACCTATCGCAACCATTCCATCGGCTTCGTATTTCAAAGCTATAATCTGATCCCTCATCAGACTGTGCTGGCCAATGTGGAACTGGCGCTGACGCTGTCGGGCGTTGGCAAGGCCGAGCGGAGAAAACGCGCAGTGGACGCACTGGAAAAGGTAGGGCTGGGAGATCAATTAAAAAAGAAGCCCAGCCAGATGAGCGGCGGACAGATGCAGCGGGTGGCCATCGCCCGGGCACTGGTGAACGACCCGGAAATCCTCCTGGCCGATGAACCTACCGGCGCGCTGGACAGCGAAACCAGCGTGCAGGTCATGGAAATTCTCAAAGAAATTTCCAAGGAAAAGCTGGTGATCATGGTCACGCACAATCCTGAACTGGCAGATCAGTACGCCACACGGATCATTCGTCTGCTGGACGGGCAGGTGCAGGCCGACTCCAATCCCTGCCCCCAGGCGGAAGCTGCGCCCCAGCCAGGCAAGCAAGCCGGACAAAAAAAGCCTGCCATGCGGTTTATGACCGCCCTGTCCCTTTCTCTGAACAATCTGATGACTAAAAAGGGCCGCACGATCCTGACCGCCTTTGCCGGCTCCATCGGCATTATCGGCATCGCGCTGATTCTTTCCCTGTCCTCGGGCATCAATGCGTATATCGCCCGGGTGGAGCAGGACACGCTGTCCTCCTATCCGCTGACCATCGAACAGCAAACCATGGATATGTCTTCCATGATGAACGCCTTGATGGACGTGGCAGAAACCAATCAGGAGCATGCGCAGGACAAAATCTACGCTGGCAATGTGATGACCAAGATGATGTCCTCCATGATGAGTGAAATTAAAGAAAACAACCTGTCAGATTTTAAACGTTTTCTGGATAGCGGCGAATCCGGCATTGAAGAGCTGGTCAGCGGCATTCAATACGATTACGCCACGCCACTGACGGTTTACCGGGTTTTAGAGGACGGAACGGGCATGCAGGTCAACCCATCCACCGTGATGGACGCCAGCGGAATGAGCGAGATGATGAATGCCGCCGCCATGACGGAAAACTCCATGGCACAGACCTACATGAAGCGGATGAATCCCTTCCAGCCGCTGATTGACAATCAGGCGCTGATGGAATCCCAATATGAGGTGCTGGCCGGACGGCTGCCCCAGCAGTCCAACGAAGTGGTCATTATCGCCAACAGCCGCAACGAAATCAGCGATTACATGCTCTATGCTCTGGGACTGAAAGATCAGAGCGAGCTTAAGGGCCAGATGGAGCAGCTAATGGCGGGCAAACCCATTGAAAGCGAAGATACCAGCTATACCTACGAAGAACTGATGAATCTGCGGTTTAAGCTGGTAGTGAATACGGATTATTATGAAAAACAGGGCGATATCTGGGTCGATCGACGGGACGATGCAGTATTCATGACCGCACTGCTGGAAAATGCGCCGGAAATTCAGGTGGTTGGCATCCTGCGTCCAGCAGAGGACGCCGTGGCCACCTCGGTGGCCGGGGGCGTTGGCTATTTGAGCGGGCTGATGGATCAGCTGCTGGAGCGCGTGAATACCAGCGTCATTGTGCAAGAGCAGTTAGCACAGCCCGAAACCGATATTTTCACCAGTCGGCCCTTTGAAGCCGGGGAGATCACCCTGGAGGATGTGCGCGCTTTGCTGGCTGACATGCCAGAAGCACAGCGGAAAATGGCAGAATCTATGACCGATGAGCAGCTGCTGGCTATGGCGCAGAAGATGACGCCTGCTTCCTCTGACGCCACCCTGGAAGAAAACCTGACCGCTCTTGGCGTAAGCGATCCGGACGAGCCCTCGGCCATCAACATTTATCCCATCGACTTTGAAGCCAAAGAAAAAATCGCCGATATCATCTCCAATTACAATGCCTCTGTTGACGAGGAAAGCCAAATTCAGTACACTGATTACGTGGGGCTGATGATGTCCTCCGTAACCACGATTATCAACGCAATCAGCTATGTGCTCATTGCCTTCGTGGCCATTTCGCTGGTGGTTTCCTCGATCATGATCGGTATTATCACGTATATCTCCGTGCTGGAACGCACCAAGGAAATCGGCATCCTCCGTTCCATCGGCGCATCCAAGCGGGATATTTCCCGGGTGTTCAATGCAGAAACCCTAATCGTGGGCTTTACGGCGGGGGCTATCGGTATCGGTGCCACGCTGTTGCTGAATATCCTAATCAATGTGATCATCCAATCCCTGACTGGAATTCATAACGCCGCCGGGCTGCCGGCAGCGGGCGGCGCAATCCTTGTGTGCATTTCCATGGCGCTCACGCTGATCGCAGGGCTGATTCCTTCGCGGATGGCCGCCAAGCGGGATCCGGTGGTGGCTCTGCGCAGCGAATAATATAAAACGCAAAAGAGGGGGCTTCCTGATGTATCGGCAAAAGTTATGTCTGGGACTGAATCCGCAATTTGAACTTTCCTATAATGAGCAAATCCATCTGCTGGCGCAAACGGGCTTCGACGGCTTCTTTGTAGATTGGCAGCCGGAATTTGACATGATCCATTTCCGCCAGGCGGCGGATGCAACGGGAATGATCCTGCAATCCGTTCACGCGCCCTTTGGCAAGTCCAAAGCCATGTGGGAAGAGGATGAAGCCGCGGCCCAGGTCGCCAAGGAAGAACTGCTGGCTTCTCTGCGCGGAAGCGCGGAAGCAGGCGCTCCAATTATGGTGGTGCATCCCTTCATCACCTTCCAGGATCATAACCCCACCCAGGCAGGCATTGATCGCTTTGGCCAGGTGGTGGACGCAGCGAAAAAGGCAGGGGTTAAAATCGCTTTTGAAAACGTGGAAGGAGAGGAATATCTGGCTGCGCTGATGGATGCGTTCCGCGGGGAAAGCCATGTGGGCTTCTGCTGGGATACAGGGCATGAGCTGTGCTATAACCGGGGCAAGGACATGATGGCCCTCTACGGCGACCGTATCCTCTGCACCCATTTGGATGACAACCTGGGCGTGAAGGATTTCGGCGGGCAAATCACCTTCCTGGACGATCTGCATCTGCTGCCCTTCGACGGCATTGCCGATTGGCAGGGCATTGTGGATCGGCTGAACTACGCCGGCTTTAACGGCGAACTCACCTTCGAAATGTGCCGCCGCAGCAAGCCCAATCGCCATGAAAATGATCGCTATACCCAACTGCCTGTGGAGGTTTATTTCGCAGAAATCTATAACCGAGCCTGCCGGGTGGCAGCGATGAAGATGCGCCGTCAGGCCGCCCAGAAAACAACGGAATAATTCAGTCTCCCACTGCGCAAAATAAAAAACGGAGCAGGGAGCGCATCCGCGGCATTTTCTCCGCCGCCGCGCTGCTGATTGCCCCAGAGGAGCGGATCGAACGCGATGCGCTCCTTTTTTCTTGACATTTTCCCTCTGACCCGCCTATAATATCATCGAAAATTCAAGATAAAGAGGCGGTTTCATGAGCCGGATTTTTACGTCCGCTGATCAATTGATCGGCCATACACCCCTATTGGAAATGACCCATTTGGAAAAGAAATATGGTCTGCGTGCCCGGGTGCTGGCCAAGCTGGAATATCTGAATCCTGCCGGGTCGGTCAAGGATCGGGTGGCCAAGGCGATGATTGAAGACGCGGAAGCCAGAGAGCTTCTCCATCCCGGCTCCACGATTATCGAGCCCACCTCCGGCAACACCGGCATTGGTCTGTGCGCCGTGGCTGCAGCCCGGGGCTATCGCGCCGTAATCGTCATGCCGGATTCCATGAGCGTGGAACGTCAGCTGACCATGAAGGCCTACGGCGCGCAGCTAGTGCTCACCCCCGGCGCGCAGGGCATGGCCGGGGCCATCGCTCGGGCGGAGGCCCTGCAAAAGGAAATCCCCGGCAGCATCGTGGCGGGACAATTTGTAAACCCCGCCAATCCCGCCGCTCATTACGCCTCCACCGGCCCAGAAATCTGGCAGGACACGGAAGGCGATGTGGACGCGTTTGTAGCCGGCGTGGGCACTGGCGGCACGATTACCGGCGTTGGGAAATATCTGCGGGAGAAAAAGCCCGGAATCCGCATTGTGGCGGTGGAACCGGCGACAAGTCCGGTGCTGGCTGGCGGCAAGCCTGGCCCTCACGCTATTCAAGGCATCGGCGCTGGCTTTATCCCATCGGTGCTGGATACGTCGGTCTATGACGAAATCATTCCCGTAGAAAACACAGATGCTTTTGCACGAGGCCGAGAAATCGGACGGGAAGAGGGGGTACTGGTGGGGATTTCTTCCGGTGCTGCCATGCATGCGGCGCTTCTGTTGGCTCAGCGTCCTGAATTCGAGGGCAAAAATATTGTAGCGCTCCTGCCCGATACCGGCGATCGTTATCTGTCCACGCCCCTGTTTGCAGAGGAATAAATCAAAATTCTTTTTTCAATTGCCCTGCCTCGGCACAGCGGTTTATCCTGTGGTATGGCCAGAAAATCGCCCATCTTCCCGGTGATCCGGAGGCTTACCGGGACGTACAGCATCCCGGTAAAAGCAAACCGCGTCTTCCTTCGAGAAGCGCGGTTTTATTTTGCAGTAATAGCTTGGCTTCAAAGCGATGGCGTTCCGCGGCGCAGTGTCCATTGCATACGCCCATCCTGGGGACACAGCAGCAGCCCTGCGGAAGTATGACGAATGCTTCCGGACACGGCCAGAGCATATTCCCAGCCATTATGAAAAAAATACAGAGCAGATTCGTTCCAGCGGATCAGCTTGGCTTGCGATTCCATCCATCGCAACAAAACGCAGCTTGGCCCCCGAAAAACCATTTCCTGCTCTGTCAGCAGGATCTCCTGCCCGGTCCAGGTAATCCGCAGCGCCTGGCCGCCCACGGGTTCCGCATCCAGCGGTGCAGAGGGCATCATCGTCCCTGTTTCATCCGCCATCCAGCCTCCCGCCAGAATACCCTCGCCGCTCATGCGGTTGCCATCAATCAGCGGCAAATTATCATAAACCAAATAGTCGGTTTGGCAGGGATTTGTCCGATATCGCTCGGGATATGCCTGTTCAAAGCAAAACAGATCCCGGATGCGAATACCCGCAGCATCCCCATACAGATTCATTCGATAGTTTCTGCAGTTAAACCAGACGGACTGCGCCTGACGCTGACCATACGGCTGCAGGGCGCAGACGCTGGTAGGCGGAGTCAGAGGATAAGCCTGGCGGAACCAGCGCCCTGTCGCCCCCAAAGGCTCTACCAGCAGCCGCCCTTCTTTCTGCCATTGCGCAAACAACGGAAATTGCATCGTCAGCCCCTTTTCCATGGCCGGCCAACCAAAGCTGTTTTCCTGCCCAGCCTGGGCATAGGAAAAACCCAGCGCCCTGGAAGAAAAATTCTGCTCCATAAACCAGCGCACCCACTCCCTGCTTCCGCCGCTTTCAGGATACACCGGTTCCAAAGACGCTACCTGCTGGCGGCTGGGCGCGCCGGATTCTACATGCAGCCCCATATCGTATTGCACCGTTGGGTCGCTGCCCAGCATGCGAAACACAGGAAAGGAAACCCCGCCCTCTCTGGTTTGCGCAGGAGCAAAGGCATTTTCCCGGCTGGGATAATAGCCCTGATTCCAATAGCCGCCCCAGAGCGTATAGCCATCGGTGCCCCATTGATCCTTGCAATTGCAGCTGGCGTCAATGGCATAATGCTGATCCATATATGCCAGTGAATGCGCATCGATCATCCAGGAGCCCACCACATGCGCTTCCCGGCCGAACACCTGACGAAACTTTTCGAAGGCTGCATCGATGAGTTTTTCCCGTTCCTGAGCCGTATAGCCCACCGAAAAGCCGCACTGCGCATGCCAGTCCCAGTCAAAGCCCGGCCGTCCTCGCCAAGGCAGCCCGGCAGCCTGGACATGAGTTTCGCACATTTCCAGCCAGACGCCCAATTCAAACTGGCTCTCATCCAGCCAACGCAGCAACGAAACGATATCCTCCCGTTCCATGGCGTTGTATTGCAGCAAAAACGTGCCGGACAGCCGATTCTGCCGCATCAGACGGATTTGTTCACGAACGGGCTGCACTAAATCCATCCCAGGCTTCCGCGGCTCTGAACCACGGATGAAATTAACGATATTCAGTCGATTCTCCAAGTGAGTCTTCCTTTCGTGTTTTTGCTCATTATAGCTTTCGCGCCCGGAAAACGCAATGATGATTTTCTATTTTTATGAATCAAAATGATTCTCTATCATTTTTTATTGCCCATTTTGCCGCATTTCGTTTCCTCCGTATTCCATAAACAGATTCATCAATGGCAGCCGTCATTTGGAATTTGTATATCATGAAAAAGAGCGTTGCTCTGTTCCCCTCGCGTGCCTGCTGATGAACGTTACGAGAATCGCCTGGGCAGATGACGCAGCCACGCCCCTTCGGCTGGCGGAACGTTGACTCCCAGCTGTTGGAACTTCAGCCCAATATAAATTCCATATTTGGAGATCTTGCGGAATGAAAGAGCCAGCCGCGTCAAGAAATATCGTGATACCTTCCGGTTGTACTTTGGGCCGAGCATTGGTATAATAAGGAGAGGAGGTGCCAAATAATGAATTTATCTTCCATGAATCCGGAAATTGCCCGGAAGCTTTTGCGAGTAGGCGAAGCCTTCCGCATCCCAGGCCCCTTTTTTTCCTATGAAGAAATCAAAATGGGAAACGTGAACCACACCTATAAAGTTAATTACGTCCATGACGATGGAACCGGCATGGCGCAAATGAAATCATATCTGGTGCAGCAGGTAAACACCTATGCATTCCAGCATCCCATTGAATTGATGCAGAACATTGACCGCGTGACGGAATATATCCGTCGCAAACGCCCGGAACGGGAAAACCTGCATTATCATCATACGCGGGATGGGCTGAACTATCTGCTGGATGAAGACGGCGTATGGCGGCTGTGCAATTATGTACCTTCGGTTACCTTCGATTCCTGCGATGATCTGCGGGTGGTGCGCAACGCAGGCAAGGCCTTCGGAGAATTTCAAATGATGCTGGCAGATTTCGATGCATCCCAGCTTTACTATACCATCCCGGATTTCCACAACACCCGCAAGCGCTACCAGCAATTAAAGACTGCGGCTGAAGCAGATCCCTGCGGCCGGCTCAGGGTGGTAACACAGGAAATGGATTGGCTGCTGGCCATGGAGGAAGAAGCCTGCCGCCTGACCGATTTATTCGAGGCCGGCCAACTGCCCCTTCGCGTTACCCATAACGATACGAAAATTAACAATGTGCTTTTTGATGATAAAACTGGGGAAGCGCTGGTAGTTATTGATCTGGACACGGTAATGCCCGGGCTGGTAGGCCATGATTTCGGCGATGCCATCCGTTTCGCTGCCAACTTTGTGGAAGAGGACTGCCCGGAAGCGGACAAGGCTGGCGTAAACCTGAACGTCTATTGGGCCTTTGCCGAGGGCTTTCTCAAAGAAACTGCTCCCGCCCTGACCCCCGCAGAAATCGATACCCTGGGGCTTAGCTGTCTGGCCCTAGCATGCGAATTATCCACACGTTTTCTGGCCGATTATCTGCTTGGCGATAAATACTTCAAAATCAAATCGCCGGAGCATAACCTGATCCGCACTCGCTGCCAGATCGCCCTGGCCAAGGACATGCGCGAAAAAATGGACGCCATGAACGCCATCGTCTGGGATTGCGCCCGACGCTATCAATAACATCCAAAGGCGGGGCTTAGCGCCCTGCATAATGCACAAAGGAGCGATTGCCTATGTTTATTCCTTGGACAAGCCCCGCCGTCCGGTTGACCGGCCGCTGGAGCCGCCTTACCGGGAATGCTTCGGATCCGCACCTGTTCGTTCAGGCCGATTCGAAATTCACCTGCGCTACTGCCCCCGGCTCCTCCATTGAAATCGCATTTCAGGGACGAATGGCGCTGCTGGTGTTTGATCTTTCCTACCGCATCCAGCCCTTTCCCCATTTATGGATCAGCGTGGATGGCGGCGCGGCCACGGAAACACCGCTGGATCAATTTCTGCGCATCTGCTGTCCGGAGGAAGGGGAGCATGTGCTGCGCATCCTTTTCAAAAGCAGCATGGAAATGCTGCATCGCTGGCATCTTCCGCTGACAGGGATGGTGGCCTTTGCCGGGCTGTATGCCGATGCACCGGGCACACTGCCCGCGGATACCCGGCCGCTGATTGAATTTGTGGGAGATTCCATTACCGAGGGCGTGCTCGTTGATGTGGATTATCCTGGCGCTAACGATAGCATTCTGGAACAGCATAAGCGCAATTATCAGGATGACAACGCCGCCACCTATGCCGCCCTGACGGCGCAACAGTTGGATGTACGCGCCATGTTCCAGGCGTATGGCGCCGTGGGGCTGACCCGCAGCGGCTGCGGCGGCGTGCCTCGGGCCGGGCTGCTTTATCCATATGTGTTCGATGGCGTACCGTATACAGGCGAGCACCCACAGCTGGTGGTAATCAATCATGGAGCCAACGACCGCGGCGTGACCCCAGAAGAATATCTGATGCGCTATGAAAAAATGCTGGATCTGGTACATCAGTTGCATCCGGATGCCATTATCGTCTGCCTCAGCGCGTTCTGCGGCGCGTTTGACGGAGCATTGGGAGAATTCGTGGAAACCTATCGTGCATCCCATGCTCACCCTGTTTATTTCATTTCCAGCCGCGGTTGGGTGCCGCCGGAACCGCTGCACCCCCTGCGCGACGGCCATCGGATCATCGCAGATCATCTGACCCCTGCGCTTCGGGAAATTTTAAAGAATCACGGCCTGTAATTCCAACTCAGCTATCCAAAAAAGACTCTCATCTGCGGAATCCTTCCGCTATCCGAGAGTCTTTTTTATTTATAGGATGCGCCTATTCTTGCGTTTCCTCGTATCTTTCCAAGAACGAATGAAATCGGCCGTTTTGCTTATAGCCCAATACCGTATCCAGGCAAACATTTTCCATACTGCGAAAGATATTGGCTTCAACGGCAGTTTTGGTTTTTTTCATCTGGGCGATCAGGTGCTTCATTTCCAGGCGCTTGGAAAGGGCTCTGCCTGAAGCATCACAGGCCGCAGGATCCTCGGTAAAGCGGCAGGCGCATTGGAGAAAGCGCAGGCCGTTTCGATCGCGCCAGGCCTGAATATCCTTTTCCCGGATGAAATAAAGCGGACGAATCAATTCCATACCCGGATAATGGGCGCTATGCAGCTTGGGCGGCATGGTTTGAATCTGTCCGCCGTAAAGCATACCCAGCAGCGTGGTTTCAATCACATCATCACAATGATGCCCCAGCGCTATTTTATTGCATCCCAGCGCCTGTGCCTGCTGGTAAAGATACCCCCGCCGCATCCGGGCACACAGATAGCAGGGATTTTTCTCCCTGGCATAGACGGTATCGAAAATCTCCGTTTCAAAAATTGTAAGGGGCACGCCTAGCAGCCGTGCATTTTCCTCTATTGCCTGGCGATTCTCCGGCCTATAGCCGGGATCCATCGCCAGATATTCCACGGAAAACGGAATGGCACTGCGCCGCTGCCAAGCCTGAAACAGCTTAGCCATGAGCATGGAATCCTTTCCGCCGGAGATGCAAACCGCAATTTTGTCCTGCGGCTGAATCAACTGATATTCCTGCACTGCCTGGGCAAAAGGGGTAAGCAGCCGCTGGCGATAGGTGGTTTCCAAGCTTTGTTCAATCTGCTTCCGCCGGACGGTTACATCCTGCTGCGTTCCCATGTCCATCGCCGTGCCCTCCTTTTCCATATCTCCGGGTTATCCGGCTGCGTCGTTCTGCTTTTCCTGCTTCATTTGCGCCCGGGCTTCTCGCATAGCAGAAAGAATCACTTGCCTTGCCCATGCAGCCTGGGCGGGGCTGACCGGCTCCACGCCGTCCAGAGGATAAGGAATGCCCAGCGCCTGATACTTGGCCACGCCCAGCGTGTGATAGGGAAGCACATCCAGTGCCTTTATATTAGGCAGGCTGGCAATCAGCCTTCCCAGGCTGCGAAGTTCCGCCTCCTGATCCGTGAAGCCGGGAACGATTACATGGCGGATCCAAACCGGAATCTGCAAATCGCTCAGATGGCGGGCAAACGCCAGAATGCCCGCGTTATCATGCCCAGTCAGCCGAAGATGCGCTGTTGGATCCACATGCTTGATATCCAGCATTACCAGATCCGTCTGCCCCAGCAGCCGATCCAGCTTTTCCCGATACGGCGATTCGCCAACTGAGAAGCAAATGCCAGAGGTGTCGATGCAGGTATGAATGCCGCGCGCCCTGGCCAGAGCGAACAATTCCAACAGGAAATCCAGCTGCAAAAGCGGCTCACCGCCGGAAACGGTCAGCCCACCGCGCGAATAAAACGCCCGGTTGCGCTCATATTGGTTTATCACATCCTGCGCAGACATTTTCTCGCCCTTGCCGATTGCCCAAGTATCCGGATTATGGCAATACAGGCAGCGCATGGGGCATCCCTGCAGGAATACCACCATGCGCACGCCAGGGCCATCCACGGTGCCGAAGCTCTCTATGGAATGAATATAGCCGTCCATCAAATCCCCTGCTTAGATTTTTTCGTGGAAAGTACGGGAAATCACTTCATCCTGCTGTTCCCTCGTAAGCTTAATGAAATTGACCGCATAGCCGCTGACGCGGATGGTCAGCTGCGGATATTTTTCAGGATGCTGCTGAGCGTCCAGCAGCGTTTCCCGGCTCAGCACGTTCACGTTCAGATGATGGCCGCCCTTTTGCACATAGCCGTCCAGCAGCGCCACCAGGTTATCGATCTGATTTTGCGTAGCGTTCATTGTTTTTCTCCTTTTCCTTTACTGGTCGTTCTCCGCATCCAAGCCCTCAAAGAGCGTCGGCTCGAAGCAGGGGCCGTTTCCGCAGTCCAGATCCACATCAATATCGCCAACGAAGATCTGATCCTCCTTGCCCAGCGCTCCCGGGATGATGGAGAAGGTATTGGAGATGCCATCCTTTGCGTCCTTGAAAGGCAGCTTGGCCACAGAAGCCAGCGATGCAATAGCGCCATGAGTATCCCGGCGATGCATGGGATTGGCGCCGGGCGCAAAGGGCTCGCCCTTCTTGCGGCCATCCGGCGTGGAGCCAGTAGCTTTGCCATAGACCACATTGGAGGTGATGGTCAGAATAGAAGTGGTGGGGATGGAATCGCGGTAGGTGTGGTTCTTGCTGATATGCTCCATGAAGCGATGGACGATGCCCCGGGCGATATTGTCCACCCGGTCGTCATCGTTGCCATATTTGGGGAAATCGCCCTCCACTGCATAATCGACCGCCAGCCCGGTTTCATCCCGGATAACCTTGACCTTGGCATACTTGATGGCAGAAAGCGAATCCGCCACCACAGACAGCCCGGCAATGCCCGTAGCAAACCAGCGAGTCACATTCTTATCATGCAGCGCCATCTGCAGCCGCTCATAGGAATACTTATCATGCATATAATGGATTACATTCAGGGTGTTGACATACACCTCCGCCAGCCAGCGCATCATGGCGTCGAATTTATCCATCACTTCGTCATAATCCAGATACTCCGCCGTGATGGGCGTAAACTGCGGGCCCACCTGCTTATGGCTGATTTCATCCACGCCGCCGTTGATGGCGTAAAGCAGGCATTTGGCCAGATTTGCCCGCGCACCAAAGAACTGCATCTCCAGCCCCACACGCATGGACGATACGCAGCAGGCAATGGCATAATCATCGCCATGTGTGAAGCGCATCATATCATCATTCTCATACTGAATGGAGGAGGATTCAATGGAGGTCTTGGCGCAGAAGCGCTTGAAATTATCCGGCAGATGAAGCGACCAGAGAACCGTCAGATTGGGCTCCGGGGACGGGCCCAGGTTCTTCAGGGTATGCAGATAGCGATAACTCATCTTGGTCACCATGTGACGGCCATCAATTGCTACACCGCCGATGGATTCGGTCACCCACTGGGGGTCGCCGGAAAACAGCTGATTATACTCCGGCGTACGGGCAAACTTCACCATGCGCAGCTTCATGATGAAATGATCCACCATCTCCTGGATTTCCTTTTCGGTATACAGGCCACGCTTGAGATCGCGCTCTGCGTAAATATCCAGGAACGTGGAGGTGCGGCCCAGAGACATGGCGGCGCCGTTTTGCTCCTTGATCGCGCCCAGATAGCCGAAATACAGCCACTGGATGGCTTCCTTCACATCCTTGGCCGGACGGGAAATATCATAGCCATACTGCATGGCCATGACCTTCAGTTCCTGCAACGCGCGAATCTGCTCGGCCAATTCTTCGCGCTGCTGAATCACATGGGAATACATGGCGGAGCGGGTAGTTTCCTTCTGCTCCAGCTTATCCTCAATCAGCCGATCCACCCCATAAAGCGCCACGCGGCGATAATCGCCGATGATACGGCCCCGGCCATAGGCGTCCGGGAGGCCGGTAATAATATGGCTGGAACGGCAGGCACGCATTTCCGGGGTATAAACGTCAAACACGCCGGCGTTGTGTGTCTTGCGATGCACGGTGAAAAACTCGGCCATCTTCGGATCAATGGCATAGCCATGATCCTTGCAGGCCTTTTCCGCCATACGGATGCCGCCATAGGGCATGAACGCACGCTTAAAAGGCTTATCCGTTTGCAGACCAACGATCTTTTCCTTCGTCTGATCCAGATAGCCGGGGCCATGGGATGTGATGGTGGAAATAATCTCCGTGTCCATATCCAGCACGCCACCCTTGGCGATTTCCTCCCGGGTCAGCTGGCAAACCTGCTGCCACAGATCCAGCGTATTCTGGGTGGCATCCTCCAGAAAATCCTCGTTGCCATCATAAGGTGTATAGTTATGCTGGATGAAACTCCGAACATTGATTTCTCTGCACCAGGTGGCCTTCTCAAAGCCATCCCATTCTTCAAACTGATAATCCATGTAATTCAAATGATCCATTCGTCTTCTCCTTCTAAAAACTCAAAATCCCAAGCAGCAAAAACAAAAAGCTTTCCAACCCTTCCAGCATCCAAATGGCGGAAGGATTCCTCCAGCCCTCCCGGGAAGTATCACTCCCACTCAATCGAGGCCGGGGGCTTGGTAGTTACGTCAAACAGCACGCGGTTCACCCGGGGCACTTCATTGACAATGCGGCGGCTGATAAGTGCCAGGGTATCATAGGGAATGCGCGCCCAATCGGCAGTCATAAAATCATCGGTAGTGACGGCGCGGATCGCCACAGAATAATCGTAGGATCGCTCATCGCCCATCACGCCCACGGAACGAACGCCGGTAAGCACAGTGAAATACTGGCTGATTTCGCTGGCCAGGCCGGCCCTGGCGATTTCTTCCCGCAGAATCGCATCGCTTTCCCGAACGATGGCCACCTTTTCCTCTGTCAGATCGCCCATCACGCGAATGGCCAGGCCAGGGCCGGGGAATGGCTGCCGCCAAACCAGAGCAGCAGGCAAGCCCAGCGTCAAACCCAGCTTGCGCACTTCGTCCTTAAAGAGCATGCGCAGCGGCTCAATCAAGCTGGTAAAGCCCAGTTCTTTGGGCAGGCCGCCCACGTTATGATGGCTTTTGATCACGTTGCTGCCCTGGGTAGCGCCGCTTTCAATCACATCTGGATAAATGGTGCCCTGGGCGAAATGATCCAGCTTGCCCAGCTTCTTCGCCTCATCCTTAAACACGTTAACGAATTCCCGACCAATAATCTTGCGCTTCTGCTCCGGTTCCGATACACCCTGAAGCGCGTCCATAAACCGTTTCCTTGCGTCCACCGCCACCAGGCGCACCTTAAACGTGCTGGTGAACACATCGCAGACCTGTTGAAATTCATCCTTGCGCAGAAATCCATGATCCACGAATACGCAGGTTAGCTGATCGCCAATCGCCCGGGACAGCAGGGCGGCGGCCACGGCGCTGTCTACGCCGCCGGATAGCCCCAGCAGCACACTGCCGCCGCCAACCTCCTGGCGGATCCGGGCAATCTGCTGCTCGGCATAGCTTTCCATGCGCCAATCGCCTGTGCAACCGCAGATATCCGTCAGAAAACGGCGCAGTAGAGCCTGGCCATTCTGCGAATGCGTCACTTCAGGATGGAACTGTACGCCATAAAGCCGCCGGGATGCATCCTGCATGGCAGCAATAGGACAGCTTTCCGAATGTGCCACCGCTTCAAAGCCGGCAGGCAAACGAACTACCTGATACGTATGGCTCATCCAGCAGGGGTTCTCCTGCGCCATTTCCGAAAGCCAATTCACGTCCCGGTTCATATGCACGTTCACCAGGCCGTACTCTCGCTTTTCCGCTCGGGCCACCTGCCCGCCCAGCGCAAGCCCCATCCATTGCATCCCATAACAAATGCCCAGTACCGGCACACCCAGGGAAAAAACGCCCTGGTCACAACGGGGCGCGTTCTTTCCCAGCACACAGGCTGGCCCGCCGCTGAGAATAATACCTACCGGCGAAAGCGCCTGAATTTCTTCCAGCGAGGCTGAATACGGAAGGACGTGGGAATACACGTTTTCCTGCCGAACGCGGCGCGCAATCAATTGCGTATACTGGCCGCCAAAATCCAGAATCACCACGGTCTGATTCAAAGGAAACCACCGTCCCTTTCTTCCTTATCCATGTGGAAACCCACATTATATATTATCTCACTTCTTTCGCTTTCAGGCAATGCTTTGGGGGGAATGTTTTTCATTACTTTTTCACAGGCTAATTTCCTTTTCAAACTTGCGCAAGTGTGGTACAATAAGATGGCCGGCGCAAGGAAGAGCCGGACAAGCAAAACTCGACGAGATTGAAAGAGATGAAAGCTATGACAAAGATTGATATTTTCTCCGGATTTTTGGGCGCGGGCAAAACTACGCTGATCAAAAAGCTGATTGCCCAGGCTTTTGCCGGCGAAAAGCTGGTGCTGATCGAAAACGAATTCGGTGAAATTGGCATTGACGGCGGCTTTATGCAGGAAGCAGGCATCCAGGTGACCGAAATGAACCAGGGCTGCATCTGCTGCTCCCTGGTTGGCGATTTCGGGAAGGCATTGGAAAAGGTACTGGAGCAGTATGCACCGGATCGTATTCTCATCGAGCCTTCGGGCGTGGGCAAGCTCAGCGATGTTATCCGTGCCGTGCAGGGCGTTTCCACCCCCAACGTGCAGTTGAACAGCTTCACCACCGTGGTGGACGCGAAAAAATGCAAGATGTACATGAAGAATTTCGGCGAATTCTTCAACAACCAGGTGGAAAACGCCGGAACTATCATCCTCTCGCGCACTGCTGGCATGGATGCGGGCAAACTGGCCCAAACCGCTGAACTGCTCCGAAAAAAGAACCCCTCCGCCGTGATTATCACCACCGATTGGGACGCGCTTTCCGGCGCGCAGATTCTGGAGGCCATGGAACGGCGGGATACCCTGGAAATGGAACTGAACCGTCTGAGCGCGGATGAAGACGTCTGCCCCGTCTGCGGCCATCATCATGACCATGAAGACGATGATCACGATCACGAGCATCACCACCATCACCACGACGAGGACGGCGAATGCTGCTGCCATCATCACGACCATGAACACGAGCACGAGCATTGCGGTTGCCATGACGGCGAGCATCATCATCACCACCACGGCCATGATGCGGACGAAGTATTCGGCAGCTGGGGCGTGGAAACTACCAAGGCGTTCTCAGAGGAGGAACTTTCCCGCTGCCTGACCGCTCTGGATGACGAAGAAAAGTATGGTGCGGTGCTTCGTGCCAAGGGCATCGTAGCTGGAACGGACGGAAAATGGTTCCATTTTGATCATGTTCCCGGCGAAAAGGATATCCGTCACGGCGCTGCGGGAATCACCGGCCGGCTGTGCGTGATTGGCAGCAAGCTCAACGAGGATGCGCTGAAGGCGCTGTTTGGAGTATAAGAGATGGAAATTCCAGTTTATCTGTTTACTGGCTTCCTGGAAGCGGGCAAAACCAAATATGTGCAGGAAATTCTGGAGGACAAGCGTTTTAATGCCGGAGAACGGACGCTGCTGCTGGTCTGCGAAGAGGGCGAAGAGGAATATGACCCCTCCGCTTTCGCATCCAAAAATGTTTATGTGGAATATCTGGAAGAGGAAGAGCAGCTGACGCAGGAATACCTGTTGGCCCTGCAAAAGAAGCATAAGGCCAAACGGGTGCTGATGGAATACAACGGCATGTGGCAGCTATCCACCCTGACCGATGCCCTGCCCGAAGATTGGCCGCTGTATCAGATCTTTCTGTTCTTTGATGCGGGCACCTTCATGAACTACAATGCCAACATGCGCTCGCTGGTGGTAGATAAATTGCAGCTGTGCGATCTGGTGGTGTTTAATCGGTTCACCAGGGATATGGATCAGATGGACTATCATAAAATCGTCCGTGCCATTGCCCGGCGGGTAAACATCGTTTACGAATATACCGATGGCGAGCTTCAGCCCGATAATATTCAGGATCCGCTGCCCTTTGATCTGAATGCTCCCGTGGTGGACGTGCAGGATCGAGACTATGCCCTGTTCTATAAGGATTTAACCGAGGAGCCCAAGAAATACGCTGGAAAGACCGTGCGGTATACCGCCCTGGCAGTGCGCAATCCCCAGCTGGGCGAAGGGCTGTATGTGGCCGGACGGAAGATGATGACCTGCTGCGTGGAGGACATCCAGTTCGCTGCCCTACTGGCAAAGGATCAATGCGGCTATGCGCCCAGAGAGCAGGAATGGGTGAAAATCGAAGCAAAAATCGAGGTGCGCTTCCATAAGGCGTATGGCCAGTCTGGCCCCATTCTGCTGGTGCAAAAGGTTTCCCCTGTCCCCGCGCCGGAGGAAGAAGTCGCCACGTTCTATTGAGAAACGGCCATCTTTGACCCCTTCGAAGAACTCAATATCCAATCTGCCAAACCCAAAACATAATCTGCGCCCCGCTTTCAGGCTTGTCCCGAAGGCGGGGCTTTGTTTATAAAAAATCTATTGCACGAAAGGCTGCAGCCCTCTCGCTTTTATTCCGCAAGCGATAAGAAACTTTGTCTACCTCTCCGGATATTGCCAAAGATGCAAATCCGTAGCGCTGAAGGAAAAACCCTGCCTTGCCAATAAACGCATCTTTTTTCTCATCCCCTCTTGACATTTCATTTACACGCATTATAATAATATATGAGCAATGGTTCATTTGAAAGGATTTGATTTTATGGAGGAAATCAGAAAAAACCTGGAAACCAGCAATGAGAATTGTGCCTTCTGCGAAAACGAGGATGCCGTTCATGCCCATGATGCGCTGATTGAATCAGTGAATGAAAGCATGCCGGATGAGGAAATGCTCTATGACCTGGCGGAGCTTTACAAAGTTTTTGGCGATAGCACCCGGATCAAAATTCTGTACGCTCTGTTTGAGGCGGAAATGTGCGTATGCGATATCGCCCAGCTGCTGGGCATGACCCAATCCGCCATTTCCCATCAGTTGCGGGTACTCAAGGCCAATAAGCTGGTGAAATTCCGGCGGGAGGGAAAAACCGTTTTCTATGCGCTGGCGGATAACCATGTGCGCACCATCATCGATATGGGCATGGAGCACCTGTGTGAGTAAACAGTAAAAAGAAGAGGAGGAAAAACTGCATGAGCTGTTCTTGCGGGCATTGCCATCATGAGCATCAGCATTCCCACGATCACGGCCATTCCCACGGCGGGGAAGAACAGAGCCGGCGCACGATGATTCTGCGTCTGGCTATCAGTGCAGCGTTACTGGCATTGGGGCTTGTGCTGCCCCTGCCCGCGGCAGGGAGCATGGCGTTGTTCGTTCTGGCCTTGCTGGCAGCAGGCTACGATGTTATCTGGAACGCCCTGCGCAATATCCTTCATGGCGAAATCTTCGATGAAATGTTTCTGATGACACTGGCCGCCATCGGTGCATTCCTGCTGGGCGAGATGGCGGAAGGCGTGGCGGTGCTGCTGCTGTTCCAGGTGGGCGAGCTGTTTCAGGATTATGCGGTTGATAAAAGCCGCTCCTCTATCAGCGAACTGATGGACATTCGTCCGGATTTCGCAAATGTGGAAATTGATGGGGAAATCATTCAAAAAGATCCTGAAGAAGTGGAGATTGGTGATATCATTGTCGTGAAACCCGGAGAAAAAGTGGCGCTTGACGGCGATATTATTGACGGAACATCTGCACTTAATACCGTAGCGCTTACCGGTGAAAGTCCCCCCCGGACGGTGGGTGTTGGAAACAGTGTACTCAGCGGCTGTATTAATTTGCAGGGTGCGCTGCGAGTGCGCGTCACCCATGCCTATGCCGATTCTACCGTGGCCCGAATTCTGGAGTTGGTGGAACACGCCAGCGAAAACAAGTCTCGAGCGGACAAATTCATCACGCGTTTTGCCCGTGTCTACACCCCGGCCGTGGTAGCCGCCGCAGCACTGGTGGCGGTGTTGCCAGGTTGCATCACCGGCCAGTGGGCGCTTTGGATCCAGCGGGCGCTAAATTTTCTGGTTATTTCCTGCCCCTGTGCGCTGGTCATTTCCGTGCCGCTGACCTTCTTTAGCGGCATCGGCTGCGCATCTCGGAAGGGCATTTTGGTCAAAGGCTCCAATTATCTGGAATTGCTGGCCCAGCCCGCCGCCGTAGCCTTTGACAAAACCGGCACCCTGACCGCCGGAAGCTTCGTGGTTTCCGCAGTGCATCCCCGGGAAGTGGAGGAGCAGCGGCTGCTTTCTCTGGCCGCTGCCGCTGAAAAGTTGAGCACACATCCCATCGCTGCCTCCCTGCGCCAGGCTGCCCAGGAAATGGATATGGACGCGGAAAAAGTGGTAGAAATTGCCGGACAAGGCGTATGCGCCCAGGTGGACGGGCATCGAGTAGCCGTGGGCAATGAGAAGCTGATGGAGAAGGAGGGCGCGAATTGGAAGAAATGCCATTGCGCTGGAACCATCGTTCATGTGGCGATTGACGGCGAATACGCCGGCCACATCGTGATTTCCGATGTGGTAAAACCCGGCGCGGCCGATGCTGTTTCCGGCCTGCATCAGCTGGGTGTGGAGCAATGCGTGATGCTCACCGGCGATCGTTCCTCCGCCGCCCAGCAGGTTGCAGCGCAGGTGGGCGTAGATCAAGTGCATGCAGAACTGTTGCCGGATGGAAAGGTGCGCCTGACGGAAGCACTGCTGAGTGCATGCGAAGGCAGGGGTTCGCTGGTATTCGTAGGGGACGGCATCAATGATGCACCGGTATTGGCCCGGGCAGACGTAGGCGTGGCCATGGGCGCGCTGGGCTCGGATGCGGCGATTGAAGCGGCGGATGTGGTGCTGATGGACGATGATCCTCGCAAGCTGTGCGACGCGATCCGCATTGCCCGCAAAACGCAGAGAATCGTGAAGGAAAACATTGTGTTTTCTCTGGCGATCAAGCTGCTGGTGATGGTGCTAAGCACACTGGGACTGGCCAACCTTTGGGGCGCGGTGTTCGCCGATGTGGGCGTTTGCTTCCTGGCCATTCTCAATGCTATCCGTAGCGGACGAATCCGCGAATAACACAAAAAATCAGTCCCCGTCCCGGAGCGAAAAGGCTGCTTTTCCCAGCCGCCGCCTCCGGGGCGTTTTTTATTTTCCTCCACGGCAAATATAAAATGTTCTTTACCCGTTTCCCGGCAGGAATTTAAGCATTTTTTGAGAATTATTAATAAGATAAAATTTTTTGTATGGAGGCAGATTATGACGCTTCGTCCGCCCCGCCGTGCGCCCGATGACGAGCAGCGGCTCATCGTGCTTTATTCGCTACAGCATCTGGCCCCCTGCACGGAATTGCAGCTCCTGCAATTTTTCTATGAAGAGCAGGAATTAATGAATTATTTTGACATGATGTTCGCCCTGAATGATTTGTGCGTCCGGGGACAGGCCGTGCGCACGAAAAAACGGGCTGGATACATTTATGAAGTGACCGAGGCCGGACAGGAAGCGCTGACGCTTTTTGGCGGCCGAGTTCCTGGCAGCGTGAAGAACCTGCTGGCTGAAAATGGCCCCGCCTGGCGGCAGCGGTTTGAGGAAGAAGCCCAGTATCTCAGCGAAATCAAGCAGCAGGAGCGGGGCGAATATGAGTTAACGCTGTCAGTGGTAGAGCAGGAAATGGACATGATGCGCATTAACTTTTCCTTGCCCAGCCGGGAATTGGCCAATCAGCTGGCAGAAAAATGGCCCCGTCGGGCGGCTGAAATCTATGAAACCATCGTGCGCATGCTTTCGGAGGACGAAGCATGAGCGTTTATGCCCTGATTCTCTGCGGCGGCAGCGGCACCCGGATGGGCGCGGCAGGAAATAAAACCTTGCTTCCCGTGGGCGGCGTGCCCGCTGTTGTGCGCTGTCTGCAAGCCTTTCAGGGGCTGACAGATGGGGCGGTATTGGTGGTCAAAGCTGGAGAAGAAGCCTGCTTTGCTCAGGTTCTTTCCGATTATTCCCTGGCCACGCATGCCATTGTGGCCGGGGGCTGCGATCGGCAGGCGTCCGCCCTTGCTGGGCTTAAAGCGCTGCCCCCAGATGCGGAAACAGTTTTGATTCATGACGGAGCCCGGCCCTTTGTTCGCCGGGAAACGATTCAGACCGTGATCGACAGCGTATGCCAATTCGGAAGCGGCGTGGCCGCCGTGGCTGCACGGGATACGATTAAACGTGCGGACGGGGATGGGCTTGTTCTGGAAACTCCAGATCGCGCCAGCCTTTACCAGGTGCAGACTCCGCAGGGCTTCCGCACCGCTGATTTACTGGCTGCCCACGCCCAGGCGAAGGGGCGCTATACCGATGATGCGGCGCTTATGGAAGCAGCGGGCTTTCCGGTGCATCTGGCGTCGGGCCGCTATGATAATATCAAGCTTACTTCACCGGAGGATTTGAAAATGGCTTCGGGCATGCTTCTGCCCCGGATTGGCCAGGGCTATGACGCGCACCGGCTGGTTGCAGGCCGATCGCTCTGGCTTTGCGGTGTAAATGTCCCCTATGAAAAGGGACTTCTGGGCCACAGCGATGCGGATGTGGCGCTTCATGCGCTGATGGACGCGCTGCTGGGCGCAGCGGCGCTTGGCGATATTGGCAAGCTTTTTCCAGACAGCGATAATCAATACAAGGACATTTCTTCCCTGCTTTTGCTGAAAAAAACCTACCGTGCTTTACAGGATGCAGGCTTTTGCATCGGCAATTGTGATGTGACCATTGTGGCACAGGCACCCAAGCTGGCCAAATTTATTCCCGCTATGCGAGAAACTGTTGCTCAGGCGCTGGGAATCCCCGTTGGGCAGGTTTCTATCAAGGCAACCACCACCGAACGCATGGGCTTTGAAGGCAGCGGTGAAGGCATCAGCGCCCAGGCCGTGGCGCTTCTTTATCAGCAGACGTAAAAAACAAACGCATAGAAAAAGCATACAAAAGCGGCGCTCCCGCATCGAAGGAGGAGATTCCTATGATTCTGGACAGAAATATTTGGATAGGCACATCAGCAGAAGGCGCTGTCTGCCTGCTTCCAGGCATGGCAAACCGCCATGGCCTCATCGCGGGGGCCACGGGCACAGGCAAAACCGTAACGCTTCAGGTGCTGGCCGAGGGCTTTTCGCAGCTGGGTGTTCCTGTGTTTATGGCCGATGTGAAGGGCGATCTGGCCGGCCTTAGCAAACCTGGCGAGGGCAATGAAAAAATTGATGAACGTCTGGAAAAATGCGGAATTTCCCATTTCCCCTTCCGCGCCTGCCCGGTCACGCTGTGGGATGTTTACGGCGAAAAGGGGCATCCCGTGCGCGCTACGGTCAGCGAAATGGGGCCGCTTCTGCTTTCCCGGATGCTGGGGCTCAACGAGACCCAGACCGGGGTGATGCACGTGGTTTTCCGCATCGCTGATGATGAAGGCATGCTGCTGCTGGATCTAAAGGACGTAAAGGCCATGCTGGCCTACGTGGGCGAAAACGCTGCCAAGTATACGCTGGATTATGGTCATGTGGCCAAGGCCACCGTGGGCGCTATTCAGCGTTCCATCGCCATTTTAGAAGATCAGGGCGGCGACCAGTTTTTCGGCGAGCCTACTCTGGAAATCAGCGATTGGCTCTGTCAGGATGAAAATGGCAACGGCATGATTAATATTCTGTCGGCAGAAAAGTTGTTCCGCAAGCCCGCTATGTATTCCACATTCCTGCTTTGGATGTTGGGCGAGTTGTATGAGTTGCTGCCCGAACAGGGGGATCAGGCGCTGCCCCGGATGGTGTTTTTCTTTGATGAAGCGCATCTGCTTTTTGACGATTGCTCCAAAATGCTGCTGGAACGGATTGAGCAGGTTATCCGCCTGATCCGTTCCAAGGGCGTGGGCGTGTATTTTATCACCCAGTCCCCTGCTGATGTGCCCTCTTCCGTGCTGTCGCAGCTGTCGGGGCGGGTGCAGCATGCGCTGCGGGCATTCACGCCGCAGGAGCAAAAACTCATCCGCGCTGTAGCGCAGACCTTCCGAGTAAACCCCGCCTTTGACACCGAGGAAGCGCTTTCCCAGCTTAGCACCGGTGAAGCGCTGCTTTCCTTCCTGCAGGAGGACGGCAGCCCCTCCGTGGTGCAGCGGGCAACGATCCTGCCGCCTCAATCCCAGATCGGCGCTATTTCCGATGATCTTCGCAAAGCCTTGCTGGGGTATGATCAAATCGGCGGGAAATACGATGTCGCCATCGACCGGGAAAGCGCTTATGAAATTCTGGCCCGGCAGTTCAGCCAAAGCGGCGTAACGCAGACGCAGGTGGTGCGCCCCCTGCCCGAGGCTGCAGCGCAGCAAGCCGCCCCTGCGGCGGAACCCGCGTATCAGCCCGTAGCATTCCGGGTCTATAATCCTCAAACCGGGCAATATGAGGAGCGTCCCATGCCAACGATGCAGCAGCCCGTCTATCCCCCTGCCCAAGCGCAGATCTATCCTGCACCACAGCCTGTTGCGGCGGAAGCCGTGCAGGCTCAGGAAACGGAAAAGCCCGCTAAGCAGCGTAAGCCTGCGAAAAAGCGCAGCGAAATGACCACGGGGGAACAGTTGCTGGATTCGTTCACAAAATCCGTCACCACCTCCGCCGGCCGTCAGCTGGGCAGCAGCCTGACCCGATCGCTTCTGGGCATGCTGGGCATAAAAGGCAGCGGAAAACGATAACCAATTCGCCGCCCAGGCGGCAAAAAGTATACAGGAATCATTCAAAAACGCAGCTTTTTATCGGTGCGCGTGGGTGCAGAGAGAATTCAGCCCCCGCACAGAAGGAGGTTCTTGGCATGAAGCGCAGAATCGGTATTTTAACCAGCGGCGGGGATTGTCCCGGCCTGAACGCCGCAATCCGGGGTGTGGCCCGGGCGGCCTATGAAATGTTTGACGCGGAGATCGTGGGCATCCTGGACGGCTATCGCGGCCTGATCGAGGGTGAATGGCAGGAAATGAAGCGCAGCCAGTTTTCCGGGATCCTCACCCTGGGCGGCACGATTCTTGGCACCAGCCGCCAGCCCTTCCGCAATATGCGCATAATCGGCGACGACAACGTGGATAAAGTCAAGGCCATGAAGGATAACTATGAAAAAATGAAGCTGGACTGCCTGATCACCCTGGGTGGAAACGGCACGCATAAAACCGCGAATCTGCTGTCTCAGGAAGGACTGAACGTGATCGGTCTGCCCAAAACCATTGATAACGACTTGTACGGCACGGATTTCACATTCGGATTCCACACTGCCGTGGATATCGCCACCGATGTGATCGACCGCATCCACACCACCGCCGCTTCCCATGGCCGCTGCATGGTCATCGAAATTATGGGCAATAAGGCCGGTTGGCTGACGCTGTATTCCGGCCTGGCCGGCGGCGCGGATGTGGTGCTGCTGCCCGAAATTCCCTATGATATCAAAGAAGTGGCCAAGGTAGTAGAAGCCCGGGCCAACAGCAAAAAGGCCTTTTCCATTCTTGCCGTAGCCGAAGGTGCCATGGATAAAAAGGAAGCCAAAATGAAGCGCAAGGAGCGGGACGCTCTGCGCCAGGAAAACGGCTTTAACGGCATCGCCAATCGCGTGGCCAAGGAACTGAGCGAACTGGTGGGCGTAGAAGCCCGGGCCGTGGTGCCGGGGCATATTCAGCGCGGCGGCTCCCCCTCTGCCTATGACCGGGTGCTGGCCACCCAGTTTGGCGTGCATGCCGCCCAGCTGATTGAAAAGGGCGAATACGGCGTGTCCGTGGCGCTGGCTGGAAACACCGTCACCCATAATCCCCTCAGCGAAATCGCCGGCGTGCCCAAGCTGGTTCCTCCGGAGCACCAGATGGTGCAGGTTGCCCGGGATATGGGCATTTCCTTCGGGGACTAACGCTCCCTGACACCGTTTGCAAAGGAGATGGCGAAGATGTGGATTTGCGCTCGTTGTCATGCAGAAAATAAAGAAAGCGTCCCCGCCTGCGTCAGTTGCGGCGCGGCACGGGCAGCGGGCCGGTTTGGCTCAGGTGTAGCAGAGCAAGCGTCTCCCCGTGCGCTACGAGTAACCCATGCCTCAGAATCTGTCCCACCCCGACGCAGAATGCCAGAAAGCTATCAGCCGCCCGAAATGCAGATGCGCTCCCGCCCGCCCAAACGGCCCTTTGCGCTGCTGGGGCGAATCATCGGCGGCGCGCTGCTGGGGCTTTTGCCACTGCTGACAGCGCTGTTTGCCTGGCGGCAGCACGATGCATTGTCCTCCGCCCTACTGCCGTTGCTGCTGGACGCCGGAACATCTGCGCCTGTGGAAAACCTTGTTTATATTGCTATGGCCCTGATTGCAGTGCTGCTGGCAGCGCTGCCCGGGCTTTGGACGCTGCTGCTTTCGGGCCGTCCGCCCAAGCGGCCCTGGGAATAAATCATGCGCGGAATACTCATCATAAACGCCTTTTGGCATAGTCCTTCCATGGATGAAATGACGGCGCAGCTGCAAGAGGCTGCCCGAACGCTTGGCATAGAATTGCATGTGAAAACTAATGCAGATTTTCCCTGTCTCCTGCCCGGCCCCCATCCCCTCCGCCCGGAAACGAAGGGGGATTTTGTGCTATTCTGGGACAAGGATATTCGTCTGGCTCAGCTACTGGAGCTTCAGGGAAATCGGGTATTCAACTCCGCCCGAGCCATTGCCCTGTGCGATGACAAGACCCTCACCCATCTGGCACTTTGCCAAAGTGGCCTGCCTATGCCCCCAACCCTTCTGTGCCCGCAAACTTTCCCCGGAAACGGCTATTCCAGCTGGGATTTTCTGCAAGCAGCAGGAGAACAGCTGGGCTATCCCCTGATTATCAAGGAGGGCTGCGGTTCTTTTGGTCAGCAGGTTTATATGGCGCAAACCCAGGAGGAAGCCCGCCAGATTCTGGCCGCCAAGGCGGGGAAGCCGCTGCTTTTGCAGCGCTTTATTGCCGAAAGCGCCGGACGGGATTTGCGGCTGTATATGGCAGGCGGACGGTGCATCGCCGCCATGCAGCGGATCAATCGTGAGGATTTCCGGGCCAATATCCAGCACGGAGGCCATGGGGAACCCTATGTGCCATCAGCCGATGAAATCGCTCTGGCTGCTCAGGCGTGTCAGGCGCTGGGACTGACCTTTGCCGGCGTAGATCTGCTGGAAAGCCGCGAAGGGCCGATCCTGTGCGAAGTGAACTCCAACGCGCATTTCACCGCGCTGGCCTCCCTGACCCATGTTTCCATCGCCCAGGAAGTTCTGGCGGCTGTTCGAAGTGAGATCCAGCGCTGAAGCTGCTAAAAAAGGCGAAGATCCAGGATGTGCAGGATTTTGACGTCATCGCGCTTGGCGGCGGCGTTTACGCTTCAGGCATCGCGGGACTTTCCTTTCTTAAAAAGCATATCGAGGATCTTTGGGATAAAAAACTGATCGCCTTTTTTGTCGGCGCATTGCCCTATGAGGAAAGCAACTTCCGCCAGATGGTCAGCCGAAACACGAAGGATCAGCTCAGCCTCATCCCCTGCTTTTACTGCCGAGGCGCATGGAATCTGGAGGGCATGACCGCTATCGATCGACACCTATGCAAAATGCTGCAAACGGCCGTGGCAAAAAAAGCCGCCGGAGCAGCTGGAAGTTTGGGAAAGGGCTCTGGCCGCTGCCGGGGACAGCTCAATCGATTGGACGGACAAGCAATATCTGGAACCCATCCTGCGTGCCATTGAGTCGGTCATTTAATTCAATAACTATAGCGAGGGAACGGCTTCCGCAAAAGCAGTTCCCTCGTTTTTTACTTAGATAATTGAATTCCTGCCTCCTGTGCGCAGAACACCAGCTGATCCAGGGCATAGACAATCTGCTCGGGCTGATGCTCAGAAATCACGCAAAAGCGTAGCCGCGCCTTGCCCTTGGGCACCGCCGGATAGACTGCCGGGGGCACAAATACCCCGCGCTTCCGCAGCAGATTGGAAAGCAGGAAAGCATCCTCATCCCGGCCCACCAGCACGGGAATGATCGCCGTTTCCTCGGCCAGACAGGTATTGAATCCTCGCTTATGCGCTTCCTCCACGAAGCAGCGGATATTTCGCCGCATCCTCTCCATAATGCTAGGATCGCTGCGCAGCAGCCGAATCGCACAAAGCACTTCCGCAGCCAGCGGCGGCGAAATGCCCACGGAGAAAACAAACCCCGGCAGATTATACCGCATATAATCG
Organism: uncultured Oscillospiraceae bacterium; assembly: GCA_964423675.1. Classification (GTDB taxonomy): domain Bacteria; phylum Bacillota; class Clostridia; order Christensenellales; family Aristaeellaceae; genus RUG563. The sequence continues at coordinate 45,137 of CAYRFP010000006.1, forward strand.
ATAATCGTCCTTGGTCCGGCCAGATATCCGCCGCAAGCGCCCAGTCCCTTGGACAGCGTGCCCATTTTTATATCAATATCGTTGGGCTCCAGGCCGAAATATTCATCCACGCCTCCACCAGTTTCCCCAATCACGCAGGCAGAATGCGCTTCATCCACCATCAGGAAGCAGCCGTATTGCTTCTTCAAGGTCACCACCTGCGGCACTGGCGCAATATCTCCATCCATGGAATACGCGCCCTCAATAATAATCAAAACTTTGGCATATTTGCTCCGTTGCGCCCGAAGAATGCTCTCCAATGCCGCCACATCATTATGCGGGAAGGGACGACAAACTGCCTGAGACAGCTGGCAACCCTGCGCCACGGAATTGTGGATGATCGCGTCATAAAGAATCAAATCGCCTTTGCCACAGAAATTGCCCACGCAGGTGACGTTGGTGGAATGCCCGCCCACCAGCACCAGCGCGGCCTCGGCATGCTTCCAATCCGCAATTTCCTTCTCCAATTCCTGATACAGGGTTTTCTCCCCGGCCAGCAAACGACTACCCGAGGCCGAAGTGCCATATTGATCGATAGCGGCCTTGGCGGCCTCCATGGTTTCCCTGCGCCCGGACATGCCCACGTAATTATAGCTGCCGAAATTCAGCACACGCTGACCCGCCATCACGGAAGTGTCTGTCAGCGGCGAATCATGGCAAACAAAGTAGGGGTTTTCCTGCCCTTCCCCCATCAATGCCTGCTGCCGCGCGGCAAAAGCCTGATATTCCGGCGAATCCTCAAACCGGGTAATGGGTGTTACAGGCCTCTCCGGCGCTTCCGCCTTTTCTCCGTGCAGATGACGCTGCAACAGAGATGCCAGATCGCGAACCGTGGTACACTGGCCGTATTCCTCCGGCGGGATCAGCACACCCAGCTGCTCCTCGGCCTGAAGGCTCAGGCTGAGCACTTGCAGGCTGTCTCCACCCAGATCATCGATAAAATGCGCATCATCCCGGATGCTGTCGGCAGGAATATCCAGTGCCTTGGCATACAGTACTCGCGCTGTTTCCAGCAGCTGCCGCAGTTCCGCATCCGTTTCCTGCTTTTCTGAAACCGTCGCCTGCGTGATAGGCGCGCCCTTTCGCAAATCAGCCTCCTGATATGCCAGCGTGCCCTCCAGAATCTGCTGCCGCAGCGCCAGCCGCTTCACCTTCACGCCCCCGGCGGTTTGGAACGCCTGGCCGCACAGCAACACCCGGCTCACCCGCTTAAGCGCCGGCAGAGCGCTATTCAGCCGGCGCACCCGTTCCATTAGCGAAGCAGTAAAGGCCGCATCGCCATAGCGATCGCCCAGGTTCAATACCAGCGTGATGTTTTCATACAGTGTGTCCATCCTGTGGCCATGGGCTCTTCCATCAGCCGGAATGCCCAGCACACACAGCTGCTCCACCCCGGCAAGCCCGCCGAACGCATCCTCGATCTCATCGGGATAGACATTTTCCCCGGACTCGTTGATAATTACTTCCTTCGCCCGGCCTTCCACATACATTCGCTTGCCCCGGCCCAGACGCACCACATCGCCGGTACGATACCAGCCCTCGTCGTCCAGATCCGGTGGCAGCATCCTTCCCCCTGCCAGGCGGCCGGTATGGACGGTATTCCCCTTGATATACATTTCGCCCCGGCGCTGCTCTCCCTGCTGCCGACGCACGGAATAATCCGCGCTGCTCAGCGGCCGACCCACAGAGCCGGAGGTGCGCTTCCAGACGCTCATGCCCGTTTCCACAGAGGTAACGCCGGTTTCCGTCATGCCAAAGCCGGAAACGGTATAATATCCCAAGGTGGAAAGAGTGCGCATATGCGCCTTGGGGGTATGGCTTCCCCCCAGAATAATACAGCGAATATCCGGGCCCAGCAGTTGAGAAACCACGTTCTTAAACAGATACTTCCGGGCAAGATCCATTCCCAGACCGGGAGCCACCGTTTGCAGCGCCAGAGACGTATACCGCATGGACTGGAATGCCGCTCGCTTAAACCGCTTTTCCCTGGCAATTTTCTTTTGCAGCCCCACGGAAAGATTATTAGCCAGCAGCGGCACGGTAATCAGATGGGTCACACGGAACCGTCGGCAGGTTTCCTGTATCGTTTTAGGCGTTCGGTCGTGCAGATAGATGTTTTCATAACCGATAAAATGGATCCATTGCAGGCAGACCATAAACCCGAAGATATGATGATAAGGAAGAAACGCCAGATTCCGTCCCGGTTCATCGCTGATAATGCGGGGATTTTCCCGATACAGCAGCTCCGAATTGAGCACCTGGCTGCAAACCGCCTGTTGATCATATACGAAGATGCGGCTGGTAGCAGTGGTTCCGGAGGTGCAAAGCGCCACCATCGTGCCAAAGGCAGAGGGCGACTGCGTTGCTTCGGGCGCATTCCAAAGTTCCTGCGCCGGAAGCTGCGGAATATCCAAAGGCAGCGTCCGGGCCTGGCGGGCAATGATGGCCACAGCCCCTGCTTCCCCCAGCATATAGCCGGTCATTTCCGGGCTCAGCGCAGCATCCAGCAGCACGGCGTTATAGCCCGCCGCGATCACACCCCAGAACAGAGAAAACCATTCTGGGCAGGTATCCAGCTGAATCGCAACGAAAGCATCTTTTCCCGGCACGCCCAACCGCTTTTTCAGCTGCGCGGCGCAGGCATAGGCCCGGGCTTTGTATTCTCCATAGGTGATGGTACATTCCGTCTCTCCCTGCAAATATCGGGAAGCCACCCTCTTCTCCTGCGCACAAATCAGGTGGAAGAGGTTTTCCAGGGTCTTTTGCTGTTGAAGCTTTTTGCTGCGGGCAAGAATCTCGCTCAATGTTTTTCCCCCTCTTGCTGAAATCGGTTCAGGTTTTAACGATAATAGGAAGCAATGATGCGGCTAAACAGCTGGGAAGGCAATAGATCATGGAGCCAGACCGCCAGATGCTGATCTGCCTTAGCCACCCGCAGCCTGCGGGGCAGACGCTTGCGCTTCAGTGCGCGGACGATCCTGCGCCCCAATTGATCCGGATTGCTGCCCCCTTGCTCATCCGTAGCAATGCGGGAAACGGCAGAGCAAAAGGCTCCGTAATAGGGTGAATTCTCCTGTATTCCAACGCTGTGACGGCGATATGCATCCGATCCGCTTTGATGGTCTCCCGGCTCCACGACCATCACTTCCACCCCATAAGGCGCGCATTCCATAGCCAGGCATTCGCTAAACCCCTCAATCGCATGCTTGCTGGCAGTATATGCACCCTGAAACGGGATACCTATCAGGCCGTTAATCGATGAAAAATTCACAATTTTCCCCCGCCCCCTGGCCCGCATCAGCGGCAACACCGCCTGAATCATGGCTGCCTGTCCCAGAAAATTCGTTTCCAGCACCCGGCGCATTTCCTCCATGCCATAGCTTTCGCAGGCGCCCAGAACCAGCATGCCAGCGCAGTTCACCAGCACATCCGGCTCTCCCGCCTGGGCCATGGCGTTTTGCGAAAAAGTGGCGATGCTTTCCGGATCCGTCACATCCAAGGGCAGGCAATATGCCCCGGGCAAATGCTTTTGTGCATCCGCAAAGCTTCGGGCCCCGGCAACCACTTGATACCCTGCATCTATCAGCGCCTGAGCCGTGTGCAGCCCCAGACCACTGGATGCGCCGGTAATCCATACAACAGACACGTTTTCTCCTCCTTTTCCTGTGAGTTCATCGTCGGGATACGAAATCTGTGCGCTTATCCGCCCTTTTCCCTCCTTTCCAGAAGGCAGGGAAATGTGGTATAATAAAAAGGAAAATGAGAAAATCGATTCCATCCGGGCGAAAGGATGCCCGCCAATGGAGAAAACTGCGGCGCACCGCGCCAAAAGGAGATGCAATTATGGCCGATCTGATTCTGCTCCCCGGCAAAGAAAAACGGGTGTTTTCAGGCCATCCCTGGATATTCCGCAGCGATATCGCAAGGAGCAAGGGCGATCCCCAGCCGGGCGACACCGTGCGCGTCACTGCGTCCAACGGCCGGTTTCTGGCTATGGCAGTTTATAACCCTGCCTCCCAGATTGCCCTACGCATTTTAAGCCGTCGGGATGAGCCTATCGATCATGCGTTTATTTATGGCCGGGTGCAAAGAGCGGTGGATTATCGCCGCCGGTTTGCCGATCTGAGATCCTGCCGGTTGATCTTCGCAGAAAGCGATGGGCTGCCCGCCGTGATCGTGGATAGCTTCGGCGATGTGCTGTCCCTGCAATGCCTGTGCCTGGGCATGGAAAAATATAAAGAAGCTATCTGCGATGCGTTGATGGATCTTCTCCATCCTCAGGGAATTTACGAGCGGGGCGATGTGCCGGTGCGGGAACTGGAAGGGCTGCCGCTGGTAACGGGTACGCTTCGGGGGCAGGTGCCCGATAAGGTGATGATCGAGGAAAACGGCGTGAAATTCTGGGTGAACGTAAAGAACGGCCAGAAAACCGGCTTTTTTCTGGATCAGAAGGAAAACCGCGCCGCCATTGCGCCCTTCGTGCGGGATGCGGAAGTGCTGGATTGCTTCACGCACACCGGCTCCTTTGCCCTGCATGCAGCCAAATTCGGGGCCCGGCATGTAACCGGCGTGGACATTTCAGAATTCGCCTGTCAGTGCGCCCGGGAAAACGCCGCACTCAACGGCTTTCAGCAGGTAGATTTCGTAGCAGCCAATGCTTTTGATTTTCTCAAGGAGCAATGCGCTGCAGGGGCGCAATATGACGTGGTCATCCTGGATCCCCCAGCCTTCACCAAAACCCGGCATAACCTGGAGGCCGCCGAGCGGGGATACAAGGAAATCAACCTGCGGGGGCTGAAGCTGGTAAAGAACGGCGGTTATTTGGTCACCTGCTCCTGCAGTCAGCATATGCTGCCCGGCGCGTTCCGGGATGTGGTGCTTTCCGCCGCGCAGGACGCCCGGGTTCGGCTGTTCCAGGTGGAATACCGCACACAGGGCCGCGATCATCCCATTCTTCCTGCCGCTCCGGAAACCCAGTATCTCAAATGCGGCATTTACCGGGTGGACAAATAACCCGTTTCAACTGTACAGAAAGCCTGCCAGCGCGGGCTTTCTTTTCTTTTTTATCAAAAAAGGCCCGGACGGAGGCGCCGGGCCCTGCCAGGCGCAGCGGCTCATGACGCAGCGCAAATGCGGCAAAAGGAAAAAGTCAGAAAGAGAAAAAAGATTATGCCTGTGCAGGCTGACGAGGCAGATCGCTCTGATAAAACAGCGCCAGCGCACCAGGGCCCACATGCGCGCCCGTTACCGGTTCATATTTCACCTGCATTATCCGCACATCGCCGCAGGCCTCCCGGATCATGGAAGCCAGCGAATTAGCGTCATCCCGACAGCCCGCATGAGCAATGCCGATTATCTGCTCGGCCGCCCCCTGAATATGGGCTTTCAGCTCGGTCGCCATCGCGCGAATTGCTGCTTTGCGGCCCCGGCAGTTGCCAATCGAAACGATCTTGCCCGCCGCATCGCCAATCAGCAGCGGCTTCACATGCAGCACCGAGCCGATCACCGCGCTAAGCCGGGAAACGCGGCCGCCACGCTTGAGATACATCAGATCATCCACCGTAAAAATCTGGCGCATGCGCTGAATCATTTTTTCCAGCGCGCCCACCGTTTCGTCCAGGCTTTTGCCTTCTTGGCGCATTTTGGCGCCTTCCAGCGCCACAAGCCCTTCGCCCAGCGATGCCCCCAGTGTGTCTACCACTCGAACCTGCCGCTGGGGATACTGTGTTTCCAGTTCTCTGGCCGCAGCCCGGGCCGCATCGCATGCGCCGCTGACGCCGGAAGACATGCTCACCAGCACCGCATCCTGCCCTGCCTGTAGCAGCGGCTCCAACGCGGCATGGTAGGACGCCTGATTAATCATAGAGGTCGTCACCCTCTCTCCTCCGCGCAGCATCTGATAATAAGCATCCGCATCAAAGGCTTCGATGTCCAGGCAAGATTTTTCCTGTCCCTTTTCGACATAATAGAAAGGAACCACTTCAATCCCCTGCTCCTGAGCAATCGCCGCAGGCAGATTGGCTGATGTGTCCGTCACGATAGCATAGTTCATGGAGAATCGCCTCCTTGCATCTAATATACGATATTATATTACATCATCTGTTTAATCGTGTCAAGTATTTCCCGCAGACAAAACGAAAAGAAAACAGAGCGGAGCGCACCGGAAACCTCCGTTGCATCCGTCCTGTTGCATTAATAGGCGCTGCTTTCACATCAAAGCTTAACCGGCAGATCCGTTCCAGAGAAGGGATCATCGGGAGAGAAAGCGCTCAGATCCACGTCGCGATCATCCTGATCAGAATATGCATCTGTGGCCAGCTTAAACACATGGATTCGCAGTTCATGATCGGTAAAGGCCAGTTCCGCCCGTTCCCGGGGCTTTGTCAGCGCCAGCACCTCCGTATACTTTGTTCGCCCCTGGCGTGCGAAATTCACCGCCACCTCTGGCCGCCCCTGCCAATGCATGGGAATAAACAGTCGGGGCTTCACGGCCATAATAAAGTGGTTTGCCCCGGCGTCAAACAACCCGCCCATTCGCGGATCCACCGGGAACATGGCAATATCCATAGGCAAATGCTCCAGCGGCGCCACAGCGGCATAGTAAGCGTTTTCGGCCTGCGTTATTTCCCGCAGACTGCTTTCCTCCCGCCAATGCCAAAGATTCAGGTCACCGGCATGGAACACATACATGCCGTCCACCGTCACATAAAAGGACACGCCCTTATCCGTAGATTCAAATGCGCGGATAGTGGTCTGGCCCAATTGCAGCTTTTCCCCGGCCTTCATGCGTTTGCCGCGCTTGCCAATAGGCAGATCATCCGCCACCACGTAGGTAATAGGCAGGTGCTCATAATCCCATCCGTAAATCGCATCATCAAAATGATCCTCATGGTCATGGGATACAAAAACCACCACCTGCTTGAACCCGGCGAAATCCTCGTTCGTCAGCTGCGCCCGCAACGGCAGTGCGCCGTCCTCTCCCCGCCAATAGTCAAACACCAGCAGCGTTTCATTCACCGCCACCGAAAATCCGGAATGATGATAATAGGTTACCGTTGCCGTTCCGGCCATGATGATCCCTCCATACGGATTGATTGCAAAAAAGTTTCCCACAGGGAACCCCTTGACCCCTACATCGCGAAGGGGCAGTTTTTGTTCGGCAAACGTTCGCCGCGGGATTATTGCGGGGTAACGGTTTTCGACGGGCAAGGAAATGATTTCCCTGCCCCCATACGCGAAAAACAAACGTTGTAAAATGAACAAAGTCCGCGAGTTTATTGGGAAAATGAAAATGTTCCCATTGTTTCACACAGAAACCCGCCGATTCGATTCGTCCAAGAAAACTGAGAACTGAGTCCAGAGAGGTAATCTCTGGCGGTGGTGCGGGGTGCACAGCCCTGCACGTTCCCCTTTTCCTGCTTATAGGACGCTTGTCCCTTGCGCGCCGGGAAGAGAAAGCCCCAGCAAATGCGCCAGAGTCGGCGCAATGTCCACTAAATTCATCGCCGGAATCTCTGCCCCTGCTGGAATCCCCGGCCCTGCCAGCCAGAAAAGTACCTTCGCCTGAGCACAATCCAGCCCGAAGCCGTGCTCCCCTCTCGTCTCCATCGGCGCGTCAATAAAGCACGCCCCCGGCTCCGCATCCACCGCTAACTGCACATTCTCCGGCGCATGCATCGCCCGCAAATCCGCGTCCCCGTAAATCCGACTGATCCGCCAGCGCGCCCGATTCGCTTCCAGCGCCCGCCGTGCCGCCGTTAAATCCTCTCCGAATATGTACGCGCCCATGCCTAAACTCTGCGCCCGCGCTCCGCATGCACGTCGCAACTCCGCATCCAGCATCACGCCGTTAGGCGCGTCCTGCTGCCCGTGATCGCTGACCACACAGAAAAGCGTTTCGTCCATTAGCCCCGCGCCCTCAATCGCACGGGTAATCCGCCCAACCCGGCTGTCCAGCCACTCCATGGCCGCCCGCGCCTGCGCGCTGTCCACTCCGTGGGTATGGCGCATGGCATCGCAATCCACCAGATGCACCGTCAGCATCTCCGGCGGGCGCCGGGACGCATACAGCTTCTCGCATAGTAGCGTTGCATATTCATCCAAGTCCGGCTGATGAATGCTGCGCCGCTGCTTGCCGTAAAGCAACTCCATCCACAAAATCCATAATGAGGAATAGGATAGCATTTTCAGCGCCACATTCTCTCCCGGCAAAGGCAAAACCTCGGGAAAATTCCGCCGGACAAAGCGGTTTTTCCCCGAAACCGGCCAGAGAATAGACGCCACATCCATTTCCTTCTCCCTCGCCGCCTGATGCAGCGTTTTGCTGCGAATGGCCCGGGCATCCCAGTACCAGGCTCGCATCTTCGGTTCTACGTCCGGCTGAAATGGCTGGTTGTTGGGGATACCATGGGCGTCCGGATAACAGCCAGTGAGCAGCGATGTGTGAATCGGATAAGTTAAGGTTGGATAAATAGTCTGCACATTGGAACAAAACGTTCCACGCGCCCGAAGCGCAGAAAGCGCGGGCAAGCGCAAAAGCCTGTCCGCGTCCACCTGCGAAACTGCGTCCAAAGAAATCATGCATAGCCGCATGGGATTACCACCGCCTTCCCGGACGATGCCCGAAATCAAATCGCATGCGTTTTTTTTCTTTGCCCTTCTTGCGGAAGAACAAGAAATAAATCACAAGCGCCCAGATCAGCAGCGAACGCCCGTTCAGCCGCTTTTCTTCCTCCTGCTGCTCCTGCGGCCATGTCTCCTCAGCGGATATATCCTGGCCAAACATGCTCTGCCACAAGCTGTCCATAGTTGGGGAAGCAGTGGGCTGCGCCACCTTCTCCGTTTGGCCAAAAAGCCCGCTGAGCGAAACCGATACGCCCTCCGCTTTAGCTAGTGCCGATGCATATGCCGGGGCAAAGGCCGCCAGTGCGCCATCATAATCCCTGGCCAGAAAGGGCGCTCGCAATTGACCGGCCAGCAGCGTCAGCTGTCCATCCGCCGGAAGCAGCGCCCGGGCTCGATCTCCCAGATGCAGGGCGTAGCTTTCCTCGCCAATCACCAGCAGCAAAAGGCCATCTTCTTCTCCCAGTTCCCAGGACGAAAACAACCCAGCAGCGTACGCCTTCGCGTCTGCACCACCCAGGAAATGCCGGGCAGCGATATACAGCCTGCCACCGACCTGATCGCTAAGCCGATCACTGAGGGCTTCCAAATCCTGTGTTGTCTGCCCTCCGATGACGCCTGCCCAATCGCTGACCACGCCCTGGCAGACAGGATAGCCCGTTTCCGCCTGGGCGGGAAGAAGGAAGCAGATCATGATCAGGGCGCAGCAAAGCGCCCGCAAGCCAAACCGCATGTTCGTTTTCCCTTCCTCCTTATTCCGCCGCAAATTCCTGGGCCGGCTCCACCCCCAGCAGCTGCGCCAACCGACCGCTGAGACTTTCCCGCAGCCGGGCATTAAAGTCCGCTGCGGCCAGATTATAATTCGCGCTGGCTGTTTTTTCTTCGCTTTCTTCCAGCATTTGCGGCAGATAGGCCGTCACATACATTTGATCCCGCGCATCCTGCTGCACACTGTCCAGTTCCAAAAGGGCGGCCAGCAGCGCTTCTCCATCCCGGGTCAGGCGGGCATTCGCAGCGGCCTTTTCGGCAAAATCGGCATTGCTTTCCAATATATCCCGATCCTCTGCCACTGCCTGCATGCGCGCATCGCCCTGCGGCAGATGACGCTGAGCCACCGTCAGCAGGTTATAAGCCGATTCCACCCGGCTGCCCAGCATCCGCTCCAGCCCGGAAGACAACTGCTCCACCTGGCTGCGTTCCTCGCTCCAGCCCCTGTACGCCCCCACGCAAACGGCGTACACTAAACACACGATCAGCGCAATCGCCGCGCTAATCCGAAATTTCATGCTCTGCTGCCTCCTGTTTTTCTAAAAAGCGTACTGAAAAAGAACGAAGCCAGACAATGGACAACAGCTTACATTTCCAGCAGCGTCTGCTTCAGCTGGGCCTCCATGCCGGCCAGGCTCTTTTCCGCTTCCAGCCGCTTCTGTCGGCCCTCCTGCTGAATCCGGGATACCTCGGTGATGGTATCGATCAAAGACTGATTGGTGGCAGCCAAAGTTTCCATATCCACGATTCCCCGCTCAGATTCTCTGGCCGTTTCCAGAGTGCCCATTTTCAGGGTTTCGGCGTTTTTCTTCAGCAATTCATTGGTCATATCCGTCACAGCGCGCTGCGCCTGCATGGCCTGCTGGGAATGATGCAGCCCCAGTGCCAGCACCATCTGGTTTTTCCAAAGCGGCAGGGTGTTCACCAGGGTAGATTGAATCCGCTCCACCAGCAGGGAATTATTGTTTTGCAGCAGCCGAATCTGGGGCGCCATCTGCATGGAGATCTGCCGCGTCAGCTTCAGATCATGCAGTTTCTTTTCAAACCGATCGCATTGGGCAGCTAAATCATTGGCATTCTGGGCGTCCATGGCATCACCGCTGGCGGTGGCCTTATCTCGCAGCGCCTGCAGATCCGTGGCCCGTACCTGAGCCAGCCGTTCCTCGCCCGCTACGATATACATCGTCAGTTCATGGAAATAGGTCAGGTTCATATCATAAAGCCTGTTAAACATAGCCACGTCTTTAAGCAATTGCACCTGATGATTTTCCAGACTGCTGGAAATAACGGACACATTGGCCGACACATCCTCATATTTGGCCTGCAGGGTGGTCAATTGCTGCTTGGCGTTCCAAAACAGCTTGCGCAGCCCCTTGGGTTCTTCCCCGGCAGCATTAAAGCCCTTCAGCTCGGCGATCAGCTTGGTGAGCATATCGCCCACTTCCCCGGTATCCGTAGTCTGCACGTTGCCCAGCACCGTATCCGCAAAGGAGGAAATATTCTTCTGCGCATCCGCGCCATAGAGCATCACATGATCGGGATTGGTCAGGTCAATGGACTGAGCGAAGGCGGAAACCTGCTGCTTTTCCGCATCCGTCAGGCTGGCGCTCAGATCGGAAACGGCCTCCTTAGCATCCGGAGCCTGAGGTGCCGGCGCAGCTGTCAGGGAATCCACGGCCTTTTCAATCACCAGCTTATCCCCCATGTCGGGGGGCAGGGTGAGCACGGGAGCCGAGTGAACGGTGGCAGCCTCCTGGGCTTGCGGCGCGGCATTGGTTTCAGACATGGAGAAAACCCCTTTCTATTCATTGGCGTTTCGCCGATTTTTTCAAGGCAGAAGCCCAGGGAACATTAGCCCTGGGCGTTGTCATTGGATTGATGCATTCCAGAATCAATTAATCCGTCCTGACGCAGCATGGTTTCCAGCACATCGATATCCGTGGAAATATCCAGCATATCGTCCTGATACATGGTGTCCAGCTGCTTATCAAAGGCTTTGAGCACCACGTCCATCGCATCCTGAATCTGCTGGCGTGTAGCTGCGGCGTTTTCGCCCTGCACGTTGCGCTCATCCATTTTCCGATAGCCGGTGAGCATTTTCAGGGTGGTGGGCAGATAATACTCCATAAACCGCCGAATCTGGGGCGCTTTCTGAGGCTGATCGGCCACAGTACGGAAAATCCGGTTGGCCACGTCGTCCAGCCGCTTCATCTTTTCGGAAAGCTCCGGGTCTGGAATCAAATCGTCCTCCGCCCGAATCTGGGCAAGCATTTCCTGCCCCTTCTCCACCAGAGAATCCACCGCGCTGTCTCCGGTCTTGGGGATAGGCTTTTGCGCCGGGACCTTTTTCGATGTATCCACACCCTGAGCCATGATATACACCAGCCGCCCCACCAGCAGCGCCACGGCAGCGGCAATCAGATAATGCTGCCAGCGATACAGTCGAAAAATAAGCGAATAGATCACCAGCGCGCCGCCCGCCGCTATCAGGGCAGCCGCCAGAGGATTGCTCTTCTTTTTGTTGCGCAAGGGATTTGTTTCCTCCTTCCGATTGCTACGAATATAGCATACCAAATTTCTGAAAAATCGCAAGAGGTCAGCGCTTCAATGCCGCATTTTTTTGCTTTAATCGTCGGTTTCTGGCTTTTTCGCAGCGAAACAGCCCGCCTTTCCCTCACTTTTTCCATTCTGTCATTTTCATGGGATCCAGCACGTCCTGAGCCTGCGCCTCGGTCAAAAAGCCACGGGCCACTACCAGCTGCCGAAGGGGCGTATTGGTCGCCAACGCTTCCCTGGCCAGGGAACAGGCGGCGGCATAGCCGATGTGGGGGCACAGCGCTGTGACCACGCCCACGGACTTTTCCAATTCCTCCCGGCATTTTTCCGAGTTAGCCACAATACCGACAATGCAGTGGTCAATCAGCGTTTCAATGCCCCGGGTCAATTGCGTAATTCCCTGGAACAGGCTGTCAAAAATCACTGGTTCGAAGGCATTCAGTTCCATTTGTCCCGCTTCCACCGCGCAGGTCACTGTCACATCAATGCCCGCCAGCCGGAACGCAATCTGGTTTACCACCTCGGGAATAACCGGATTGACCTTGCCGGGCATAATGGACGAGCCATTTTGCCGAGGCGGCAGCGTGATTTCCCCCAGGCCGTCCCGTGGACCAGAAGACATTAGCCGCAGATCGTTGCAGATCTTGGACAGACTGACCCCGCAGCCCTTCAGTGCCCCGGACAGGGCGGTATAGCCATCCAGGTTTTGGGTCGCGTCGATCAGATCCTCGCTTTGCACGAAGGGAATACCCGTCATTTCCGCCAGCACGTTTACAACGCTGGCAATATACGCCGGATGCGCATTCACGCCGGTGCCAATCGCAGTGCCGCCCAGATTCAGCGAAAGCATTTCTTCCCGTCCCCGGCACAACCGCTTTTCTTCCCGTCGCAGCACCGCTGCATACGCCCGGAATTCCTGTCCAAGACGGATGGGCACCGCATCCTGCAATTGGGTACGCCCCATTTTCACCACGCCGTCCAGTTCCGTCGCCTTCTTCTCCAGCGCTTCCACCAGCCGCCGCAGCTGCGCAAGCAAATCCCCCATCGCGCCATAGAGCACCATCTTGCCGCAGGTGGGATACACATCGTTGGTGGATTGGCCGCAGTTCACATGATCATTGGGGTTTACCAGGGAATAATCCCCCGGCTTTCCGCCCAGCAGTTCAATGGCTCGGTTGGTGATCACTTCGTTGCCGTTCATGTTGGTGGACGTGCCCGCCCCGCCCTGAATGGGATCCACAATAAACGCTTCGTCCCAGCGCCCGGCAATCACCTCATCTGCCGCCTGTTCAATGGCCCGGGCAATGTTTGCCGGCAACGCCCCGCAAGCACCGTTGGCCCGGGCACAGGCCTTTTTAATCCAGCCCATGCTTGCAATCATCTGCCGGGATAGCCGCTGCCCTGTAATCGGAAAATTCTCCGCTGCGCGCAAAGAGTGAATCCCATAAAGCGCCCTTGCAGGAATGGCTTTTTCGCCGATCATATCCCGTTCCAGCCGAAATTCTTCGTTGTTCATGGCGCGCGTCTCCTTTGTCTGTTTCTATCGTTTCCTATTATACCGTCATTTTCCTGCTAATGCAACGAATTTCTGAATGAAATCCTGCAAAAATGCCGCTGCTTCCTTCATTTTATCTGCCCGCATTTCCCAAACGCGTTTTTAAAAAGTTCAAAATCTGACATCTTGCTTTCGCATGCCCAGTATGCTACAATAAAAATATCTTCCTACATATAGGAAAGGAGCATTATACATTATGAATTTTGAACAGGTGTTCGGCAGCGCCCAGTGGATCGGCGGCGGGCCTGGCGAGCAATGCCCAGCGATTCGCGCTTCCTTCACGGCCCCCGCCATTAAGCGTGCGGAAATCACCGTCTGCGGCCTTGGCTATTTCTATCTGTATCTGAATGGTCAGCCAGTCTCTCAGGATCTTTTCGTGCCCGTCACCAGTGATTATGTGAAACGGGATATTCTTCTTGAAAACGGCCAGCCCTTTGACGAAGAAATGGGGCATCGCTGCTACTATCTGCGCTATGACCTGACTGCTCTCCTTCAGCCCGGCCGCAACGAACTGGCCGCAACCATGGGCGGCGGCTTCTTTACGCAGAATCAGGCGCTGTTCGGCCGTCGCACTCCCTATGGGCAGCCCCGGCTTTGCTATCGCATCGTCTGGGAAACGGAGGACGGCCAGACCGGCGAAGTGCTCTCCGGCCCGGACGCATGGCAGCATCCCGGCTTCATCCGCGATTATAATTTCTGCAAGGGCGAAGCGCAGGATCTGACCGCACTGGCCCCGGATTGGATCACCGCGCCCGTGGGCGAGGGCTGGGAAAAGGCTCAGGTTCTGCTCCCGATGGATACGGATTATCAGTTGCAGGATTGCCCCGGCGACCGGATCGTGCGGCAAATCGTGCCCCGGCTGATCAAGGAGCAAAACGGCGAGCGGCTGTATGATGTCGGCGAAAATACCACCGGCTGGGTGGTTTTGCAGGATGCATCCAAGGCAGGGGAAGAGATTTCCGTCATCTTTACCGAGGATCTGACCGTGGCGGGCGATTTCGATCATCGTTATGGGCACGATCAGTTTTTCCGATTCGTCAGCGATGGCCGGGGGCGGGAGGTGCACCCCTGGTTCACCTGGCACGGCTTCCGTTACTTCCTATTAAAAGGAAACGCCCAGGTGAAATCCGTAGCGGTGATCCACAGCGACATTTCTGTCCATTCTTCCTTCGACAGCGCCAGCCCGGTGCTGAACTGGCTCTATCGAACATATATGCACACACAGCTGATTAACTGGCACGGCGGCATTCCCTCTGATTGTCCGCATATCGAGCGCCGAGGCTATACCGGTGATGGTCAGCTTGCCTGCGAAACCTTCCTGCTGCTGCTCAATAATCGCTCCCTGACCCGAAAATGGATCCGGGATATTCTGGATTGCCAGGATCGCAACAGCGGCCATGTGCAAAACACCGCGCCCTATGTCCGCTCCGGCGGCGGCCCCGGCGGCTGGGGCTGCGCCATCGTGATGGTACCCTGGCAGTATTATCGTCAATATGGCGAAATGGATGTGCTTCAGGACGCGTATCCGGGCATGCTCCGCTACATCGATTATCTGCTGGCACACAGCGATGAGCGGCATCTGGTAGTCAGCGATCGGCCGGGCGAATGGTGTCTGGGCGATTGGTGCCCGCCTAACGGCACCCACGGCGGTCTGGTAAAAATCCCCGTTCCCTTTGTGAATACCTATTTCCTGATCAAATCCATTCAAGTGATTCAGGAAGTGGAAGACGCGCTTGGACTTCCGCATCCTGCTCGCTGGGCAGACCTGATGGAAAAAGCCATTCAGGGTATGAACGAAACCTATTTCGACCCCGAAACCGGCTCTTACGCTCAAGGCGAAGAAGCGGCGGACGCCTTTGCGCTGGATATTGGCCTGGGCAATGAAAAAACGCTGCCCGCCCTCAAGGCCCGCTATGAAAAGCTGGGCGGCCTGGATACCGGCATTTTCGGCACCGAGATTCTGCCGCGGGTGCTCTTTGAACGGGGCGAGGGCGAATTGGCCTATCGGCTGCTCATCAGCGAAACCCCTGCTTCTTTCGCCACGCTGATGAAATCCGGTGCTACCACCCTGTGGGAAAACTGGCCGATCGGATTACAGCGTTCCCTGTGTCATCCCATGTTCGGGGCGGTCACAAAGGAGCTGTTCCATTCCCTGCTGGGCATGCGCCAGGTCAAGGGAAGCGTTGGCTGGAAACGGGTGGAGATTTGCCCCGCGATTCCGCAGCTGCTGCCCTATGCCGCAGGCCAGATCGAGACGCCCAAGGGCATTCTATCCGTCTCCTATTCCTTCTGGGAAGGCAAGCTGACTGTGGATGTAACCGTCCCCGACGGCATGGAAGCTGCTTTCGTTTATGGCGGCCAGCGGATTGTCCTTGCTCCCGGCGCTCAGCATCTGACGCTTGCTTGATTGCTATCGAAATATATCTAAAGCCGCAGCTTCTGCTGCGGCCTTTTTTATTGATGAACGAGAGAACCAGGCGTTGAATGTAGTTTAGATCTTTTTCAGTGTTCCGTCCTTCGTCAGCTTATAATGGCAGGTTCCCGTCGTCAAGTCCATACTCACTTTGTCCCAGCCCAGGCCCAGATTCCACGAAGAAGTGATCAGCAGGTAATCCGACGTGGCATACGTCACCTTGATCCCCTTGCCTTCCAGCTTTATCATCGGCCGACAATCGCGCTTGGATTGAAGAATATGATAGCCAATGATGGAGCCGTCCGTGTCAAGATAAATCGTAAAGCTGTCCTTGGCATAGAAGGGCCAGCTGGACGCAACTGTGTAACTCTTGCTGATTTTCTTAGCGTATGTCGCGCAGTCCTTTTTGCAAATGTTGTCCGCCGCAAAGGCAGGAGCCACGCAGAGCAGCAGCGTCATCACGCAAAGCATAAAAGCAAACATCCGTACGAAATTCTTTTTCATTTTTTCCCTCCTCTTTTTCTGTTTTCTCCCTAAGCCGGGCTTAGATCTGCCCGGCAATCGCAGCGCCTGATTCCCCTTCCCCGTTCTCGCTCTCTCCTCCCTTCCTTTCTTTAACTATTTAGGCGGAAATTAGCCTATATAGTTTATGCAATAATAGCACAATTGCCTATACAATTCAAGAGAAATTTTCTATATAGGCGGTAAAAGCATGGATTATTATGAAATTGGGCAGCGCATTCGCAAGCTTCGGAAGGCACGCGGCCTTTCGCAGGAGCAATTGGCAGAAAAGGTTAGCATTTCCACCACGCATATGAGCCATATTGAAACCGCCAACACGAAGCTTAGCCTCCCCGTGTTTATTGAAATTGCACAGGCGCTGGATGTGCGTCTGGATGACCTGATCTACGATCAGCCACAAGGGTGTATAAGCACTGCGGCGGAAGAAATCCTGGAAACTATCCGCTCCTGTGATGGAAACCAGGCGCGGATTCTCCGGGATATTGTAAAAGCCACCAAACAGGCGCTGGACGCGCATGGCAAATAGCCGTTGCCTCTTCCGCAATCCCCCTACAAGATGTCCCTTCGCAAAACAGCTTTTTATCAATTCCGGCTGCACAGAACTCTGTGCAGTTTTTTCATTTTCGCTTCTTGACAACCCGCTCTCTCCATCTTATAATAAAATAACGTGCGTTATTTCAAAGGAGATGACAGGCACGGAAGACGTGCTGCGCGTTCAGGGGCTTTGCAAGCATTATCCCGGCTTTGCGCTGGAGCGCGCCAGCTTTTCCATTGCCCCGGGCAGATCATGAGGCTAATCGGCCGAAATGGCGCCGGAAAAACCACCTCGCTTAAGGCGCTTCTAAATTTTGTGCATCCGGATGCGGGGAACGTCCGCTTCTTCGGCCTGTCCTTTTCGGAAAACGAGTTGGAAATCAAGCGCCGCATCGGCTTTATCTCCGGTGGCATGGATGCTTACCGCAAAACCAGGCTTCGTGCCATCACCGCCTCCATCCGTCCATTTTATCCCGATTGGGATGAAAGCGCCTACGCTCGCCTGCTGAAGGAATACCAATTGGATGAAAGCAAGACCCCGGATCAATTATCGGCGGGCATGCGCGTGAAATACTCCCTGGCGCTGGCTGTTCCCTTCGCCATTTTGCGGCAAAGCCTGCCGCTACCGGGAAATCAGGTGGGCATGGATGCAAACATCGCTTTCCTCGGCTTGAGCTTTTTGCTGCTGGGGCTGATGAACGCCCTGTTCTTCCCCCGCTATTATGCCGCGCCAAACAAAGTAGGCCGCGTCTTTGCCCGGACGGCGGTGATCAGCGGGCTGTTCATTGCCGTACTGGAAACGCTGGCCCACATCCTGCCTTTGTTTCGGGATCAGCTGGATACGCCGGATCCCCAGTTCCTGCCCGTCAAGCTGATCTGCCTGGGGCTGGAGCTGTTTTGCTTCGGGGGCTGCACTTGGCTGGCCTATCGCTGTGCTGCCGCCCGGTTTGAGAAGCTGGATCTGTGACTATGTCAAATCCTATGAAAAAAAAACTCAAAAAAAAGAAATTTAGGGGTTTACAAAGCTGCGCTGTTATGCTATAATATATCTTGTTCGTGGGGCATTAGCGCAGTTGGTAGCGCACAACACTGGCAGTGTTGGGGTCAGGAGT
>CAYRFP010000007.1:0-57986 GCA_964423675.1 uncultured Oscillospiraceae bacterium
ACAGCACCTTTTCCAGCGCCCGGGGGCTCACATCCAGCAGCATGCCCATCCGGGAGGGGATGCCCTTAAAATACCAGATGTGGCTTACGGGAGCGGCCAATTGAATATGGCCCATGCGCTCCCGGCGCACCTTGGATCGGGTAATCTGCACACCGCACTTATCGCAGACCTTTTCCTTGTCCTTGAACTTGATCCGCTTATACTTGCCGCAGGCGCATTCCCAGTCCTTCTGAGGCCCAAAGATCCGCTCGCAATAGAGGCCGTCACGTTCAGGCTTAAGGGTGCGGTAATTAATGGTCTCAGGCTTGCAGACCTCGCCATAGGACCAGGCCAGGATCTGCTCGGAAGAGGCCATGCCGATCTGGATGGAATCTAAATTGGTTAATTCAAACATGAATCAATACTCCCTCCGCTGTGGCCAAGCTCCGCCGTCTACCCGGAAAATCCGGGCAGAGCAGCGAAGGCTTATTCAATATCGTCATCGTCATCCAGCTTGATATCATCCAGCACGTCGTCCACCTCAAAATCGGCGAAATCGTCGTCCAGGCTAATATCGCTGTCCAGATCCAGTTCGGCCCCGTCTGCCTCGGCGGTCTTTTCGCCGTCGTATTCCTCGTCTTCCTCAGGCAGCGGCTCATGGCCGGCGGGAAGGGCGTCTTCCAGATTGTCATCCTCGTCGTCCAATTCGCGGATCTCGATTTCCTGATGATTTTCATCCAGCACACGGATATCCAGCGCCAGAGCCTGCAATTCCTTGATCAGAACCTTGAAGGATTCCGGCACACCGGGGGTGGGGATATTCTGACCCTTCACAATCGCTTCGTAGGTTTTCACACGGCCCACCACGTCGTCGGATTTCACGGTCAGGATTTCCTGAAGCGTATGAGCGGCGCCATAGCCTTCCAGCGCCCAGACTTCCATCTCGCCGAAGCGCTGGCCGCCGAACTGCGCCTTGCCGCCCAGGGGCTGCTGCGTCACCAGAGAGTAGGGGCCGGTGGAACGGGCATGCATCTTATCGTCCACCAGATGGTGCAGCTTCAGGAAGTAGATATAGCCCACAGTGACAGGATTTTCGAAGGGATCACCGGTACGGCCATCGTACAGCACGGTCTTGCCATCCCGGCGAAGCCCTGCCTTTTCCAGGCAATCTTCGATATCTTCCTCGCTGGCGCCGTCAAACACGGGGGTGGCCACATGCCAGCCCAGATGCTTGGCCGCAATGCCCAAATGAACTTCCAGCACCTGGCCGATGTTCATTCGGGAAGGCACGCCCAGGGGGTTCAGCACGATTTCCAGTGGCGTACCATCGGGCAGGAAGGGCATATCCTCTTCGCGCATGATCCGAGATACAACGCCCTTGTTGCCGTGACGGCCGGCCATCTTGTCGCCCACGGAGATTTTGCGCTTCTGCGCCACATAAACGCGAACCATTTCGTTCACGCCGGGAGACAGTTCATCCTTGTTTTCCCGGGTGAAGATTTTCACATCAACCACGATGCCGCCTTCGCCATGGGGCACTTTCAGGGAAGTATCGCGTACTTCTCGGGCCTTTTCGCCGAAAATAGCCCGCAGCAGCCGCTCTTCAGCGGTCAGTTCGGTTTCGCCCTTGGGCGTCACCTTACCAACCAGAATATCGCCCGCACGCACTTCCGCGCCAATGCGGATGATACCGTTCTCGTCCAGATCCTTCACCGCGTCATCGCCAACATTGGGGATATCCCGGGTGATTTCTTCCGGCCCCAGCTTGGTTTCTCGGGCCTCGGACTCGAACTCTTCGATATGAATAGAAGTATACTTGTCTTCCTTTACCAGCTTTTCGCTGATGAGCACAGCGTCTTCGTAGTTATAACCTTCCCAAGTCATGAACCCGATCAGCACGTTGCGACCCAAAGCGATCTCGCCATTTTCCGTAGAGGGGCCATCGGCCAACAGATCGCCCACTTCAATGCGCTCACCCTGGGAAACCCGGGGATGCTGGTTGATGCAGGTGCCCTGGTTGGAACGGGTAAACTTGGTCAGATGGTAGCTGTGCTTTTCGCCGTTATCATCCTTGATAATGATTTCATCAGCAGACACCGCATCCACCACGCCGGCATGCTTGGAAAGCAACACCACGCCGGAGTCATGCGCGGCCTTGTATTCCATACCGGTGCCCACGAAGGGTGCTTCGGGAACCAGAAGCGGCACGGCCTGACGCTGCATGTTGCAGCCCATCAGGGCGCGGTTTGCGTCATCGTTTTCCAGGAAGGGAATCATTGCCGTGGAAACGGAAACGACCTGCTTGGGGCTCACATCAATGTAATCCACCTGATCGGCAGCTACTTCGATGGTCTCATCCCGCCAGCGCACCACCACGCGCTTGTTCACAAAATGGCCTTCCGCGTCCAGAGGTTCCTTGGCCTGGCCCACTTTGTAATTGTCTTCCTCATCGGCGGTCATATAGACGATTTTATCCGTCACCACGCCGTTTTCCTTATCCACATACCGATAAGGCGCTTCCACAAAGCCGTATTCATTAATCCGGGCATAAGTGGCCAGCGAGCCGATCAGACCAATGTTGGGGCCTTCAGGCGTTTCAATGGGGCAAATACGGGCATAATGAGAATAGTGTACGTCGCGGACTTCCATGCCCGCCCGGTCGCGGTTCAAACCGCCGGGACCCAGAGCGCTCAGACGGCGCTTATGGGTCAGTTCGGCCAGGGGGTTAGGCTGGTCCATAAACTGGCTCAGCTGCGAGGAACCGAAGAATTCCTTAATCGCTGCGGAAACAGGACGGATATTGATCAGTTCACCGGGCTTAACATCGTTAGCGTCCTGAATAGCCATCCGCTCACGAACCACGCGCTCCAGCCGGGACAGGCCGATGCGCAGCTGGTTCTGAAGCAGTTCGCCCACGGAACGCAGACGGCGGTTGCCTAGATGGTCGATATCATCGGTCACGCCCACGCCATAGGGCAGGCCCAGCAAATAGCTGACGGAGGCCACGATATCATCGATGATAATATGCTTGGGCACCAGATCATGCACGTTTTCGCTGATGACCCGCTTCAGGTCTTCCGCTGCTACGCCATCCATCACCCGAAGCAGGGTGGGCAGATGGACAAATTCCAAAATGCCCGCTTCCTTGGGATCAAAGGGCAGGAACGCGGCAGCGTCCACAAAGTTGTTGCCAATGACCTTGTGAACCACGTTTTCGCACTGAAGGAAAACCACGTTCACGCCGGCATTCTGGATTTCAGCGGCCTGTTCCTTGGAAATCAGATCGCCCTTGCTGACCAGTACTTCACCGCTGATGGGGCTTACCACGTCTTCTGCAGCAATCTGGCCGGCGATCCGGGCGGCAACGCCCAGCTTTTTGTTAAACTTATAGCGGCCCACGCGCATCAGATCATAGCGCTTGGGATCAAAGAACAGGCTGCGCAACAGTGCGCGAGCACCGTCCTCCGTGGGCGGTTCGCCCGGCTTCTGGCGTTTGTAGATTTCCAGCAGACCCTGGGTCTGCGTCTTGGTGGCATCGGAACGGGAAATGGTGGCCAGCAGCCGTTCATCTTCGCCCAGAAGATCGGTGATCTCCTGATCCGTTCCATAGCCCAGCGCGCGCAGGAGCACAGTGATGGGCAGCTTGCGGGCCCGGTCGATGCGCACCCAAAGCACATCGTTCGAGTCGGTCTCATATTCCAGCCACGCGCCCCGGTTGGGGATAATCTGTGCGGAATAAAGCCGCTTGCCCGCCTTGTCGATCTGTACGTCAAAATACGCGCCGGGAGAGCGAACCAGCTGGCTCACGATCACGCGCTCGGCGCCATTGATGATAAAGGTGCCATGTTCGGTCATAAGCGGGAAATCGCCCATGAACACGTCCGATTCCTTGATTTCGCCGGTTTCCCGGTTTTTCAGGCGGACGAATACTTTCAGCGGGGCCGCATAGGTCAAATCCCGTTCTTTGCACCGCTCCACGGAATTCTTGGGCGTGCCGTCCAGCGAGTAATCGACAAACTCCAACACCAGATTTTCGCTATAATCGGTGATTGGGGACACATCCGCCAGAACCTCTTTCAGATCTTCCGTCAGGAACCGTTTATACGAGTTCTTCTGAACCTCAATCAGGTTCGGCATGTCCAGAACCTCGTCGATGCGCGAGAAGCTCATCCGTTTGCGCAGCTTCCCCATTTGGACCTCGTGCACCATAAAAGCTATCACCCCTTTATTCCTGCCCAACATCGGAAAAAAGCCATAGATTGCCCCTTCCCCAGCAACAGATTTTTGGGCTGCTGAGCAGGACAATCTTGACGCATCTTACCGATACTGATGCAATCATAGAGTATAGCATATCATGCTTTCTCTGTCAACGAGTTTTTCCTACATTATCATGAAATTTTATAAAAATTAATATTTTTTCCTTTTTTTCGCGTCTTTTCGGCCTATTAGCAAAAGAAAAATTCGCCGCGAGGGGGTGCAGCGAATTCTTCTACGAGGAGGACTATAAAAAATCTATCGATCAAGCGGCGCCGGGACGGCCGAGGGGGCAGCCGAGCCCGAGCAACCGCTAATCTTCGGTACAGTTTTGATTATAGCTGCGTATTGTGTCATAAAAACGGCAGATTTGAGGAAATACAGGGAGGAAACATTCTTTTGTGGGTTCCGATTTCCCGTTTGCGGAAGCTTTTGCTTTTTTATCCAGGCTGTGGTATAGTTATCGCCAGAAGGAGGGAAATTGTATGCAAACAGCACTCATCACCGGCGGCTCCCGGGGCATCGGGGCGGCCATTGTGCGGGAGTTCACCGTCAGGGGGTACCAAGTGGCCTTCACCTATTGGCAGAGCGAAAAAGCGGCGCACACCCTGGCGGAGCAGACCGGAGCCATGGCCTTTCGCTGCGACGCCCGGGATGAGGAACAAACCCGACTGCTGGCACAGCAGCTTACCAAGTCCTTTTCCCGTCTGGACACACTCGTCTGCAATGCCGGCACAGCGTATACTGGCCTTTTGCAGGATATGGCCGTGGCCGATTGGGACGATTTGTTTGCCCTTCATGTACGTGGTGCCTTCTTGGCCACCCGCGCGTTCCTGCCAGAAATGATCAGTCGAAAAAGCGGCGCTATCGTGTATGTTTCCTCCATGTGGGGCCAGGTCGGCGGTTCCTGCGAAGCGGCGTATTCTGCCTGCAAGGCGGCATTGATCGGCTTTTGCAAAGCCCTGGCAGGAGAGGTGGGGCCCAGCGGGATTCGGGTCAACTGTGTTGCGCCTGGCGTAATTCAAACCGATATGCTTTCCGGCTATTCCCCCGCCGATCTCCAAGCGCTGGCAGATGAAACGCCGCTGTGCCGTCTGGGCACACCCGAGGACGTAGCCCGGGCTGTGGCATTTTTATGCGGGCCTGACGCAAGCTTTGTAACCGGTCAGGTGCTAGGTGTCAACGGCGGCATTGTTATGGCCTGAACGGCAGGAAGGGGAAACTGTGCTTTCGTCCCGCCTGCGTTTTCCGTTCTGGAAATTAATAGCCTGTCAATTCACTGTCTTCCCTGTTTTTTTGCTGTTTTTTCTGGTCAATTCGACAAAAAACGAAAAAAAACGGCTTTTGCCCTTCTCAAGCGCCGCAAAATCATGTATAATGAGCTTGGTTTTTCTGTTCACAACGAGATATGAAGGGGTGGCACGGCATGAACAGTTTTCTGAGCGAGTGGGGGAAAGATCTTAATTCCATTCCGATAGGCCCGCTGGGCGTCATCGCAATGGCCGGCTGCGAAGAACTGGGCAAGAAAGTCAATTCCTGGCTGATGAAATGGAATTCTCTCCAGGAGACCCAGGATGAAGAATTCTATACCATGCCCGGCGTAAACCGGGATTCCTTCCTGATTAAGTCCTATTGCCCCCGGTTCGGCACCGGCGAAAGCAAGGGCGTTTTGAAGGAAAGCGTTCGCGGCTATGATATTTATATCATCGTGGACGTTTGCGCCCGGAACAAGACCTACAAAATGTACGGGCAAGAAGTGCCCATGTCCCCCGATGACCATTTTCAGGATCTTAAGCGCGTGATCGCCGCTATCAGCGGCAAAGCCAAGCGCATCAATGTGATCATGCCCATGCTCTATGAGAGCCGGCAGCATCGGCGCACCTCCCGCGAAAGCCTGGACTGCGCCATGGCGCTGCAGGAGTTGGAGCGCATTGGCGTGACCAATATCATCACCTTCGATGCCCATGATCCCCGGGTACAAAACGCCGTGCCGCTGCTGGGCTTTGAAAACGTGATGCCCACCTATCAGATGCTCAAGGCGCTGTGCAAGCATGAAAAGAGTCTGGCCATTGACAAGGAAAACATGATGGTGGTTTCCCCCGACGAAGGGGCCATGAACCGCAATATTTACTATTCCTCCGTGCTGGGGCTGGATCTGGGCATGTTCTATAAGCGCCGCGATTATACTACCGTTGTCAACGGGCGCAATCCCATCGTGGCCCACGAATACCTGGGCGCGTCCATGGAAGGCAAAGATGTCATCGTAGTAGACGACATGATTGCTTCCGGCGATTCCATGCTGGATCTGTGCAAGGAACTGAAAAAGCGCAAGGCCAACCGTATCTTTGCCGTGGCTACCTTCGCTTTCTTCACCAGCGGTCTGGAGGCATTCAATAAGGCCTATGAAGAGGGTTATCTGTCCCGGGTGATTGCCACCAACCTGACCTACCGCATGCCGGAGCTGCAAGCCGCGCCCTGGTTCATTGAAGCGGACATGAGCAAGTATATTTCCTACATCATCGCCACGCTGAATCACGACCGGTCTCTGCACGAATTGCTCAATCCCTATGATCGAATCAAGAATCTATTGGGCCGCTATCAGGCGGAACAAGCCGCTTCCGGCATTCGTCTGGTTTAATTCCTCTTTTCAAGAATCGGTTAAAAAAGACGGCTACGTCTCCCTGCACTGTTAAAGGGGACGTTACCCGCAGTTCTTCTGCCCCAGACGTTTGGGTTGAACCGTCCGTCGCCAGCAAGCAAAAAAGAAGACATAAAAAATATCCGGCCTATGATCGTGACCATAGGCCGGATTTGTTTTTGGAATTTCGCCATGGGAACAGCTTTTTATTCCATCGTCTGGAGAATAAACGCCATATATTCCTCCACGATTTGCAGATCTGTATACTGATAGAGCATCCGTGTGCCCACTGCATCCTCGATCTCGTTCAGAAACGGTTTGCCTTGATGGAACACAAAATCCACACCTACCAGCCCGAACTGCAAAAGCGTCGCTGCTTTTTCCACATAGCCCTGCATTTCCGGGGTCAGGGTCGTTTTCCGAGCGTGGCCATGTAGGCCGAAATTGCTTCGGAAATCCTCCGAATCCGAATAGCGCTCCATGGCCTGAACAATCCTGTTTCCCAGTACGTAGGCGCGCACATCCCGGCCAGGAGTATCGCACAGCGGCTGCGCCACGCCGCCTTCCGGCCCAATCAGCGCCAGCTTCTCCAGATAATCTGCTTCGTCCAAACAGCAATAAACCTGCCGCCCTCCGCAGCCACCCGCAGCCTTCAGCACCACTGGATAGCCAAAAGGCTGTCCCGGTGAAGAAAGAGAAACGAACGCCGTTGGCAGCGCAGGAAAGCCATGCGCGGAAAAAAACTGGTGGGTTCTCCGTTTGTCATTGCAAATCTGGGAAACCTGCGCGCAATTAAACAGCCGAACGCCGCAACCCTCTATCTGCGCAGAAAGCAGAGGATTCATGCAGCGCATCACGGCAAAATCCGGCTTCTCAGGCAGCAGAAAGGGGGCACCTTCCCGAATACCCGTGATGATCTGATCCGTCGTAATCAGCCGTAGCCCCACGCCCTGATGGTTGGCCGCAGCTTGAAAAAGTTCGATAAACCGCCGGTTTCGCTCCACATTTTCCCGGTCATAAACCAGCCAGCCCTGCATGCTTCCGCCTTCTTTCCGTTGAAAAAAGGAGGGTTTTCGCCCTCCCTTTTCTTTGCTTTTTGCTTTTTATTTGACGATCTCGCCCATGGTGCCGTTCACGGCGCAGGCAGCGTTGGATTCATCCGTATCAATATGCATCGCCAGGGCAAACTTGTCGCTGACGCGCACAACCACATCGCCAAACGTCAACGCGCGGCCGCTGGTTTCCACCTTCACGCTGACCACGTCCTTATCCTGCACGCCATATTCAGCGGCATCGGCGGGAGTCATATGGATATGGCGCTTCGCAGCGATCACACCCTCCGTCAGTTCCACTTCGCCTTTGGGGCCCACCAGCTTGCAGGCACCAGAACCAGCGATATCACCAGATTCCCGGATGGGCGCGCTAACGCCGATAGAACGGGCATCCGTCAAGGACAATTCTACCTGAGTGGCATTGCGGACAGGCCCCAGAATGCTCACGCCGGTCAGCGTCTTTTTCGGGCCGACCACATCAACCCGCTCTGCACTGGCATACTGCCCCGGCTGAGACAGCATCTTCTTCACCGTCAATTCGTAGCCTGCGCCGAAAAGCGTTTTCAAATCCTGCTGCGTCACGTGCACGTGACGGGCGGATGTTTCAACCATAAACTGCTTCATGATTTCTTGCCTTCTTTCGCGTTTTTTCTCCAGGATAAACCACCTCTCTATTATACCCAGCTTTTCCCGGATTTGCAAGGGGAATCATTCTGTTTTGCTCTCATTCCTCCACGATATCCAGGTTCGGCATAAAATCCCCTGGCAAATAGAGCGCGCCTGCAAAGGTTTGGGGCTGATCCCCCAGAATAAAGAAGCAGACCCGGCGCACGCCCGGCAACTCTGCCAGCGTATTAACAATGGAATACACCATTTGTTTTTCCTGGGCCGGGGTCATATCCTGGCTCTGGGTAATAAGCTGAGAGGAAAAATTCAAAAACAGCATACCGTTTACATAGGACACACCAAGCAAATCTGCATCCCGCAGGCCAGTAGGCAAAGCCGCTGAAAGGCCGGTAGGGCTGTCATAGAGCTGGGGACCCTGCATCAACTGGCCGATGATTGCCCGCACACTGCATCGCTCGTAGAAAGGAATTGCCCGGGTAACCCGCTGCAATTTTCCATCGTTCCCGGAGAAATACAGAGTGCAGGGCGTGAGCAGAAACGAGGAAAAATCTCCACGCTTCATTAGCCCATCCGGGAAGCTAATGGTTTCTCCGGCATTCAGATATGTGCCCGAAGGAGTGAGCGTGGTAATTTTTTCGCTGCCAATATGCATTTCCACCCCTTCGATGCCAGGCAGGAAGGTGGTGATCGTATAAACAAGCGACGCAACCATCACCGATCGCGTGATGCCCGCCGCCAGCAGTTGATCGTTCATTTCGCTCGCAAAGCACAGCACAGCCCGCCGCCCGCCGTTCCTTTCAGCAATGGTGGGCGTTTCGGTCAAAAGCGCCGACAGATCTGGATATTGTGGCACACCTTCCAGCGTTTCTGCGCCGGCAGATAAAGCGTCCAGCAATGTCTCCATTACCGGGCCGGGATTCAGATCGGAAAACGCCAGCGTCTGTGCTTCGCAAAGTACGCCCTTGCCCCCCGGTGCAGGATAATATAGCGCCGCCACCAGAGAGCGGCGGCTTGCCGTCTGCGGCGCAGAGGCTCGCGCCCAAAGCGTCGCCAAATTCTCCCGGGTGTTTTGCTGGAAGCAGCCCGCCGGCAACGTGGCTGCCACATTCAATCCAGGCTGCACCCCGGAAATCAGCAGATTCACATATTCAATATCTCCAAACTGACAAAGCGTATTGGCCAGCGCCTGCCCTACGGCAAATAGCTCCTCATAGCTCAGCCGCAACGCAGATGCGCCCAGGCTCACCGTGGCCACCTTGCCGGACACCTCCACTGCTTCTGTGCCCGACAGCGTCAGCGTCACCTCGCCCCCCACTGGCGCAGCGCTTTCCGTGCCTGGATGGTCAAAGAGCATTTGGCAAAGCGTCCGGGCGCTGTGGCGGGACAGCGTCAGTTCCGCCGTTTCCGGCACAGCAATCAGCCGTGTTCCATCCCGGGAGGGCAGATACAGCGTCACGCTTTGGGAATAGCCCTGCGCACTGTCATTTTCCGGAGCAACAGCTTCCAACTTTGTAGGCGGCAGCGTCACCGAAGCGGCAGGGGCGACATTTTGGCTTGCGCAGCCGGATAACAGCAGAACGCTCGCGCAAAGCAGACATAGCGTTTTCTTTGTTTTTTGCATGTTTACTCCTGGTTCATCAGCGCCAGCAGACGCTCATACGAAATTTTCCATAAACCGTTTTCCCGTTCCAGGCGAATGGGATAGCTGGAAATAAAGCTGTCCTCCCCATTGGCGCGCAGGGTCATTTCCCCATTCACCACCGCCACCTGCCCATCCGCCATCACGTTTCCGGAGCTCACCTGGAACCCCGTCAGCACCCGAGCGGCGGAGAACGCCGTAATCGCTGTTTGCCCGGCAGGCCGTGGATCGGTAGGATCATCCTTTTTCACCAGCGAATACAGCGTGTCCCAATCCTGGGTCATCCATGCCGTAAGCGTCAGCACAGCAGCGTTATGCGGTGTAAGCAGCGTTTCCTCATCCCGTGTCAACGGCGAAAGCGGTGTGGCGTCCCCGTCCTGCGTGAAATAGCCGTTGGTCAACCGCAAAGATGTGGCGCTGGATACCTCCTGATAAACCAGCACCTGTACCCGCACACAATAACCCGCTTCGGTCAAAGTGGCCGCCAGCGCATCCATGCACAGCTGCCGCCGAAGGGGAAACTCCTGCTTCCATGCATCGGAGAAAACGTCCACCGGCTCATCGCTGTATCGAGCCAGCAACACATCGTTAAAGGTGACATACAAAGTGTCTCCTTGGCTGGATACGGCCAGCACCTCTGTTCCCTCCGGAAACAAGGGCGTCAGCGAGGAAGACGAAGCGGACGGCCCTGCTACCAGCGCCTTCACCAGCGCCTTCTCCGGGCTTTCATTTTTCTCAATGATGATCTGCCGCTGCTCCGGGGCCAGATATGCCGAGGAGCCGTATCGAAAATATAGTGCAGCCTGCAGAGTATCCCCGGGCAGGGCGTCCGTTTCCGCATCCACCAGCGTCTTTGCATCGGCGGGCTCGGAGCGCATCAGTGAATCCGGAGGCGAGGTGACGCAGCCACCCAGCAGCAGCGCCAGGCTCAGAAGCGCCAGCAAGCCCAGGCTTTTTTTCATCATGCTCTTTCTTCCTTTGCTTTTACTTGGAATTGGGTTCCGCGCCAATGCACCAGCCCCGCAGCTTATTAACCGTCCGCTCTAGCGCATCCCGGCTATCGCCCCAGGGCTTATCCGCGTTGCGGTAATCAAATTTCAGTGTAAAGCCCTCCAGATCCTGCTCGGTTTTATGCAGGTTTCTTTCCACAGCAGCGCACAAATCCTCCACGAACCGGGCCAGCGTTTCGCCGCTAAGCGCCTCCTCCGCCATATCCAGCAGCAGTGCCATGTCCGGCAAACATACGCCCTTGGACGCAGCAAAGGCCTTGGCAAAGCCGGGATCAGTTTTATACAGATGGAGCAGCGTATAGGCATATCGCCTGGTGTGTTCCTCAATGCTGTCGCACAGAATGCAGGAACTGGCCAGCCCCCGAATCGTTTCCGCCGCTGCTTTCAAATCCTGCTTGCCTTCGCTTTTTCCCAGCATACGGCGAAGTGCCGGGGTACCTGCGCTTTTTTGTGCCGCCGCTTTGGCGCTTTCAAAGGCTGGCGTTAGCTTGCTCATGGTTTCCTTCAGATGGGTGTGCATCATCAGCGCATGGCTCAGTTTATTCTTCTGGGCGTAAAGCAACGCCTGATGCCGGGGACAAAACCCTTTTGCATTGACGCGGATGCGGCTATCAGGCTCCATCACGGAGCCGCCCAGAAACCGCTCCACATCCAACAGTTCGTTTCTCCGTCGAAGCGCGCATAGTGGGCATTCCCCATCCAGCTTCACTGCATCCCAAACAGGAATGGTATCAATATGATAATGCATGGCTTTGTCTCCTTCATCATTCAAAGATTGGGCATGTTCCAACACGCCACCGCATATATTGGGGCAGATACCGAAGGGAGCGTGACAGGCGGCATGCGGGCAGGCAAATTAAAAATCCGGCGATACAAAACCCGGCGGCGCGGCCGGGGTCTAGCGCTTTTGCTGGTTCTGGTGCTGTTCGTCGGAGGCGCGGCGTACTTTTTCCGCAGCAAGGGCATTCCTTTGCCCTTTTCTCCCTCCCCCACGCTAACGCCTGAGGAAAGCGCTCCGGATAGTCGCACCGTCACCCTGCCGGGTCAAACCTGGTTTGCCCTGCAGCTGGGGGTGTTTGAACAGGCAGAAACCGCCTCCGCCCTGGCCGAAAGCTATCGAGCCCGCGGCGCAGGAGGATACGTACTTTTATCCGAGCATTATCGCGTACTTGCCGCCTGCTATGAAAACCGAGCCGACGCTCAGGCCGTACAGACGCAACTGCGTTCTCAGCATCAGGTGGACGCCTATGTTTACGAATTGTCCCGCCCTGAAATCCTGCTGAGGCTGTCTGGTCAGAAAGCACAGCTCTCCGCCTTGACCGATGCATGGGATGCTCTGGACAAGCTGGCGGCCCATTTATCCTCGCTTTCTCAGGCGCTGGATCAGCGCACTGCCTCTGCGGAAGCCATTTTATCCGCAGCAGCCTCGGAACAGGAAACGGCAGCGGCCCTGGCCGCGCGGCTGCGGCAGCTTTTCGGAGATCAGCCCCACGCCGCCGTGGCGCAAGTCATCCAGTTGTTGGATGATCTTTCCGCCGCCCTGGCCCAAACCGCCGCCGCAGCCAATGAAACCCGCCTGGGCGCGCAGATCAAATATTGTCATCTGCTGTGCGTTTCCCGCATGAACGAATATGCGACGGGTTTGTCCCCCTGAGCTTTAATTTATCGGCCGGGAGGGCGCGCCACAGCGCTCGCATTGCAGCAGGTTCTTGAATTTCGCCGTGTTCAAATCCGTGTAGTAGAATTCATCCAGCGGCCAATACTTTTCGTTTACCGCCGGACAATTCGCCATGGCATGATAATATTTTCCACCATCGGCATTGTAATAGAGGATGGTGGCATTGGTATCACTGGGAGCAGGGGTGGCTGTGGGGGAAATGGTGGTGCCCACGTAAGCATCATCCTCCGCCTGCTTTATCTGCTCCGCCGCTTCGTCAATCACTGTGCCGCCCAGCGACTGCGGATCCACATACCATACGTCGTTCACCCGGAACATAAGCACCTGCATTCGGTTCATTTCCGCCTCAGAAAAGCCTTCCCGGGCAATGAGTACCTTGAGAGTGATCGTCCGGGAGGAATCCGCTTTGCTGCCCGCCACGCTCTCGATCTGATATTGCAGCGGCCGCCGGTTCAAAATCAGCTGCCAAAGCTTTTCCTGGGGCGCATCCTGCTGGCTGATCCAGGACGGCGTGCAGATTTCCAGCATGCTGGGAATATTGTTTTCCGCCCAATAGGCCAGGAACTGCTCCAGCCGCTCCTGCGCAGCGGAAATGGCGGCAATCGGAGCATCCGTGGCCTCAGGCCGGGTGGAACTGGCCGCGTTTTGCAGCAGCGCGTCCAGCGCGCTTTGATCCACATTGCTGCTAAACAGCGCCCCCTGATCTGCCATGCTTTTACCGGTATTCTGAGTTTCCGGCCCCGCGCTGTCCATAAACAACGCCAGACCGATCACCACCGCCAGCGCGCCATACACGATAGTCAGCGTGCTGCGAGCATTGCGCACAAACGCGCCCAGCGCCCACATGGCCGCCACGGCGATCACCGTAGCCACCAAAAAAGCAATCTTTAAATAATTGGATGAAATCAGCAGCGCCAATAAAAACAGCACCGGCAACCCAATGGACAGCACTGCTGCCAGCGCTCCAAACCGGCTCCTTCTCCGCTGAGGCTCCTGCGGCGGCTGAGGTCTGCCATTTTCCCACTGCGGCTGAGGCGCAGGGCGTTTGTTTTTCATATTATAAAGCGGCGCCGAAGTATATTGCCCACGATTTCCGTTCATAAGGCGCTCCTTTCCGTTTCCTCTTTTCTTTCTGCTTCTACAGCTATCGCATGCTTTCGCACCTTATAGTATAGCATATCGTAACAATTTGTAAATACTTCTGACACGAAAACGAGAAAATTTCGTTCGCGCCGTTTTTCTCTTCCGTCTATTCATGCAACGAAACAGCTTCTGTTTTTCATCCATTCCTTCGGCTGATCTTCCATTAGAGAAATACGGAATCCGCCGTTGTTTATTCGTCGATCTGCACCCGCTCCCGGCCGAACATATCGATCAGCCCTTCCAGGTTCTTTTCATCCTGGGGCTGAGCCTCCTGCTGCGGCTGCTGCTCATTCTGGGGATCGAATTTGCAATCCCCGCCGCCGCACATGTTCAGCGCGTGCTCCACCTTTTTTCTTCGTTCCGGCGCGGCCAGCATAGTCACAAAAATTTCTGTGCCGGGGCCGAACAGGGCTTTATACGTGCCGTCCTGATATCCGCCGTATTTGCTTTGAGACAGGGGGCCGAAGATTCCCGGTTCAGTTTTTTTCAAATATTTCAGCGCATCGTTCCATACATCCTTGGGCGGCTTGCTTCCAGCCGGCACCGGGGTTTCCACAATGGGCGTTTCCGAAAAAGGCGCAGGACGCGCCGCCCGCGTACTGCTGGCCGCTGCTGGCCGAACGCCGTTCTTTTCCAGCTGCGCCAAGCGGTTTTCCAATTCGCCAATCCGTTCCAGCAATGCCTGGATATCCTGTCCCTCCGGCTGTTCGCATACCCGCAGGGCAAAAATCTCCAAAACCGATCGAGCCGATGCAGCCCACCGGGTATCGCCTTCCGCCTTCATGCATAACTCCAGCGCCCGCAAAAGCCGCTGCTGAGAAAACCGAGCTGCCTGCTCCGCATAACGTTTGGCGTTTTCAGTGCTTGCGCCCAGCAGCCCTTCATCCGGGCCGCAAAGCTTGGCCGCCATCAGCAGCCGCAGATGAGCGGATAAATCCTTGAAAAAGACCTGCACGTCCCTGCCGCCCCGCATCAATTCGTCCACCAGCCGCAGCGCATCGCCGCCCTTTTTCTCTGCCAGTGCATCCGCAAAGGAAAATAAAAACGCGCGATCTGCCGTACCCAGTGCCTGGCGCACTGCCGCTTCCGTAATCCGTTCGCCACCGCCCATGCACATATCCAAAATAGACAGCGCATCCCGCATGCCGCCCTCCGCCGCCCGGGCGATCAAGCCAAGGGCTTCAGGCTCCGCTTCAGCGCCAGACTGCTCCACTACATGGTGCAAATGGCCCGCGATTTCCGTTTCAGAAAACCGGCCGAAATCAAAACGCTGGCAGCGGGAAAGAATCGTGGAAGGCAGCTTCTGGGGCTCGGTGGTGGCCAGGATAAAGACCATGTATTCCGGCGGCTCTTCCAGAGTTTTAAGCAGTGCATTAAAGGCCGCGTTGGACAGCATATGCACTTCATCGATAATATACACCTTGTATTGGCCGAATTG
Organism: uncultured Oscillospiraceae bacterium; assembly: GCA_964423675.1. Lineage (GTDB taxonomy): Bacteria > Bacillota > Clostridia > Christensenellales > Aristaeellaceae > RUG563. The sequence goes on from CAYRFP010000007.1 coordinate 15,459, forward strand.
AGGCGGATAGTCCACCTTTTCCAATAATTCCCGAATTTCCTCCACGCGGCTGTTGCTGGCCGCATCCATTTCGTATACGTCAAAAGACGCGCCGTTTTCAATGGTTTTGCAGGATTCGCACTCTCCGCATGGATCGCCGTTTTGCGGATTCAGACAATTAATCGCCCGGGCCATAATTTTGGCCGCGCTTGTTTTGCCAGTGCCGCGGCTACCGCAAAACAGATACGCATGGGCAATCCGCCCGGCAGATACCTGATTGCGCAGGGTTTTTACAATAGCCTCCTGCCCCACCATATCTGAAAACGTTTTGGGCCGCCAAACCCGATACAACGCCTGATACATCAATCTGCCACCTCCATTTGGTTCTATTATCGCTGATTTTTCCGCGAAACGCAAGAAAAAAAGACTGAGGGAACAAAAAAAGACGGGGGAAGCCTCCTGAAAAGCCCCTCCCCCAAAGCAGACGAAACGGCGATTTGCTCCGTTTCCTCATGATCTCCTTAAAAAACCTTCAGTTTTTCCACGCCCTTGATCATAGGAATACCCAAAATATAGCAGGCAGCCACTTCGCCAATAGCCACCGTAAAGCAGCTCCATGCCAGCGGCATCGTATAAACAACAGACAGCATCCCGCCCACAATCAGGCCATTGCAGATTACTGGCGGAAGCGCCGCCAGATATACATTTTTACGCAGCTTTCTGGTCAGCAGCGCCGCCAGCAGCGTGGCCAGACTGCCAAAAAGAATATCTGGAAGTGGCGCGCCGCAAAGCAGATTCGCCACCAGACAGCCCACAAACAAGCCTGGCACAGCCGCAGGCGTGACCATGGGCAGCAGGGTCAGCGCTTCGGATACCCGCAGTTGCATAGCGCCGTTTGCACCAAAGCTGATCGGCGCAAGCACGATAGTCAAAACTGCATAAAGTGCCGCAATCGCCGCGCTTTCGCACAGGCTTTTTACTCTTCCGTTTTCCTTCCGCGCCATAAGCAATCCTCATTTCTTTAAAAAAGCTTTCTTGCCGCCTTCGGACGGACATTTACTATACCACCTTTTTTTCTGCATGACAACCCCGCTTTCCGGCCATACTAACGCCAAGACGCATGCGTCGGATCAGCTCTTTCGCCCGGACGCACCAGACTGCGGGCGCGCTTCGTGGAGGTGCGCGGCAGCCTGGGATTCACACAGGCGAAAAACCCCTGATCGGCAAGGTGGCAGCCGCGCGCGGGCTGCCGCCGGGCGTCGGCATGATGAAAGGAGCAAGGCATCCATGAATGAAAGAAAGAATCAATGCATCCATTGCAGCGTGGAATCCTGCAAGCATCTGCGGCCTGAGCAGGGCATTTGCGCGCTGGAAAGCATCCAGGTGGCTCCCACGCCCATGGCGTATTCTGGCGATCCTGCGGATGAGAGCATGTGCCAGAATTACGACTGCAAATGCCCATGACCCGGCCACATTCGCCAGAAGTCTGGCCGCCGCGGGTTCCGGAGGATCCTTTTTTTGATGAGGAGCCGGTAGTTTCTGCCACAGATTGCACCGGGCTGATGCCAGCCCAGGTTGAGTTTCCAGATCAAGCCGATCAATTATCCCAGTTGGAAGGCATTCACCGGATCAAACCGGAAAATCCTTCTCAGCCCAAGCATTAAACACAGGGGGAATCGTTAACCGTAACGGTTCCCTTTTCATTTTCCCCGAGGCGACTTGCCATACCGAGCGCGATATATCTGGCTCAGATGCGCGGCGGAAGAAAGCCCCACAGACAGAGCCACCTGTTCCACCGACAGATCCGTTTCCTTCAGCAGCTTCTGCGCATGGTTCAACCGCATCTCCTGCAATGCCTGCTTGGGCGATAAGCCGCCCTCCGCTTCAAACACCCGGAAAAGCTGAGACCGACTCAGGCCCACAAAATCTGCCACCTCCTGCACCGTCACCCCTCGACTAAATGCCCCCTGCATATACCACAGCGCCTTTTCATAATGCCGGGCGGCGCCCAGCCGCTGGGGCGGCGCCTGCTCCTGGGCAATCAGCGCCAGAAAACGGCAAAGCCCACCCAGTGCTGCCAAGTGCCCCAGCCGAAGAGACGCCGCGTCCCTTCGTAGTTGCGCCAGCGCCGCCCAACTTTCCTCCATCGGCGCAGAAAACACCCTTTGTCCCCGGCTCAGGCCGATACGGCGGGTCAGCGCGTGCATTCCCTCCCCCGCATAGCCCACCCAGGCATATTTCCATGGATCCTGTGGATTGGCGCGATAAACCGTAATTTCCCCAGGCACAATCAGAAAGCCCTGGCCCGGCCCAACCTGCCAGCTCCGTCCGTCCGCCATCAGTGTTCCCTGGCCAGATGCAACATAATGAACGAGGTAATACGAGCGAACCGCCGGGCCGAACGAATGGTTTGGCGCGCATGCTTCCATGCCGAATTCGGAAATATGAATGCCATTTATTTCATTTTCGAGATTCATCAATTCCTGCATCGTGTTTCCCTCCATGCAACATTTCCATGCTATTATGCAACAAAATAGGGCTGTTGGCAAGAGAAAAAAATGATATAATGAAAGCATCCAATTAAGAATTAATGGAGGATGCATTTATGCCGAAGATTACCTTTATGGGCGCTGGCTCCACGGTGTTCGCTAAAAACGTACTGGGTGACAGCATGCTCGTCCCCTCTCTGGCCGAAAGCACCATTGCGCTGTACGACATCGACCCCAAGCGCCTGGACGAAAGCTATCTGATGCTCACCGCTATCAGCAACAATCTGGGCAACAAGGCTAAAATTGAAAAGTACTGCGGCGTGGAAAACCGTAAAGATGCGCTGCGCGGCGCCAATTACGTGGTCAACGCCATTCAGGTTGGTTTGTATGAGCCCTGCACTGTGACAGACTTCGAAATTCCCAAGAAATATGGTCTGCGTCAGACCATCGCCGACACGCTGGGCATCGGGGGTATCTTCCGCGCTCTGCGTACCATCCCAGTGATGTTTGATTTTGCCAAGGACATGGAAGAAGTATGCCCCAATGCCTGGTTCCTTAATTATACCAACCCGATGGCCATGCTCGCCGGCGCAATGCAGCGCTATACCGGCATTAAAACCGTGGGGCTTTGCCACAGCGTGCAAACCTGTGTGCGCGATCTGATGAACCATGTCGGCATGGAAGATCAGTACGATCCCGCCGTTATGCAGTGGAAAATTGCAGGCATCAACCATCAGGCCTGGCTGCTGGAAGTCACCAAGAACGGCAAGGATATCTATCCTGAAATCAAGCGCGCCGCTGAAAACGTACCTGCGGACTGCAAGGATCTGGTACGCCTGGAAATCATGAAGCGGTTCGGCTATTATGTTACTGAATCCAGTGAGCACAACGCCGAATACATGCCTTTCTTTATTAAGGACAAATATCCCGAACTGATCGAAAAATTCAACATCCCTCTGGACGAATATCCCCGCCGCTGCATCAAGCAGATCGCCGACTGGGAAAAGCGCCGGGATGAACTGACCAAGGATCCGCATCTGACCCATACCCGCAGCCGCGAATATGCCAGCTATATCATGGAAGCCATGGAAACCAACGTGCCTTACAAAATCGGTGGCAACGTGATCAACAATGGCCTGATCACCAACCTGCCCCGGAACGCCTGCGTGGAAGTTCCCTGTCTGGTGGATGCCAGCGGCGTAACGCCCTGCTTCGTTGGCGATCTGCCCGAGCAGTGCGCTGCCATGAACCGCACCAATATCAACGTGCAGCTTCTGACCATCCAGGCCGCCGTTACCCACAAGACGGATTACATTTATCAGGCTGCCATGATGGATCCCCATTGCCAAAGCGAGTTGAGCATTGATGACATCGTGGCAATGTGTGACGAACTGATTCAGGCACATGCGGGCTGGCTGCCGGAATACCATTAATCTCCTGCCATAAAACTACAGGTTACAAGAAGCGACGCAGTTTGATGCTGCGCCGCTTTTTTGCTTGAGCATTAACAGTAAAAAAGCAGAAGGGAGACGGCTCCTTCCGAAGCGTCTCCCTTCTGTTTTTATGGCTGTTTATGCGCTTATTTATCGTAATTAACAACCAGAGAAAAGTCCGGCGCCTTCAGAGACGCACCGCCGATCAGGCCACCATCGATTTCAGGCTGCGCCATCAGGCCCTTCACGTTCTTGGGGTTCATGCTGCCGCCATATTGAATGCGCACTGCATCGGCCACAGCCTGCCCATACTTCCGGGCGATAGCCGCGCGAATCACGCCGATGGTTTCATTCGCCTGCTCGTCGGTAGCAGTCAGGCCGGTGCCAATCGCCCAAACAGGCTCATAAGCAATCACCACGTTCTTGATTTCGTCCTCGGTCAGGCCGTTCAGAGCGATCAGGGTCTGGTATTCCACCAGCGCATTGGTATAGCCCGCTTCGCGCTCTTCCTTGCGCTCACCCACACAGATGATGGGGGTCAGCCCGGCATGGACGGCGGCCAGCGTACGCAGGTTCACGGTAGCATCCGTTTCGCCGAAATACTGGCGGCGTTCGCTATGGCCGATAATGACGTATTCCACGCCCATTTCCTTCAGCATAGCGGCGGAGATTTCGCCGGTATACGCGCCGGATTCCTTGAAATGGACATTCTGCGCGCCCACATGGATATTAGTACCCGCCGTTTCCTTCAGCACAGGGCACAGATCCACAAACGGAACGCAGACCACAACCGTGGCCTTCGCATCCGCCACCAGGGGCTTCAGTTCGCTGACCAGCGCCTTGGCCTCAGTGGGCGTTTTATTCATTTTCCAGTTGCCAGCAATAATGGGAGTACGCATATATAGGAACCTCCTTCATGTAAGTAAGGCTTAGGCAAAGCCAAACAGATTAAGCCAGCAGATTTCCTCAGAGTCGCAAAAGCTTTGCTCTTGAAAAATGAAGGGGACGAACCCCTTCATTTTCAGATCCGATAGAAATCGGGCTGCGTTTCATTATTTATTGTTCAGCGCGGCCACGCCGGGCAGTTCGATGCCTTCCAGGAACTCCAGGGAAGCGCCGCCGCCGGTAGACACATGGGTCACCTTATCGGCATAGCCCAGCTTCTGGATCGCAGCAGCGCTGTCGCCGCCACCGATGATGGTGATGCCAGGGTTTTCAGCCACAGCCTGCGCCACAGCGCGGGTACCTTCGGCGAACACAGGGAATTCGGACACGCCCATGGGACCATTCCAGATGATAGTATGCGCGCGTTTAACTTCGTTGACGAACATTTCCCGGGTCACAGGGCCGATATCCATGCCCTCAAAGCCATCGGGAATTTCCTGAGAATGGACGGTGATATGCAGGCAATCATTGCTGAAAGCGTTGCCGGCTTCGTTGTCCACAGGCAGCACGATGCGCTTGCCCTTATAAGCGGCCCGGGCCAGCAGTTCCTTCGCCAAATCCAGCTTATCATCTTCGCACAGGCTATTGCCGATATGGCCGCCCATGGCCTTCTGGAAGGTATACGCCATGCCGCCGCCGATGATCAGCACATCCACCTTTTCCAGCAGGTTGTTGATTACGCCGATTTTATCAGACACCTTCGCGCCGCCTAGGATGGCCAGGAAGGGCCGTTCGGGGTTTTCCAGCGCGCCGCCCATGATGCGCAGTTCCTTTTCGATCAGATAGCCGCACACAGAGGGGAGATAATGGGTCACGCCCTCGGTAGACGCATGGGCGCGATGGGCGGTGCCGAAGGCATCGTTCACATAAATTTCGCCGTAGGAGGCCAGCTTCTTGGCGAACTCAGGATCGTTCTTTTCTTCTTCCTTATGGAAGCGCAGGTTTTCCAGCAGGCAAACCTGACCCTCTTCCAAAGAGGCGACGATGGCGTCGGCGTCTTCGCCGATCACGTCCTTGGCCATCTTCACTTCCTTACCCAGCAGCTCGGACAGGCGAACGGCCACGGGAGCCAGGGAATACTTCATATTGAATTCGCCCTTGGGACGGCCCATATGGCTGCACAGAACAACCTTCGCGTTATGCTCCATCAGATACTTGATGGTGGGCAGCGCGCCCGTGATGCGGTTTTCATCAGTAATCTTCTTGTTCTCGTCCATGGGCACGTTAAAATCCACGCGCACCAATACCCGCTTGCCGGAAACGTTTACATCCTCAATGGTTTTTTTGTTCAGGTTCATGATCTGGCACTCCTTTTTTCCTTCAATTTTCATATTCAGGGTTCGGGGTGTTGTATGCCAAGGCCGTCATCGGCCTGGGTATCAGAAAAATCCATCAGGCGCTTTCCGCATGCAGCAAATGCAAAATTCGCCGTGCTGCGCCTTCGTCCACAATCAGAGAATCATGGGCTGCATGCCGGGCCGAGGCGATAATAGCCTGCGCCTTGCGCTCGCCCGCCGCCACCATCACCAGCTTACTGCCCTCCTGGGCCACACCCATGCCAGTGCTAACCGTATTGGCCTGCATCACGGTTCGCCCCTGGAAATCAATAAACTCACCAAAGGCTTCGCCCACGGCATTTTTGCGCCGTAGCAGCTCCATCATGTCCGGGGGCAGCCTGCGCCGCTGCGCCATTTCATCCGCTCGCCCCACGCCGTGAACCACCAGATCTGCATGCCGTAGGCAATCCAGCGTTTCCTGCACATCCGGCAACTTCACCATTTCCTGAAGCGCCGCCGCATCCAGCGTATCCGGCAGATGCATCACCCGGTATTGCCCGCCCAGACGACCGGCAATCTCCGCCGCCACCACGCTAGCCTGGGTTTCCACATTCGCACCCATGCCGCCGCGAGCCGGCACCACCATCACATCCATCGCCGCAGCAGACTGCATCCCCCGAGCCACCTCGCTCATGGTGCTTCCACCAGTCACGGCCAGGGTCATACCGCTTTGCATCAGCTTGTGAATGCGATGCGCCGCCGCGCGGCCTACATCCCGCAGCACCTGGCCGTCGCTATCCGCATTTCCGGCCACCACCACCACATGCGCCACGCTCAGCGATCGGGCCAGAGCCTGTTCCAGCTTCGTTAGCCCGAAAATCGTGCGGCTCAGTTCCCGTGCGCCAGGCAAGATTTCCGCCGCCTGCGCCGTCAATTGCATGCCTGCCGCATCCATAGAGATCAGCCCCTGCTCCTTCAGCGCCGCAGCAGCAGCCCGAACCTCCCGTTCCGGCAGGCTCAGCCGCGCTGCCAGCGCCCTTCGACCCACTGGCTGCATGCTTTCAATACTGGAAAGCACCTGGGCCCGCCGGCCAATATCCGCCATCAAATCTGGCGCGATGCGGCTCAGCACCTTCAGCTCCTCGTGCAAATCCAGATCCCTCTCCTTCTTGGACAGACATTGCCCCGCCGGGCAAATTATGCCCCGCATCATAGTATACCATATTGTTTCCAGCTTGTAAAGGGGCGAAACAGCTTTTCCAGCTCCTTTTGCAAAGGAACGATAATTTTTGTTTTCATTTCGTTTTCGCGCTTGCTTCCCCCGGCGGCGCGTGCTATAATAGCGCAGTGTGTTTTGAAAAAAAGAATGGGGGAAAAAGCCATGCAGATCGGATTTGACCATGATAAATATACCGTCATGCAGTCCGCGCATATCAGGGAGCGCATTGCTGCCTTCGGGGGCAAGCTTTATCTGGAATTGGGAGGAAAACTCTTTGATGATTACCATGCCTCCCGCGTGCTGCCAGGCTTTCGCCCGGACAGCAAAATGACCATGCTGCTCAACCTGAAGGATCAGGCTGAGCTGGTCATCGCCATCAGCGCCGATGATATTGAAAAAAACAAGGTTCGCGGAGATCTGGGCATCACCTATGACGCAGACGTCCTGCGCCTGATTGATGCCTTCCGGGCTATCGGGCTGTATGTAGGCAGCGTGGTACTCACCCGCTGGCGCAACCAGCACAACACCGTGGCCTTTAAGCAGCGGCTGGAAAGCCTGGGTGTGAAGGTTTATTGCCATTATCCCATCGAAGGCTATCCTTATAATGTGCAGCATATCGTCAGCGATGCCGGGTTTGGCGTAAATGAATATATCGAAACCACCCGCCCCCTGATTCTTGTCACCGCGCCCGGCCCGGGGAGCGGAAAAATGGCCGTCTGTCTCAGCCAGCTGTATCAGGATCATCAGCGGGGCATTCAGGCGGGTTACGCCAAATTTGAAACCTTCCCCATCTGGAATCTTCCGTTGAAGCACCCGGTGAACGTAGCCTACGAGGCCGCAACAGTGGATCTGAACGACGTGAACATGATCGATCCCTTCCATTTGGAAGCCTATGGCCAAACAACCGTGAATTACAACCGGGACATCGAAATTTTCCCCGTCCTTAACGCGGTCTTTGAAAAAATTTATGGCAAATCTCCCTATAAATCCCCCACAGATATGGGCGTAAACATGGTGGGCAACTGCATCATTGATGACGAGGTCTGCAAGGCTGCCGCCCGGCAGGAAGTGATCCGCCGCTATTATTCTGCCCGCTGCGAAGCGCGCAAAGGGCACGGCTCGGAGGCGGATGTGGAAAAGCTGCAAATTCTGATGCAGCAGATGGGGCTCTCGGATGCAGATCGTCCGGTAATCGCTGCTGCACGCCGCCGGAGCGAGGATACCGGCGCGCCCGCCGCAGCTTTGCAGCTGCCGGACGGACGGATTGTTACCGGAAAAACCTCCAGCCTGCTTGGGCCCTCTGCCGCGCTTTTGCTCAATGCGCTCAAGGCGCTGGGGGGAATCCCCAAGGAGGAGCATCTGATCTCCCCTTCGGTGATTGAGCCCATTCAGACCCTGAAATGCGACTATCTGGGCAACCATAATCCCCGGCTGCATACGGATGAAATCCTCCTGGCGCTGTCCATCTGCGCCGCTACTGATGAATCCGCCGCCCGGGCGCTGCGCCAGCTGCCGCAGCTGAAATCCTGTGATGCGCATTCCACTGTCATTCTCGCGCAGGTGGATGACAACGTGTTCCGTCGCCTAAAAATTAACATCACCTGCGATCCCCGCTATCAAAGCCGCAAGCTGTATCATCGATAAATGAACCGGCCTTTCGAGAGCCTATCAAAGCAATGAGCCCCGGGACGAAAAACGGTTTCTTTCGTTTTCGCATCCCGGGGCATTTTAATATTTTTTTGAGCGCGCTGCTCTGTATCAGCACGTCTTTTTTATAGGCCCATTTCCTTCTTCACCTGGGCGAAGCAATCCACAGCGAAGCGCAGATCTTCCATAGAATGACCGGCGCTGACCTGGGTGCGAATCCGCGCCTTGCCCTGGGGCACAACGGGATAGCAGAAGGAAACCACATAAACGCCTTTTTGCAGCATCCTCTCGGCAAATTCCTTGGCCACATGAGCGTCATAAAGCATCACCGGCACGATAGGGTGCGTACTTTCCGGCACGTCAAAGCCCAGTTCCACCAGCGCATTACGGAAATACCTGGTGTTTTCCTCCAGCTTGTCTCGCAGCGCCGTGGATTCCCGCAGCATTTCCATCACCTTCAGAGACGCGGCGCAAACCGCCGGAGCCAGCGTGTTGGAAAACAGATAAGGCCGGGATTTCTGCCGCAGCATATCAATGATCTCCTGCCGTGCCAGCGTGAAGCCGCCAGACGCACCGCCCAGTGCTTTGCCGAAGGTGCCCGTTAGGATATCTACCCGGCCCTGCACCCCACAATGCTCGATGGTGCCTCGGCCCGTTTTGCCCACAAAACCCGCCGCATGGCTGTCATCCACCATCACCAGCGCGCCGTATTCCTCCGCCAGATCGCAGATACCCTGCAAATTGGCAATGTATCCATCCATGGAGAAAACGCCATCGGTGGCGATCATCTTAATTCGCGCGTCTTTGGCTTCCTCCAGCTTGGCGCGCAGATCCGCCATGTCATTGTTCTTATAGCGATACCGCGTTGCCTTGCAAAGCCGCACCCCGTCGATAATCGAGGCATGGTTTAGCTCGTCGGAAATAATTGCGTCCTCCGCCGTGAGCAGCGTTTCAAACAAACCGCCGTTGGCATCGAAGCAGGAAGAATACAAAATCGCATCGTCAAAGCCGAAAAACTCCGAAATGGATTTTTCCAATTGCTTATGCACCTGCTGCGTACCACAAATAAACCGCACCGAGGACAAGCCGAAGCCCCATTGATCGTAGCTCGCCTTGGCGGCGGCGATCACCGCCGGATGATCCGCCAGACCCAAATAGTTATTGGCGCACAGGTTCAGCACGCCCTTGGTCGCCGTGGTATCCACCCGGGACTGCTGAGGCGTGGTAATAATCCGCTCGTCCTTATAGGTGCCGCTTTCGCGCATGGCAGAAAGCTGCTCCCGAAAAATTTCATACGCTTTTTCCCGCATAATTTATTTCCTCCAGTCCAGAATGACCTTGCCGCTCTGGCCCGATGCCATGGCTTCAAAGCCCTTTTCAAACTCTGTATAATGGAAACGATGGGTAATAATAGGATTCAGATCCAGGCCGCCCTGAATCATCGCCATCATCTTATACCAAGTTTCAAACATCTTCCGGCCATACACGCCCTGCACCGTCAGCCCCTTGAACACAATATCGTTCCAATTAATTGTGTCTTCCTTGCCGAAAATGCCCAGCATGGCGATTTTTCCGCCATTACGCATATGTGAAAGCATCTGATGATATGCCGATGGCGCGCCGCTCATTTCCAGCCCCACATCGAACCCTTCCACCATCGCGCTTTCCCGCATCACGGTTTCCAGATCCTCCTTGGCCACATTAACGGCAATCACGCCCATTTTCCGAGCCAACTCCAGCCGGTATTCATTCACATCAGTGATCACCACCCGGCGCGCGCCATTCTTTTTGCAGATAGCCGCCGCCATCACGCCGATGGGGCCCGCGCCCGTGACCAGCACATCCTCGCCCACCACATCAAACATCAGAGCGGTATGGGTGGCGTTTCCATAAGCGTCAAAGAAGGAAACGATGTCTTCATCCAGTCTTTCGTCAATCGGAATCACATTGCGGGCAGGAATGCACAGATACTCAGCAAATGCGCCATCCCGATTCACGCCCACGCCCAGCGTGTTTTTGCACCATTGGCCGTTGCCCGCCCGGCAGTTGCGGCAATGGCCGCAGACAATGTGGCCTTCGCCGCTGACGATCTCGCCAATATGCAGCCCCTGCACCATCTCGCCCATCTTCGCAATTTCGCCCACATATTCATGCCCTGCCACCAGCGGCGGCTGAATAGTGTTCTGTGCCCAGGCGTTCCACTGATAAATGTGCAGATCTGTGCCGCAGATCGCGGTTTTGTGGATCTTAATCAGCACCTCGTCTGCCTTGGGCTCTGGAACAGGAACCTGCACCAGCGTCAGCCCCGGCGCTGCGGATGTTTTCTGCAACGCATCCATCATCTGCATACAAATCCTCCTCACAAAGACGTTTGTTTTCGATACAAAAACAGCTTTTGCTGTGTCATCAATAGCATTATAGCATGCTTTTAGCCATATTTCAACCAGAATTTCTATATTGATTTCGTAGATGGATGTCCGTTGCCCGCGGACAAAGCTGTTTTTTTCGCTCTGCTGCAAAAGAATCTCCGCCTGTACTTGCGCGGCAACGGCGGCGCATAATATTTTCTTGTCGGTTCCCCGGGTTTCTCTTGAAAAATCTCTTAACAAACCGCGATTTCTATGGTATAATCAATGATGGTATGGTATTTTGCATTTCTGTGCACAAGGGGGAACGAGGCCGAATGGATTCCTACAAGCTGCTCATCACAGGCGGCATTCCGTTGGTGGGTGAAACGTATGTATCGGGCGGCAAGAACACTTCGGTGGCAGTTATTCCCGCCGTGCTGCTTTCCGACGAGCCCTGCACCATCGATAACCTGCCCGACATTGAAGACGTGCGGGTGCTGGTGGATATTCTGCGGGAACTGGGCGCAGCCGTGGATTATGATCCGGACGGCCGGCGCATGACCGTGGATCCGCGTTCTGCAAATAGCTGCCAGGTTCCTTATCGGCAGAGTCAGCGGATGAGAGCCAGCTATTATCTGCTGGGGGCGCTGCTGGGCCGGTGCGGCCAGGCAGAGGTGGGGTATCCCGGGGGCTGCTCCATCGGCAATCGACCGGTGGATCAGCATTTGAAAGCGTTCCGTGCGCTGGGCGCAGAGGTGGAAGAAAAAGGCGCAATTATTTATGCAAAGGGCCGGATGCTGGGCGGCGTGGTAAATTTTGACCGAATCACCGTGGGCGGCACCATCAACGCCATGCTGGCCGCCGCCAAGGCACAGGGAACCACGATTATCCACAATGCTGCCAAGGAGCCCCATATTGTTGACTTGGCCAACTTCCTCAACTCCATGGGCGGTAAGGTCAAGGGCGCAGGTACGGACACCATCCGCATCATCGGCATGCCCCGGCTGCACGGCAGCACGTACACCGTGATTCCCGATCAAATCGAAACGGGCACGCTGATGATTGCCGCTGCGGCAACGCGAGGCGATGTGACTGTTCATGGTTGCATCCCCACACATATGGAAGCATTAACGGCCAAGCTGCTGGAAATGGGTGTACAGGTCAGCGAAATGGACGATGCCATCCGGGTGCGCACAGCGCGGGGGCATCGGGCTGTAAACATCAAAACGCAAGAATATCCCGGCTTCCCAACAGATTTGCAGCAGCCCATGAGCGCCATGCTGACCCGGGCCAACGGAGACAGCATCGTAATCGAAACGATTTTTGAATCCCGATTCAAGCATCTAATTGAAATGCAGCGGATGGGTGCTCGGGTGCGGATTCTGGATCAGACTGCCATCATCGAGGGCGTACCGGAATTGTATGGCGCGCCCGTCACGGCCACCGATCTGCGAGCTGGTGCAGCGCTGGTTATTGCCGGGCTGATGGCCAAGGGTGTAACGGAGATTTATGAGCCTGCGTTCATCGAACGCGGTTACGAGCACATTGAGGAAAAGCTGCGCGCCCTGGGTGCGGACATCCGCCGGGAGCCGGTGGAGTGAGGATGCTTTATTGAGATGGCGCGGAAAGGGCTCTGAAGCCCAAAGTCCATCATCTCATACTCCCAACGAAAAGCGATTTTCCCGCCATTTCCGTTCCGATCAAGGAGGTACTTGCCATTGAATGCTTTTGAAGTGTTAGGGCTGACCATGGAAGCCGATCAGCAGCAGGTGCGCCAGGCGTACCGTACGCGGGTAAAGGCATGCCATCCAGATCAGTTTATCGATCAGGAGCAGCAGAAAAAGGCGCAGGAGCAGCTAATTCAATTAAATCTGGCCTATGAAGAGGCGCTGCGGCTGTCGGCCGGACGGCAGGTTGGGTTTCATGCCATGCCGGTGGATGAAGCAAAGAAAATCGCCCAGCGGCTGATGGAGCAGGGGCGCTTCGAATCCGCGCTGCTGCAGCTGGGTCGGGCCGATTACAAAGACGCTGACTGGTATTTCATTGAAGGCCAGCTTCTCATGGCAATGAAGCAATATTCCTCCGCGCATCAGGCGTTCCGGGAAGCGGTGCGGCAAAACCCGGATAACCGGGAATACCATGCCTGGGCGCTGGATGCAGCAGTGGCCATGAAAAAGCATCAGAAGTTTCCCTATCGCGTGGCGGATTGGGCGGACGGGCTGCTGCATCCCCGCAAGAAGATGTAACGGCCGTTTCACTTTCCTGCAGAAAGGATCCATATTATGAATTTTCCCAATAAACTAACGATTCTGCGCATTGCAATGATCCCTGCTTGCCTGGCGCTGTGGGCGCTGGGGCAGCCCGTAGGCGCGGCAGCGGTGTTCGCCCTGGCGGCGATCACCGATTTTTTAGATGGCTATATTGCCCGAAAGCAAAACATCGTCACCACCTTTGGCAAATTTGCCGATCCAGTGGCGGATAAGGTGCTGGTGCTGACCAGCATGATTTTCTTGGCCACTTCAGGCCGGCTTTCTCCCTGGGCGGTGGCCATTGTGGCAGCCAGAGAATTGCTGGTGGACGGGCTGCGGCTGGTGGCCGTGGGCAAAGGCGAGGTGATTGCCGCCGGCTGGCTGGGCAAAATTAAGACTAACGCGCAGATCGTCTGCGTGCTGCTGGCCATGCTGCTGCCTGCTTCGCATCTGCTCACGATGATTGCTCAAATCGTGATGAGCCTGATGACGATTTGGAGCGGCGCGGACTATTTCTGGAAAGCCCGGAGCGTATTCCGGGATGATCTGTCATGATTGAAGAAGCATTGGTGCATGCGCTGCTCACGCAGGGAAAAACCGTAGCCACCGCCGAAAGCCTGACGGCAGGGCTGGTTTCAGCCCGTATCTGCAATGTGTCCGGAGCCAGCGGCTGCTTTCTGGGCGGCGTGGCGGCGTATCAGGACATTGTAAAGGAAGAAACACTGGGGGTATCTGCGGAAATCATTCGTACCTTTTCCGCCGTCAGCGCGCCCTGCGCCCAAGCCATGGCCAAAGGCGTTCGGAAAAAGATGCACGCAGACTTTGCCCTGTCCACCACCGGCTATGCCGGGCCAACAGGGGAAGACGTGGGGCTGGTCTATATAGGGCTTAGCACGTCCAGGGGCGAGCGGGCTTATCAGCTTCGGCTGCATGGTTCCCGTCAGGGCATTCGGCAAATGACGGCAAATATCGCAATGTATTTATTGCAAAAGGAGATAGAAAACGATGGCAAAGAAGGCTGACAGCGGCAAGAAGGATCTGAAAAACCTGGACGCAACCCAGCAGGAAAAGCTGCGGGCGCTGGAACAGACCCTTTCCAGCATTGAAAAGGAATTTGGCAAAGGCACGGTTATGAAGCTGGGAGAAAAGACCACCATGCAGGTGGACGCTGTGCCCACCGGTTGCCTGGATCTGGATATGGCGCTTGGTGTAGGCGGTATTCCCCGGGGCCGCATCGTGGAAGTGTTCGGACCGGAATCCTCCGGTAAAACCACGGTGGCGCTGCATGTGGTAGCGCAGGTTCAGAAAATGGGCGGCGCAGCAGCGTTTATTGATGCCGAGCATGCGCTGGATCCGAACTACGCAAAAAATCTGGGCGTTAACATTGACGAACTGTATGTTTCCCAGCCCAATTGCGGCGAAGACGCGCTGGAAATCGCTGAGGCGCTGCTGCGTTCCGGCGCTATTGACATCGTGGTTATTGACTCCGTAGCCGCCTTGGTTCCCCGGGCGGAAATCGATGGCGAAATGGGCGATTCCTTCGTGGGCATTCAAGCCCGGCTGATGAGCCAGGCCATGCGCAAACTCACCGGCGTGGTGGCCAAAACCAACGCCATCGCCCTGTTTATTAACCAGATCCGCGAAAAGGTAGGCGTTATGTACGGCAATCCCGAAACCACGCCAGGCGGTCGAGCGCTGAAATTCTATGCTTCCGTGCGGCTGGACGTGCGCCGGGGCGAGCAGCTGAAAAATGGCAGCGAAGCAATTGGCAACCGCACGAAGGTCAAGGTGGTCAAAAACAAGGTAGCTCCCCCTTTCCGCACCTGCGAGTTCGACCTGATCTACGGCCAGGGCATCTCCCGGGAGGGTTCGCTGCTGGATATGGCTGTAGCCAAGGAAATCATCCAGAAAAGCGGCGCCTGGTTCTCCTATAAAGATCAGCGCATCGGCCAGGGCCGGGACAATGCCCGCATGTTCCTCAAGGAGCATCCCGAAATCGCCGATGAAGTGGAAGAAGCGCTGCGCAGCCTGATGGCGGCGCAGACCACCCCCGTGCCCAGCGCAGCGGATGAGGATATTCCCGAAATGAACCCTGATCTTCCTGACGAGGATAACGATGAAGCATGAACAAGCCCAGGGCGGATGCTCCCTGTGCCGAATTGAACTGAGCCATGTAGGCGTTTCCATTGGCGGCGAAAGCCTTTTGCAGGACATCAGCTTCCACATTCACTGCGGCCAGCTGACCGCTTTGGTGGGGCCGAACGGCGCGGGAAAAACCACGCTGATCAAGGCGCTGCTGTCTCAGGTGCCCCATACCGGGCAGATTCGCCATGTGGATGCTCATGGCCATGATTTTCCCGCTCCCCGGATCGGCTATGTGCCGCAGCAGCTTCCTTTTGACCGGGAAATGCCCATGACGGTGTGCGATCTGATGGCCGCCTGCATCAGCAAGCGGCCTGTTTGGCTGGGCGTTGGCAAGGAAACAAAAAAACAGGTAAAAAAAGCGCTGGCAGAAACCCAGGCTGACGGATTGATGAACAAGCGACTGGGCGCGCTCAGCGGCGGCGAATTGCAGCGGGTGCTGCTGGCAATGGCGCTGATGCCGCTTCCGGATCTGCTGGTGCTAGATGAGCCAGTTTCCGGCGTGGATCAAAATGGTCTTGCTCTTTTCTTGCAGACCGTCAGTTCTCTGCGCGCCACCCATCATCTGGCGATTCTCATGGTCTCCCATGATTGGGAATTGGTTCGCCAATACGCAGACAGCGTGGTGCTGGTCAAGCAGAAGGTGTTGGAAACTGGAAAACCATCGGAGGTCTTTTCCTCCCAGGCATTTGCGGAAACATTCCATCCCTGACCCAGAAAAAAACACTTCTCCGTGAAATCTAACGACAGGAGGCTGCCGATTTGACAGCGATTTACCAGGTAATAGACGCGTTGCTGCCCTTCGAATGCTTTCGAATGGGGTTTATGAAAAACGCGCTGCTGGCCATGCTGCTGCTCACGCCCTTGTTGGCGTTGCTGGGCACAATGGCAGTGAACCGGCGCATGGCGTTTTTTTCTGATGCGCTGGGGCATAGCGCGCTGGCTGGCGTAGGCCTTGGATTGCTGCTTGGCGTACAAAGCGAACTGGTGAGCATGATTGTGTTCGGGGTGGTCTGGGCTGTGATGATCAGCCGCATTAACCGTACCGGCGGCGCTTCCGCGGACACCATCATCAGCGTGTTCTCCTCCACGGGCATTGCCGCAGGGCTGTTGATTCTCTCCCGAAACGGCAGCTTCTCCCGCTATTCCTCGTTGCTGGCCGGAGACGTGCTCTCCATCGGCGAAAAGGATCTGCTTTGGCTGGCGCTTGCCCTTCCTCTTGGCGCGGCGCTTTGGGCGGTTTTGTATAACCGGCTGCTGCTCACGGCGGTGAATCCCGCTCTGGCACAAAGCCGGGGCGTGAACACAAAATGGGTGGAATATGCATTCGTATCGCTGGTGGCCGTATCGGTTATGTTGAGCATCCGCTGGGTGGGCGTATTGCTGATTAACGCCCTGCTGATTCTGCCTGCCGCCGCTGCGCGAAACGTTTCCCGCACAGCCGCGCAGCACGCGCTGCTCAGCGTAATCATTGGGCTGTTTTGCGGCGTGGCTGGGCTGGTTGCAGCATATTATTTGGATACCGGCGTGGGCGCGGCGGTGGTGCTCTGTGCCGCCTGCTGTTATGGAATCACGCTGCCATTGCGGAAATTCTTTAAATGACGGCATCGAATAAAATGCATATAAAAAAGTCAGCTTTCGTGCTGACTTTTTTGTTTTCAGTGTGCATCCGTCCATTTCCGCCAGGTTTCCTCATCCGCGCCCAGAGTCACCTGATCGCCATTTCGAACGATAGGTGTGCGCAAAAAGCGCGGATTTTCCAGAAGACACTCCAAGATATAAGCTGCATCATCGGTATGCCCGATGGGATGGGACAGCGTTTCCGGCGTGCGATCCACCAGCGCCTGCGCCCCTAACCGCCGGGAAAATAACTGCAATTCCCGCTGACCCAGCTTGTGCTTTTTCAAATCCAGCAGCTGATAGGGAACGCGCCGCTCCTTGAAAAAGCGTTCGGCCTTTTGCACATCAAAATTGCGCTTGAGCGCATAAATCTGGATATTCATGCCTGCGGCGCATCCTCTTCCAGGAAGGGCAGAAGTACCTGATTCTTTCCATCCTCCCACAGCCGCTCCAGATGATAAAATTGCCGATCCTCGGGATGGAAGATATGCACCAGCACCGTGCTGTAATCCAGCACGATCCAACGCCCCTCCGCATTGCCTTCTTTCGCCCGCAACGCTACGCCCTCCATGGCCAGCTGATCATCCACTTCATCCGCCAGAGCCTTTACCTGTAGGCTGGAACGGCCGGAGGCGATCACCATATAATCGGTGATGACGGTCATTTGCGACACATCCAGCACCTTGATATCCACGGCTTTCTTATCATAGAGAATTTTAGCGACCCGCAGGGTCAGATTCATTTTATCCATATTCAATCTCCTTTTCTTCCGCGTTTTTTCGAATCCTATTTCACTTCGGCCAACCAGGCCATTTCCTGCTGTGTTAAATGTGCTTGCAGATATTGGGCAGTTTCCTTTGCGATGGAAAAGAAGGGTCTGCCCCTGCTTTCCAGATATTCCTGCGTCAACAGCATGGATTTTAGCGCCGCCGCCGCCAGCGATCGATCCGCCAGATAGCGGATGGCGGAAAGCCCCTCGTATTCCTCTCGGCCAGATTCTGTAGCATCCGCCACGAACACGCATAGTTCCAGGGGTGTCATGCCCGGCCGGCCAATGGTATGATTCCGGATGGCGGCCAGCACCTGCGCATCCTCCACGCCAAACTGTTTTTGTGCCACCAACGCACCCACCGGCCCATGAAGCATGGCTCCAGAAAGAAGCATCTGTGGATCGGACACCAGCCGATACTCCCGCGCCAGCTGCGCCAGCTTCTGCTGGGGCAAGCCCTTGGCGCAATCATGCAAAAGCCCTACCAGCGATGCCTTTTGAATGGGAATCCCATGAAGCGCCGCCAGACGCACCGCCTCAGACCGCACACCCAGCGTATGATGAAAGCGATGTGGATTCATCATTTCCTTCAATCGCGGCAGGAAATCAGGCTGATACAGACCACGCTGCGCCATAAAGCACAGCACTGCCGGAGGCACACCCGGCGCGTCCTCGTATTTTTCGGTGAGAGAACGGATGAGAGTAGAGGAATAAGACAAGTTGGTTCCAGGCAGCATGGTAACCCGCGCACCGGCAGCCCGTGCCTTTTCCAGGGCTTCCTTTTCGTCTACCCCCGGCCGGGCAAAGCAAAGAAAGGAGCATTCGGCAAAAAGCCGTTTGGCGTCGCGCCAATAGGGCAGACTAATGAGCTTATCCGCCCCCAGGATCAGCGAAAATTCCGTGTTGGGATACGCCCGGCGCAGCAGCGGCAGGGTATCGCAGGTGAACCGCGCGGACGCTCCCGCATCGCTGATTGACACCCCCGTCATGCCATCCACTGCTAAGCGGCACATTTCCATCCGTGCGCTGAACAGCGCAACCGGCTCCCGATGAGCAGGATGCGCCATGGGCAGGATCACTACCTGATCCAGGCCCGTCTGTGCCATGGCCTGACGCACAATTTCCAGATGCCCCTGATGGATTGGATCAAAGGTTCCGCCTAAAACGCCCATTCGCTGCAAGTATCTCATCTCCTAATGATAGTATAACGCATTTTGGGCATTCTGAAAAGAGGGGGAAGGAGAGAAAAACATGCAGGAATATTTGCGCCGCTCTAAGCTGGGGCTGCAGCTGGATGGCTGGGGGCTACGGATGCTGCTGCTAATCGGCAGCGTGGGCTGGTTCGTTTTCCTTTGGGGGCTACGGCTTCCGACGCTGCTGGCCGGTTTTGGGCTCTATGGGCTTCTGCTGCTCTTTCTTCAGCGTACCCAGACGGATCGGCTTCATCGCCGGGAACAGCAGCTGCGGCGGCAGGTGGGCGGCGAGCTGGCGCTGGAAAGGATGTTGTTCTTGCCCCCAGCTCAAGCGCATTTCGAAGCAGCGCTGCGGCTGGGGCAGCGCTATCCGCTGGAAATGCTACGACTGGACGATCGGGGTATTCTTTGCCGCAAAGGCACGGATACGCTGCTGATTTCTTTTGCGCAGCTTCCCGCCGATGATCAGGCAGACGGTCGGGACATTCTGCATCTTCAGCAGGCTGCCAGGGATTTAGGAGCGAATCGGGCGGCGTTATGCGTTCCCTGCGGCATTTCCGCCCGTGCTCAGGGGCAGGCAGCGGGCGGAATCCCGGTGTCTCTTCTGGAACGTGGACAATTGATCGCCCTGTTCGGCGCACAAAGCCCCGCCACAGATGCGCAATTAGTTTCTCTGAATCATCGCCGCGTCCAACCCCCGCGGGGCGCGTTTCTGCGGCGCATGCTGGAGCCGTCGCGCTGGAAGCGTTATGCGCTCTACGGCGGCCTACTACTGGCCCTCTATTGTCTCACCCATTTATTCTATTACGCCCTGCCCGCTCTCCTTTGCATTGCTCTGGCCGTAGCATGTCGCTGCATACAAAAAAGAGAGTGCCCTTTCTAAGCCTGTTTGTCATCCGATGAGAGACGCGTGAAACCGTGCGGTCTTTTTAAAAGTAAAATTTCCGAAAAGAGCAGGAAATATGGCGTTCTTATGTTATAATAGAATAAGGTTTCTGGAATGCTGGCGAAAGGAGTGGACGAATGCAGGAGAAACGGCGAAGGAAGCCATGGCCAAAGCGCAAAAAGCTGGTTCTGGCTGCGGCTCTGTTGCTGGCAGTGGGGCTATTACTGGCGTTGCGGCTGCTGCGCGTTCCGCAGGCGCAAAGTCCCTCCGAAACGCTGCAGGCGGCGGCTGAGGAGCTAAACGATTACGCCGTAACGCTGCGCCTGGATCCGGACACGGCCACCCTGGCAATTTCTCAAACCCTGACCTTTCAAAACAAAACCGGAGACACCCTGGAACAGCTGGTGTTGCGCACTTGGCTGAACGCCTATGAAACGGAGGAATCCAGCCCGGCCACCACGGAAGAACTGTATGACAGCTGCTATCCAGAAGGCTTCAGCTCCGGCTGGATGGATTTATACGATGTGCGCTGGAACAACGAGTTAACCAATCATCAGTATCTGGACGATGACAAAACAGCGTTATCCGTAGCCATTGATGCGCTGGCTCCCGGCGAAACGGGCACGCTGACGCTGCGGGCCGTGGCGCATATTCCTGCCTGTGCCCATCGAACGGGCTACACTGAAGGAATCTGGATGCTGTGCAATGTGGTTCCGCTGCTGACCCGCTATGAAGACGGGGCCTGGCGGCAGGACGAATACACGTCAATTGGCGACCCCTTTATCAGCGACTGTGCCAATTTCCAGGTCACGCTCTATCTGCCGGAGGGCTATGTGCCCGCCTGCACGGCGACGTTGAAGCAGACCACGCCGGGGCAATGGCAGGGAGAAGCGCTGGCTGCGCGAGATCTGGGGCTGTGCGTCAGCGATCAGTATCAGCAGGCCAGTGCGATGCAGGGAAAAACGCTGGTAACCGCCTACGCCCTGGACGCATCCGGGGCACGCCGAGCGCTGCAAGCGGCCTGTCGGGCGCTGGAAACCTTTAGCAGCCTTTACGGCAATTATCCCTATCCCACCTATCAGGTGTGCCAGGTCTTGTTCCCATTTGGTGGGATGGAATATGCGGGGCTCAGCCTGATCGCCGGGGATTATTTCGCCAAGAATATGCAGGATTCCTTGGAACTGGTGATGGCCCACGAAACAGCACATCAATGGTTCTATGGGCTGGTGGGATCGGATCAGGTGAATCAGCCCTGGCAGGATGAAGCACTATGCGAGTATGCCATGCTACGCTATGTGCAGAAGCGGTACGGTCAAGGCAGCTTTGAAAGCCTGAAGTATTTTCGGGTGGACGCGCCGATGCAGGAGCAATTGCTGGGTTCTTTAACCCCGGCCAGCCCGCTTTCCTATTTCGGCAGCCTGAATGATTATGCCGCTGTGGTGTATGGGCGGGGCGCCGCGATGATGCTGGCGCTGGATGAACTGCTGCCTCAAGGCGTGGATGCATTCCTGCGCCATTATGTGGAAGCGTTTTCCTTCTCCTATGCCACCCGGACAGACTTTGAAGAAACCCTGAATGCATTTGCAGGGATGGATGTATCCCCCCTGCTGCTGGATTATCTGGACACAATGATGTAATTCATATCGCACGAAAGAGAGGGCGTTCCGAATGCAACCAAAGGAATGCTGTGTGTTGATCCCGTCCCTGTCCCCGGACGAACGGCTGCCGGAATATGTACAGGCGCTGCGAGCCGCCAAATACGGGCTGGTGCTGGTGGTGGATGATGGCTCGGCCGCGCAATATCAGGAAATTTTTTCGCGCATTGACAGCTGGGACGGATGCAAGGTTTTGCATCACGCCGTGAATCAAGGCAAGGGTGCAGCGCTGAAAACAGGCTTTGCCTATCTTCGGGATCAAACGGATCTGCAGGGCGTAATCACTGCCGATGCAGATGGGCAGCATACCGTTCCCGACACCCTGAGACTTACCGCAGAATTGGGAAAAAAGCCGGAGTTGCTGCTGGGAACCCGGGATTTCTTTTCAAAAAACAGTCAGATTCCCTTCAAATCCCGAGCCGGAAACCGAATCACTGCCTGCGTGTTTAAGCTGCTTTACGGTCCCTGGCTGCCCGATACCCAAACCGGGCTGCGCGCCTTTCCGCGGGATTTGATGACGTTTATGCTGGGTGTGAAGGGCGACCGCTTCGAATACGAAATGAACCAGCTGATCCACTGCGCAGGCCTGCAAATCGCCATGCGTCCCGTCACTATCGAAACGGTGTATCATGACGACAACAAGGGCTCGCATTTTCATCCCATCCGGGATTCCTGGCGGATTTACAAGCTGATTTTCGGAAACTTTTTCCGGTTCATGTCTTCCTCATGTGCAGCCACGCTGGTGGATCTTGTGCTGTTCGCCATTGTGTTTCGCTGGATATTTCCGGGCAGTACAGGCATCGGTGCAGCCCATGCAGGCGGCGAAGTGCTGCTGCGGCTCCCGGCCAACGCCATTGCCCGTGTCAGCTCGGCGGTTGTGAACTATCGACTGAACAAAAGCTTTGTATTTCAACTCAGAGAATGCAAAGGCGCGGCAGGGCGCTATGCGCTGTTATGCGTGGCCGTGCTGCTGGTATCCAACCTGGCGCAGGGGCTGCTGGCTGCGCTGCTGCCCTGGCTGAACGCCACGCTGCTCAAAGCCGTTGTGGATACGGCGCTGTATTTTGTTAATTATCGCATTCAGCGCGCCTGGGTCTTTCCCCAGGCGGCTCCCGTGAAAATGCGCAAATGAAAGGAGAATAACCCATGATGAATCGTCCCCTTCGTGTAATTGCTGCGCTGCTATGCGCCGCACTGGTATTGGCGCTGCCCTTCTTCCTTTCCTCGCCTGTGATGCTGGGCGAAGTGAAATGGATGCTGCTGGAAGAAATAGAAGATGCGAGCGCAGCCTCCTGGCTCTGGCCTTCTGCTCTCGCCGAGGAAACCGAAACCCAGGACTCGGCGCAGGAAGAAGAGCCCGCAGCAGAATACACCCTGCCCATCGATTTTACTCCCGGCTATGTTCCGGATCCCAATGGCTATACCAATGCTGGCTATGAAGACGATTCCATTCGCGTACAGATGGAAACCCGGGAGGAAAACGGCGTGATCTGGCGCATCGCATGGGTGGAAGTGGCGTCTCCCACGCAGCTGCGCACTGCCACTGCCGGGAAACTCAATTCCTCTAATACGGCCCGCGTGAAATCCATGGCGGTGAAAAACAACGCTGTGGTGGCTATGAACGGCGATTATTTCGCTGATAACCCCACCAAAACCAGCTTTGAATATCGCATGGGCCAGAAGGTTCGGGAAAAGACCAATAAACTCAAGGATATTCTGATCATCGATGAAAACGGCGATTTCCATTCCTTTATTCAGTCCCAGGGCCTGAACAAGCAAAACCCCGCTTCCACCTGGGAACAGGAAACCGGCCATCAGATCATCCAGGCCTTCACCTTCGGCCCTGCGCTGGTGCAGGGCGGAGAAGTGCTGACCATTAACAAGGAATACGGCTATAATCCCAACGGCCGGGAGCCGCGCTCTGCCATCGGGCAGACGGGTACGCTAAGTTACGTGCTGGTGGTGGCCGAGGGGCGTGGCGAATCCAAGGGCGTTACCCAGCAGGAACTGGCCAATTTCATGGGCGGTCTGGGCTGTCTGGAAGCATATAACCTGGATGGCGGCGGCACGGCAGCGATGGTCTATCAGGGCGAGTATTACAACGCCCTGGCGGGCAGCGAACGGCCGATCAGCGATATTATCTATTTCGCCACCGCCGTGAATACAGAAGACGGGAACTGACAAATTATGTGGGAAGAAGCGGCAAAAATATCTGTACTGGGCGTTTCGGTCTACGCCTATGGCCTGTATGCAGCGCTGGGCGCGGCAACGGGAATTGGGCTCCTGGGGCTGCGCATGCGGCGCATTCGCGCGCCCAAGGGTGCGACTGCATGGCTGGGGCTGCTGGCGTTGGCGCTGGGGCTTTTGGGCAGCCGTGTGCTATACTGTCTGCTGGACGGAACGCTGGGCGACCGGATTCCCCTGCATGCCTATGCGCTGTTCTCTGGCGGCGGCTATTCCATGATGGGCGCGCTGCTGGGCGCGGGGCTGGGCATTTTTCTGGGAGCCAAACTGCTAAAAATGCAGCCCCTGCTGGCACTGGATCAATGGGCATATGCAATGCTCCCGTTCCTCTTTTTCGCGCGGCTGGGCGAACGATTCATTCCGAATTTCGGCACAAGCCGTCCTTTGCTTGGTGCGCTCCTTTCCGCCTCGCCGCTGGCGGTTCAAGGGGAATATGACGCCTATCTGGCCACCTATTATCTGGAAGCCGGCATGGCGCTGGTGCTTCTCTTGGTGCTTTGGCTGGATGGACGGCGTAAAGACCGCCAGACCGGAGGCACACTTCGGCTGTTTCTGATTCTATTTGGAGCAACGCAGGTGATTCTGGAAAGCTTGCGTTATGATCGGCACATAAGCATCTCCTTTGTGGGGCTACAGCAGATCATCGCCATGGCTCTGCTGGGAGCCGGAGTAATCTGGGGCATTTGTGCGGAAGGCAAACGCTACAGAGGACTGGCTATTTGCGCTGGACTATCGCTTTTGTTGGCCGTAGGACTGGGCGTCACGCTGGAATTCATGATCGATCGCACCACAATCAGCCGCTATCTTTTGTATGCCGCAATGGCGGCAGTGCTGGCCGTTCCCTCAACGTTGGGCGTGGTGCTGCGAAATAAAGGAGAGAGAAGCCATGGAAAAGCATCAGATTGATCGCATCAACGAACTGGCTCGGAAAAAGAAAACTGTCGGGTTGACACTGGAAGAAGTGGACGAACATGAGGGGCTGCGTAAGCAGTATATCAAAGAGGTTCGCGAAATGCTGGCCGCGCAGTTGGATCGGGTTTATATCCAGCAGGAGGACGGAACTCATAAAAAGCTGGAAAAGAAAGCACCGAAAAACTGACATCGGCTTTCTTTGATCAGAAAAAATCAATGCGTATTTGCAGAAGAACGCTTCATTTGTAAGCCGTTCTTCTGTTTTTTTGCACGCTTTTTTCGCAGGGGCATAGGCTGACGGTAGCGGGGAAAAGCCAGCAGAAGGAGGCGCGGGAATGAGCGCAGCATGGGGAATTCTTCTTCCGTTTCTGGGAACGGCACTAGGAGCCGCCTGTGTGTTTTTTCTAAGACGCGGACTGGGTGCGATGGTGCAACAAGCGCTGGCCGGATTTGCGGCGGGCGTGATGGCAGCTGCATCCGTTTGGAGTCTGCTTTTGCCCGCCATTGCTAAAGCCTCTGCGCTGAGGCACTTTGCGTTCGTGCCCGCCACAATCGGGCTGCTGCTGGGCGTAGGCGGAATGGCTTCGCTGGATGGTTGGTTGCCACGGATCTGTTCCGCATTCTCTGTCCCGAAAAAAACGGGCGATGCTGCTTTGTTTCTGGCAGTCACGCTGCATAACATCCCGGAAGGCATGGCCGTTGGCGTGGCGTATGCAGGCTGCCTGGCCGGAGACGGAATGGTAACGTTGGCGGCTGCCGGCGCATTGGCACTGGGCATTGCCGTGCAAAATTTCCCGGAAGGCGCCATCATTTCGCTGCCGCTACGGGCGGATGGCCAAACGCGCTGGCGGGCATTCGTTGGCGGAGTGCTGTCCGGAATTGTGGAGCCCATCGCGGCTATGCTGACGTTGATCGCGTCCGGGTTTGCCGCGCAGGCTCTGCCGTATCTTCTGGGTTTTGCAGCAGGAGCGATGCTCTATGTGGTGGCGGATGAATTGGTGCCCCAGGCCGCACAATCCCGCCGGGGCGCAATTTTCTTCGTTCTGGGCTTTGCGCTGATGATGGCGTTAGATGTGGCGCTGGGATAAGGCAGGAGGGCATATTTTCCGGATGGTTCTGCCTTTTTCTCAATTATAAAAAAGCCGCCCACAAAACGTGGACGACTTCGATGCTTCAAACAAAGCTTGCTATTGCACGATTCAAAAAGCCTTTGCATGCCTGAAGTAGACGATTTCATCACAGCTTAATCAAGCGTTATCCAGAATCTTTTCAAAGCCATGTCCTTATATGGCTCACGTACTGTGGATTCATACATGCCGCCGTTTGCAAGGATCGTCTTTTCGCTTCCGATATTGCCGTCAATGCAGCTGATCAGCACCTTGGAAATCCCCAGTTCTTTACAGAAAGGAAGCGTCATTTTCAGCATTTTCTTTGCATATCCCTTGCGCCGTTCGCTGGGTCTTACCGAATAGCCGATATGGCCTGCGTACTTTTCAAGATAATCATTGAAATGATGCCGAACTTGAATCATCCCTATCAACCTGTTGTCGCATTTGCGAACAAAAATGAATTGCGTCGCTGGAACCAGGTTATCCGGTACCCTTTCCGGATCTTCATAATCCCTGCATACTTGTATGTATTCTTCAGGATTTTCCAATCTGCGCAAAGACCCACAGCCATCCATTGAGTCTCCCGCGTCCAGAAACTCCTGCTTATATTGGACGATCTGGCTTGTGTATTCATCCGTTGGCCGTATCAAAATAAATTCTTCCATTCGCCATTCCTTCCTGCAGTTTATCCCCGAATCAAAGGGAAAAGCCCGTGCATATTCGTTTTTCGCTCGTTGAAAACAGCGCCAGCTGCATTCATTGCAACATTTTTTCACGGCTCAATCTGCACACTGACCCCATTAACCTCTACCCCCGATTCCGCGCGAATCAGGATATACGGATGACCATCGATAATCCGGGTCTCCACCAGATCGCTGCGAGTGGGCGAAACCTTGATTACCACATCCGGTGTGCGCACTTCAAACTGTTTGGGGCTGGAAACATTGGCCGCACTGATCATGGCAGCCTGACCAAACTGCGCGTCATACTGCGCATCAAAGGCCGCGCGCTTTTCCTCGGTCACGCCGCAGTCGACCAACACAGCGTCCACATCCTGGCGAGAAAGCTGGGGCGGCTGCTCGGCGGTTTTGTCCGCTTTCTGCTCCTCAATTTTCTCCAGCACCTGCTCATGAACCGTCTGCATTACCTCGTAGCTGCATTCCTCGGCCAGCGTATTCTGCAAAATAGCCTGGAAGGTTTCTTTTTGCGCAGCAGCGGGCATAGGCGCGCAGGCGTGGAAAAGCACGTCGATGAGTTCCTCCTGGATCTGAGCGGTATCCCGGGTATAATAAAGCACGCTGTAGATATTCGCCGCCCGCTGATCGAAGCAGGGAAACATGAACCCTACCTCCGGCATGCCAACCACCCAATCCGCCTCCTTGCTGTGGAAAAGGTTTTCGCCGGCATCGTAGGTTAGCGCTGGCTTGGTCATTTTTACCGGGCAAATGCTGCACAGCACGTAATGGAACACCTCCGTGTCCATTTCCTGCATTCGCTCCCCATCCTTGGAACGATACGGCACATCGTATCCATCATGCATCAGCAAAATCAGGTAATTATCCTCCAAATGCAGATGATCGATAATCTGCTGGAACAGATAATTCACCGGCTCGTCCTCTTTCAGGGCCGTATCGCGCAGCGCCGTCAGCAGCCGATGCTCCTCGCTGTCCATCACCTGCTCCGGCGTAAAATTCAGCGTCAGCTGGCTCTGCCCCGCCTCGCCGGAAAGAGTACGCTTAAAAATGGCCAGATATTTTTCCGCTTCCTCCTGCGGCATGCCCACCAGTGAACGGGTAAAAGCCGAAATCACCTGGCCCTGCGTGTTCACATAGCAGCCCCGGATGCAAGTAATATTGTTATGATCCAGGGTAAAGCGCCGTTTGATTTCCGCAATTTCTTTTTTTGTCATAAAAACCCTCGCAATTAAAATGGCTTTTATCGGCACGCCAGCCGATTCATGTTATTTCGTGCCCAGCCGTATATCCTGTCCCAGGAAAGGAATCGCCATGGCAGAATGCACATCCAGCAGCCGGGAAGTGAACCTTTCAGTATATCGCTTTTGCAATTCCAGACGGGATAGATTCGTGCTGATAGCGGTATATTTTCCCCGTTGCAGCCGGCCGCTGAGCAGGTTATACATCTGCTCCACCGTGATATTCTCCATCAGCGGCTCCATGCCCAAATCATCCACCAGCAGTAGCGTGGCCGAAAAATACTCCTCTGCGCCTTCCCCACTGCGGGAAAAGAAGGCATTTTTCAGTGCCATCAGCAGATCATAGGCCGAAACGAACACGGTATCAACCCCCCGCATCCGGGCATCCTCCGCCACGCAGTTCAGCAGATACGTCTTTCCCAGCCCGCTTCCGCCATGCAAAAGCAGGGTGTGCATTCCTCCATGGGGCACGTTTTTTGCAAAGGCCTGGCATTTTTGCTTGACGATAGCCATGTATTCCCGCTGGGTCACGTCCGTTCCTGGCAAGGGCACGGCGGGAAACACCGTTTCATCAAAAGCAAAGAAGGTTTGCTCTGCCGCCAGATTCTCGCTGGAAAGCCTTTCTTGATACGCTTTTTTCAGGCATGCGCAGGCCCGACGCTGAGGGCCGTCATAAACATACCCCGTATCCTGGCACAGGGCGCAGCGATAAACCGGCGTAAGATAATCAGCCGGAAAACCGTGCTGCGTCAGCAGCGCCGCGATTTGCTGATTGTATTGCGACATTTGCCGTTCCGCATCGGACAATTCCGCGCCTGAAAACGCGCCCCGGACGGAATTCATAATCATCTGATGCCGCGCCTGCTCCAGCTGCACGATCTGCGGCGCCTTGTCCTGAATCTCCTGCCGTCGCCGCTGCTCCTCCTGTTCGTTTTTCTGCTGCTGTACGGTATACTGCGCCATCAGTTTGGATAAGATACGGTTATCCACGGTTGCGTCTCGCCTCCTCGATCAAATCACCGGACACGGCGGTCAGTTCCTCCTCCGTATACGCCCGCTGGCCATAGCGCTGAGCCGCTACGGTTTTGCCCGGGGTCTGTTGCCCCTGGGGCTTGCGCTGCGCCCTGGCCTGAGAAATATCATTAATTCCGGCCTCATGCCAAATTTCCAATACCTTATCCAAATACCCGATCTTGCTCCCCTCGGCGGCCCGCGCCTGTTCGGCGGCAAAAAGCAGCAGTTCTCGATCCATGCCCCAGCCCCGCCATTTTTCATAAAGCATGCGATCTGCCACCGTAGGCTTGCCCCGATGGCCACAGGCTTCGAAAATCTCCCGCAAGGCCAGATTGGCTTCCCGGAAACGGCTCAGATAATCCCGCACAGCTTCTTCGCTGGTCAGCCCCTTGCTCTGCCAGGAAGCAAGAAGAGATTGCATGTCCTCCAGATTTTTTCCAGTCCGGTGGCACTCCTGGGCGGCCAACAGCAGCACAGAGTGAGGATACGTCTGCGAAAAATCCTGATACAGCCGGGCAGCCGCCGGGCCAGAAAACTTGCCTCCCAGAAGGGAGAACACTTCCTGCGCCCTGGCTTGCAGATCCTGTTCCTTTTCCAGCTGCGCCTTCACCTGCTCCCCCGTCCGGGCCTGACTCCGGCTGCGGATCCCGCCCAGAATACCATCCAGATATTTAAAGGAGGGGTCGCCCTTGGTGGTTTCCCGGCAGGCGTCCAGCACCGCATCCGGGGCAAAACTCCATTCTGTAATCCATTTTTCATACAGCGTCAGTTCATCCTCGCTGGGAGCTCGGCGCTTGCCCATTCGGGAAAGCACCCGCCGCGCGCCGTCATGCACCGCCTGCTCATGGCGCAAAAATGCATCCGCGTCTTCGCAGGTAGTCACCTTTTCCTCCTTCATGCGGATAGCCAGCGGTTCGGCTTTCTTGAAGGAAAACTGCGTGCCCCTCTCCTCGGCGCAGTGCATCAGCAGCATCAGCACAACTTCAGGCTGCAGCCCCACATCCTGCACCCATTCCCATGCCATGGCAATTTCGGCAGGCGACACCTTGCGCCGATCCGCAAAAGCGGCATACACGCTTTCGGCGAAAGCTACATAATCCTGATCCACCTCCAGAGGCGCACCGGCCGGGTTCTCCTGGCGCTGCAACGGAGAATAAAAGCGATATTGCGGCGGGTTTTCCTGAATCCGGGAAACCAGCGCTCGCCGCTCCCAATACCGCAGCGCTGCTTCGATCTCCGCCTCTGGCAAAAACAATTCCTGCGCCATCTCAGTCAGGGAATAATTCGGCGTGGGATGCGCGGCCTTAAACAGCCCCCATAAATAAACCTTTACATAATCACCCTTGGCAGCAGGCAAATACTCCAGCAGGAATTTATTCTCGATGGGGGTCACGCCAAAGGCCAGCGCCCCCGTATCCTGTTCAAACATGCTCTATCTCCTTTTTAGACGTAAACATCGATCCAGCCTGTGCCAGCAGCACTGCCAGCAACATCAGACCGCAGCCTAGATAACCGCGAATCGTCATTTTCTCGCCCAGCAAAATTGCCCCAGCAATCACGCAAAACACAGATTCCAGACACAGAATCAACGCGGCCAACGCAGGCTTACAGCCTTTTTGCCCTATGGTTTGCAGGGTATAGCCAACGGCTGTGGACATTATTCCGCAATAGGCCACTGGCAAAAGCGCAGCGACCAGGTTTTCCGTCAAAATAGTTTCCATTCCCAACGCGCAAAGCCAATTCAGCGCAGCTGCCACCGTAAACTGAATGATACAAAGCCGAATCGGCGACACGCGAACCACGAAATGATCCGTCAGCAATATATGCCCTGCCCAAAAAAACGCGCTGATCAGCAGAATGGCATCAGACGGCGCCAGAGAAAAGCTTTCTCCCTCTCCCAGGCACAGCAAATACAGCGCCGGAAGCGCCAGAAGCAACGCCAGCCAGGTGGTTTTCCCTGTTTTCCTGCCCATCAGCGAGTTCAGCACCGGCACCAGCACCACATATAACGCCGTAATAAACCCCGCTTTGCCCGCGCCAGCATCCCCCACAGCCATCTGCTGCAAGAAAGAGGCGATAAACAGCGCCGCGCCCACCAGCGCGCCCGCCATGAAGTCGCCGCTGCTGCGGGCTCCACCCGTCTTTTTCTTTTCCCGGAAGAATAGCGGCAGCAGCGCAATTGCCCCCAGCGTAAACCGGCAGGCGTTAAACGTAAACGGGGAAAGAAACCGGGATGCTTCCCGCTGCGCGGCCATAGCAAAGCCCCAGATGGCCGCCGTAAGAAACAACGCGCAGATTGCGCGGGGAGATTGCTTCATATGTGCCTTTACTCCTTTTCATCGTTTTCCATCGTTTTGACGTTTTCTGCCTTGGAAATTTTGCGATACCAAAGAATGCATATGGTGCTGATCAACAGCGTGATGCCATAGGTGATCACTGCGGTCAGGGTACGATCGCTTTGCATCAGCGAGCCTGTCACCGCCGAGGATACCACCGATGGAATCCGGGCCAGCGTGGAAATCCACAGGAAAGTATGCAGCGGCATGGGTGTCAGGCCAATCAGATAGGTCAACAAATCCTTGGGCGTGCCGGGAATCAGAAAAAGGATAAAGGTGAGCAGATTCCGCTTTTTATGGCTGCTCAGGAAGGAAAAGCGATTGATCTTATCTGCCGAAAAAAACAGCGAAACAATCTTTACCCCAAATTTCCGAACCACAATATACACCAGTGCCGAAGCCAGCGCCATGCCGACCAGGCAAAGAAGTGTACCTTCCAGCCAACCGAACACAAAGCCGGCGCCCAGTTCAAGGGGTTCGCCCGGGATCAGAGCAATCACCACTTGCAGCATCACGATGCCGATCATCGTTGCTTGCCCAAGCAGCCCATGCCCTTCTACATAATATTCCCGGAAGGTTTCAGGGGATTCGCGAAACTCCCGTAGCAGCGGCCGCCCCACATAATATGCAACCAGAGAAAAAACAATCAAAATCGCAGCAAGCGAAAGAATACTGACACATTTGCGCCGCCGAATACTTTCCGGCGTATCGGCCTGCAAAAAATGCGAACGGCCGTTTTTGTGTTTCGCCATTTGTTGCTCCTTTCAAAAAAAACGAAAATAGGAAGGTTATATACCTATCCAATATAATTATAGCATTTTTCACAGCCCAGCGCAATAAAAGGAGCAAGAAAAGAGCTCCGCATTCCCCCCTGTCTCCTCAGTTTCTCAGGATGCTTGACAAAGAGTCTGCGCCTGTGTTACCATCCTGAAAGAAAAGAAAGGAGGACGGCTATGAACAAAGAAGCTTGCGCTCTGGCGATTTTTGATTTTGACGGCACCCTGATCCAAGGCGACAGTATTTTCGCCTATCTGCGCCATGCCCGGCATTTGGGCGCAGTAAGCTTCCGGGAAAACGCCAAGCTTGTTCTGAAAGTCATTCCTTGGCTTGTGAAAAAAAAGAGCGACGCGGAACTGAAAAGTCAGGCCCTGGCCTTTTATTTCCGGCTTCCGGAAAGCCGCCGCTATGCACTGGATCGCAGCTTTGCGGAGGAGGTGCTGGCGCCCCGATTGTTTGCGCAGGGGCGTGAATGCCTGAAAATGCATCGGCAGCAGGGGCGATTGATTTTTCTGGTTTCCGCATCCACGGAGAATTATATGCAATTTGTGGCGGACGTGCTGGGCGTTGACGGGCTTTTATGCACGCCGCTGACTGATCAGGGCGTGGGCGCTAATTGCAAGGGCGAAGAAAAGGTGCGGCGGATTGAAGCGGAACTGAAAGCGTGGGGGCTGACCCCGGACTGGGATGCTTCCTATGCCTACGGAGACAGCGCCAGCGATCTGCCCATGCTGCGGCTTTGCGGGCATCCGACGCTGATCAATCCCAAGAAAAAGCTACGCCGTCTCATACCCGATTGGCCCTGCCTCGTTTGGAAAAACGATTAAGCCGCAAAAAATTCATAATTTACACCAGCAAAAAGGCCTCGCGTTTTCCCCCGCGAAGCCTTCTTTTTTGTTACAGCAGAATGCAAATCAGTCCGCCATCGCCTTCATTGAGAATCCTGGTTAACGCAGCCTGCACCTTTTCCTGCGCGTCTGGCGGCATTTGATGCAGCTTGCCCTGAAGCCCTTCCTGAATGAGATCCTTCAGTGATTTGCCAAAGAAATAAGTTTCCCACAACGCGTCTGGCGCTTGCTCATATTCCTGCGCCAATGTGGCCACGAAATCCTGGCTCTGCTCCTGAGAGCCCAGTACCGGCGTGATCTCCGTTTCGATATCCGAACGGATCAGATGCAGGGTAGGAGCCGTGGCTCGCAGCCGCACGCCATAGCGGTTGCCCTGGCGCATCAGTTCTGGCTGATGCAAACGGATTTCTTCCATTGCTGGTGTGACCAGGCCATAGCCCGTTTGCTGCACGGCTTTCAGCGCTCCGGCCACCCGATCGTATTCCCGCTTCGCGTCGACCAGTTCCTTCATCAGGCTCAGCAACTGCGCATCCCCCGTGATCGTCTCGCCGCATTGCTCGGACAACACCTGGCTAAACAGCCCTTCCTTTGCCGCCGCCTGAAACCGTACTGCGCCCTCGCCCAACGCCACCTGAGTTTCCTGCGGTGGCTGCAAATAGGGCGAATCCGCAAATGCGGCAGCCACCGTAGCCTTATCCCGCATTTTGTGCAGCTGACTTCCCAGCGTGCGTACCTGCTCCAGCGCATGCTGGGGCAGCCAATGCTCCTCCTCTAACGCGCTAATCCAGGCCGGCAACGAAAGCCGCACTTCCCGAATCGGGAATTCCAGCAGCAGCGAGGATAAAAGCGATTGTGCGTCTTCGGCGCGCAGCTCCTTCACGTTTAGTAGATTAACCGGCACATCATATTTGCTTTCCAGCGATCCACGCAGTGCCTTTGCATCCTCGCTTTCCGGACGCGCCGAATTGAGCACCACTACGAACGGCTTTCCCAGCCCCTTCAGCTGGCGAATCACCTGTTCCTCCGCCGAAACATAATTACTTCTAGGCAGATCGGCAATGGTGCCATCTGTTGTCACCACCACACCGATGGTGGCATGATCCTCAATCACCTTTTTTGTGCCCAGCGCGGCGGCCTCGGCAAAAGGCATATCCTGATCTGCCCAGGGGGTGGACACCATTCGCGCAGCCTCTCCCTCCTGGGTGCCCAGCGCGCCTGGAATCAGATAGCCCGCCGAATCCACCATCCGCACCCGCACCGGCATCCGCGGCTCCAGCGTTACTTCAGCCGCCCCTTCCCCAGGCAAAAACTTGGGCTGGGTGGTCATGATGGTTCGGCCTGAGCCAGATTGCGGCAACTCGTCTGTCAGCCGATCCCGCCGCGGGCCGGGAGCCATAAAGGGCAGCACCATCTGCTCCATAAAATGGGTAATAAAAGTGCTTTTTCCTGTGCGTACCGGGCCAACCACGCCGATATACATGTCTCCCTGCGTGCGCTCTGCAATATCCCGGTAAAGGGGTCGCGCGCCCCGGGAAAGCTCCTGCTCCATTGCGATGCCTCCTTGCTGCTTTCAAATCAGTTCGTTGATGCATATGCGGCAGAAAGGAAAATCATGCAAGGAAAACCGCAGAAAGCTGCTTTTCACACGCAAAACCCCCGGAGAAAAAATCCTCCGGGGGCATCGTCTGCCACGATCGCAGTTTCCTGCTGCCAAGCAGGCAGAATTCATTTTTATTTTTTTAACGGAAGAATTCCGCCAGCCGGGCATAGGCCACTGGGGCTTCCTTAGCAAAATCATCGCAGCGGGCTTCCACGCTCACGCCGCCTTCATAGCCCATTTCCTTCAGCACCTTCGCAACGGCGGCATAATCCTGGCCGTCATCCGGGGCGGGATAAATCCGGGCGCTTAGATCCGGCAGCGCCTGGCTGATATGCACGTGCTTGAGCGTCTTACCCGCATGCGCAAATGCTTCCCAGGGTTCATGGCAGGAGAGCATATGGAACGTATCGCCCAGCCCGCCAATCCGGGGATGATTGGCCATCGCGGCCGCAGCCACGCCTTCGCTGACCAGATTGATAATATTGCATTCAGCGCGGCGCAGCGGCTCGATCGCGATATCGATATCGTATTTATCGCAATACTCCGCCGTCAGCTTCAAAAACGCCACGATCTGCCGCCAGGCCTCGGCAAAATCCCAGCCTTTGGGCACCCGGCGCGCTCCGCCGCTGCCGAACACTACCGTCTTCACGCCCAGGGCGTGCCCACGGCTCATGGCCCGTTCCAAATATTCCCGCTGCACCTGCTCCGATGCATCCGGGCCAGTCACCTTCACATCGCCTGGCAAAAAGCCATTGCATTTTAAAATCGGAATGGGGAAAGAGGGCTTCTTGGCCAGCACCGCCTGAAATTCCTCCTCGCTCAAGCCAGCAATCCGCGCCATGCCCCATTCAATATAATCAAAGCCCGCCTTGGCCGCTGCTTCGATATTTTCCGGCCCCGTACAAACGCCCAGTTTCATGCAGTTTTCCTCCTTGCTCCATTCCCGCTTTTGACGCAGGAAAATGTCCTCTTTATTATTCGCCCTTAATGCCAGATTTCCTGTTTCGGCAAAAAATTCTCCTTTTTCGGCGGGTAGAGCGTTTTTTCTCAGAAAGGAATAGAAAAAACCAGAGACATGACGCCTCTGGTTTCAAGCATTTTTTCAGAATCAAAAACCCGCTGCACCTACGGCACGTTCCCAGCACTCAACTGATTAGATGCAGGTTTTGATGACCTCGTTCTTCCGGGAGCTTTCAAACGCCAGATCCACAATCTGCATATCCCGGCGCATATCATCGAAGGTGACATACAGCTGCTCATCCCCGCGAACGGCGGCCACCAGATTGCGGTGATATTCCATCACATCTTCTTCCACCACGGGAAGAGGAAGCGTTTCGATATATTCGGGCTTCAGGGGAGCCATCGTCCGGCTGGGGCCCAGGTTCTTACCAAACACGCTGTCAAAGCCCTGCACCTGCCCCTTAATCCGCGCCATACCGCCGGTCTTGCCGGAGAAAACGTCAATGCGCAGGGTTCCCCGGTCGCCATAGACGAACCAGCGGGGCAACTCCTGGAGGCAGAACGTGCCCACCTGCACCTTGGCGCACACGCCATTATCGAATATCATCTGCACTTCGAAGCTATCGTCCACCGCAGGGGTCAGAATGCTCTGAAGTCGGGCGTACACGCTGGTCACCTTATGCCCCTTGAACATGCACAGGAACTGGTCGATCAGATGAATGCCCCAGTCGTAGAGCATACCGCCGCCAGCAACCGGATCTGCCCGCCAGCCGAAGCACACGCCACGCTGCCCATAAACCCGGGACTGGATGGACGTGATATTGCCGATGGTGCCTTCATCTACCACCTGCTTGACCATCAGATAATCTCCGTTCCAGCGGCGGTTCTGATGAACGGTAAAAAGCTTGCCCGTTTCCTTGGCCACGGCGATCACCTCATCCAGTTCTTCGCAGTTCATAGTCACAGGCTTTTCGCACATAACGTTTTTGCCCGCTTTCAGCGAAGCGATGGCCAACTCGGCATGCACGTTATTGGGCGTGCAGATAAAGACCAGGGAGATTTCTTCATTAGCCAGGAAAGCGTCCAGGGTGTCATAAGCAATCAGCCCGTTGTCCCGCGCATCCTGCAACTTTTCTTCGTTAATATCATACGCCGCGACCACTTCCAGCCCTTCCGTGGCCAGTGACTTATTAAGATGATAATGGCCCATATAACCAAAGCCGATGATTCCGGCGCGCACCTGCTTCATCATCATTCCCTCTTTTTCATCATATTTCCGGGGTCTTCCCCCAGCAATAGCATTATAACATATTCAAGCAGAAAAACCAATCAAATATATGCCAAAATCCATCAAATATATGCCAAAACCGGTTTTATCCATCCGTGCACCTTTCCCTGCGCCGCTTTCCCAGAAGCATGAACCAGAGAATGGACAGCAGCTGCAAAACCCCTGCCACTGCATAAATCCATTGAATGTGGGGAAGCATCACCGTCAGATGCACCGAAAGCGCCAGCGTCCAAATCAGCAGCGCCACGGAAAGCGCCTGCTGCCAGGTGCCGCTCCAGATGGAACTGAACACCGTCAGCAAAATTCCGCACACCGGAAGCGCATAAATAAAGCACATCCAAAGCCGTGGCAGACTGGGGCATAAAAGCATCAGGGCAAAAAACGCCGTTGTAGCCACCAGCCAGGCAAGCCCCAGGGATAAAAACACAGTCAGCAGCCGATGCGGCTTTTTCGGGATCGGCAGCGGAGCCTGCGCGATTAAATCGTTCACCGTCACGCCGTACAGCGCGGCTATGCGAGCCAGCACATAAATATCCGGCACGCCCTCGCCCCGCTCCCACTTGGAAATGGACTTATCCGAGTAATTAATCAGTCCCGCCAGTTCCGCCTGGGTATGCCCTGCCTGTCGCCGATAAAAAGCAATATTTTTCGCAATAGCGGTGCGAATTTTTTCATCTTCCATAGGCGGTTCCTTTCCCAAAAATCTGCGCAGAAAACGGAACAAATGGATAAAAGTCTGTTCCATTCCCTTGCGTAAAATGATTATATCATGCCGCCCATTGCTTTTCAAGTGCGCGTCCCTTTCCTGCCTTAAAGCGCTGGAAAGCCCAGCAAAATCAAGGCTTCTACGGACAGTAGAGTGTCTTTCGCCGGTGAGTAGAGCGGAAAGAAAAACGGGTAGGTTGTCTGGTACAGCGTGGTATGCTACAGTAATTTCAGCAGGGCGCAAGTTTCCTGCTTTATTCGAAAAAGCTTTGGCTCTGTCCAAACCACGAACCGAAAAAATCCCCTTTCTGGAAAGAAAGCAAGCTTATCGTGGAAATCAGGAAACCGCCCAAACGTCCCACAATAAACGTAGTCAATCGGACGCAAAATGCACTTGAATAATTGGAGGAAGAAACGCTATAACCTATCAGCACACCCTATCCACCCCAAAGCAATGGGCACTATCCATCGCCAAGGTTATCCGAATCCTCACGGTGCCGCCGGTTATGGCTGCGCTGCTCCCGCTGGTTTTGCGCCTGAAGCGGGGCGCATTTCCCGGCGCATCCCTGGGCCTGACGATTCTTTTTCTCAGCATTTTGCCCACGCTTTCCTATGCCGTTTGGGCAATTATCCCATCGTTGCGAGCTCAGGGCCGCAACATACAGCGAAAAATGGCTGTGCTTTTCTCTGTGGCAGGGGATATGTGGCAGGAACGATTTACTGCTTTTACGCAGGTTTGGGACGGATTGAACGCATCGTATATCTCACCTATTTCCTCTCTGGCACAATCATCGCCCTGTTTTCATTTTGTCTGCATCTCAAAAGCAGCGGCATGGCCGGCCCCCTGCTGATGCTTGGGCTGGAAGTGAATCCCTGGTTTTTCTTGGGTTTTATGCTGCTGGGCATTGTCTTCTGGAGTTCGCTTTGTCTGCGCCGGCATACGGCAGGAGAACTGCTTCTGGGAGCGGGAACGACCATGGGCATCATCCTGCTTTTACAGCAGATTTTATGATCTTTCTTTTTTG
The DNA here is from genome assembly GCA_964423675.1 of uncultured Oscillospiraceae bacterium. Lineage (GTDB taxonomy): Bacteria > Bacillota > Clostridia > Christensenellales > Aristaeellaceae > RUG563. The sequence goes on from CAYRFP010000007.1 coordinate 54,061, forward strand.
TCGGATAGATAAATCTTTATAGCATTTTTCCGATTTATCCCTTGCGCGCATTTGCATTTCCTATTATAATAAGAAATAATGGGGAATGTTGATTTTTCTCCATTAATTCATGCGCATAATGCATTCCGGAAGGGGTTTATTGTATGCGGAAAACAAAAATTGTTTGCACCTTGGGGCCGGCCTGTGAATCGCCCGAAACTATGAGGCAGATGCTGCTCAGCGGCATGAACGTGGCGCGGATGAATTTCTCCCACGGTTCGCATGAAGAGCATGGCGGCCGAATCAAAACCTTCCGGGCCGTGCGCCAGGAATTGAATGTGCCTGCCGCCCTGATGCTGGACACCAAGGGGCCCGAACTGCGCACCGGCCTGTTCAAGGAGCAGAAAATCATGCTCAAGGCCGGAGATACCTTCACCCTGTATGCCAAGGAACGCCTGGGCGATGAAAACGGCTGCTCCGTCAGCTATCCAGCGCTGATTCGCCAACTCAAGCCTGGCACCCATGCCCTGATTGATGATGGCCGCATTCGGCTGCAGGTAGAGGATTCGAATGAGGAACGGGCGTTCTGCCGGGTGCTGGTAGGCGGAAAAATCAGCGATCGCCGGGGCATTAATGTGCCCAATGTTCATATCGACATGCCGTATCTGAGCGAGGCCGATCAGCAGGATTTGATCTTCGGCGTGGAAAACGATGTGGACTTCATTGCCGCCTCCTTTGTTCGCAGCAAGGAAGATGTGATCGCCCTGCGCAAATTTGTGGATTATCATGGCGGTCATAACATTAAAATTATCGCCAAAATTGAAAATCTGGAGGGCATCGAAAACTTCGATGAGATTCTCCAGCATTCCGATGGCATTATGGTAGCCCGGGGCGATATGGGCGTGGAAGTGGAATATGAGCGGCTGCCCGGCATTCAGAAGCGCTTTATCCGCGCCTGCTACGCTGCCGGCAAGGTAGCCATCACGGCCACACAGATGCTGGATTCCATGATGCATTCCCCCATGCCTACCCGCGCGGAAATCACCGATGTGGCCAACGCCGTGTTTGACGGCACGTCCGCCATCATGCTATCCGGCGAAACCGCTTCCGGCGAATACCCGGTGGAAGCGGTGCAGGCCATGGCACGGATTGCCGCCCAGGCCGAATCCGATGCGTTCCTGATGGATGTTTATAAATCTCTGGCCTATGACACCATCTATGCAGGCACCACCAACGCTATCTGCGACGCTGCCTGCACCACCGCCCGGGATGTGCGGGCCACAGCCATTATCGCTGTCACCAAATACGGCGGTACCGCGCGCGGCATGAGCAAATTCCGCCCCGCCATGCCTATCGTTGCCGCCACGCCGGAAGAAAAAACCTATCATCAGCTGGCCATGTCCTGGGGCGTATATCCGGTGCTGGCGCTGAACCAGGGCAGCCTGGATGATCTGTTCCGCCATGCGGTGGATTGTGCCCAGCAGCTGGATCTGGTCAAATCCGGGGATCTTGTGGTCATCACCGCCGGTGTTCCCCTCTCCGTTTCCGGAACCACTAACCTGCTGAAGGTTCAGGTGGTCGGAGATCAGAAATAAAAATGCTTTCAAAGCCGCCTGAAAAGGGCGGCTTTTTTCTTTGCCCATGAAACATTTTCCTTTCCCCCAGCGTTAATATAAAGAAAGCATCCACGAAAGGAGAACTTACCCTATGAAAAAAATGTTGATTAGCCTTTGCTTTCTCCTGCTGCTTGTTCCGCTGCTTGCCGAAGCGGAAACAGAAAGCGAATTCGAAAGCTATCGAGCAGTTGTCGCCAATCCTCAGGTGGCAGATCGGCTGATTCTGCGCAAAACGCCATCCAGCGATGGGGAGGTATTGGGCCGTTTCTATAGCGGAACGGAACTGATCGTCACCGGTGAAACAGGCGAATGGGCGCAGGTAGCCATCGGAGACACCGATGTTTCCATGACCGGCTATATGAAGCTGGAGTTTTTCATGAAGGCTAACCGCAATCATGGTGCGCCCTCTCGGTTTTATCTTAGCTATGCCGCAACACAAAAAGCCCCCATTTATATGAAGAAAAGCACCAGTTCCGCCCTGGTGGGCAGAGTTGGCCATGCAGGCGTTTACGTATTGGGTGATATAGGCGATGACTGGCGGTTCGTCTTTTCGGAAAGCGATGGCTACGGCTATGTGCGCACGTCGCATCTCAAAGCCCCTAATGTAGATTTTAACGCCTGGCTCCAATCTCTGGATGGACAGCCTACCCCGGTTTATGCTGATTCGGAATGCACCAAGGAAATCGCCCAGTATGATTCTACGGTGCTGCTACGGGTGGTGGGGCTCAGCCGGGCCAAGGGCTGGGCGAAGGTGGAGATACGGGGCGATCGTTCCGATCCGCGCTATAACGTTTTCAGCGGCCGATTCATCACAGGATATGTGCGCCAGGATAACCTGATTGTGTTTAAGCAGCCCTGGGAGATGCTCTATACACAGCGCACGGCCCACGCCGTTCAAGACATTACCACCCAGGACGAAGCCACGCTGCGCACCTTCTCCATCCCTGCCGGAGCGCGGCTGACCATTCTGGGGCAAACCGCAGAGGGAGAATGTCACATCGTCTATGGCAACGATGAACTGGACACGCGCTATGTGGCCTTCGTTTCCCAGCAATTGCTGAAAACAGAAAGCTACGTTTCTTCTATTTATCAGGATGTGCCCCGGCAGGGCTATCTGCTGCTCCATCATGAAACGGACATGGATGGCTGGACGCTGGAAACCCGCGGCTATGCTGCCCCGGACGAATCAGCCGAAGCCGCTTACCAGCTCTATCAGCAGGTGATGGAACTGGTGGCCGTGCTGCCCAACGGCTGGTATCAGGCCCGGGATCTGCATACTCCCTGCGTTTACATCCGCCCCGAGGATGCGGATCCCCTGTATCTGGAGTGGTGGCTTACGCCTGATGGCGTGGAAACGGAAAGCCTGTATGTTTTCTCCGCACCCCGGGATGCAACCGTGTCTATCACGCTGAAAAATACCGTGTGGGGCCTGAACACTACCTATGAGGTGCGCAATGGCGATTACACCCTCTTTATCCCCAAGGGCACGGAAATCACGCAATCCGGCGGTACGCTGAAAAAAATGCGCGTAGACGCGCTGGAGCCGCTGGTTCCCTCCTGCTCCAATCCGGAGGAAACAGTCATCTTCCAGGGCAGCGGCCGCTTCTTCTGTGATCAGCAGATTCTGGATCATATCAATTCTTACGGCTACAAAATCACGCCGCTGACCAACGAAAGCTACTACGCCATTTCCGATCTCAGCACCACGGAAAACGATTCTGTTCATGAGATTTTGGAGGAAAACGAGGTGGTTTATCTGGATATGAATGTTCTCCCCGGCAGCTTCCTGGAGGTGCATAACTGCACTATCGAAATCACCTATGGCAACGGCTGACACTGCCTGCTGTGCCAGAAAAAAGCGTTCTTTTATAAAACAAAACCGGAATAAACCCCGGCACACCCAATCGACAGCCTGTCGGTTGGGTGTTTTTCATACACGCCATGGGAAAGTAATTTTTGCAAATAATATAATTTATTTTATAATAATGCTTGACACACCATACTATGCGTTATATAATAATATTGAAAGTGAGGGATGACAAGTGGATGCGCAAATGAAACGCGGACTTCTGGAAGCCTGTGTGCTCACGCTGCTTCGGCGAGGGGAATCTTATGGCTATCAGCTGATCCGGGATTTGAACCAGATCATGCCTATTTCGGAATCTACGCTCTATCCTGTTCTACGGCGATTGGAAGGGGCGGGATGCCTGAGGGTTTGCTCCCGAGAACACAATGGGCGGCTGCGCAAATATTACAATATCACAGAGCCGGGAATGGCAAAGATTGATGCTTTCCTCAGGGAATGGGAGGACGTGAACCGTGTGTACGAGT
>CAYRFP010000008.1:0-57264 GCA_964423675.1 uncultured Oscillospiraceae bacterium
ATCTGTACTTCACCACTTCCGGCAAGGAAGAAAGCGTTATCGCCCGTGTTGATCCCCGGACCGCGACTCGTTCCGGCGACAACATCAAGGTTGCCTTGGACACCTCCCGTCTGCACTTCTTCGACAAGGATACCGAAGAAACCATTCTGCAGCGCTAATCTCATTCGTTTTCCTCGCGCGAGAGAGCAATCTCTCGCGCGTTTTCATTATAGAAAAATAGCTGTAAAGAACGCGGCTGTTTTCTTCCGTCCATCCCCCAGCTCTCATCCATTTCTGTGCAAAATTTCAAGGACGTATCCCAAAGGATGTCTATAGATTTTTGGCTGCTTCTGTAGTATAATTTTTTCAGAAAGGAGGATTGCCCATGCGACGAACGGTTCAATGGCTGTTTACACTGCTGCTATGCGTGCTTCCCTTTGCCCTGGGCCATGCCTCCGATTTTCCGGCGGCATCTCGTCGGGCATTGCTTATTGGATGTGATTATTTCGTTTCCCAGGAAGACACGTATCCCGCTGCTGAAAACAATGTACAGCTGTTGGCGAACACACTGATGTCCGATGATCGCGGATATGCCCTGATCCGCACCCGTGCCAGTGGTATTGGCGCTCTGGACGCATTTCGCGATCTGGTGCTGGAAACCTTTGGGGACGCGCAGGAAACGGATGTTTCCTTGCTCTATATCAGTACCCACGGTGTTTTTGATGAAGGCTCCAGCAATACATCTGCCGCTTTGATTCTCAGCGATGGCAAAAAGGAGGTCGCGCTGGATGCGCTGACCCTGCAGGAAATTCTGGATCAAATTCCGGGAAAAAAAATGGTCATTCTGGACGCCTGCAATTCCGGCGCGTTCATCGGCAAGGGGCTGTCTGGCGGAGCAGATCGGGTGCTATTTGGCGGAGCAGATTACAAGGTGCTTTGCAGTGCCGGGGGCAGCGAGGCCAGCTGGTACTGGCAGGGCACGGATAAGGACGCCGTAGCCAGCGGAGCCAGTTATTTCGCCGCCGTTCTTTGCGATGCGCTGGGCGGCCAAGGCGATTTTGCCGCCGATGTGAACCATGACGGCATGATTACGCTCACCGAAGCGTATCAATATATTTACGATAACTATGCAGCTTCCACGCCGCAGGTCTATCCGCAAAACGACAGCAGTTTTGTGCTCTATCAATATGATATAACCCAGGAAGATTTGCCAACCAAGGCGATTACAGATATCACCTTTGAAGACACTCAGCTCATCGCCGGGCAAAGCGACGTGACCTTCGCCTTCACGGTGCAACGCCAGGTAGAGCTATATTATCAGGTGGTCTATCATCAAAATGGCGCATGGCAATTTGCTCAGGCACAGCATTTTCAGGATGGAGAACAAACGGATGGAACCGTGCTGCCTGGCCGCAAAGCGCGGACGCTGGTATTGGATACCGGCGATCAGGACGCGTTTGGCTATGCCATGATTCAGTTTATTACTGTGGAAAATGGATCGCCCGTGCTGCAGGGGGCGCGGCTTTTGTGCGTTTCGCCAGAGGAAGGCCCCATTGAACTGGGGGTCGTCACCGACCCGGTCTTCGCCCCATTCAGTGGGGAGGAACTATATATCCTGGCCCAATACAACAAACCTTGCGGCTTGACGGTGAGCATTTTGGATGAGCTGGGGCATTTGGTGCGCTATATCTGTTATAGCATTCCAACCCGGCCGCAGCAGCTTTCTCCCATGGCCAGCGCCTTTTACTGGGACGGCCGCAAAACGGACGGCACGCTGGCGAATCCGGGGAAATATGTTGTCCACGTGCGCACCACCATTGCAGGGCAAAACTATTCCTGCTTCAGCCAGCCCTTTGATTTGACAGAAAAGGAGCCGTAGCTTCTCCGCAAAACAGGCCGCTTTTTCCTGCTCTATTCCGAAAAAGAAATAGACAAACACAACGGAAATCTGTATAATAATAAATGATGTAATCACAATCCAAGAAAGAGAGGTTTTTTCTATGCCTGCCAATGTTTTATTTGCGCCAATGGCTTATTCCCGCTACGAAGCAGGGCAGACCCTGCCCGCCAAGTTTGAGCGGCTGCTGAAAAAAAGCGGCCTGGCCGAAAAGGTTAAAGGCAAGAAGGTGGCCATTAAGATGCACGTGGGCGATGGCATCACCTATTCCACCATTCCCCCGGTGTTCGTCCGTTCGTTGGTCAGCTTTATCCAGGAAAACGGCGGCGAATGCTTTATTACCGACCACTATGTTTATCGACGGCATCCCGAACGCCGGGGCTATACCGCCGATAACCTGGGCTGCCCGGTGCTGGATGACTGCGGTTATTTCGGCAAGTATTATTATACTAGAGAAGTGGATTATAAATCGTTTAGCCACGTAGACGTGGCCGGGCTTATCCATGATGCAGATTTCATGATCGACTTTTCCCATGTAAAGGGCCACGGTGCCTGCGGCTTTGGGGGTGCATGCAAAAACATCGCCATGGGCTGCGTCACCGACAGAACCCGCCATGAAATCCATGCGCTGGAAGGCGGTCTGAAATGGGATGCGGCCAAGTGCGTTCATTGCAACAAATGCATCGGTGCCTGCAATCATTACGCCAACAGCTTTGACGAAAATAAGCAGTATCGTGTAAATTACCACCACTGCACCATGTGTCAGCATTGCGCCAAGGTTTGCCCCACCCAGGCCATTACTTTGGACAGCCATGATTATTCCGATTTCCAGGAGGGCATGGCACTATGCACCAAAACGGTAGTGGATACCTTTGCACCGGGAAATGTTTATTACATTAACATGCTCATTTCCATCACGGCGCTTTGCGATTGCTGGGGACTTACCACTCCGTCTTTGGTGCCGGACATCGGCATCATGGCCAGCGATGATATCGTGGCCATTGAACGCGCCAGTTTGGATGCCATCAAGATGGAAAACCTGATTCCTGTAGGCATTCCTCAGGGCATGGAACTGGGCAGCGAAGGGCATCTGTTCCAGCGGCTGCATGGGAAGAATCCCTACGTACAGCTGGAAAAGCTAGAAAAATACGGATTGGGCACCCAGGAATATACGCTGACTGAAATCAAATAACCCCCTGTGCGGAGAAGAATCAGCTTCTTCTCCGCACTTTTCTTCGCAATAAAAAAGTCCGTTGAAATTACTGATAGGTAATTGACATGCGAAAACGATCTTTATATAATATAAGTGAACTTCTGTTTAGGAGGACACAGCGATGGAGACGTTGAAACGAATCGCCGGGCTAATTCGCCCCTACCGGCGCAAGGTCGTCTTGGGACTCCTGCTCCAATTGATCGTTATCCTGTCCAGATTGATTGCTCCGTATGTGACATCCGCCGTTGTAAACGACGTCATCACGGAACAGCATATTGAATTGCTTTTGCCGCTGTGCGGCGCCGTTTTGGGTTTGGCGCTTGCACGCGGCTTTAGTAATTTTGGACGAGCAAAGATCTTTGAACAGATCTCTCAGGACGCCATCTGGGATTTGCGCACGAACCTCTACGCGCATCTGGAGGAAATGTCTTATTCTTTCTACGACAAGCACAGAGTCGGCGAAATCATGAGCCGCATGACCGGTGACCTGGATGGAATGCGGAATCTGCTGGCCAACGGTATCATCACCGTGTTTGACAATGGGCTGAATTTCTTCGGCTCGCTGATCTTCATGATGACCATGAGTTGGCAAATCACGCTTATGATCTTGATCATGACTCCGGTGATCGCCGTGATGGCGTGGATTTTCAACAAAAAAATCCGGCCAGTTTTCCGTGCCGTTCGCGAGCAGAATGCCGTGCTGAACACAAGAACGCAGGAAAATCTGGCGGGCATGCATGTGGTGAAGGCCTTCGCTCAGGAAGCCCATGAAGAAGAACTGTTTAAAAAGGAAAATCAGCTTCTGCTGGAATCGAATTTGAAAGCCAGCTGGATCTGGTCCAATTTCGTTCCTTTCATGGATTTCTTAAGTGCGTTATGTACCCCCATTGCGCTGCTGGGCGGCGCGCTTCTGACCATGCGCGGCGATATGGATATCGGCACCCTGGTGGGCGTGACCGGCTATATCTGGATGCTGGTGAACCCCATGCGCCAGTTGTCCAATATCATCAACATGCTGGCGCAGTCTATCGCCTCTGCCGAAAAACTGTTTTATTACGTGGATCTCGGCGCGTCTATCCGCGATCCGAAAAACGCCAAGGTACCAGAAAAATACGAAGGCCACGTAGTGTTTGATCACGTAACTTTCAGCTATGGTGATCATCCGGTGCTCAAGGACATCTGTCTGGAAGCCAAGCCTGGACAAACCATCGCGATTATGGGTGCCACTGGCTCTGGGAAATCCACCCTGGTTTCCCTGCTGGGGCGCTTCTATGATATTCAGTCCGGCAGCATCCGGATTGACGGCATCGATGTGAAGCAGCATTCGCTGAAGCCTTTGCGGCAAAAAATCGGCTATGTGATGCAGGAGACCTTCCTTTTCTCCGATACCATTGCGGATAATATCCGCTTCGGTCAGCCAGATGCGGGAATGGAACGGGTGGAGCGCAGCGCGCGCGTTGCTCAGGCAACGGAATTCATCGACCATATGCCTGCAGGATACGAAACCGTGGTAGGCGAACGCGGCCTGGGCCTGTCTGGCGGGCAAAAGCAGCGTGTGGCTATCGCCCGTGCCGTGCTGGTTGACCCGGCCATTCTGGTGCTGGATGATTCCACTTCCGCCGTGGATATGGAAACGGAATACGAAATTCAGCAGCAGCTAAAAGAGGTGCTTAAAAACCGCACCACCTTCATCATCGCCCACCGCATTTCTTCTGTGAAAAATGCGGATCAGATTCTGGTACTGGATGACGGCGCCATTGCTGAACGGGGCACCCATAAGGAACTGATGGCACAGGGCGGGATTTATTATCAAATGGTCATGGATCAGATGGCCTCCGCCGTGAAGGTCTAAGAAGGGAGGGGAATGCATTATGGCACGAATGATTCGTCAGCTGGATGATGAAGCCCTGGAAAAGCCGTTTAATAAAGAGCAGTTTTTCCGGCTTCTGACCTATATGAAGCCCTATAAGAAGCAAGTGATCGGATCTCTGATTCTGATGGTAATCGCCATGGTCTGCTCCCTGGCCAGTCCTTACCTCATGAGTCGCGCCATCGGCGAATTGCAGGAACAGGCCGTGCAATATCTGCCCTGGCTGCTTGGAGGCATGGTTCTGGTGGCTATCGTTGGTGCTCTATGCACGCGGCAACGCATCCGATGGATGGACACCGCCGGGCGCAAGGCGCTGGCCAAGCTGCGAGAGGATCTTTTCTCCCACATTCAGCACATGTCTTTTTCCTTCTTTGACACCCGTTCTGCCGGCAAGCTGCTGGTTCGGGTAATCAACGATGTGAATTCTCTGAACGATCTGTTCACCAGCGGCATCGTGAACGTGCTGATTGAATGCATGACGATGGTGCTGCTGCTGGTAATCATGTTTGTGGTCAACTGGAAGCTGACATTGATTGGTCTGTGCATTATTCCGTTGCTGCTACTGATTCTCTTCAAGCTCAAGCGGATGATGCGGCTGAGATGGCAGCGCGTGCGGATGAAAACCTCCACGATGAACGGCTATCTGCATGAATCCCTCTCGGGTATGCGCGTAACGGAAGCCTTTGTGCGCGAGGATGAAAACGCCGAGACCTTCCGCAATGTTAATAATGATATCCGCAGCGCCTGGATGAAGGCCGTAACCATTAACAACGTGTTCTGGCCAGCGTTGGATCTAACCGGCAATATCGGTACGGTTCTGGTATACATTTTCGGCGTTCAGTTCATGCAAAGCGATGGGCTGCTGCTGGCAGATTTGCTGCTTCTGCTGTGGTATTTGGGCCGGTTCTGGGAGCCACTGAACACGCTGTCCAATTTCTATAACAGCTTGCTCTCTGCCATGGCGTCCATGGAACGCATTTTTGAAATCATGGACACTGAGTCGGATATCCAGGATAAGCCCAATGCCAAGCCCATTCCGCCGATTCAGGGACGCGTCACCTTCGACCATGTTTCCTTCTCCTATGACAATGAAAAAATGGTACTCAAGGATGTGTCCTTTGATATTCCTGCCGGGAAAACCATCGCTTTGGTCGGCCCCACTGGTGCAGGAAAATCCACGGTGGTCAACCTGATCAGCCGTTTCTACGATGTAACGGACGGCCGCGTGCTGATCGACGGTCATGATGTGCGGGACGTGGAGCTGCAATCCATGCGCAAGCAAATGAGCGTGATGATGCAGGACAGCTTCATTTTCTCCGGCACGATCATGGACAACATCCGCTATGGCCGACTGGATGCTACGGACGAAGAAGTGATTCAGGCGGCCAAAACCGTCAACGCCCATGATTTCATCATGCGCATGCCTAAGGGATATAACACGGAGGTAAACGAGCGCGGATCCTCCCTGTCTCAAGGTCAGAAGCAGCTGATTTCCTTCGCCCGGGCATTGCTCAATGACCCGAAGATTCTGATTTTGGACGAAGCCACATCTTCCATTGATACTCACACCGAGATGCTGATTCAAAAGGCGCTGGACGTGCTGCTGAAGGGGCGCACCTCCTTTGTCATCGCCCACCGCCTGTCCACCATCCGAAACGCCGATTGCATCATGGTGGTGCGAGACGGGAATATCGCCGAGCGGGGCAATCATGACGAACTTATTCAGATCCCCGGCGGCCATTACCGCAGCTTGTGCGAAGCACAGTATCGATTCATGACGGCAGAGGAAAAATAAAACGTATGCCATTTGCCCGAAGGAAGGCCATCTTCCTTTGGGCTTTTTGTTTTCTTACATTCAGCGGCTTTGGAAGACCACTCAAAAACGGGCCTGCTTCGCAGACCCGTTTTTAGCGATCAATGTCCCAAAGTGCCGCTACCCCCTATTTTTTCACCCGCTATGTTAAGCAGGCCGGTGTCCTGCGGCGGATTTCTGCCGTCCCCTGGCATGCCGAAGCACGGGGGCATGGCATCTGGCCGCGCGACGCGGACTCCGTTTAGTGAAATGTGGGTAAAAATAGGAAGCTGGCGCACACTCCAGGATCATCCTTGCGTTTTCTATTATATGCGCAGAGAACCAGCTTGTCAAGGAAGAATTCCGTTTTTCCGCGAAAGAATCTGCTGCCTCTCGTGGCGCACTACTGCGCCGTTTTCCTTTTCAGGGTAAGCAGATGAAACTGCGGCCGCGCTCCCAGCCGAACTGGCAGCCACGAAGTGCCCACTCCGTTGCTGACAAAAATATCCGTCCCCATTTCATGATACCAGCCCGAACGATAGCGATCGCCATAGCGGCTGGACGATTTCAGCGAATGGCCGAAAAGCGCCACCTGGCCGCCGTGGGTATGGCCGCACAACGCTAGCTGATAAAAGGGCCCATTATCCATTTGAAAAGTTTCGGGCAAAATATCAGGCGAGTGCGGCAAGAAAATAGTAAAGTCCGCGTCAGCGCACAGTGCGGAAACCCGCTCCAACTTCGGAAATCCGTTGTAATAATCATCTGTGGAGGCCAGGGCCAGCGTTGCTCCGTCCTTTTTCAGCAGGATAGCATCATTGATTAGCGGCGTTACGCCGTCTGCCCGCATTGTGTCCAGTAAACGCTGAAAGCTATCATGAAGCAGCGTACGATCATGGTTGCCCGCCACTGCCGCCACCAGCTGTTTAGCCTGAAAGCCGGGATGTAATTCAAAGAAAGCGATGGCTCCCTCTGCATCCTCTCCATAGTCGCCGCCTAACAAAATCAGATCCGGCTCCAATGCGTTCACGCGTTCTACCAGCGCCCGCACTCGGTTTTCTTTAAAATACGGGCCAAAATGAATATCCGACAAATACACGATCCGCAGCCCCGAAAACGGGGCTGGCAACAGCTCGCTTTGATACGCTTCCTCCTTCAAATCCAATTGACCCGCCTGATACAATGGATAGAGCAAAATGCAGGAAACAGGCAGCAGCGCCAGCAAGCGGCCCAACAGCCGCGATTCTTTAGGCTCATGATAGGAAGCGGGTTTTCGTTCCATAGGCGCTCCTTTCAAAAAACAGTTAACGGTATTGTAGCATATTTTTCCGGCTCATGCAATTGAGGAACCTGCCGAAATATGGTATAATTCCCATAGAAAAATGTTTGCCCACTGCAAAGGAGTTGTTTTCATGAAGAAATGGTGGCTGTCCCTCTGTCTGTTGCTTCTCCTGCCATGCTGTGCTTTTGCTCAGTCTATGACGCTGACCCCCGGAGACGGATGGGCAGATTATCAGTTGATTAGTAGCGAAGAATTTGCATTGCTGACCTACGAAACCAACCGTGAAAGCGGAACCATGGTGATTCACAGTGAAAACAGCATGTTTTCTGGCCGGGTGGAATTGCCGCTGAGCAAGGGCGGCGGGTTCGTAAAAATGAAAATTCAAACCCTGAAGGAAACGCTGTTGGCGCAAAGCGAAGGCATCCTTCCCGTAGCATCGGACTATGTTGCGCCCTCCGGCGTGGCCACAGCTACGGTAAATACCCTGAACCTGACGGGAAATGGAGCGGGCGTTCATTATTCCTTTTATGCGCCCGGCGCGCAATATCTGCTGCTGCATTATCGCAGTCGCCAGCAAAGCGGGACATTGACCGTTTACCCCTGCGATGACAAAGGACAGTTCGCTGGTGAAATTGACCTGCCGCTGACCTATGCCCGCGGACTGGTTCAGGTTTCAGTGCTGTCTTTGAGCGGCAGAACGCTGGCGGAAGGCGAAGCGCGAAAGGGTTATGAAGCCCCTGCTGCGCCGGAACATACGCAGGGCCGTCTGACCAATGTAACCGTCTGCATTGATCCAGGGCATCAGGAAAACGGGCGGCTGGTTACCGAGCCGCTGGGGCCCGGCCTTGATGGCTCCACCTCCGGAACAGCGGGAATGGCACAGGGCATAACAACCCGGCGGATGGAATCCATTGTGACGCTGGAAATCGCCATGGCACTGCGAGACGAACTGCTGCGGCAAGGGGCGAACGTGGTGATGACCCGCGAAGATCAAACCACTTTCCATACAAATCAGGAACGCTGCCAAATTGCCGCCGATGGAGAGGCGGATATTATGCTTCGACTCCATTGCGATCTGCGGGAAGGCGATGCCTCCAAGCGCGGGATCTCTGTATACGGCCCCCTCCATTCCACCTATGCCAAGGCCGTGGCCGCGCCAAATGTTTATCGGCATATGGGACAACTGCTGTTGGACGCAATGAAATCGTCTGTGGGCTATGCGCTGGAAGAGAGAACCGGGCGGGTGACGTTAAATGATCAATTCGTGGGCAATAATTGGGCAAAGATGACCTGTTTTCTGGTGGAAATGGGCTATATGTCTAATCCTCAAGAGGATCTTCTGCTTTCCGCCCCGGCATATCAGCAATTGCTGGCAGAGGGCATGGCGCAAGGCGTTTATGATATCGCACTGTATCGGGGATGGATTTCGCCCCAATGAAAGGGAAAGGCACGCATATTACCGCGTGCCTTTTTGTTTATTGTTTTTCCTTCCCCGCAATGGCACGGATGCGATTCAGATAAAAATCGCACAGTTCCTGGGCAAATTCGCTGTCTCGGGATTCGCTAGTAACGCGCACCATCCCCCGATGCGCATCCGGAACGATGGTGGCGTATCCCTGGTCATGCCGAATGCGCACCCCCTCGCCCAGCGTGTGCGGCAGGGTCAATTGGTCGCAGAGCGTGTGCAAAATCCGCCCTTTATCCCGAATAAGGCAGGGAAAATCCCGGGATTGAATATGCGTTTCTGGCAAATCGGCCAGCAACGTTGGCAATGGGCCGTCCTTCAGCGCCTGGCAGAAAGCGAACAGCGCCGCCAGCGCATCCTGCATCAGCAGCCGCTGAGCATGGCAGCTTTCGCTATCGTCTGCCGGCAAAAGGGGCGAAAGCTTTTCTGCTGCCCTGGGAACGCCTGGCAGATCATAAAGCTTTCCCTGTCTTTTCAGGCAAATAGACAAAAGCAGCAGCGTTTTCTGTTCCGGGGTTGGCACGCAGCCTTTTGCTGTCAATCCGATACATTCCCCCTCCTGTGTCAGGAAAAAGCCCACCTCATCCGGACGCAAAATTTCATCGCTTCCCTCCGCCGTTCGAATATCCCGGGCGTTCATCCGCTCCAGGCCGGATGTTGCCAGCCGTCGTAGCAGTGCGCTGTCGCTTCGCACTGCAATTGGGGACCATAACGGCCGGGTCGCATCCGCTGGAACGGTTCGGGCCAAATAGATTTCATCTGCTCCTGTTAATCGAATAACCGGGCAAGCCCTGGAAAAAGCGGGCAGGGTTTCCTGGCGCAGCACGGCGGCATCCATGGCGGCAGTTTGCCGGGACGAAAGCGCCGCACCCTGCCGATTCACAAACCGCAGCGTTTGCCCAGCGGCATGCACGCCCCCATCCATCCGCAGAGCGACCACCAGTGTTTGGAGCATGGGGCCTGTCATTTCACCCGCCTGCAGCGTTCGAACGCCCGCAGCCGCCAACGCTCCGGCTGCCAATGCCTGCAAGGCCGATGCGCCGCTATGACCCACCAGCACCTGTTTCGCGCCCATAACCTTGGCATAGGCCGCGCACAGGGCGCAGATTGATTCCGGCGTATCGCAGTCCGCTCCCCGTGCCGTCCATTGCGGGCCTGTTAAATCTCCGGCTGAAAGTGTTGCCGCTGCCACCGCGCTGGGGGCGACCTTTAAATGCGGCCATACTTTCACGCCCGGCTGCAGCATGGCATGCGCTCCTGCAATCGCGCCCTGGCCCAAAGCGCAGCCATCATTTATCATCGCACCCTGCCGGGCCACAGCACCATCACACAGCACACAGCCGCGCAACTCCGCCTTTTCCTGAGCCACCGCCCGCTCCCACAAACAGGCATTCTCGATTCTCGCGCCCGCTCCAATCACGCATTTTTCTCCAATCACAGCATCTCGCAGCTGCGCCCCCGGGCCTATAACTGCCCCTTTCCCAATCTGACAATGGCCTTCCAGCGTTGCAGATGCATCCACCCGAGCCAGCGCATGAACGCCGGAGGGATGCGGCAAATTCACTTCACCTGCCAGCATAGCCCGCTGCGCGTCCAGATATGCCAGCTGATCCCCAATATCGCACCAATAGCCTGTGGTTTCAAAGCCAAACAGAGGCATGCCCTTCTCCAGTAGCATAGGAAAAACATCTCGGCCAAAATCCGGCATGCCAGAAGGCGCAATCCAGTCGAATATTTCCGGTTCCAAAATATAAATTCCAGTGTTCACCAGATCGCTGAACACCCGGCTCCAGGTAGGCTTTTCAATAAAACGGGTAATGCGGCTATCCGCGCCGGTCAGCACCACACCGTAAGGCAGCGGCACGCTCACCCGCTTCAGTACCAGCGTTGCCAGCGCCTTTTTTTCTTTATGAAACGACAGCGCTCGGGTTAAATCGCAGTCCGTCACGCCGTCTCCGGAAAGCACCAGAAACGTGTCATTTAAGGAATCCTTCGCCATGCGAACGCTGCCCGCCGTGCCTAAAGGGGAGGTTTCCTCATAATAGCGCAGCTTCACGCCATATTGCTCTCCCTTGCCAAATGCGGCGCGGATTTTCTTAGGCTGATAGCACAGCGTGGCTCCCACATCCCGAACGCCATGACTGCGCAGCAGCTTCAGGGCATAGCCCATGGCCGGCTCCCCCAGCAGCGGAACCAGGGGCTTGGGCAAATGCATCGTCAGTGGCCGCAGGCGCACGCCTTCGCCCCCAGCCATAATAATCGCCTGTACTGCCATTTCTTCATCGCTCCTCTTGTTTATCTATGTGATACGCTTATTTTGCGCACGCTGTTTCAAAGATATGCTCCGGATATTTCTTTTTATTCGCGAATAGAATGTAAAATGAGTGGAAACAACCTGATTTGGCTATTGCCTTTTGGATAAAAAAGTGTTATTACTTAAGGAGAACGCAATTCTACTTTTATGTTACAATTATTGGAAAGGAAACGATCCATGGAAATTAATTGGTATCCCGGCCATATGGCCCGAGCCAAGCGGCTTTTACAGGAGCAGTTGAACCGGGTGGACGTGGTGATTGAGCTATGCGATGCACGGCTTCCCCGATCCAGCCGCAATCCAGATCTGATGCGCATGACAGAGCGCAAGCAGCGGGTGGTGCTGCTGGGAAAGGCTGATCTGGCAGACCCCAAGATCACGGATCAATGGCTGGCTCTTTTTCGTAGCCAGGGCTTAACCTGCGCTGCGCTGGATATGAACCGTCAGGCCAAGCAAGCCCTGAACCTGATTGACAGGGCAGCCAGGGAAACCGTAGAGCGCGCGGCGCAGCGAGGCATCCGCAAAACCGTACGGGCCATGATCGTCGGCGTGCCCAACGTGGGAAAATCCACGCTAATTAATCGGCTGCACGGCGGCGCGATTGCCAAGGTGGGCGATATGCCCGGCGTGACTCGGGCAAACCAATGGGTAAAGGCGTCCCCCTATCTGGAATTAATGGATACGCCCGGTTTGCTCTGGCCTCGACTGGATGATCCGCTGGCAGCCCGCCGGTTGGCCTATATCGCTGCCATCCGGGACGAGGTGCTGGATACGGCGCAGCTGGCTATTCAGCTTTTGACGGACATGATCGCTGTGGCTCCTGAAGCTGTGCAGGCCCGGTTCAAGATAAAAGACCTTTCTCTGCATGGCCCCGCCCTGCTGGATGCAGTCTGTCAGGGGCGCGGTTTTCTGATGAAGGGCGGCATTTTGGATACAGAGCGGGCCTGCAAGGTTGTGCTGGATGAATTCCGTGGCGGCAAGCTGGGCCGCATCTCGCTGGAAACGCCTAAATTCCAGAATCCCCCCAAGGAGGAAATCCGTGACGAAGAAACGTGAAGAACGGCTGGCTGCGCTGTTGAGCGTGGATGGCCCGCTTTGGCAGGAAGGCACGGCCTTTGCCGGAATGGATGAGGCCGGACGCGGTCCCCTGGCCGGAAACGTTGTGGCTGCCTGCGTAGTTATGCCCGCCTCTCCGCTGCTTCCCTGGGTAGACGACAGTAAAAAACTTTCCCCGAAACGGCGGGAACAGGTTTATCAGGAGATCCTGGATACTGCCCTGTTTGTGGGCGTCGGGCAGGCCAGCCCGGAAGAAATCGATGCGATTAATATTCTGGAAGCCACGAAAAACGCCATGCGTCGTGCGGCAGAAAACGCCCCTGTTTCCCTCTTTTTAATCGATGCAGTGCATGGGCTCGGGCTGCCAGGAGAAGAACGGGGCATTATCCATGGCGATGCGCTCAGCTATTCCATTGCCGCCGCCAGCATCATTGCCAAAGTAACGCGAGATCGGCAGATGGCTGAGTTGGACAGCCAGTATCCCGGCTATGGCTTCGCTCAGCATAAGGGATATGGCACGGCGCAGCATATCGCCGCGCTGCGAGAATTGGGGCCCTGCCCCGCTCATCGGCGCAGCTTTATCGGGCATTTCGTATGAGCGTCTTTGATCAGGGGCTGCTGGGAGAATGGCAAGCAGCCCGCTATCTGCGTAAGCAGGGCATAAAAATTCTCCGAAGCCGCTACCGGGGAACGCATGGAGAGATCGATCTGATCGTTCGGGATGGCGATACGCTCTGCTTTGTTGAGGTGAAGACGCGCCCGGCAGGGCATTTGGGCGATGGGGTGGCAGCGGTAAATACCATCAAACGTCGCCGCATTCGCTCTGCCGCACAGCAGTATCTGGCCGAACATCCTGCTTTCAACGTGCGATATGACGTGGTGGAAATCACTGCGGCTGGCATTCGTTATTTGAAAAACGCTTTTTAAAGCCCGCATTGAGCCGGGCGCAAGGAGCAGCCATGAAAAAAAAGAACGTTTATCTTCTCGGTATCGCCGTGTTGGCGCTGGCTATAGCGATATTCTTTCTACTGCGAGGGGACACCAGTTCGGACAGCACCTATGAAAACCTAATTCAAAACGGCGATTTTGAAGCGCTGGACGATACGGGCATGCCTCTCCATTGGTATACGGACGCTTACGCCTATCAGGGATATACCTCCTTTGACATGGGCGACGGCGTGACCGGTCAGGGCGCGCATATCCAAAATCAGTTCGGAAATGACGCTCGGTTTGCCCAGACTGTGTCCGTTTCGCCCAACACCCTTTATTGCCTTCAGGGCTGGATTCGTGCTGATGCAGAAGGCGGCCTGGGGGCGAATCTATCCATTGAGGGGATTTACGTTTTTTCCTCCTCCGTTTATGAAACTAAGGGGGAATGGCAGCAGGTTTCTCTCTACGGCCGCACCGGCGAAAGCCAGCGCAGCGTAACGGTATTTGCCCGGCTGGGCGGATACAGCGGAGAAGCTACGGGCGAAGCCTGGTTTGATGATATTACGCTCTGCCACGTGGACAGCGTGCCCAGCGGCGAAGTGGAAACTCTCTGGTATGCCCAGCCTACTGTTTCGGAGGAAACGGCGGATGCTTCGTCCACAGGAGCCGCCTCCCTGCTTCTGGGCTCTGTTGCGTATGTCGCTTTGTTTGCTGTGCTGCTGCATTGGCTGCGCGGAGAAGAAAAAGAATCCCTGGCTGCCCCATCCAAGGCGCTTTCAAATGGAATGCTGGTCGCTGTTTTGCTGCTGGGGCTGGCTGTGCGCGCGCTGATAGCGGGAACGATTCCGGGCTACGATGTGGATATGGGCTGTTTCCGGGCCTGGGCCATGCAAATGGCGCAGGTGGGACCTCGTCAATTCTATGATGCATCCGGCTTCTGCGATTATCCCCCGGGATACCTTTGGATTCTATGGCTCATTGGCAAGATCGGGCAGGCTTGCGGCGGCGTGACGGAAATGATGGTAAAATGGCCCTCGATTCTGGCAGATCTTGTGCTTTGTCTGCTACTTTATCATCAGACGTGGAAGGCGCTGGGCGAAAAGGGCGGGCTTAGTCTGACGCTGCTTTATGCGCTTAATCCCCTGATCCTGGTTTCTGGCGCTGCCTGGGGGCAAATCGATAGCCTGATGACGCTTCTGCTGGTGCTGACGGTGCTGTTTGTCCTTCGAAAGCAATGGAAAGTTGCCCTGCCGGTTTATGTGGCAGCGGTGCTGGTCAAGCCTCAGGCGCTGATGTTTGGTCCTCTGGGACTGGCGGCTCTCATCGCTCATGGTGTTCGCAGCTGGAAAAAGCCGGATGAGCGAAAGGCAATGCTGCGGGATCTGGTCTGGGGACTGGAGCTGGCCGTGTTCGTTGGCGCAATCATTGCTGTGCCCTTTGCGATTGGGCGTCCTACCACATGGCTTTTCTCCCTCTATCAGGGCACCATGAGCCAATACGGCTATGCCACAGTCAACGGCTGCAATCTCTATTTCCTGCTGGGGAAAAACTGGGTGGGAGCGGACAACGCCGCGCCCTGGTACTTTGCGCTTTTGGCCTGGCTGCTTTGCGCGCTTCCGCTGTGCATCGCCTGTTATCGGCGCTGGAACACACAGCAGCGACCGCGGAAATCTGCTGTTTACGCGCTGGGCGGCCTCACGATGGCGTTGTTTATCGCCCTGCTTGGGCTGCTGATGCTGGGGCAGCTGAGTTATTCCGTGCTGGGAACCTGCATGATCATTTATGCCGTGTTGCTCTTTTCCCTGCTCTATTTCCTGGGCCAGGAAGAAAATCGGCTGCCGCTGCTGGGAGCAGCGCTGCTGCTGCTGCTTTTCGCCACCAGCTCCATGATGCATGAGCGGTATTTGTTCCCAGCGATTGCGCTGCTGCTGATGGCGTATTATCTGATTCGTGACAAGCGGATTCTATGGTTTGCGCTGGGGGTAACGATCACAGGCTTGCTGAACGTAGGCTGCGTCCTGGATCGGAATATCCGTATCGGCGGCGCAGACGGGCATTTGAACGCCCCAGCCTGCGGCATCGCCAGTGATACAGCTTTTCTGGAATATCTTGCGGCGGCTGGCAATTTATTGCTCAGCAGCGGAGCCGTTTACCTCAGTGCCATGCTTTGTGGTGGCAGTGCAGTAGCGCTTTCTCCCCTAGCGTCCGAGCAGAATGCTCCTGCTCGTTCCGCCCCTCTGCCCGTTCATGAACCGCTTCGGAAAATGACGAAACGGGATTGGATGGTATTGTTGCTATGCACGGTGCTCTACGCCGCCTTGGCTTTTACGAACCTGGGTTCCACCAAGGCTCCGCAAAACGGCTGGGTTTCCTCCTCCGATCAGGAACAGATCGTGCTGGATCTTGGCGAAAAGCGTTCCTTTAAAATGCTGTATTACGGAGGCATCCATCAATACGACAGCAATTTCTCCGTGGACGTAGGCTCCGATCTGGAAACCTGGCCTCAGACCTATGGCGCGGCCATGAAAATTGGTGACTGCTTCAAATGGAAATATCTATCCGACGTGGTAGGCGGCAGCAATCCGGCTATACTGACGGGGCGGTATGTGCGCATCACTGCCACGCAGGTAAGCACCACCCTGTTTGAAACCCTTTTCCGGGATGCGCAGACCGGCGAGGTTTTGCCAGTGACGCTGTTCAGCGACAACGAAGAAAACCAATCTGTTTCCTTCCTTATTGATGAACAGGATACGCTGGAAGGAGAGCCTGGCTGGTTTAACTCCACATACTTTGACGAAATTTACCATGCTCGTACAGGTTATGAGCATCTTCATGGGCTGCGCACCTATGAAACCACGCATCCGCCTCTTGGCAAGGTGCTGATGAGTTTTGCCATCGCGATTTTCGGCATGACGCCCTTTGGCTGGCGTTTTGCCGGCGCACTGGCTGGTGTGCTGATGCTGCCGGGAATGTATCTGCTGGGCAAGCTGCTGATTCGCAAGGAATGGGGCGGCTTTGGAGCCATGATGCTTATGGCGCTGGACCTGATGCATTTCACGCAGACACGAATCGCCACCATCGACTCCTTCGTGGTGCTGTTTATCATCTGGTCGGTTTATTTTATGCTGCGCTGGTTCTTCCTGGATTTCTTCGGAGAAAAGCTATGGAAAACCATGATCCCGCTGGGGCTGTCCGGGCTGTTTATGGGGCTGGGCATTGCCAGCAAATGGACAGGCTGCTATGCCGGCGTTGGGCTGGCAGTGATCTTCTTCTTTGGCCTGAGCCGACGCATCCGCGAGATCCTGGCTGCAAAAAAGATCCCCGAGAAAAAGCGGGACGCGCATGCCCGCGCTGCGGCAAATGGCATGCGTTCGCTGGTTGTTACGGTGGGGAGCTGCTTCATCTTTTTCATCGCCATCCCGCTGGTGATCTACTATTGCTCCTATATTCCCTACTTTGCCTATAACGGCGGCGTAACGGTCAAGAAGGTCATTGAAGCCGCAGTGGGCAGTTATTTCACCACCGGGCAAATGGGAGGCATGCTAGGCTATCATTCCACGCCTGGCCTTGGAATGGATCATTCCTTCTATTCCCCCTGGTATCAATGGCCGATTATTGGCAAGCCCATGTGGTATTCTTCCAGCAGCTATGAGCCGGCTGGAATGCAGTCCACCATCATGGCTATGGGCAATCCAGCCGTATGGTGGACGGGGCTCCTTGGCATTCTGGGTGTATTCACGCTGTGGGCAAAACGGCATGTGACGGCAAATCGCCGGCTTTCCCTGTATGCTCAGGAGGACGATCCGCGGTTTGCGCTGGTAATTATCTGTTTTCTGGCTCAGTTCTTGCCCTGGACGCTGGTTCCGCGCGGCACGTATATTTACCATTACTTTCCCAGTGTCCCGTTCATCATTCTAGCCACGATTCTGTGTCTAGACATGCTGGCAAAGAGCCATGAAAAGCTGGTTCGCGGCTTGCTCATTGGTCTGCTGATCGCGGCAGCGGTTCTGTTTGTAGCCTTCTTCCCCTATGCCAGCGGCGTTCTGGCGCCCCAGGAATGGCTGGACGTCATGAACTGGTTCAAGGGCTGGCTCTGGTACTAATTTCTGTACGTCCGTCTGCGGTTGAGGGGCAACTGCGCCCCCTATCTCCCCATTTTGTTTTACAGAAGCGGAGGAAATGCTATGCTGGCCCGAACACTGTGCTTCGCCCTGCAAGGCGTAGAAGGACAACCCGTATGGGTAGAAACGGATGTATCTGGCGGCGCATTCAATTTTTCCATGGTCGGCCTGCCGGATGCAGCTGTCCGCGAAAGCCGGGATCGTGTGACAGGCGCGCTGCGAAACAGCGGCTATGCCATGCCCGGCGGACGCATCACCGTCAATCTCTCCCCTGCCGATTTGCGGAAAGAGGGCGCAGCCTTTGATCTGCCCATCGCCATCTCCCTTCTGGCCGCAAGCCGACAAGCGGCGCTGCCAACGCTGGACAAGGTGCTGCTGCTGGGCGAGCTTTCCCTGGACGGTTCCCTTACGCCGGTTCGCGGCGCGCTGTCCATGGTCATCGCCGCCTGCCAGCAGGGGGTAGAAAGCGTTGTGCTGCCTTACGAAAACGGGCCAGAGGTACAAAGCCTGTCAGGAATGCGGATCTATCCTGCGCGGACGCTAAATGATGTGGTTCTGCATTTAAGCGGAAAGCTTCCTTTGGCTGCCCAGATTCAAACCAGTTACGCCGATAGTCTCTCCGCCAGCGCACCTGCCTTGAATCTATCGCTGGTTCGTGGACAACAGGGAGCACGGCGCGCCCTGGAAATCGCGGCGGCCGGCGGCCATAATCTGCTGATGATCGGCGTTCCCGGCAGCGGAAAAACCATGCTGGCTCGGTGTCTCCCCGGCATTCTGCCACAGATGACCTTTGAAGAAGCCTGTGAAGCCACACGAATTCATTCCGTGGCAGGGCTGCTCAAGCCCGGTCAAGGCCTGATGACCGAGCGTCCCTTCCGTGCGCCGCACCACGCCGTCTCCGCCCCTGCTATGATTGGTGGCGGTGCAGACGCGCGCCCGGGCGAAATTTCTCTGGCGCATAATGGCGTATTGTTTCTCGACGAACTGCCAGAATATGCGCCCAATGTTTTAGAGGCTCTTCGCCAGCCCTTGGAGGACGGCTTTGCCTCGGTGGCTCGTGTGCGGGCCCGGGCGCGATATTTGTCTCGGTGCATGCTGATCGCAGGTATGAACCCCTGTCCATGCGGGTATTATGGCAGCAGAACCCGTGCCTGCCATTGCGGAGAACCTGCCATTCGCAAATACCTCAGCCGCATTTCCGGCCCCTTGCTGGATCGGATTGATTTACAGATTGAGGTGGACGCAGTGTCTGTAGAGGAAATCAATGCCGCTGCGCCATCGGAAAATTCTGCTGCGGTTCGCGCCCGGGTGCAGGCAGCGCGAAACCTGCAATTAAAGCGCTTAGCGCCCTACCAGCTCCATTGCAATGCGCAGATGGATGGCGCTGCGCTGCGGGAGTTGTGTCCTCTCTCAGCCCAGGCCAGAAAGCTTCTGGAAATGGCCGTGGAAAAAATGGGGCTGAGTATGCGGGGATATACGCGGATGATTAAGGTAGGCCGTACCATCGCCGATCTGGCTGGCGAAGAAACGATTTCCCCGGCGCATATTGCCGAAGCCATCCAATATCGCGCCCTGGACAGCAAGTATTTCGGAGGCTGAACATGGACTATTCCAAGGAGCAATTGGCTCGCATCTGGCTGCAATCTGCGCCCATGAACGGCTGGAACAAGCTAAACGCCCTGAAAACACGGCTAGGCAGCGCCAGCGCCGTATGGGACCAATTCACGCCTGCGCTTTACGAAGTGCTGGGGCCGCAGTTGTTTTCGGAATTGGCGGATCGGCGAATGCACCGATGCAGTGATGTGCTTTCCCTGCTGGATCAATGCGGGGCGCGAGCCGTGTTTTATGGCGATGCAGATTACCCCGCTCTGCTGGCAGCCATTGAAAATCCCCCGGATGTGATCTTCCTGCGCGGCCAGCTTCCCGCTCCCGGCACGCCGTCCGTTGCTATTGTCGGCTCTCGCAGCAGCACACGCTACGGCGAAGCCCAGGCTGGACGTATTGCCAGGGAACTTGGCGAAGCGGGCGTCTGCGTGGTCAGCGGTTTGGCTCGGGGCGTTGATGCGGCAGCTCATCAGGGCGCGCTGAAAGCCGGTGGCCCCACGGTCGCCGTGCTGGGCTGCGGCTTATCGGTGTGCTATCCCCCGGAGAATAAGGCGCTGTTTCAGAAAATAATCGCTTCTGGTGGCGGCATCATCAGCGAACTTCACCCAGTTGCCGCGCCCCTTCCGTATCATTTTCCTGTGCGAAATCGCATCATTTCCGGGCTGGCGCATGCCCTGCTGCTCATTGAAGCACGGGAAAAAAGCGGCACTCATTCCACTGTCCATTACGCCCTGGATCAGGGACGAGATGTGTTCGCACTGCCGGGAAACGTGGATGCGCCGGGCAGCGAACTTCCCCTTAAGCTTTTGCGCGAAGGAGCAGGGCTTTGTACCAGCGGCGAGGATATTCTTTCCGCTATGGGCTGGCAGCCTGCCGCACCCATGCAGCAAAGTCTTTTCGGGCAGGAGAACGATACGGCGGAAACCGATCCCATCCTGCGCGCGCTTTCGCTGGAAGAAAAGACCTTGGAGGAGTTAATTGCCGAAACTGGGCTTTCCGCCAGCGAACTGGGGGCGCAATTGACGCTTCTGGAATTAAATGGGCAAATCGAGCGCCGCGCCGGCCGGGTTTATGCCAAACGACGCTGACGCCTTGCACAAATAACCATTCCGAATTCTTATTATCAAACGGAGGAACAAAACTGTGGCAACAGCAG
This sequence comes from uncultured Oscillospiraceae bacterium, assembly GCA_964423675.1. Taxonomy (GTDB): domain Bacteria; phylum Bacillota; class Clostridia; order Christensenellales; family Aristaeellaceae; genus RUG563. Next base: position 20,678 of record CAYRFP010000008.1, read on the forward strand.
CAAAACTCATTATCGTAGAATCCCCTGCCAAAGCCCGAACCATCGCCAAATTTCTGGGCCGCGGCTACAAGGTAGAAGCCTCGCAGGGCCATGTTCGCGATATGCCCAAATCCCAATTAGGCGTGGATGTGGACAACAATTTTGCAATCAAGTATATCACCATTCATGGCCGCGGAAAGATTCTGGCCAAGATCCGTAAGGAAGCCAAGAATGCCTCGAAGATTTATCTGGCAACTGACCCTGACCGTGAGGGAGAGGCCATTTCCTGGCATCTGGCGCAGACCCTGGGTATGGATGTTACCGCCCCGTGCCGCATTGAATTCCATGAAATCACCCAGAAGGCCGTGGAAAATGCACTGAAGAATCCCCGGCCGATTGATTTGGATAAGGTGGATGCTCAGCAGGCCCGCCGCGCCTTGGATCGACTGATCGGTTATAAGATCAGTCCGCTTCTGTGGGCCAAGGTGAAAAAAGGGCTGTCTGCTGGCCGCGTTCAGTCTGTGGCCACTCGACTGGTTGTGGATCGGGAGCAAGACATTGAGGATTTCATTCCCGAGGAATACTGGGATGTATCCGCCAACGCGCTGCTGCCCACTGCGCGTGGCCGCAAGACCACTTTCCTGCTGCGCCTTAGCACCTTGGACGGAAAAAAGGCCGAACTGCATAACGAGGAAGAGGCCAGAGCAGCGCAGGAACGGGTGGAAAACGCCAATTTCGCCGTGTATGGCATTAAACATGGGGAACGGCGCAAGCTGCCTGCTCCGCCGTTTACCACATCCAGTTTGCAGCAGGAAGCTGGGCGCAAGCTAAATTTTACCACCCAGAAAACCATGCAGGTAGTGCAGCAGCTTTATGAAGGCGTGGATCTGGAAGGCGACGGCACCCAGGGTATCGTCACCTACATCCGTACCGACAGCGTCCGGGTATCTCAGGAAGCCCTTCAGGCCGTGCGGGAATACATCCCAGAGCGGTTCGGCGCTGAATTCCTCCCTGAAACGCCCAATGAATTCAAGGGCCGCCGCAACGCTCAGGATGCTCACGAAGCAATCCGCCCCACGGATGTGACTCGCACCCCCGAATCCATTAAAGCTTCGCTGACCAAGGAGCAATTCCAGCTTTATCGACTGATCTATTCCCGTTTCCTGGCCAGCCAGATGAAGCCCGCCCTTTATGATACTCTGAGCATGGATGTAGCCGGAGATGGCGTGGGTATGCGCTTTTATGGCGAGCACAAGCAATTCCCGGGCTTTACCAGCGTGTATGAAGAAGGCACGGATGAAGTGCAGGAAAGCGCCGAATCTACCCTGCCCCAATTCGATGAAGGCGCGCCGGTTATCATCGAGTCCGTGGAAAGCCAGCAGCATTTCACCCAGCCCCCCACCCGCTATACCGAAGCATCCCTGGTACGGATGCTGGAAGAAAAAGGCATCGGTCGGCCTTCCACCTACGCTCCCACCATCACGACCATTATCGCCCGTGGCTACGTGATGCGGGAAAACAAACGGCTCTATCCCACAGAACTTGGTAAAATGATTAACACCATGATGACCCAGTATTTCGGCCCCATCGTGGATACGGAATTCACCGCTGGGCTGGAAGACCAGCTGGACGAGGTGGAAGACGGAGAAATGGATTGGCACGAAGTTCTGCAAGAATTTTATCCGCCCTTTGAAACCATGCTGGAAAAAGCAGAAGATGCCATTGAAAAGGTGGAAATCAAAGACGAGCCCAGCGATGTGATCTGCGATAAATGCGGAACACAGATGGTTTATCGCATGGGGCGGTTTGGTAAATTCCTGGCTTGCCCCCGGTTCCCTGAATGCCGGAACACTAAACCCATTTTAACCTATATCGAAGCGCCCTGCCCCAAATGCGGCGGACGACTGCTGGAAAAAAACAGCCGGAAAAATCGGAAGTTCTATGGCTGCGAGCATTATCCGGAATGCGATTTTGTTTCCTGGGAAATGCCGGTCACCGAAAAATGCGAAAAGTGCGGAAGCTTCATGACCCTGAAGCGCTCCCGCAAGGGCGAGGAATGGCATTTGTGCAGCAATGAAACCTGTCGACACCGGGTGGAAGTAACCCCTGCACAAGCCACGAAGGAGGAAGAATGAGCGTAACTGTTATTGGCGCGGGTCTGGCAGGATGCGAGGCCGCCTGGCAGCTGGCCAAGCGCGGCGTGGCCGTCACACTGATTGAGCAAAAGCCGCATGCCATGAGCCCCGCCCATCATTCGCCGCTGTTTGCGGAATTGGTCTGCTCCAATTCGCTGCGCTCCGATCGGCTGCAAAACGCTGTGGGCCTTTTGAAAGAGGAAATGCGTCGGTTAGATTCCCTGGTGCTGGCAGCGGCAGATCGGGCGCGCGTTCCCGCCGGCGGCGCGCTGGCAGTGGATCGGGACGTGTTTTCCGGCTTCATCACCGAAACGCTGAAAAACCATCCCCTGGTTTCCCTGGAAGCGCGGGAAGTGACGGATATTCCCTCCTCTCCCGCGATTATCGCCACCGGGCCCCTGACCTCCGATGCCTTGGCCAACGCCATCGCCGCTATGCCCGAAGTATCGACCCTGAATTTTTATGACGCTGCCGCGCCTATCGTTACCGCCGATTCGTTGGATATGAGCAAGGTTTATCGTGCATCCCGCTATGGACGGGGCGATGATTATCTGAATTGCCCCATGAACCGCGAAGAATACGATGCATTCGTGCAGGCACTGCTGGTAGCAGAAACCGCGCCCATTCATGGCTTCGAGGAAACGAAGGTTTTTGAAGGCTGCATGCCGGTAGAATCCATGGCCCGGCGCGGCCACATGGTGCTGGCTTTCGGTCCGCTTAAGCCTGTGGGGCTGCCCGATCCCCGAACGGGCAAGGATCCCTATGCTGTAGTGCAGCTGCGGCAGGACGATGCGGCTGGAACACTTTATAACTTGGTAGGTTTCCAGACCCGGCTGAAATTCCCCGAGCAAAAGCGGGTATTCGGCATGATTCCTGGTCTGGAAAATGCGGAATTTGCGCGGTACGGTGTTATGCATCGAAACACCTTCCTCCATAGCCCCGGCCTGTTGGATTGCCATTATCAGATGATTTCCCGTCCCGGTCTGTTTTTCGCCGGGCAAATGACGGGAGTGGAAGGCTATGTGGAATCCGCAGCCAGCGGTCTGATGGCAGGCATGTGCGCGGCGATGCAGCAGCTGGGTCGTCCCTTGCCTGAGTTCTCACGGCAAACGGCAATCGGCGCGCTGGGCCATTATGTGGCTGCCCAGAACCGAGCATTTCAGCCCATGAATATTACCTTTGGTATCATGGACGGAATTTCAGAGCGCATTCGCAACAAGCAGCAGCGTTATGAAAAAATTGCCCAGCGGGCGCTGGAGCAGGTAGACGCACAAAAGAAGGAAATTGACGGCTAATTGCCATGTTCCCGCCCTATTTTTCGCCTAATTGTTCCTCATCTATTCTATATAATTCAGAGAATGCATAGGAGGATTTGAAATTATGAGCATGAAAGGAACCACCATCTGCGGCGTTCGCCGTAATGGCAAGATTTCCATTGCGGGTGACGGCCAGGTAACGATGGGAGAGCACACAATTTTTAAGGGCACGGCCCACAAGGTTCGCCGGATCTTTAACGGCTCGGTAGTTACCGGCTTTGCCGGCACCGTAGCGGATGCATTCAGTCTTTGCGAACGCTTCGAAGATAAACTGACCCAGTGTGGCGGCAATTTGGAACGGGCGGCTGTCATGCTGGCACAGGAATGGCGCAGCGATAAGGGTGCCCGTCAGCTGGACGCCATGGTAATCGTCGCCAATCAGGAAAGCATGCTGATCGTGTCCGGCACTGGCGAGGTGATCGATCCGGACGACGGCGTTTGCGCTATCGGCTCTGGCGGAAATTACGCCCTGGCCGCCGCCCGAGCACTGATCCAGAACACAGATTTAAGCGCAAGAGAAATCGCGGAAAAGGCGCTGCACATTGCCGCCTCCATCTGCGTGTATACCAACGACAACATTATTGTGGAAGAGGTGTGACCGCGATGAAGGAATTAACGCCCCGGGAGGTTGTCCGGGAACTGGATCGATATATTATTGGCCAGGACGAGGCCAAGCGCGCCGTAGCCATTGCGCTGCGCAATCGTTATCGCCGCTCCCAGCTTTCCGAAGAAATGCGGGAAGAAATTTATCCAAAGAATATTCTGATGATCGGCCCCACCGGCGTTGGCAAAACAGAAATCGCCCGGCGGCTGGCCAAGTTGGTGGACGCGCCGTTTATCAAGGTAGAAGCCACGAAGTTTACGGAAGTAGGCTATGTGGGCCGGGATGTGGAATCTATCATCCGAGATCTGGCAGAAAATGCTGTGCGGATGGTGAAAGAAGAACATGAAGCCCGGGTGAAAACCCGCGCGCAGGTGCTGGCTGAGGATCGGCTGGTGTCTCTGTTGCTCCATCCGGTGAAAAAAAACACGTCCAATAACCCGCTGGATTATCTTCTGGGCCGCACAAAAACCGAGCCCCAGCCTTCGGAAGAAGAAAAGGTGGAATTAAGCCGCAAGCGGGATGAAATGCGGGAGCAGCTGCGTCGTGGCGATCTGGAAGAACATGAGTTGGAGATCGAAGTGGAGGAAAGCACACCGCAACTGGAAGTGGGCGGAACATCCATTAACATCGGTGATATGATGGGTGGCATGATGCCCAAGCAGACCAAGCTGCGTCATGTGAAGGTAAAGGAAGCGCGGAAAATTCTGACCGAGGAAGAAGCCCAGAAGCTGATCGACGAAGACGCGGTCAAGGAAGAAGCGGTTCGCCGGTGCGAGCAAAGCGGCATTGTGTTCCTGGACGAAATCGATAAAATTGCTGGTCGTGGCGGCTCCGGAAGCGGCCCGGACGTTAGCCGCGAGGGTGTGCAGCGGGATATTCTGCCCATTGTGGAAGGTTCCACGGTTAACACCAAATACGGCCCCGTCCGCACGGATTTCATGCTGTTTATCGGTGCAGGCGCGTTCCATGTGGCCAAAGTCAGCGATCTGATTCCAGAGCTTCAGGGCCGTTTCCCTGTGCATGTAACGCTGAAAAGCCTGACGCAGGAGGACTTCGTCAGCATTCTCACCAAAACCGATAATGCTGCCACCCGTCAGTATACCGCGCTGCTGGAAGTGGATAAGGTGCATTTAACCTTCGAAGAAGACGCGCTCAGCGAGATTGCCCGGATCGCCATGCTGGCTAACGAAACTGGCGAGGATATTGGTGCCCGGCGGCTGCACGCAGTATTTGAAGAACTGCTGGAAGACGTTTCTTTCAATGCTGGCGGCGAAAACATGCCGGACGTCTACCTGACGATCACCGCAGACTATGTGCGCGACCACGTCAAGGCCGCCAAGGAAGTGGACATGCGGCGTTTTATTCTGTAAGTTCCGCTGTGCATCTCCCTTTTTCCCAGGGAGCAATGCGCTCACGCCTTGACGAATTGCCGCTTTAGGCATACAATAAAAATGATGTTCTAAGGATTCACGAAAGCGAGGCAACGTCTATGCCATTGACAATTGCCATTGACGGGCCGGTAGGCGCCGGCAAATCCACGATTTCCGATGCCGTGGCCGCGCGTCTTGGCATTTTGCATCTGGACACGGGGGCCATGTATCGCGCAGTTGGCCTGTGCGCCCTGGAAAAGGGCATTGATCCCCGAAATGAAGAAGCGGTTGACCAGCTGTGTCAGGAAGGCCAGGCGCAGGTGGACGTGCGCTATGAAAACGGTGCGCAGATAACCCTTCTGAACGGACGAAACGTTTCCAACGCCATCCGAACCCAGGAAGCAGGCACGGCTGCATCGGCAGTAAGCCGTTATGTGGCGGTTCGCAGTATGCTGGTTCGGCGGCAGCAGGAGATGGCACAGGGGCAGTCCATGCTGCTGGATGGCCGGGATATCGGCACGGTGGTACTCCCCAATGCAACCGTAAAGATTTTTCTGACCGCTTCCCCAGAAATCCGGGCGCAGCGCCGCATGGCACAGCTGCGGGAAAAAGGCGATCAAACGCCATTTGACCAGATTCTGGCCGAGGTAAATGCGCGCGACCTACAGGACACTACCCGGGCTTTAACCCCTCTGCGTCAGGCGGAAGACGCTATCGTAGTGGATGCATCTTCCCTAAGCTTTGACGAAACCGTAAACGCCATTCTTTCCCATGTGGAGGCCAGAAAATGAGCATGCAAAATCAGCAGCAAACGCTTCCTTCCTCGCAAAAGGGTGTGCGCACGCCCCTGTATTCCTTTGTCCGCGTGTTAGCCGCGCCCTTGCTGCGCCTTGTTTTCCCTGTGCAGTATCACCATCTGGAGGCATATTCGCTGCAAGCGCCGTACATCGTCATGTCAAATCACAAAAGCCTGCTGGATCCCTTCGTATTGGCGTACCCCTGCAAGGATTATGAGATTCGCTTCCTGGGGAAAAAGGAACTGAGCCAAGGCAAGATCGCAAGCTGGATCATGAATAAAATGCATATGATCCCTGTTGATCGGCATCATACGGATCTGACTGCTATGCGCCAATGCTCCAAGGCCCTCAAAGATGGACAAGTGCTTGGCATTTTCCCGGAGGGCACGCGGCATCAGCCAGATCTGATGGCTGAGGTGGAAACTGGCGTGGCATTTCTGGCGCTCCGGGCGGGCGTTCCGTTGCTGCCGGTGTATATTGATGGCAAGCTTCGCCTGTTCCGCAAAACGAATGTGTATGTGGGCAACCCCATGGATATTTCTGATTTAACAAAGCAGGGCTATGATTCCGAAGTGGTGCATCTGCTAACTGAGCGGATACGCGACACATTCCTGACAATGCGGGACGATGTACAGCATAAAAAACTGAGCAAATGAAAAAAGCGAGGGGAAACGCTTGTTTCCTCTCGCTTTTTGTTTGCTTTTTATAGCTTTACTTTCACAACTGCCCGCAGCGACTCTGTTGGCCCGTTTTCCCGCCGGGTATTGGGCCGATGCAAATCCTGTGGAAACAGTACGCAGAAATCCCCCGATTCCATCGGCAGCGCAATGCCATCCGCATCCGCCTGGCAGAAGAAAATATCATGTGCCGCGTCATAGGGCTGCGACACGGGCGTTTCGCCTAATGTGCGCACCCCCATGATCTCCTGCCCATCAATCACCAGTTGAATATCCGCATAGTTCCGATGGCCTTCCCAAGCGCCCTCTGCCCACGGCTTGAGGGTGTTTTTCTGCACGGAGATATAGACATTATCGCCATCAATGGCATAACGTCCAGCAGGCAGCGTTTTATAAGCGCCCGTAGCCAAATAATCAAATGCCTTTTTGAAATTTTCGCTCAGAGCCGCATATTGCCCACCATTTTCGATTCTATCCAGAATCATGAAAGCCGCTTCCCTTCTTTAACGATTTTGTGTGTATCCAAGGGTTTTCAAATCCTCAGCTGAATCACGCCAGCCGGGACGAACCTTCACCCACAGCTGCAAATTCACATGCATATCCAGCAATCGCTCAATATCCGCACGGGCTTCCGCGCCGATTTTTTGCAGCATCGCGCCTTTTTTGCCAATGATAATTCCCTTATGGGAATCCCGCTCGCAGTAAATGGTGGCGTCAATTTCCATGAAATGATCGTTTTCCTTTTTCATGGCCATCATTTCCACGCCGATGCCATGGGGCACCTCATCCCGCAGATTGCGCAACGCCTTTTCCCGAATCAGTTCGGCGCAAATGTCCCGCTCCGGCTGATCGGTGAGCATATCATCGGGGAAATACTTGGGGCCCGTTGGCAGATGCGCCGCCAGTTCTGCTTTCAGCGTGTCCACGCCGTCCCCCGTCCGGGCACTGATGGGCAGAATACCATCGTAGCCCGCCGTCTTGAACGAATCAATAATGCCCAGCAGCTTTTGAGGCTCCACCAGATCAATCTTGTTCAGCACCAGCAGCTTATAAACCTTTTTTCGCCCCATCTGCTCTACGATAGAACGATCATGGGGGCCGATAGCGGTTACGTCCACCAGCACCAGCAGCGCGTCAATGCCCTCCATGGCTTCTTCAATGGACTGCACCATAAATTCGCCCAGCTTCGTCCGGGGCGTATGCATACCGGGCGTATCCACAAATACGATCTGGCAATTTTCGCCGCCCATCACGCCCATCACGCGGTTGCGCGTGGTCTGGGGACGATTCGACACAATTGCTACCTTCTCCCCCACCAGCGTGTTCAGCAGCGTGGATTTGCCCACATTAGGCCGGCCCACAATAGTGGCAAATCCCGAATGAAATCCGTTTTCTTTGGTCATATAGTTCTTATTCCTTCCCTAAATATTCCTTCGTACCTTCCTTGGGGCCAAAACCATGGGGAAGCAGCTGCAACAGCGTTGCCTCGTCCCGCTGCTCCTGCCATGCAACGATAATCCGCAAATCCGGCGCAAACTCCGTCAACGCCTGACAGCAGACGCCGCAGGGCCAGGGCATGGCCTTTTCCGCCGTCACAGCCAGCGCAACAAATTCCTGTGCCCCTTCGCTAACTGCCTTAAACAGAGCCGTGCGCTCGGCGCAATTGGTCGCCCCATAGGAAGAATTCTCCACGTTGCATCCCGTAAACACTCGGCCATCCTTGCTCAGCAGCGCGGCCCCTACTTTAAAATGCGAATAGGGCGAATAGGAAAACTGCATGGCTTGCCTGGCCATTTCCACCAGTTCATCATCCGTCACCCGAGAAATGCCCGCCCGTTCCAGCGCCCTTTCCTCCATGGCCCGCATCCTCCGTTTGTCTTCCTCTTGCATATGGTCATAACCCATGAGATGAAACAGGGCGTGAACAACCAGATACGTCATTTCCCGCTTCAGGCTGTGGCCATATTCCTCTGCCTGCTCCTGCGCTCTTGGCAACGAAAGAATGATATCGCCCAGAAAGCAGGCCCCGGTCTCGTCCCGCTCCCGCCGCAGCTTTTCCGGGCAATGGCCCAGCGTCTTGTCTGGATGGCAGCAAGTAGATGGAAATGAAAGCACATCCGTTGCTCGGTCGATCCCCCGGTATTCTCGGTTGATCTGACGAATGGTTTCGTCATTCGTCACACGAATTTGCGCATAGGCGTTTTCATCCAGCCCCTCTGCGCGCATGCATTCCAGGGCAGCCCGTTCCAAAGCAGCCTGCGCGCCGGGAAGTTCCGCCAAATCCCAATCCATATCCAACCGAATGGTCACGGCTGCGCCTCCTTTTCTGCAGGCTTTGTTTCTTCTTCCTGCATTTCCCCTCTGTTCGTCTTCTCCGTTTCCACGTGTGGAATGGCCTCGGATTGCATCAGCGTCTCCACCGGAACAGGCCTCGCAGCGGGCGGCGGCTCCACCGTTTCAAAGATTTCCGGGGCCTCCGGGCTTACAACCGGGCAATGCGTTTCCATTTCCGGCGCAATCACCGGCAATGGCGCGCTGACCGGATCCGGCACCGTTGGAACAGGCTCCGCTTCTTCAGGCAATTTCGGCTCAGCATCCAGCTTCTTTTCCTGCGATTCCGGCGTTTCTTTCTGTTCCGGCTGATGCAAAATCCGCGGCTGAAGCTTTTCTACTTCCGGATACTCAACCCGTTCATGATAAACGCCCACCAGAACGGTGGTCACGGCTCCGCAGATTCGATCGATATCCTGCAATGTCAACGGACAATCGCTCAGCTGCCCATCTTCCAGCTTTCCCCGCACCAGCTTCACAATGAATTCCTCAATTTTCTCCGGCGTGGGTTTTTTCAGCGTTCGCATGGCGGCCTCAATCGTATCGCATAGCATCACGATAGCACTTTCCCTGCTGCGCGGCGGATGACCGTCATACCGGAATGCAGCAATATCCACCGGCTGGCCATTTGCCTGTTGCAGCGCCTTATGATAGAAATACATAACAGGCGTATCTCCATGATGCTCGGCAATAATATCAATGACGTCCTGTGGCAGCCGATATGCCCGAGCCAGCGCCACGCCATCCCGGGGATGCGCCGTCAGAATCTCGGCAGAAACCTGGGGATCGGTTCGATCATGGATGTTATCATCCGACGGTTGATTCTCCTTGAAATACAAGGGACGCTTCAATTTTCCCACATCATGGTAATATCCGCCCACCCGGGCCAGCAACGGACTGGCGCCAATAGCGTCCGCCGCCGCTTCTGAAAGGTTTGCCACCATGATCGAATGGTGATACGTGCCCGGCGCTTCCAGCAGCAACCGACGCATCAGGGGCTGATTAGGGTTTGAAAGCTCCATCAGCTTCACGGGGCTTGGAAGATTAAAGATCGTTTCCAGCAGCGGCTGAATGCCAAAGCACATCAGCATGGCCAAAATAGCGCTGCCTGCCAGCCATAAGCCGTTGGTCAGAGTTTCGTTTTGCTGATTATCCGTCATCAGCCCCAAAGCCAGCACCACCAGGAAATTCACCGCCGCCGCCAAAAATCCTGCCAGCAGCAACCGCAAACGCGTACTATGTTTGCCCAGAACCAGCGATGCCACGGTTCCAGAAATCAGCCCTGTGGTCAGCAGCGCCACCATTTTTTCCGTATACACGTCGCTGCCGCCGGCTGCCAACGCGGAAACCATCAGCGTCATCGCCACATTGCAGATCAGCCCCGGCTTTGGGCCCAGCAGTGCCGTTGTCAGTAGCGCACAAAGCAGCACGGGCGCTAAATAGGCGTTTCCAAGACGCGCCAGCATACTGAAGCCCAGGGTGAGAAGCATAATGATAATCAGCAGAAGCAACCGGGACGTGCTATCCAGAATATTATATTCCGGTTCTCGCAGCGCCAGCAGCAACAGCACGGCAATGCCCGTCATCAGCATAGCCGCGCCGATATACATAGACAAATCCACCCGTCCATCGCTGAGCAGCCCCAGTTCGGACAGCATGGCCAATTGCTTGGCCGTGATACGGCCTTCGCCCTTTACCACGATGTTTTGTCCTTGCTTATACACGATTGGCTCCACGGCGTTCCGGGCGGCTTCCCGGGCAGCCTCGGTGGCTTCCTGATCGATCACCATGTTAGGCCGAATGCATGCGCTCAGCACAGACGGAGCCACGTTCTGGCTCAAAGACAGGCTCATGCGATAATTCACAATCTGCCGGATGCTGCTGACCGCCGTGCTCTCCTGTCCCTCGGTCACATGGCCAAGCATAGTGCTTTGCAGTGCGGTATACAGCAGGGAATAAGCGTCGTCCAGTTCCTCCTGCATGCTATGCATCAGTGAGGTGATCTGATAATCCCGCAGGGTGATCAGTGTGAGCAGGTCCCGGGCGTATTGCAATTCATCCTTGGAATACGTCCGCGTAGCGGACTGATCCGGCAACGTATCTGCATACTGGCGAACCAGCCGCAGCTGCGCGAAAATCTGATCGAAGCTTTCCATCACTTCTTCTGTCACGCCGTCCTGATAACGATACGTGGGCGTAACAGCCGCGGCCGCCTGCTTGCGCTTTTCCTCCGTGCTGATTTCGTCCTCTACATCCTTGGTGGCAGCGATGGTCATCGTGGGCACCATGCCAATCTTCAGTTCATAGCGCACTGGCACGATGGCTGCTTCAAACATCCCAATCATCACCAGCGCACCCACCACGCCAATCAGCAGCCGCAGCGCCCGGGGAGAACCCAGAAACGCCCGCAATCGCTTCAGGCGGGAAGGCGACTTCTTTTTACTTTGGTTGGTCATGCCTGCTTTCCTTCCTTTGCCTCATAGGCTTCGTAGGCCCGCACAATCTTCTGCACCAGTTCATGGCGAACCACGTCCTTGGCTGTCAATTCCACGATTTGCACACCATCCACGTCCTGCAAAACCTCCATGGCTTCCATCAGGCCGCTGCGCTTGCCCTTGGGCAAATCGATCTGGGATGCGTCCCCGGTTACAATGCAGCGGGAACCCGCGCCCAGGCGCGTCAAAAACATTTTCATTTGCTCCGGCGTGGTGTTCTGCGCCTCGTCCAGGATGATAAACGCATCGCTAAGCGTCCGCCCACGCATAAACGCCAGGGGCGCCACTTCCAGTGTTCCCCGCTCGATCATCCGCTGATAGCTTTCCACGCCCATGATTTCATACAGCGCGTCATACAACGGCCGCAAATAGGGATCCACCTTCTGAGTCATATCCCCCGGCAGAAAGCCCAGCTTTTCGCCAGCTTCCACAGCGGGGCGAGTCAGCACGATGCGCTCCACCTCTTTATTCCGCATGGCAACCACCGCCATGGCCATTGCCAGATAGGTTTTGCCCGTGCCTGCAGGCCCAACAGCCAGCGTCAACTCATTGGCCCGCACAGCCGCCACGTATTCCCGCTGGCCCAGGGTTTTGCATTGAATTCGGCGACCGCGATGGGTAATGGCCACCACATCGCCCAGAATCTCTTCCATCTGCTCCAAACGGCCTTCCCGGGCCAGCGCCACCGCATAGCGAATTCGGGAGCCATCGATGGCTTCGCCCCGGCGCAGAATTTCAATCAGCTTGCCAATTACCTGCTCTGCCAGCGCTACATTTTCGCCCTGTCCCTGGATCACCAGTTCCTGCCCCCGCAGTGAAATGGCCACGTCCAGTTCCTGTTCCAGAGCGGCCATATTGCGATCGTTCATACCAAAGAGCGACAGATAGTATTCCATGTTCTCAAGCGTTAACAGCAATTTTGCCCTGCATCTCCTTCAGGGATTTTTCTGGTATCGGCCAATATCACAGCGAATTTCCGCTGTGGCCGTTACCATTATAGTATCCCCTTCTATCATACTATAATCTGTCCATTTGTCAATAACCTCCTGGTGAATCGTGGCCTGCTGCAAGGCCAGAAGCGCCGTTTTTTCTGCTTCCTGTGCTGCTTCCTGAGGCGAGCGAATCCCTGTTTCCTGCGCCGCTTCATAGTATGTTTCCCGTCGCAGACGAACAGGAATCCATGCTCCACCAAGCGCCGTTTCCTGTGCCTCCAGATCCCACGTTAGATAATCCGGCTCCAAAGCCAGCGGCAAGGAAAAGCCGGGAAAGCAAAAAACAAGCCGCTGGAACCTGCGTCCCGTAGGCAGCGTTTGCGTTTCCCGCAAGGATGTTCGAAGCTGCGTTTGCACCCAGACCCGAGCAATCGCAGCGCCGCGTGCCTTCACGAGGCGTTCTGCTCCATCCGCACTCTGCTCTACGCCGCGAATCAGCACTTGCCCTGCCTTCACCAAATCCCCTTCCTGGCAAACCGGCGTGCCAGCAAAGGTGGTCAGCCGCAAAATTACGCCATCCTGCGCCGCCACCACATCCCCCGCATCCCCTGCCGTTTCAATGGAGGGCGGCGCTGTTCCTTCCACAAGCCGGATTGTCAATCCCGTTCCCTGCCAGAAAACCTGCACCCATTTCACCTGCGGCAGCCGCCATTCCAGCCGCTCCCGCAGGTGTTCCAGCTCTATCTGCTGCCTTCGAATCCCGGGACGAATGCCCTCTTCCTCTAAAAACAGCCTAACCTCGCCCTGATAAATCCCCGCTTCCTCAATGCGAATCTGCCAGACAAAGTTCAAACTATAGCAAAGAAGCGCCAGGGCAATCGCTGCTCCGGCAGCTATCCCCCAGCGCCTTCCCAGCGCCCGAAGTCCGCGTAGCAAACCAATCGGCTTGGCGTCCCCTACATGGTATCCCCGTTCTAATGCCAGTTCGGACAGCTGTCGATAATCGTTCGCGGCGCATTCCAGCGTCATTTCCCGTTGCGCGCCGCGTTTGGCGCTCAAGGCAATCCCTCGCTTACGCGCCTCATTCAACAGTTTTTCCACGCTTAAGCCTGTTACAGAGAAACGCACTCTGAAAAGCCCTTTCATCCCTCCAGACCCTCCAGAGCCACACAACTGATCTTTCCGCGAATCAGCAAATCCTGCGCTCCGAAATGGGCAATCACCAGTTTTTCTCCCGTCACCGCCAGGATTCCATCCTTTACCCGTACCCGTACGCAGCCGGTTTCATAAGAAAATAAACCCCGATGCTGTTCAATCAGCACTTCCTCCCGGCCAGAGAGTACCACCCGTGGATTATCGCTTCGCACTTCCAAGGGCGCAAACGAAAAGCCCTGCATCTTCATCACCCCGCATTATTCTATGCGGCTTTCCTGAAAAACAGCACTTCCCGCCTGCTTTCATTCCCGCTTCCTGCTCCTCGACCCAAAGAAAAGCGGACAGCGATTGCTCGCTGCCCGTTCGTTATTTTTTCGCGTCAGATAGTAAACTGCTGAATATCCGCCACCAGGTCATCGCAATCATCGTTATACACATCCAGCGTGATGGGCTTGCTCAGATCCAGAGAGAAGATTCCCAGAATAGATTTGGCATCCACCACATGGCGGCCGGCGCGCAGATCCACTTCATAGGGATAACGGTTCACGGTGTTCACGAACGTCTTTACTTCCTCTGCATAACTCAGCTTAATCGGAATGGATTTCATGACAGGCACCTCCTCTTAAGATAGGTTTATTATAGCAAATTTTCGCGTCAAACGCAAGAGTCATCCCAGCTTGGCAAGCGCTGCACGAACCCGACGCAACGTTTCATCCCGGCCCAGCAGATACGCAATTTCAAACGCGCCGCCAGGCGTAGATTCCTGGCCAGAAATGGCAATGCGTAGCGGCCAGAGCACCGCGCCATTCTTTTTGCCCGCCTGGGCGATGGCGGCCATCACGGTATCGTGGAGATTCTGTTCCGTCCAATCCGTCACGCCTTCCAGCACCGGCAGCGCCATTTCCAGGTTTTCTTTAGCCACCTGGGGATCGCATTTCATTTTCTTATGGGTATACAGCGCCACATCGTATTCAGGCATTTCCGCCAGGAATTTCACCATATCCGGGATTTGGTTAAATACTTCCGTACGGCTCTGCATCAGCTGTGCCAGCCGTGCATAATCCATGCCCTTCCCAGTCAGCACCTGATCAAACCACGGCGTCGCCATCTGCAAATATTCCTGCGGATCCATCTTGGCGATATACTGGCCGTTCATCCAATTCAGCTTATTCACATCGAAAATACCGGGAGAATTATTCAGCCGGTGAATGTCAAAGGCTTCCACCAGCTCATCCATGGTGAAGAACTCTCGATCATCGCCGGGATTCCAGCCCACAAGCGCCAGATAGTTAATCAGCGCTTCTTTCAGATAGCCCTTTTGAATAAAATCGCTGTAATAGGCGTCTCCATCCCGCTTGCTCAGTTTATGCTGCGCATCCCGCATAACCGTGGTCAAATGCACATACTGGGGAATTTCCCAGCCAAAAGCGTTATACAGCAGGTTATACTTGGGCGTGGAGGACAGATATTCCATCCCGCGCATTACATGGGTGATGCCCATCAAATGGTCGTCAATCACGTTGGCGAAGTTATAGGTAGGCATGCCATCTGCCTTAATCAGCACCATATCATCCAGGGTATCATTAGGAAAAGAAATGTGGCCGAACACCACGTCATCGTAGGTGGATTCACCAGTGGTGGGGCAATTCAGACGAATCACATAGGGAACGCCCGCATCCAGCTTTGCCTGCACCTCTTCCTTGCTCCGCTTCAGGCAATGCTTGTCATACTTGAATACCTCACCCCGGGCCTCCGCCGCCTCCCGGCGCTGCTCCAGTTCGTCCTTCGTGCAGAAGCAATAATAAGCCGCGCCTTTTTCCACCAGCTGCTGGGCGTAAGGCAGATACAGGTTCTTTCGGTCACTCTGCACATAGGGGCCATAATCGCCGCCAATATCCGGGCCCTCATCCCAGTTCATACCGCATTCCCGCAGGGTTTGATAGATAACCTCAGTAGCGCCCTCAACAAAGCGCTCCTGATCGGTATCTTCAATGCGCAGGATAAATTTCCCGCCGTTTTTCTTGGCGAACAGATAATTATACAGAGCCGTGCGTACCCCGCCCATATGCATAAAGCCCGTGGGCGAAGGCGCAAAGCGCGTGCGTACTTCCATGCTGTCTCCTCCTTCTTGCTTGCAGGGTCGATGTAATCCCGCCGTCTTCTCTTTAGCACATAAGCCTTTTATTACTTCGTCACCTGAAAGCTGCTCTTCAGGCCAACCGTACGGTTATAGACAGGGTGCTGCGCCGTGCTGTCCGGATCCTTGCAGAAATAGCCGTTGCGCAGGAACTGGAAGGTATCGCCTGCCTGTGCATCCACCAGCATATGCTCACAGTATCCATTGGTAATAACCAGCGAATCCGGGGACAGGAAACGGGACAGATTTTCCTTCTTATCCTCCGGGGACGCGCTGTCCCATTCCTCAGTCATCAGCTGGTCATAAAGCCGGCCTTCAAAGGCTGCGCAATCCCGGGCGTTCACCCAATGAATGGTGCCCTTTACCTTTCGGTTTGCACCCTCGGAACCGGAACGGGAGGACAAATCCACCGTGCATTCCACATGATCCACCGATCCATCTGCGGCATGCACCACATTTTCGCACTTGATGATGTATGCGCCCTTAAGCCGCACTTCGCCTTCGGGCTTGAGCCGGAAGAATTTCTTAGGCGGTTCTTCCATGAAATCTTCCTGCTCGATCCAGATTTCTTTGCTGATCGTCACCTGCCGCTCGCCCATTTCCGGATGATCGGGATGGTTTTCCATGGTCAGCGTGTCCGTCCAATCCTCTGGTACGTTGGTCAAAACGCACTTGAGCGGGTGCAGCACTGCCATCGCCCGGGGTGCCTTTTCGCCCAGATCATCCCGCACACAGGCTTCCAGCATCGCCACATCCACCACGGAATCTGCCTTAGCAATGCCAACCTGGTCGATAAAACTGCGAATGGCCGCGCCGCTGTAGCCCCGGCGACGCATGGCGCAAAGAGTCGGCATCCGCGGATCATCCCATCCTGCCACAAAATGCCCTTCCACCAACTGCCGCAGATACCGCTTGCTCATCACGGTGCGGTTCAGGTTTAACCGAGAAAACTCGATCTGGCGCGGCGTGGCGGGCAGCATATGCTGAGAATGCTCCACCACCCAGTTATACAGCGGCCGATGATCCTCGTACTCCAGAGAGCACATGGAATGGCTGATGCCTTCCAGCGCATCGCCAATGGGATGCGCAAAATCGTACATCGGATAAATACACCATTTGTTTCCAGTCCGCCAATGTTCCTTATAGAGGATGCGATACATAGCCGGATCACGCATATTCATATTGGGCGACGCCATATCAATTTTGGCGCGAAGCGTCTTGGTCTTTTCCGGGAATTCGCCCGCCCGCATTCTGCGGAACAAATCCAGGTTTTCCTCTACCGGCCGATCCCGCCAGGGGCTGTTCTTGCCCGGGGCAGTCAGCGTACCGCGGTATTCCCGCATTTCCTCCGGAGAAAGCTCGTCCACATAGGCCAGCCCCCGGCGAATCCAGTCCTCGGCGATTTCGTAGCATTTATCATAATAATCGCTGGCATAGAAAACGCCGCCCGTCCAGTTAAAGCCCAGCCACTGAATATCCTTCTGAATAGCCTTTACATATTCCATGTCTTCCTTGGCCGGGTTAGTATCGTCAAAACGTAGATTGCACAATCCGCCATACTTTTCCGCCGTCAGGAAATCCATGATCAGCGCCTTGCAATGGCCGATATGCATATATCCATTGGGTTCCGGGGGAAAACGGGTGTGCACCTGCTGGTAACGCCCTTCCTCCAGATCCTGATCAATGGCGTCCCATATGAAATTCGTGCGCATTTCTTCGTTTTCCATTGCTCCCCATCTCCTTCAAAAAACTTCATTGGTGGTTCGCCTTAGCATTTTTCCTTGAAACCACCGATAGCGCCCCTTTCAGGCGCTTTTTTTATTATACCTGTTTCCACAGGAAATAGCAAGAAAAATCGAAAAAGAAGGTAGAAATCTGTCCAACCTTTCGGCTTTTTCCTCTTCTTTTTCATCCGTCCGTAAAAACAGGCAAAGACCCGCATCCTGCAAAGTCTTTGCCTGCCCTTTTCATTTTTCCAGCCGATCCCGCAGCGCGTCTGCCTGCTCCGTTGTCACCAGATGATCGCTGTATCGCGCCCGATCATACAGATCTGCAAATGCGCAGGCAGTTGCTTTTTGCACGTTTGTTTCTTTGGCCAACGCCTCCTGCGCGGTCATGGCCGAAGCCGGGCTCCGCTTTTTTATATAGTCCTGATAAAGCCGGCGCACGCGCGCCCGTCCATCCAAAGCGTTCCATGGCGTTTTCCGTGGTGGACGTGTCAACGCCTTTTGCAACTTTTCCCGCAACGCCCGGGTTTTCTCATCCAGATTCAAAGTACTTTCCTGCTCATCCACATAATCTGCGGCAGAGGCATCGGCATATTGATGCAGCCGCCCCTGCAAATAGCGTAGTAGCTGGTGCAACTTTTTGAATAAAAACCAGCTGGCAAAAACCAGCGCCACCGCCAGAAGAACATATGCCACCACCATGAATACCTGTTCCATCAGCTTGGCAAAATCGCTGGTTTCCACGTCGCCAAAGGCTTCCGTCAAACTCACTGATTCGCTTCCGTCGTTGCTGCCCGTGCTGGTTTTCTCCTGCTGGGCAAACAACCGGAAAAACCACAAAATGGCCTGACCAAGCGCATGTTTCACAAAGGCCCATGCTGCATTCAGCGCTTCGCCAATGGGGCCCCAGCAGCTCACCAGCAGTGCCACCAGAAACATGCCAAACACCAGCATTCGATTGCGCCGGGAAATAACGGGCGGCGCCTTTTGCCCGCCATGCATGCCAATGCGCAGGCTTTGCCGGTTATGGGTGATAAGAAACAGGAGCATATAGGCCACAAAGCAAACCCTCAGCAGCCAGCTCAAGCCGCTTAATTCCGGTTTCGTGGCCAAACCCTGCCCAATCAGATGCACCACAATGCCGCCTAACCAAAGCATCGTCGGCCATTCTTCCCAGGTCATCCGCGGATAAGCCGGCGGAAGCATCAGCAAAAGGAATACTCCGGGAAGTAGCAGTGTCAACGCCGATGCGCCCACGGGCCAAAGCCACGCAACGCCCAAAAGCCCCAGCGGTATCAGCCCGAAAAGACCCATTACAACCCGCTTGCGTCCGGAAAGCAGATAGCTTGCACATCCCCAGACGCAGGGAAACAGCCACAGCACGTACCATTTTTCAGGCTCCTGAGGAAGGAAATACCGCCCCAGCAACAAAGCAATCGGTGCAATCGCCAGCGTCAGTCCCAGCGCAGCCAGGGCTTTCATCAGGAAAATTTGCAGCTTTTCCTTCATGCCTGCGCCCCCTTTTCCAGCTGATGCACCGTCACCGTGTTCCCAAACCGCCGCAGCTGATCCAGTCGCGCTTCCATGTCCGGGCTGGTATAAGGCGTTAGCAGAAGAATATCCGTATCCCGCAAGAAATAGAGATCTTCCAGAAACGAAAGAAAATTCCGCGCCCGCACAATTCGCAGATGCGCAAACGCCGCCAGCAATTCTTCCTCCCGGGACGCATGGCGTTCCGGGAGCAGCAGGGCGCAAGCGCCGTTTTCTTCCAGGGGCATATTTGCCGCAAAGCCTGCTGCCACGCCCCCGCGCAGCACATGCAGGCAAACCGTTGCCGCCAGGGAAATGGCCTGTTCAATCAGTGCCTGCTCATATTCCATCAAATCGCCCCACTGGCTTTCGCTCATCTGGCAGTTAATCACCGCCAGAAGTTTGGTATCCGCCGTATAATCATGGGTTTTTACCTGGAGCGTTCCCATTCGCGCCGTAGCGGGCCAATGTACATCCCGGGGCTGATCGCCCTGCTGATAGGGACGGATACCATTAATGAGGAAAGGATCCGTCACCAAATGTCGCCGCACAATCAGATCGCCTTGCATTCGGGAAACCGGCAAGGGTAACGCCTGCTGCGGCAGCAGCCGCGGATAAACCACAATTTCCGCCTTCGTATACAATTGCATGCTTTGCGCACCCATGCCCACCAGATCCCCAGCAGTAAGCGCCACGTTTCCGGCATCGTATACTCCGCGATGCGCCAGACGAACCACATGCCGCCGCGTGACCTGCTGAAAAGGCCGAAGGAAAAAGATACTCTTGTGATACCTTTCTCCGCTGACCTCCAGGTTTTCCTGCCGCCCGAAATGCAGATACGGTGAAATCCGAGATTCTGCCCGAAGCCAGGGAATAAACAGCGGCCGATCATTGCGGATAATTTCCACTAATTCCGCTTCCTCGCCTTCATAGGCCGTGGGCCGGGAAAAACGCCGGGTATATTTCATCCCCTTCAGCGCCAGTTTGGAAAGAACGATATGCTGCGCCAAAGCCAAAATCAGCAGCGACAGCACCAGCACCCAGCCATTCATGCCTTTTTCTCCGTGAGCACCGGCACCCGTTCCAGCAGTTCCTGAATAAACTTCTCATTTTCCCCGCTACGGCCGTATAAACCCCGCAGAATAACGCGATGACTCAGCACCGGCACCGCCAGCGTCTTCACGTCATCCGGCGTTACAAAATCCCGGCCGTGAATAGCTGCATGTGCCTGCGATGCACGAAGCAATGCCAGCATTCCCCGGGGAGAGACACCCAGCTGCGTTTGTTCCGCCGCGCGGGTTTCCTGGCATAGCTGAGCAATATACTGCATCACCGGTTCCAAAACCTGGCACTGCCTAAACAGTTCCTGTGCCTGACGGATTTCCTCTTGCCCCGCAACGGCAGAGAGTTCCTCCAGGGGACTGCTGCGAAGGAAACGCTCCATCATTTGCATGGCTTCATCGCCCCGGGGATAACCCATGCTCAGACGAATGAGAAACCGATCCAGCTGCGCTTCAGGCAACGGAAAGGTTCCCTGGGTTTCCACAGGATTCTGCGTGGCGATTACCAGGAACGGTGCATCCAGCTTCCTTGTCACGCCGCCCTCTGTTACCTGCCGCTCCTCCATGCATTCCAGCAGCGCAGACTGAGTGCGGGGCGTGGCCCGGTTGATTTCATCGGCCAGCAGGATATTGGTGAACACCGGGCCGGGATGAAACTCAAACTTTCCATCGCCTGGCTGATAAACGCTCATGCCCGTAATATCTGCCGGCAAAAGATCCGGTGTAAACTGTACCCGGGCAAAACCGCAATCCAGCGATTTGGCCAAGCTGCACGCCATCACCGTTTTTCCCGTTCCCGGCACATCCTCCAGCAACACATGGCCGCCAGCAATCACCGCCGTCAAAATCAAATCCATCTGCTCTGCTTTTCCAATAATCACTTTGCTTACGTTTTCCTTCACGCGCTTGGCCAGTGCCGCGATATCCTGGTATTGCATCTGATATTCCTCCGCATTCATGGGATAAAAATTTTCTTTATTATACCATTTTCTCCGTATGTGCGCAAGAAAAAACGCGAGGAGCGCCTGATTCTTCCAGGCATTCCTCGCGATCACCTTTTTTTAGAATATGGTTTTCAAGAACCTGCGCAGCCCTGCCTGGCCATGCGCATCCAGCTTATACACGCCTGCATCGCACAGCACCTGATAGCACACTGCGGCCACTTCCTCACGCAAAAGCTGATCTGCCTTTTCCTGTGAAAGAGCGCTTCCCGCTTTTTGCGCAATACCGCGAATCCATGCTTCATGGGAAGAACCCTGCGGAATATCGTCCTTGCCTTGCAAATACAGCGACAGCTGCGCCAACTCCGTCTTCAGTCGTCCCGGCAGAATAAACAGACCCATTACCTCAATCAGGCCGATATTTTCCTTCTTAATATGATGCAACGGTGCATGAGGATGGAAAATCCCCAGCGGATGCTCCTGGCTGGTACGGTTATTGCGCAGCACCAGATACATCGTATAGCTTTGATCCGCATTTTTGCGAACCACCGGTGTAACCGTGTTGTGCGGCGCGTCGGTATGCGCCAGAACATCGCAATCCGGATCGGAATACTCCCGCCAGGCCTGCAACACCCGCATGCCGATTTCCGTCAGTTCCTCCCGGCTGTTGGATACAAAGCGCAGACAGGTCATGGGCCAATTCACGATCGCGCCGTTATCCGTTCCTTCAATCGGAGCCAGCACCGCCGCCTTATCCATGGGGAACACATAGCCGCCCCCCTGATAATGGTCATGGCTGAGAATGGAGCCCCCCACGATGGGCAAATCCGCATTCGCCCCCAGGAAATAATGCGGAAACTGATCCACAAAATCAAACAACCGCTGGAAACTCTTCCGGGTCAGATGCATAGGCTCATGTCTGCCCGAAAGCACGATGCAATGCTCATCATAATACAGATACGGCGAATATTGCAAATACCAATCCTCGCCCGCCAGCGTCAGCGGCAGGATCCGATGATTCTGTCGTGCCGGAAAACCTGCCCGCCCCGCGTATCCGGGATTCTCTTTGCACAGCATGCATTTGGGATAGCCTGCCTGGGGTGCGTTTTTTGCAGCGGCAATATCCCGGGGATCCTTTTCTGGTTTGGAAAGATTGATGGTAATTTCCAGTTCTCCGCAGGGCGCGGGCGCACTATATTTGATATTCTGTGCAATACGGTTTACGCGGATATAGTCAATATCCCGGCAAAGCTGATAAAACCAGCCGGTGGCTGCCTGCGGGCTTTGCAAAAGGCGGTTGGAAAACTCTCTGCGCACCTCAGCTGGATGCGGCGTAAACGTGCCGGCCAGCCGTGCGGCCAGCCGATCCTTTTCATCGTTGGTATCCGGAATCACGCCCTGCTGCGCCGCCCACTCAACAAGCTGTGCAAGGCAGCCTGCAATATCCGCTGCATCCATCGCGCCCTCCATGGGCGCATCCTGCCGTAGCGCATCCAGCAAAAGATTCTGGGTGTAGGCCCGATCCTCCGCCACAATCAGTTCTTTTTCTTCCAATAAATCCAGCAATCGATCCAGCAGCATCTCTTGATTACTTCCTTCCGTATTCTTTTTCATTCGCCCATTTTTTTAGGCAATATCCGTTCCAGAGAAATGCCCGCACTTTGAAGCAATTGCAACACGCCCTCATCTCCCGGAAAATGGGCCGCACCAAACGCCATCAGCACACATTCGCCTGATGATAAATATCGCAGCGCCGTCTCCGCAAACGCCCGATTACGATCACCATACATTTTCTGATTGTAGGCCGCATATTCCTCCTGAGCATCCACAGGAAGCTGCTGGCGTTCTGCCTGAACCAGCGCCCAAATAGCGTCTGCATCTCCATCAGCCCACGCCTGATACAACTGCCAAAGTTCTGTCCGCGCCGTCTGTTCATCTCTCAGCAACATCTCGAGCTGAGTTTCCGCTGCTGCATCCGGCATTTCCTGCATCAGCGCGGCCTGCTGCTCCACGGATTCCATCTCATAAACCGGCTTGCTTTCCGCATAAGCCCGGTTCAGCAGCACAGCGTCCATTCCCCATTCGCTGAAAAGCCCCAGTGTGGCATAAGTCTGCTCCTGGGCCAGAGACACCCAGGGCGCGGGCCGCAGACGGCGAAGCGTGGCTTCCGGTGTGGATAGCCTGGCAATACCCAGCGCATAGACCTCCTGCGATAAATGCTCCTGCACGGTTTCGCCCGCGTCATAAAACAGCGCCCGGGAATAAGCCTGCACCCGGACGTGGTCCTGCTGAAACGCCACCAGATCTGCCTCCACTGCCAAAGCAGATGATGCTTGCCAGACCGTTTCCAGTAACGGAGACAGGACGGCTTTTTCTTCTTCGCCTACATGCATGGTGCCCAGCAGATAGATGGTATGTCCCGCCGTATCCCAGGCGCGATACAGCAGTGGGCTTGCCTGCGCCGCAGCAGGGAGACTAAGCGCCAACATCAACGCCAGCGCTGCCATTCGTTCCTTACGCATAGCTAATCACCCGGCGTCCTTATCATGGGAATGGGACACGCCTTCAGCCTTAGGCGCGCGAGAGGATTGGGATGTAAACGCCAGCACTACCAGTGTAGTCAGATACGGCAGCGGCCGATAGAAATCGGAGTTAATGTTCCATTCCTTCAAAATATGATACACCCCATCGCCATTAATATCCAGGCCGGCATAGGACATGGCCACGCAGATACTCGCCTTCATGAACCGTAAAATTTACCTTGCTGACCGTATCCCGCTTATACAGCTTCGGATGGTACCCGCTACTGCATGCCCACGGTAATTTTTCTTTGCAGGAATCCCATCCAGGTTTCCTCCGCGCCCAGCTGCGCGCAGACCCTGATTTTATATATTATATCTGTTTTTCCAACAAAATGCAAGGTAAATCCCCAGGCTTCATCTGTAGCCGGAAAGCACGCTTTGATCGAAAGCGAAAATGGAATCCAGTTCAAATAACTGTATAAAGTATTCAAAGCTGCGCATGCTATTTCCGAAGGGAGGGAAGAAAGCTTGCGCAGTTTTTTATCCATTTTGTTGTGTGCGTTTTTCGCCATCGGTTCCTCCTTGTCGGCTAAAGGAGAAACGCAATATCTGCGTGTCATCGGTCAAAGCAACAGCGCTCTGGCGCAGGAGGAAAAGCTACGAGTACGAGATGCAGTGCTCTGTGCCCTGCCTGCTTCCCCGGACGCTTTGCCCGCAGCATTGGGTTCTATTGTCCAGGCCGCCAGGCGTATCGCCCCATGCCAGGTTTCGCTTCGCTTCTGGCAGCCCCCGAACGAACCGCCAGCGCCAACGCTTTACATCGAAATCGGCGCCGCCGAGGGAAGAAACTGGTGGGGCGTTTTATATCCTGAACTACTCGCACTGACCGCTGAGAGCACGCCCGCTCCCAGTCCCTTGGACGAACAGCCCCATCCCGTCTTTTCCTGGCCATGGCTTGAATGGCTGGCTCAGTTATTGGGGATTTCTTCAAGCCCACAAAAATAGGCTGCCGATTTTATCGACAGCCTGTTTCTTATTGCCCCGCCAGCAGTGTCTGCAAAGTGGACAGATGGGTTAAAAGCTGGGTTCGCGTATCCAGAGTGGATGAGGTTGCTGCCTGCGTCAGGGATTCAAACGCTTCCAAATCCCCATAAAGAGCAGTGAATGCCTCAGCCGGAGCCAGCCGACCGTTCTCGCCGCCATCCAGAGCCATGCTCAGGCTGTTGAGCTGCTCCATGTAATAAACATATTGTCTTACCTTTGCCAGCCGCGCCGTGGTGGTTGACGTGACCATGCCTGCCATACGGTTCACCTCATCAATGGCTGAAGAAACCGCGTTCAGCATCCGCTGCTGAAATTGTTCCTGCGCCTGTACGCGATAAGCGTTGTTGCGATACGCCGTAATGGCAAACGCCACGGTGGCCACCAACAACACTGCACAGATCAGTGCCAGCACTCGCCGCTGCATTCGCATATCTGTCACGTTCATATGCAGGCGGTTATTCTTGTGATACATCATAAAACAGCTTCTCCTTCTTTAATCAGCTCAAAAGATTCTGCATTCCAGCGCATCCATAGAGAAGACGCTCCTGCGGCATTATACCACAAAATCTATACATTCGTAAAGTCAATGGCACAAACGCCTTGTAAATTCTGCCGCATCGGCGTTTACAAATTGTTTACGCACGGAGATGACGGTCTATGCTATAATAGAATCGCAAACAAAAAAGAAGGAGCAAACGGGCATGATCGCATTGGAACAGGTGAGTAAGCGCTACGGGGTGCATCAGGCGCTGGAAAACGTCAGCTTCCAGGCTCCAAAGGGCCAGATCCTGGGGCTGCTGGGACAAAACGGTGCCGGGAAAACCACCGCCATGAATATCCTGGCCGGCTGTCTGGCACCTTCCGGTGGCACTGCGCGCATCGGCGGTTTCGATGTGTTGACCCAGCCCCGGGAAGCCAAGCGGCTGCTGGGGTATCTTCCCGAGCAAACGCCACTGTACGATGAAATGACTGTTCGCTCCTTTTTGCATTTTGTCAGCCGGCTTAAAGAGGTCTCAGCCCCTGCCATCGCCAAGCACATCGAGCAGATTGCAGAAAAGACCGGATTGGTGGATGTTCTGGATCGCAAAATCGGCAATCTGTCCAAGGGCTATCGGCAGCGGGTGGGTGTTGCCCAGGCCCTTTGCGGCAGCCCCGAGGCGCTGATTCTGGACGAACCAACCGCCGGGCTGGATCCCCGGCAGACCAGCGAAATGCGCAGCCTTATCCGGGCCCTGGCCGGGGAACACACTGTGCTGTTTTCCTCCCATATGCTCAGCGAGGTGCAGTCCATCTGTGATCGGGTGATTATCCTGCATCACGGGAAAATCATCTGTGACAGTGCATTAAGCGCTCTGCGCTGCGGAGAGAGGCGGCTGCGGGCAGTAATCGCCTGCGGCGAAGGAGCGCTGCTGCCGACGCTACGGACGCTGAAATCCGTTAGCCGGGTAACGGTTGAGCGCGGCGGCGAGCCGGGCACCACGCAGGTGGTGCTGACCGCTCAGGGCGATACCGAGCGAGAGCTTTTCACGCTTCTTTCCGGTCTGCAAACACCGCTTCTGCGCCTTAGCCCCGTGGAAGACAGCCTTGAAGAAATTTTTTTGCGTACTACCGGCGAAGCAGGCTGAAATCGCCTCTATTTTCAAAACAAAGGAGAATTCTCATGGGCGCGATTTATCGCAAGGAAATGCAAAGCTTTTTTTACACGCCGGCTGCTTATGTATTTATCGGCGTGTTTTTGATGCTAAGCAGCATTTTTTTCGGCGTAGGCAATCTGGCGGCTCGTTCTTCCAATCTTTTAAATCTGCTTTCGAGTTTAAGCTATGTGTGGATGCTGCTTTCTCCCCTGCTGACCATGCGGCTGCTGGCCGGGGAGCGGCGGCAGCGGACGGATCAGCTGTTGTATTCCTCGCCCTGCTCACTGGGCGGAATCGTGCTGGGAAAATTCTTCGCCGCCTGCACGGTGCTGCTATGTGCCGTCGGCCTAACCTGGATCTATGCGCTGATCGTGGCCATTTACGGAACGCTGTATCTACCTGAAACGCTGGTTGGATATCTGGGCTTTTTGCTGCAAGGCTGCGCATTCCTGGCGCTGGATCTGTTTGTTTCCTGCTTTGCCCGCAGCCAGATGACGGCAGTTGTGTTGGGCGTTGGCGCGAATCTGCTAGTATGGTTTTCCGATGTGGTGGCGCAGGCGGTAACAGTTGACGTATTCAGCAATGTTTTGTCGTTCATCAGCCTTTATCAGCGGTTCGCTCCCTTTGCGCAGGGCCAGCTGCGGGCCGCCAACGTGCTGTATGATCTGGTATTTGTGGGCATTATGCTGTTTTTAAGCGTACGGGTGCTGGACGCCCGACGCTGGAGCGAGGCTTGAGAAAAATGAAAAACATGAAAGAAGCCTGGAACAGGCTAAAAAACAATCGCAAGCTGCGCTGCGGCGGCTTTTCCATTGTGCTGGTTGCCGGTGTTGTTCTCTGTGCGTTGCTGGTGGTGGCTCTGGCGGATCAATTGGAATCCCGTTTTGCCCTGGCTGGTGATTTCTCCTTTAACGCCGCCACAACCCAAAGCGAAATCACCAATACCGTGCTCTCACAGCTGGAAAAGGACGTTCATATCTACGCCATCATTCCCGAAGAGGGCGAAAATACCACCCTTCTTTCCCTGCTGGAACGCTATGCAGCGTATTTTAGTCAGGTCACTTATTCCAAAGAAAGCATCGTGAAAAACCCGGTGCTGCTAACCCAGTTTTCCGACGCCATCGGCGAAAACGAGGTGTCCTCAGATTGCTTAATCATCTCCTGTCCGGAAACCGCCCGCGCCCGAGTACTCACCGAGGATGATTACTATGTCTATTCCTACGACACAGAAACGGGCTATTTTTCGCAGGCAGGCTACACCTATGAAAAAAGCATAACCGAGGCCATCCTGTATGTGACCCAGGATGAACTGCCCACCCTGCAAGTCCTCACCGGTCATGGCGAATTAACCGAGGCAGACACATCCAATCTGGAAGATACGCTCACCAGCGCCAACTATCTGGTGCGGCGCGTAAATTTTCAGGCCGGAGACAGCCTGGATACCGAAAGCCCGCTGCTGATTTTTTCTCCCCAGTACGATCTGAGCGATCAGGAACTTTCCTGGATTCTGGCTTTTGCCAGGGCGGGCGGCGATTTCTTTATCGTCAGCCAGTACTCGGATCCACTGACGCTGGAAAACTTCAACGCCCTTTACCGCGCTTATGGTATCGAATGCTACCCCGGGCTGGTTATCGCCAAGGAAGAGGATACTGCAAGCTATTATTCAGATACACCAGTCTGGCTGATGCCGTATATGCAGGATACCAAGCAAACCGCCAATCTACTGGAAGCAGGCAAGGATATTCTGCTGCTGGCCGGCGCGCGGGCCTTTCAGCTGCCAGACGGCGAAAACCAGAACCTGTCCGTCTCCCCCATTCTTCTTTCCGGGCAAGCGTATATTCGCAATTATCAGGACGGCGTAAGCCTGTCCGATCAGCAGGAAACCGATCTGGAAGGCGTCTTCACGCTGGCACTGTGGACGGATAAAATGTTTGAAGACGGAACCATCTCCCATGCCTTTGCCATGGGCAATATCACGGCATTCCTGGATTACTGGACCATCAATAACACCGATTCCACCGCCTTCCTGCTGCAAATGCTGCGCTCCCTGCAGGGGAAAACGCCCGTCAGCCTAGACATTGTCCCTACCAACGCCCTGCGGGATGGCATTACCATTGGCAATATTACGCCTGCCGTGATCGTCACGGTGATGCTGCCACTGCTAATTGTGCTGGGTGCCGTGCTGGTGCTGTGGCCCCGGAAGAACAGATAACCCCTCACATAAATAAGCGGAGAGAGCAAGCGAACATATGGAAAAGGTATCGAAAAAGAAACCGCAGCGCAGCCTCCAGAAGCGAACCTGGCTTTTGCTGGTGCTCCTTGCCGTGCTGATTACAGGCGGCGCCATTTACTTTCTGCGTTCATCGCCCCTGCCAGAGCCAACCCGTCGGGAGGATCCTGTGCTGCTCAGCCGGGGAAGCGAGGAAATTCAGGCGCTTGGCATTACCACGCCAGAGGGCGAAAGCTATCCTCTGGTTCGTGGATCGGACGGCTCTTTTTACCTGCTTGGTCAGGAAAGTATACAGCTGCGCAGCGATTTAGTGGATGAAATGCTGTCCTATGCCGCTACGATGACGGCAGACAGCGCCGTATTGGATACCGCAGCAGAACCCGTCCAACTGACAGATTTCGGTCTGGCACCATTGCGAGCTCGGGTAGTAATCACCTATCAGGACGGCGAAAAGAAAGAACTGTGCATCGGCAATCCACTGCCTCAGGAGGAAAGCCTTACCTACTGCATGCTGGGCGGCGATACTCATCTCTATACCATCCTCACCAGCCAGATCGAGCCCTTCTTTCGGGAAGCAGCGTATCTGCGAGCCTTTGAGCAGCCCGATCTTCGAAGCGATTTGCTGGATCGCATCGATATTGCCGGAGATTTAAACATCGGCATGTATTATACCCAGACTGGCTGGCAAATGGACAATCCTTATTCCTATCCCTTGTCCACTGCGCAAACTGATTTGTTGCTTTCTGCTATTGATGAAATGGCGTTTGAAGCCTGTCTGGGCGAAGCTGAAAAGCTGAATCTGCCCGCCTATGGCCTGGATATTCCTGCGCTCACCATCACCCTTACCCAAGCGCCCACCATCGTTTCCGGGCAGACGGAAAGCGGAGAAGAAATTTCCCTGTCTATTCCCGAAACCTGCTATACCCTGTATCTCGGAAACGAAACCGATCAAAGCGGCGTTTATCTGCTCTGGGACGGCATGGTTTACAAGGCCAGCAATTTCCTGCTGGGATTTTGGAAGGAACTGACGGTGGATCAGCTGCTGCTTCGGCAGCCCGTCAATTTTCTGGTCAACAACCTGAGCCGCGTTGATGTGTCTTTCAGCGATAGTCATGTCTTCTACAATGTGCAGATGGTGGAAGACGTTACGGAGAATAATCAGATCGCTACGGATGAATATGGTGAAACGCTTTACGATGTAGCGGTTCGCAAAAACGGAAGCACGGAAGATATGGACGCGGAAGCCTTTCTCTCCTGGTATCAGCAGCTGGCAGGCATCACGATGGCTGGAAAGCTGCCAGATAACTTTGTTGTCTCCGGCGATCCGCTGTTGACGCTGACTCTGTGTAACACGGACTTAACCCGGCAAATCGCGCTTTATCCCTACGATGCACTGCATCACGCCCTTGTCATCGACGGGGTGGGCGTATTCTACGTAGAAAACAGATTTTGGAAAACAGCGCAGGCTGCGCCATAAAACTTCTCTGCGCAGGAAAATGCCTCGCTTTATCAAGTCAGGCTTTTCCTGCGCCTTGTTTTTGTACATTTCTCTCAGACATCACTTTTGGGACAAATAAATTTGCGACGCCATATTTTTTTCATAAACGTATTGACAAGTTCCGTCCCATTTGCTATAATAATTAAGCGCTTCAAAGAGGCTGTCGGTCGCATACGCGGAGGGATGGCCGAGGGGTTGATGGCGCTGGTCTTGAAAACCAGTGATGCTGCAAGGCTCCGGGGGTTCGAATCCCTCTCTCTCCGCCATTTTTTATTCCCTCATTGAAGACGATTCGGCTGTATGGAGAAGTACCCAAGTGGCCGAAGGGGCTCCCCTGCTAAGGGAGTAGGGTGTGTTAAGCGCCGCCCGGGTTCAAATCCCGGCTTCTCCGCCAAAAAGCAAGGAATTCTTGTTTAATCAAGGGTTCCTTGTTCTTTATTTATCGCTTGCTTTTTGCTGTTTCTGTTTTTTTCGTTATGACTAACGCGCAGTGTCACCTCCGCAAGATATCCGCCCAGATTTTGCTTCCTGTGCGCGCTTACGTTCTTCGGGTTTATTGACGGCGATATCCCCAGCGTATCCTCCATCTGTTCCGGTGTTGGGGGCGCTTATTAAGGTCTGCGCTAGATTGAGAGAAAGCGGGGGCATTTGACATTTTGCATTAGACTTCTGCAAGAACATAAAGAAAAGGACTGGAACCTTGTATCAAAGTTTCAGTCCTTTTTGTGTGGAACGCCCGAGAACTAATACAATCCAGAACCACCATTTGACAATACGGCTTTCGTTTTGATATAACCCCATGCAAATGATGTCAACAACCACCATGAGCATTGCTGCCATAGTTCTTGGATCCGTAGCAAAGCTTATCTTCCTTAGACTTCGTAGTAGCCGTCGTACATTTACAGTTTCATCAGCTGCTCAGCATTGATATGTGCAATTTTTTCCTTATCCGTTGCACTGATGCTCATATTTTCAATAAACTCCTTTGCGCCCTGATTGGGGATAAACGGGAAATCAACCGAATGGATGATACGATCCGTTCCCAGCACTTCTGCGCAGAACTTGAGCTGCGGATTATCAAAAATGCCGCTTGGCGTAACATAGACATGCTGCCGGTAGGTCTCGGTGATGCTGCGCTCAAGATGCGTCGCCTTCTGCGGCAGCGCCTGATCCAGACGAGACAGGAAGAACGGCACCATCTCGCCCCAGTGACCGGAAATCACCTGCAGTTGGGGGAAACGGTCGAACACACCTGCAAGAATCATACGCAGCACCTGAATACCCGCCTCGTGATGCCAGCCCCAGCCAAACAGCGACAGCCGCGCGCTGATGCGGTCATCCAGCCCGGCGTAATATGCCTGTTGCACCGCATCCATCGGCGGACCGGGATGAATATACACGGGGACTTCCAACGTATTCGCCGCTTCAAGAATGGGCGTAAAGGACGGATCGTCCAAAAAGCCTCCATCCAGAGAAGCTTTGCCGCTCAGGATCGCGCCTTTGAAGCCGGGCATTTTCATTGCGCGCTCCAGCTCCTTTGCCGCTGCATTCGGATTCGTCCAAGGCAGCATGCACAGACCGGCGAAACGATCCGGACGTTTCGCAATGGCAGCCGCCAGCTCATCGTTGGCATCCCTTACGGCAGAAACGGCAATATCCGCGGGCAGTTCCTGCGGCTGGCTGGCACAGGAAAGCACCTGCATATCGATCCCCGCCGCATCCATATCCGCTATTCTCTTTTCGCCAATATCCATCATCAGCGCGGGATCGGGGCTGTACGGAAGCCCTTTTTCATGTGCCAAAGCCATGTAGGGCGCGCTTTCGCGGCCATACTGCCTGATTGCCTTGCTCAATGCCACGCTTGGCACATGCTCTTCTGTCGTTATAATCCGCATATCGTATTCCTCTCTTCCATGAGCGATCGTCCGCCAACCCATACCTGCACAATCTTCATGCTGTCGGTAATGTTCTGATCCGGGCGGCCTTCCACAAGTATCATGTCGGCACGGTTGCCGGGTTTGATCGCGCCCATCGTCGTCAGATCAAATGCCGCAGCATTTTTTCCGGTCGCTCCCTGGAGCGCTTCCAGAGGCGTCAGCCCAGCCTTGACGAGCAGCTCCATCTCCCTGTGCATGGAACTTCCGTAGATCATGCCGGGCGCAAAGTTACCCGGATTAGCATCCGTGGCCACAAGGATCTCCACGCCCTTCTCGCACAGCAGACGGACGGCAACTTCCGCATTTGCATAATCGGACGGCTGATAGCCGTTCCGCCCAGAATGCGCGAAGGTTTCCATCATACCGAGTGTCGGCGCGACGGCGATATGTTTTTCTGCGATGGCACAGGCTAAATTCTCCGGAAAAGCCTCCTTTATCGACACATGCAACAGAATATCCACACCACTGTTCACCGCCAGCTGCACGGTGGATACCATTGTTGCATGGGCAGCGACTTTCAGCCCTCTTTCATGGGCAGCATACACAATGGACGTGAGCATATCCTGCGGCAGCATATCCGGAGTAAACAGCAGCACCTTGATATACTTGGCTCCTCGCGCAACAGCAGCATCCACATATGCCTTTCCGCTGGTAATATTGTCCATCGCCATGCCAGCAGAGCTATGAATCGTCAGCTGATCCGAGGCGGCGATCAGTTCTGCACTGGCGCTTACATCGCAGGTCGCCGTAATGCCATACCGCAGCATGTCGTCAATCTGTTCCTTCGTGCCCATATGCGTATGTGAATCGATCAAGCCGGGCATCAGGAAATAGCGGCTATCTGTTTCGCCGCTGTCCAGCACGGTTTCTTTGGAAATCACGCCATTTTCGACCACGACAGTCGTATTTTCCCAGACTTTTTCGCCATCAAACACGGGACAATTCAGAGTGATTCGGTTATTCAAGGGTTTGCCCTCCTTTTATATGGCCACAGTATTCCCTGCCTGCGAACTTCGTACAGCGCCGCAATATGTTTCATAGCTCGCACACTTGGTCATACAAGCATCGGCCAACACGCCGTCCTTCACGACGATGCGCAGATCATTTTGTAAAGACAGTGTAAAAGCAAAGCAGAAACACCGCTGCGACCAGCAACAGGATGCCTCCTGCCACAAACAGGAAACCGTATCCCTTTGCGCGGTTTGCCCGCCGCCGTTTAAGATACTCCTTATAATTCTCTATTCGTATGCCGCCGGCAGGAATCAAGAAGCGCAGCGCATTCGCAGCCAGATAACCTACGCCATCCAGCACACCCTGATTGCTCAGCAAGAGCAGAAAAGCAAACGCCAGCAGCAGCAAGCCGGGAATGGTAAACGCATCGCACAGTATCCGGTACAACTCCGCCTTCGGCAGGGCAGTCAGGGGCTGACCCTCCATACGCAGCGCCGTAAAGGCATACGCCAACAGCAAACCCGCCATCAGCGCTGCTGTTGTTTTTTTCGCCTCCTTCCGCATACTTTTCTTCACAGGTGGAGTTCCTCCTTATATCGCAATTCCTCTACATCGTTGCAATGCACAAAATGCCCGGGCGCGATCTCCCGCAAAGAGGGCTTGCTTTGCTCATAATCATGCTCATTAAGCGAATTATAGGTCAGGCGTCTGCGCTTCTTTTCTGCACGCGGATCGGGCAGCGGGATTGCCGAAAGCAGCGACTTGGTATATGGATGCAAGGGATGTGCAAACAACTCATCCGAAGAAGCCAGTTCAACCATCTTACCAAAGTACATCACGCCGATTCGATCGGAAAAATACTTCACAACGGACAGATCGTGAGCGATAAAGAGGATCGTCAGATCCAGCGTTTTGCGCAGATCGTTCAGAAGATTGATGACCTGCGCCTGAATGGACACATCCAGCGCAGAAACCGGTTCATCCGCAATCAACAGCTCCGGACGCATGATAACCGCGCGCGCGATGCCAATGCGCTGGCGCTGACCGCCCGAAAACTCATGCGGATAGCGCCCAGCATACTCCCGCGGCAAACCGACCAATTCCAGAATTTCATAGGTTTTTTCATCAATATATGCTTTGTCCTTTACGCCCTGGATAATCAGTCCCTCGGAAATGATTTCCTTAACTGTCATGCGCGGGTTAAGGGAAGCTATGGGATCTTGAAAAATCATTTGAATCTGCGTGATAAGCTTACTCCTTTGAGCAATTCGTCGCTGATCCCGATGTTCCTTTTTCAGCTTCGCCAGCTTTTGCGCATCTCCCTGGGCTGCTTTCAGCAGCGGCGCGTATTTTTCATCCGTCTGCTGCACAAGCGCTCTGGCATATTCGCTATCGGAATGAAAATGATCGAACCGTGCTTTTTCCATCTCTGTTTTCAGTTCTATCTGGCGCGCGCGGCACTGGGCGATCTCCTGCTCAGCAGCAGGCGTCCCCTGTTTTTTGAGTTCGCGGATCCGTCTACCGTATTCTCTGCTCTCTGTTTTGTAGCCTTCCGTGCCCGCGCAGATGCGGCGACCTTTGAAATAGATGTTGCCGGACGTGATATCATAGATCCGAATAATCGAGCGACCGGTGGTGGTTTTTCCGCAGCCTGATTCACCCACCAAGCCAAATACCTCGCCCTTGCGAATCTCAAAGCTCACATCATCAACCGCTTTCACCGCACCGAAATACTGGCAAAGATGCTCCACTTTCAGCAGGCATTCCCTCTCTTTGAGATCAGCCATTCTCATCGCCCCCTGCCTTCTGCATTCTCTGGATGCGTTCCTTGATTACCTGTGGGAGTTCGACCTTGGGCGCGCCGGGATGCAGCAGCCATGTGGCCGCCTTGTGCGTCGGGGATACATCAAACATCGGCGGCTGCGCTTCAAAGTCGATCTGCATGGCATATTTATTTCGGGCAGCAAACGCATCGCCAACAGGCGGATAAATCATATTGGGCGGCGTTCCGGGAATCGCATCCAGCTTTTCTTGGGTCTCCAGATCCGGCATGGAACCCAGCAGCGCCCATGTATAGGGATGGCGGGGATCATAGAAGATATCCTCATCGGTACCGTATTCCACGATCTTGCCAGCATACATGACAGCGATATCATCCGCCATGTTTGCCACCACGCCCAAGTCATGGGTGATAAAGATCACGGAAAGGTTCCGCTCCACCTTCAGCTGGTTTATCAGTTCTAGAATCTGCGCCTGAATCGTTACATCCAACGCTGTGGTCGGCTCATCGCAGATCAGAATATCCGGATCCGCCGAAAGAGCGATAGCGATGACGATTCGCTGGCGCATACCGCCGGAAAACTGGAAAGGATACTGGTTATAGCGCAGCTGCGGATCGCTGATACCGACTTCCTCCATCAGCTTAAGCGCCTTTTCCTTCGCCATCGCAGGCGTGATGCGATAGACCGCGCGAGAAGCCTTTTCCTTGAAATTGTCGATCAGTTCGATGCTGCGCGCCTGATGATCGACCTGATCGGCGCTGGCGATGAACGATTCGTAGTGCGCTTTCATATCCACAATAATTTCTACGAGATTCTGCCAAAGCTCCTCCAGATCAAAAACCTCTTTGGGCACCACTTTCCAACTCACCGTCTTGCCGCGGGCGATCATCGCCTCACGCTTTTTGTTCTGGCGCGCATAACGGGCTTCTTCTTTGGGGTTATTCTTTTTTTTTATAGTAGAAGTACTTTTCTATGGCATCCATCAGGCTGGTGCGGAAGGTATACGCCAGACTATCCTTGTTGATCTCCAGCTTATCGATGCTCGCTTCCACTTGATCTGCCAGTTTTTTTGCATAGGCAAGGGCGGGCTTCTTCGCAAAATTCTTCTTAAAATACGCAGCGGCCTGATCCAGCACGGCAATCAGCGCCTTTTTCCTTTCCAGCGATTCGTTAAAGGAACGCTCCAGCCCCTGCTTTTCTATCGCAATGAACTCCATCATGAACTGTTCATTGAGATAGGTGAGCGCCATTTCATTCAGTTCTGCTACAGGCATCTGGGTAATCTTCTCATGCGGATTTCTCAGCGTATAATAGCCAATACGGAAGAAATTCGGGCGCTCCTGCTCGATGATTTCCGTCAGCAGCCGCTGCGCCTTTGTTAAAGCAAGCGTCGAATCCGCATCCTTTTCATGGCGCAGGGATTCCCGCAGGGCGTGCATCTGCTCTCCGCAATGCGCAGTAAGGAAGGGATCATCGATCCGCTTCAAGATTTTGGAAAAGCTCTTCATGGACGCCTTCACGTCCACCTTTTGCTTTTTGCTCAAGCGGAACAGCATACTGCTGATGGATTCACGCAGTGCAATTGCCGTTGAAAGCGCATTGTTATAGCTGTTTTCAAGCCGATTGGCTTCAATGCAAAATGTATCGAACGTGTGGCAAAGCGCTTTGGCATGATTCGAATCGCCGATCGCTGCCCCCATTTGCCGCTGAAGTTGGGCAAGCAGAGCATTAAATTCCGCCCGCGCCGCTTAGCCGGGTGGTCGTAAAACAGTAAAATCAAAAATGGTGAAAACCTTGAGTTTT
>CAYRFP010000009.1:0-48693 GCA_964423675.1 uncultured Oscillospiraceae bacterium
ACCTCCACCAGCACCCCGTTTTTCGTTCCTTCCACGTAAATGGGTTCGGGGAACAGCACCTCTTTGTTTTTATTGATATACTTTACAAATTCCCGGATGCCGCCTTCATAATGGAACACCCGCTCGTTTACTTCTTCGGGGCGTTCATCCCGCAACACGATTTTAATGCCCTTGTTCAAAAACGCCATTTCACGAATGCGCGCCTTGAGCACATCAAAGGAGAATTCAATGTTCGGGTCAAACACACCGCCGGGGTTTTCCTCGCTGCGGATATCCGGCCAAAAATGCACCGTGGTACCCGTTTCCTGCGTTTGGCCAATTACCCGCAGATCATACTGGATTTTGCCCAGATTATATTCCTGCTCATAGATCTTGCCATCCTGCCGCACTTCTACCCGCAGATGCCGGGACAGCGCGTTAACCACCGACGCACCCACGCCGTGCAGCCCGCCGGAAACCTTATAGCCCCCGCCGCCGAATTTACCGCCCGCATGCAACACCGTCAGGCAGACCTCCACTGCCGGCCGCCCCATCTTAGGATGAATGCCCACCGGAAATCCGCGGCCATTATCCCGCACAGACACAGAGCCGTCCTTATGCAGCGTTACCAGAATTTCCGTGCAATAGCCCGCCAGTGCTTCGTCAATGGCGTTATCCACAATTTCATATACGCAATGATGCAGTCCCCGGGCATCCGTGGAGCCGATATACATACCAGGCCGCTTGCGCACGGCCTCCAGCCCCTCCAGCACCTGGATCTGCGTTTCATCGTAATGAGGATTCTGCTGGGGATTTCCCTGCAGTTCTTTTTCCTGTTCAGCCATAAATACCCTCCTGTTTTTTGCTGGGTATTCGCGGCGAAATAGAATCGCCGCTAACTATATCATTATAGCACAAAACAGCCGATTTTGGAAGCGTTTCTACAAATATATGTTCGTTAATTCATGCGTGCAGGAAGCGTCAAAAAAAGCGCCGGTGATTGCTCTCCGGCGCAGCGCAAATTTGAAAGTGTCCGATTTATTGGAAAGGAATAATCTGCACACAATCAATGCTTTCCGACTGGGGATAATACGATATTTCCACAATTTTTCCTGCCAGCGGATGATCGATGCCCGCCTTATAAACCCGGGTCTGCTTCCAGGTGAAATACTTAGGCAAATCATCCATGTCTTCAAAGTGGGAGGTATAATATTCGATGGCATATACAGCGCCTTCCTCCGTCCCCGAATACTCCAGCCAGGGCAGCTGCTCCATGATCGTCAGCAGCATCCGCCTCGTTTTTTCCAATTCGGGGATGGCCTGAAACGCTTCCTCATCCATCAGCGGCTGAAGATTAAACAAGATGCTAATGATACCCCTTTGCATTGAAAAACTGCAAGACCGCAGCGCATCATATTCCTCGTCATCCGGGCATTCAAAAACGCAGCAGGGAACCTGAGGTATGTCCGACTCCACCTTCGGGAACGGGTTCATTTTCAGCGTTAACCGTTCAAGCTGCTCCGGAGTAAAGCCCATCAGCATCGCCGCTTCCATCGCAACCTGTTCCAGTTCCTCTGCGCTTTCCGCATTCTCTCCGCATGCCGCTATCGGCATAAGCATGCTGAGCAGCATGAGCAGAGCAAATACTCGCTTAAGCATCGTCTTTTCCCTCCTTGTCATTCAATTCATCTCTCCGCTTTTCACGCTCCTGCAAGACATCTTTACGTTTTTATTATCCCATATAATTCCTTTTTTGCCAATCTAAAAATATGCAAGTTGGATGTTTTATTGCCATTTATTAAATACTTTCTCGGCAAATCCAAGCAGATTCCGCACCTGCACCGGGGTGCCGTCGTCCAGAAGAACGGTGCCGCTGAAATGGCCGAACACCTGATGCTGATCCGAGCAGAGCAGCTTTAAATCCAGGCAGGCAGCGCGATCAATAATGGGAACAAAATCCATCGCAAAGCGCCCGTCATCGCTGGCAAACCGCCAGGGAGCCAGATAATCCTCCCGCCCATCCCGCTGGGGAATTTCGAAGGTTACCTGGCTCAGTTTATGCGCCCGGCCATTATAAAACAGCATATTTTCCGTGGCAGCAGAGGAATCGCCAAAGCCGCAGCCGATATTGAACCCAAACAGTGTGCCGCCAACCCAGCCCGAAGCCGAACCCCAATACCAGGTGTTTTTATACGGCCAAACGCCTCGTCCCCAATCCAGAACAGCCAGAGAATGCGCCGGAGCAAACAGATATTCCCGCTCCCCCAGCACAGCCTTACCCTCTGCCCGCAGACAATTGATCTTCTGGCTGTAATAAAAAGCCTTTGGCTGGCCAGAGAAAGGCGTGGCGATCACCATGGAATCCCGCGGTTCACCGGCAAGAGTCACATCAAACAGCAGCGGTTCGTTTCCGCGAAAACGTTCCATATGTCCATACAGTCGTCGCTGACCACCAGCATTTTCAAACGTGATGGCATAATCTCTTCCCCTCGCGCAGATCTTG
The DNA here is from genome assembly GCA_964423675.1 of uncultured Oscillospiraceae bacterium. Taxonomy (GTDB): domain Bacteria; phylum Bacillota; class Clostridia; order Christensenellales; family Aristaeellaceae; genus RUG563. Next base: position 2,483 of record CAYRFP010000009.1, read on the forward strand.
CAGCTGCCCGCATTTTCCGTTTTTCCGCTGGATGGCGACAATCCGCGTTTGCCCATAGGAAACAGACACATTTTCGATTTTGTAACCTCCCAGGGCCCGTCAAAATCCAGCAGACTCACGCTGTCCAGGCCCATGTAGCCATTATCCGCAACGGTCAAAGCCAGCGCATAGCAATCTGAAGCAATCAGATAATAATCCCATTCCTTAATACGCAGGGGATGCGCAGCAATGCGGCTGCGATCATAAGTTTTTACCAGCGACGTGGCATAGCCCGCCTCAACCAGACGGCCATCCGGGCCCAGCAGTGAACCAGGCGAAAGCCGATGCTGTTTCGTCATAAGCAATCCCCTTTCCGCCGTTACGGTGTCGTATCCCGCTCTGACTCATCCTCTTTTACTGCAAACAAATCCTCCACAATTTGCTGTGCCCGATCATAATCCCGATAAGGGACATAAAAGGCATATCGTTCCTGCAACGTACCGATCGTCACAGCCAACCCAGCCCCCAAAGCACGCTTAATCTCAAAAGGAATATTCTCCTGTTCCAGCACATCGGCCAGCATTTCTCCCCACAGCATTTCCTTCTCCACCAAGAAGCAATAGTCCTCAGGCTGTGGCTGACGCATCGTCCTTTCGCCGCAGCGCAGACAGCAGGAGTCGTTCTCCGGGGTTAAAGCCTGGCATTTCTCACAATACATAGATTTTTTCCTCCTCAATTTCATTTTATCCATTTTTTCTTCTGATTCTATTATAGCATGCCCTGCTCGCTGCCGCAAGGGGAAGGAACAGGGCCTGCAAAAGTGCTGTTCGTCTGTTTCAATTTATTCTGTTTACAGGCAGGGCAAAAACGTGATATAATAATTTTATGTGCGATGGCGTGTAGGCCATCGTCAGGTTAAAGGAGGATGAATTCATGCCCAGAAATCAGTTTGGCGGTTTCGGCGGCCCCAACATGCAGCAGTTGATGCGTCAGGCTCAAAAAATGCAGGAGCAGATGCAAAAAACACAGGAGGATTTGGATGAAAAGGTCTATGAAGCCAGCGCGGGCGGCGGAATGGTGACCTGCAAGGTTTCCGGCAAGCGGGAGCTGCTGGAGTTGACCATTAAGCCGGAAGCGGTGGATCCCGATGATGTGGAAATGCTTCAGGATCTGGTGCTGGCAGCAGTCAATGAAGCGCTGCGCAACGGCGAAAAGGCGCGGGAAGACGCCATGAGCAAGCTGGCTCCTGCGGGAATGAGCGGGCTGTTCTAAGATGCAGGACGGATGCGATCCCATCGCCCGGATGGCGCTGCAGCTATCGCGTCTGCCGGGCATTGGTCAAAAGAGCGCCCAGCGGCTAGCCTATCATATTGCCGCCATGCCCCAGGAGCAGGTAAAGGAATTAGCCGCCGCGCTGTGGCAGGGGCGAAAGGCGCTGCGCTTCTGTGCCTGCTGTGGGAATTATACCCAGGAAGATCTTTGTCCCATCTGCCAAAACGCTCAGCGGCATAACGGGCAGATCTGCGTGGTGCGGAATGCGCGGGATGTGGCCGCCATGGAACGGATGCGGGATTTCAAGGGGCTTTATCACGTGCTGGGCGGCACGCTGTCTCCCATGAATGGCGTGGGTCCAGAGGATATCCACATCAAGGAATTGTTGACCCGTCTGAGCACGGAAGACGTGCAGGAAGTGATCCTGGCTACCAACCCGGATATCGAAGGCGAAGCCACCGCAGCTTATTTAGCTCGGCTGATTAAGCCCATGGGCGTGCGAGTAACGCGCATTGCGCACGGCGTGCCTGTTGGCAGCGATTTAGAATATGCCGATGAAGTAACGCTGGCCAAGGCCATGGAAGGCCGCCGGGAACTATAATCCGCTTGACGGCTGCCGAGACGTTTTTTCGGCAGCCGTTTGCTTTGCACCGTCCATGAACCGCCATGGAAAGGATGAACGAATTGGAACAAATAAATCAATGGCTAAATACGCATGCCGGCCTGCTGAATCTAACAGGCTGCGTTCTGCTGCTGGCAACGGGAATTTTGCTAGTTCTGGTACTGATGCGGCAGCAAAAAGGCGCGCGACGGGATCGAGATGCGCTCCGCAATACTGAGCAGCTGCTGCGTCGGGCGGAAGACAGCGCCCGGGACGCGCTGAACCGTGCCGAATATGCCCAGCTTAGCGAGTTGCAATCTGCCCGCCTGATGCAGGCCATGGACGAGCGTAGCCGAGATGAAGCTCAGCGTTTAGGAGAATTATCCCAGCGTTTGGACGCCTTCGGCGCAGCGCAGGAAACGCGGCTGCATCGAGTCAGCGCCACATTAGAGGAAAAACTGGGACAAAACGAAGCGCGAATTGAACGCATGCGGGATACCCTGGGTCAGAGTGTAAGCAAGCTACAGGAGGAAAACAGCAAGCGGCTGGAAGAAATGCGGCAGACCGTGGACGAAAAGCTCCACGCCACATTGGATAAGCGCCTGAACGAAAGCTTCTCGCTGGTAAACCAGCGGCTGGAGCAGGTCTATAAAGGGCTGGGCGAAATGCAGTCCCTGGCCAGTGGCGTGGGTGATCTGAAAAAGGTGCTCACCAACGTGAAAACCCGGGGCGTTTGGGGTGAAATGCAGCTGGGGGCGCTGCTGGCTCAGGTTCTTTCCCCAACGCAATATGAGGAAAACGTGGCGGTTGTTCCCGGTGGAAGCCAGCGGGTGGAATTCGCCGTGAAGCTGCCCGGGCAAAACGATGATACAGTTTATCTGCCCATCGATTCCAAGTTTCCCATTGAGGATTACGAACGGCTGCTGACCGCTTACGACGCCGGTGATCCCGTTGCCATCGCCGCCGCATCCTCCGCGCTGCAAACGGCACTGAAAGTGGAAGCCAAGCGAATCGCGTCCAAGTATATTGCTCCCCCTGCCACCACAGATTTCGCTATCATGTTTTTGCCCATTGAAGGGCTGTATGCCGAAGCACTGCGGATGCGCGGGCTTTCCGAGGAGATGCAGGAAAAGCATCGCGTGATGATCGCCGGCCCGACCACCCTGAATGCCCTGCTGACCAGCTTACAGGTAGGCTTCCGAACGCTGGCCATTGAAAAGCGCTCCGGCGAGGTTTGGCAACTGCTCAGCGCCGTGAAAACCGAGTTCGGCAATTTCTCCAAGCTGTTGGAAGCCACGCAAAAACGAATGCATGCCGTCAGCGAATCCATTGAAACAGCCTCCCGAAAAAGCCGCACCATTGAGCGCAGGCTGCGGCAGGTGGAAATGCTGGATGACCCAGCCGCCGCAGCCCGGCTGCTGGGCACGGAAAACATTGCCGCAGACGATGGCGAGGAGTAATAAAAGCTTCCTCCTGCAAAAGAAAAAACAAAAGGGAGAACCGATTTTCGTGGTTCTCCCTTTCTTTAAGAAAAAGCTCTGTTCGCTTTATCCACTTAATTCAAGTCGTAGTTCCCGCCAAACAGTGTGTCTGCCGGAGCCTGCGTGGGATGATAATTGCTATATCCTAGCGGCGGAATGGTTTTCAGCATAGTCATTTCATCGGCGGTTAATTCGAAATCAAACACATCCAGGTTCTGCGCAATCCGCTCCGGATGGGTGGATTTAGGAAGCGGCAATGCGCCCTGCTGCATGGCAAAACGGATGCAGACCTGCGCTGAGCTCTTGCCATGAGCTTTGGCGATTTTGCCGATAGTGGGATCCTGCAATACTGCGCCACAGCCCAGAGGAGACCACGCCTCCACCAACATACTATGCTCCTGACACCATTGCACCAGCGCCGATTGATCGTATCCGGGATGCATTTCAATCTGGTTGACCATCGGCTTCACGACCGCCGTTTCTTCCAGCGCCAGGATATGCTCCGGAAGAAAATTGGATACACCGATTGCGCGGATTTTTCCATCCTGATACAGCCGTTCAAACCCACGCCAGGTAGACGCATTGATTTCTTTCCACTTCGGATTAGATTTTTCCACGCAGGGCCAATGCACCAGATACAGATCGATATAATCCATGCCCAGCGCCTTCAGGGAAGCTTCTGCCGCTGCGATGGTTTTGGTATAACCCCGCTCCATAATCCAATGCTTTGTGGTCAGAAACACATCCTCCCGGCGCAGCCCGGAAGCGCGAATGCCTTCCCCCACATCCACCTCATTGCCATAGCAGGCAGCCGTGTCGACATGTCGATACCCCGCCGCCAGCGCCGCCTTGACGCTTTCCCGCGCCACATCGCCGCTAGGCGTTTGCCAGGTGCCAAACCCAATGCAGGGAATCTGCACGCCGTTTTGCAGCGTGTAAGAATCCTTCATTTTCATGTCAACCATCCTCCTTGCTTATGCAAGCAGCTTTTGCAGCGCAGCGCGAATCGCGCCCTTTCCTGCCAGCATTTCATTCAGATAGCCTGTCACAACAGGGGCCAACCCCGCAGCATTCAGATCTACGGCGAAAAGATCCGTCCTCGCCAGCACGGGCTTGAGCTGCTCTTCCGTCACCGTTTCGCCCATTTTCAGGAAAGAAAGCGCCTGCTGCATTTCCGCAAGCATGGGATCCGGGCTAGGCGTAAAGGCGCACAGCTGATCATCCACGCCCATTACATACCGCAGCCATCCCGCCAGCACAAAGGGGATGCAGCGCAGGCTCTTCACATCCAGCTGTTCATTCGCCAAATACGCCTTGAGCGTTTCGCCAAAGCGGATGGGCAGCTTCTGCGAGGTGTCGGTAGCAATCCGCTGGGGCGTATCGGGCATGAAAGGATTGGGAAACCGCTTTTCCAGTACCTCGGAAGCAAACTTGGCCGGGGACAGGATGCCGGGATCCACCACCACAGGCATCGCTTCCTGATACGCAATCCGATGCACCAGCGCGTTCAGATCTGCATCCTGCATTTCTTCGCTGATTCGCGTATGCCCCAGCAGACAACCCAGCACTGCCAGCGCCGTATGCAGAGGATTTAGGCAGGTGCAGACCTTCATTTTTTCCGTTTTATCCACCGTTTCCCGATCCGTGAAATATACGCCCGCCTTTTCCAGCGGCGGATGCCCGGCCGGGAATTTATCCTCGATCACAAGATACTCCGTCTCTTCCGCATTGACAAAAGCGGCGGTATAGGTATTTTTCGCAGTCACAAAGGGAGCAGCGTCTTCAAAGCCGCAATCTGCCAGCATCCCTGCTACCTTGTCATCCGGCCGGGGGGTAATCTTATCGATCATGCTGATGGGGAAGGCCACTTTGGTTTCATCCTGCAAATAGGCCAGGAGCGCAGCATCCGCCTGGCCCTTTTCCTGCCAGCCCTGAGCCATAAACAGCACAGCAGCCTTGAGTTTATCGCCATTATGGCTGCAATTATCCATGCTGACCAGGGAAACCGGCGCAGCATTTTCCTTAAAACGGCGCATCAGCCCAGCGGTCAGCTTGCCAATAGTGGTAGCAGCCTGTGCAGGCTCAGCGTCCAAATCCTTTTGAATAAAGGGCAGCGCCTTGCCCGACGCATCCTTTACCGCATAGCCCTTTTCCGTGATGGTCATGGACACCATCTGCAAAGCGGGATGAGCCAGCACATCCATTAGCCGCCGGTCATCCTCCGGCTTTTGCCCGTCGCAGCGCAGCGCTTCCACAACAGAAGCCACCACCCGCTTTTCCACACTGCCATCCGCCTTGAGCACACACAGGGCAGAGAGATTATCATAAGGCGCGTAGGTTTTGGGGATAATATCGCCGTCAAAGCATTCAGCAACGATTACACCCTTATCATAAATGCCTTCATCTAAAAGCTTTTGCAGATCTGCCGCAGGGAAAGCGCGGAAAATGTTGCCCGCGCCCAAATGCAGCCAAGCGGGCGATGCCATCGTGCGCGCCTTCACCGCGGAAATATCAAACTGTGGCAGCTGAAACCCTGCCTGCTCCCAAACAACCCGGTCGGACAGAGATTGTACATTCAGTTTCATAGGAAAACCTCCTTGAACCCATTTTTTAGCCAGAATAATTATACCCGTTTTTCGTGCGCAAGGCAAGAACAAAAAAGGCGGGAGAAGCCTTTTAACGGCTTCTCCCGCAACATATTTATCGTTTTACCGGCACTCAGAAATTTCTTACTTGGCAGCAACCTGCTGCATCAGCTCCGTCACCGACTCCGCCGTTTCCTCGGCCCGCAGTTCACGGCAGACCATCACCTGCTTCATTCCCGGCCGCGCCAGATCCTCCCCTGCGAGCACCAGAATATTATCCCCCACGACGCATTCCATGCCTTCGGGCAGAACATAGACAGATTTCTGTGCCACTTCGGCAAAGAACGCTTCCGCATTTTCGGCCTTTTCCAGATTCCGGTCAAAGGCGAAATAATTAGCGGATTGCAGTGCATTTTCCGAATGGAACAGCGCAACGACCACATACTGATGGATTTCGCTGCTCAGCGCCAGCTTGTATTCCACGATGGGATACTGCTTGAGAGTGCTAAGAGAAAAGTAGCTGTTCAGCGTGGCATAGGTTTCGCCCTTGCGGCAATCGTAATCATAAATCACCTGATAGGGCGTTTCCGGCGCCTTGCCAACGTATTTTCCTGTAAAGTCTTCTTCCATATACACGGCGTTATTCACAGAGGCTACAGCCGTCAGCCCCTTGCCGCCCATTTTGACCCAGCCGTAAATCGTATCCGCGCCAGGAACAGGCGCAGGCGTGAACGTAGGCACCGGAACTGCTGTAACAACAGGCGTCGGCGTGTTGATAACGCTCAGAGGGCCAGTCGGGATAATCTGTCCGCCATTATTGACATTTTCCGCCAACGCGTAAACCGGAAGCAGCAGCACCAAAACCAAAATCAGAATCCACCCATTCTTTTTCATTGTTTATCCTCCTTTTTTCAAAGCTGATTTCCGCTCAAATTTTACCACACCCATTTATCATCGTCAACGCGCCCTGCAAAATTTTACAATGTGCCCGGACGCTGCGGATCGTCCGCCTGTCACATGTTTTTTCTCAGATTTATTTTTTTGAAGCGCCTTGATAGCCAGAAGGATTCATGATAGAATGAATTTTGTATTCATCCGCGAATACGGCATCACGCAAAAGGGAGCGATGAATTTTATGCAGCGGATCAAGCAGGGCAAGCGCCCCGTGCAAACCAACGGCATCATTGAAGGCGTAATCTGGAAACAGCTGCTCCTGTTCTTTTTTCCCATTCTTCTGGGCACCTTTTTCCAGCAGCTTTACAACACCGTGGACGCCATCGTTGTGGGCAATTACGTAGGAAAAGAAGCTCTGGCTGCCGTGGGCGGCACAACGGGCACACTGATTAACCTGATCGTGGGCTTTTTCGTGGGGCTATCCTCCGGCGCCACAGTAATCATTTCCCAATACTATGGCGCAAAAGATAATGGCAATGTCAGCCGCACAGTGCATACCGCTCTGGCGATGGCCACAGCCATGGGCCTGTTTTTGACCGTGTTCGGCCTGATTTTCTCTCCCGCCCTTCTGCGCCTGATGGATACGCCCGAAGATGTGATGGAGCCTGCCGTTACGTATATCCGTATTTACTTCCTAGGCATGGTCCCCTCGCTGATTTATAATGTAGGCTCCGGGATTCTCCGGGCCATCGGCGATTCCAAACGCCCTCTGTATTTCCTGATTATCGCCTGCCTGACCAACATCGTGCTGGACATTCTGCTCGTTGTTGGGTTTCATATAGGTGTGGCCGGTGCGGCCTGGGCCACGATCCTGTCTCAGGCGGTCAGCGCCGCGCTGGTCATCATAGTTCTGCTGCATTCTTCGGAAGCTTATCGGCTGGATTTGCGGCAGCTTCGTTTCCATGGTGATCTGTTGCAAAAAATCGTGCGGATTGGTTTGCCAGCCGGGCTGCAATCGGTCATGTATTCCCTGTCCAATGCGGTCATCCAGACCTGCATTAACGGCTTTGGCACCGATATGATGGCAGCCTTTACCGTCTGGGGCAAACTGGATAGCATCATGTGGATGGTGGTGCAGGCCTTCGGCGTTTCCATTACCACCTTTGTCGGCCAGAATTTCGGCGCAGGCAAGCTGGACCGGGTGCACAAGAGTGTGCGGGTCTGTCTGGCCATGGCCGCCGTTTCCGTTCTGCTTATCAGTGCCCTGCTGCTGCTTTGCGGCGAACCGATGATGCGCCTGTTCACCCAGGAAGAAAAGGTGCTGGAGTTGGGCATGGAAATCTGCCGTTTCATGGCGCCTGTGTTAGTCAGCTATGTCTGCATCGAAATCTTTTCCGGCGCTGTCCGTGGCGCAGGAGACGCCCTGATTCCCACGCTGATGACGTTGGGTGGCGTATGCCTGCTGCGGATCGTCTGGCTAAAGACAGTGGCTCCCATGTATTCTACCATCAACGCCGTGCTGATCTGTTATCCCATCAGCTGGGTGCTGACCTCCATCCTCTTTGTGATTTATTATCACAAGGGCGGCTGGCTCAAGCGGTGCCTGGCGCGTTCCGGCTCGATGCTTTCGGACGCAAAGAGCTGATCCTTTTCTTAAAACCATAACCGCCGCGCAGAAGCTGGTTCCGCGCAGCGGTTTTCTGTTATTTCTTTTCAGCTTTTCATGCTGGAAAAAAGCATGCCAGACAAGCCGCCCACTGCCAATCCCATCAGCACATCGATGGCATATCCCAATACTGTCAGCTTCTGCTGAGATAGTAGCGCATAGATCAGCACGCCCACTCCCATATAGATCATCCCCAGCGCCGCGCCTTTGCGAATGCCATTTTCCGAGCCAGGCGGTACGATAGCCTTCACCCCGATAAAAATCGCCAACAGCTTAATCAGCTGATTGACGATTCGGATCACGCCGTCGGTGGGATTGGTCAGCCCAATCACCAGCGCAAACAGCACCACTGCCGCCGCCGTTGCCGCCACCGCAATGCATATGCCCCGCCCCAGGGATTGATTCCTGCCCGACGCCCGCCGGGCCCGCCGAACTGCCTGCTGTGCCATCTTGCTTTCCTCCTGCCGTCCGTTTGGTTATAGCTATGCGATGCAGGCAGACAATATGCGCCCGATGCAGAAAATGCGTGTTTTCTCACGCAAAAAGCGCGTCCCCACTAAGGAAGGGACGCGCTTTCCAAGGAAAAGCCGCAGCTTAGAACTGCACCATTTCCTCAATATAGTTTTTCAGTTCTGCCACAGGAATACGCTTTTGTTCCATGGTATCCCGATCGCGGACGGTCACAGTGCCTGTTTCCTCGGTTTCAAAGTCCACCGTGATACACACCGGCGTACCAATTTCATCCTGCCGACGATAACGCTTGCCAATAGAGCCGGTTTCATCGTAATCCACCATGAAATACTTGGACAACTGCGCGTGAATTTCGCTGGCCAGACCGCCCAACTTATTCTTTTGCAGCGGCAGCACGGCAGCCTTGTAGGGCGCCAACGCGGGATGGAAATGCATCACCGTACGCACATCGCCGCCCTCCAGTTCCTGCTCTTCATACGCGTTGCACAGGAAAGCCAGAAGCGCCCGTTCCACACCCAGGGAGGGCTCGATGCAATAGGGCACATACTTTTCGTTGGTCACCGGATCCAGATATTCCATAGCCTTGCCCGAATGCTCGCTATGGCAGGTCAAGTCGTAATTCGTTCGGTCTGCCACGCCCCACAGTTCGCCCCAGCCAAAGGGGAAGAGGAATTCAAAGTCCGTGGTCGCTTTCGAATAGAACGCCAGCTTCTCCGGCTCATGATCCCGCAGCCGCAGATGATCCTCCTGCATGCCCAGCGCCAGCAGCCAATCCCGGCAGAAGGAGCGCCAGTAATTGAACCATTCCAGATCCTCGCCCGGCTTGCAGAAGAATTCCAGCTCCATCTGCTCAAATTCCAGCACGCGGAAAATGAAGTTGCCCGGCGTGATTTCATTGCGGAAAGACTTGCCGATCTGCGCGATGCCGGCGGGCAGCTTTTTGCGGGTGGTGCGCATGGAGTTGAGGAAATTGACGAAAATGCCCTGTGCCGTCTCGGGCCGCAGATCGATTTCATTGGCTGCGTTTTCCGTCACGCCGATATGCGTTTTAAACATCAGATTGAACTGACGGATGCCGGTAAAATCCTTTTTACCACAGACCGGGCAGACGATGTCATGCTCCGCAATATACTTTTCCAGTTCGGCATTGCTCCAGCCGTCGCCGGTTTCCTCGCCCTTGGTGAAATCCTCAATCAGCTTATCGGCGCGGAAGCGGGCCTTGCAGGCCTTGCAATCCATCAGCGGATCGTTAAATCCGCCCACATGGCCACTAGCCACCCAGACTTCCCGGTTCATCAGAATGCCGCAGTCCAGCCCGGTGTTATACTTGCTTTCCTGCACAAACTTCTGCCACCAGGCCTTTTTAATATTATTTTTCAGTTCCACGCCCAGCGGGCCGAAATCCCAGGTATTCGCCAGGCCACCATAAATTTCGCTGCCTGCAAAAATAAAGCCCCGGTTTTTGCAAAGGGCTGTTAGCTTATCCATGGTCAATTGCGCCATCGTCATTCCCTCACCTTTCATTGCGTAATCCATTGGCTCGCTTCATTATCCCCATTTTTCCTTTGTTTGTCAAGGCAGAAGCGCAATTTTATGGAGAGAAAATCGCGTTCCTCCCGTTTTTCAGGCAGCTTTCCTTTCTTTTGGCTTTTTTTCGTTTTCCCGGCATATAAGTAGAGCGGGAGGTGAGCGCTTCATGTTCTCGTTTTTGGTTTGGTTGTTTAAGGACGCGCTGTTTTTCTTCGGCATGGTTTCGGGCCATAGCTCCTTTCCCCGGCCGCTGTCCCGTGCTGAAGAGGCAGAGACCATCGCCGCCATGCAGGGCGGAGATGCACAGGCCCGGCTTCGATTAATCGAGCACAACCTGCGATTGGTTTCCCACATCGTGCGTAAATATACAGTACCGGGCTATACGCAGGAAGATCTTGTATCTGTCGGTACGCTGGGGCTCATCAAAGCCGTGGATTCCTTTAAGCCGGAAACCGGTTCCCAGCTGGCCACATATGCCGCCCGATGCATCGAAAACGAAGTGCTGATGCTGCTGCGCGCTTCCAAGAAACGGCGGGGAGATGTATCGCTTTCCGATCCCATTGGAACAGATGGCGAGGGTAACGACATTTCCTTTATGGATATTCTGGGCACGCCGCCTGGATTCGTGGAGGATCAGGCGCTGGAGCGCATGGCGTTTTCTCAAGCCAAAGCACTGATAAAAAAGCTACCGCGCAAGGAGCGGCTGGTAATCGAAATGCGCTATGGTCTGCTGGACGGCGCGCCGCACCCGCAGCATGAGGTGGCGGCCCTGCTGGGCATTTCCCGTTCTTATGTATCCCGCATTGAAAAACGTGCGCTGGCGCTGCTGCGTCAAGGAATCGAAGCGCCGGATTTGCGCTGAATTGGTTCCGCATTTATCTCCTTCCCCCCTTCTGCTTGCCAAGGGCAGGAAAATATCGTATAATAAAAGCATCAAAAAACAGGAGGCGGAATGCGCGATGGGCTACCGGGAAGAATACGAAAGCTGGCTTAAGCAGTTTGCCGCAGACACGGAAACCGTTGAAGCGCTGCGAGCCATTGCCGATGACGAAAAGGAAATAGAAGACAGGTTCTATACAGAATTGGCCTTTGGCACTGCCGGCCTGCGGGGTGTACTGGGCATTGGCGCCAATCGCATGAATGTTTATAATATTCGCCGGGCGACCATGGGCCTGGCCCGCTATCTCAAGGCTCAGGGCACGGCAGACAAGGGCGTGGTCATCGCCTTTGACAGCCGAATGAAAAGCGATGTTTTCGCCAAGGAAACGGCGCTGACGCTGGCTGCGGCCGGGATCAAGGCATATCTGTTCGATTCGCTGCGTCCTGTGCCCATCCTTTCCTATGCCGTCCTCCATCTGGGCACGGCAGCGGGCGTGGTGATTACCGCCAGCCATAATCCTCCCCAGTATAACGGCTACAAGGTTTACGCTGCCGACGGCGCGCAGTTGTCTCCTGAAGCGGCAGACGAAGTAACCCGTTTCATCCACGTTCTGAAATATGAGGAATGCGTGCCCATGGACGAAGCAGACGCCCGGGAAAAGGGGCTTTTGCAGATCATTGGCAACCGGGAAGTGGATGATGATTACATTGCCATGGTCAAAACCCTGTCCCAGCGGCCGGAACTGCTGAAAAAACGAGGCGGAGATCTGAACATTGTTTACACGCCACTGCACGGCTCGGGCAACGTGCCAGTTCGGCGGCTGCTGAAGGAGCTGGGCGTGAGCCATGTGACGGTAGTGCCCCAGCAGGAACAGCCGGATGGCCGTTTCCCCACCGTTTCCGCGCCAAACCCGGAAGACCCTGCCGCCTTTGCGCTGGCCATTCCTCTGGCCAATGACGTTGGCGCGACTGTCGTATTCGGCACAGATCCGGACTGTGATCGTCTGGGCGCCGCCGTGCGAGATGAACAGGGGGCCTTCCACACCCTTACCGGCAACCAGATTGCCTGCCTGATGCTGGATCATATCCTCAAGAGTCGGCAGGAAAAGGGCATTCTGGAAAAGAACGGAGCCGTGGTAAAATCCGTAGTCAGCACAGAACTTGCCCGTGCCATCTGCGATCATTACGGTGTAAAGCTGTTCGACGTGCTGACAGGCTTCAAATTTATCGGCGAAAAAATTCAGCAGTTTGAAGAAACCGGGGATTACACGTTCCTGTTCGGCTTTGAGGAAAGCTATGGCTATCTTTCCGGAACCGCTGTGCGGGATAAGGACGGCGTGAACGCTTCTCTGCTTTTGTGCGAAGCCACCTGCGCATGCATGGAAAGGGGCGAAACCCTCTATGACGCGCTGCAGCGGCTGTATCAGCAGTATGGCTACTTCAAGGAAACCGGCCTGTCCGTCACGCTGCCAGGCAAGGATGGCGTGGAAAAAATGCAGGCCATTATGGCTTCCCTGCGCCAGAATCCGCCGGCTGAACTGGCCGGGCTGCAGGTCACAGCGGTGCGGGATTTCCTGCGGAGCGTTCGAATTTGCAACGGCCAGGAAGAAAAAATGGATTTTCCTGCTTCCAACGTACTGTATTTCGAGTTGGCGGGCGGTAACTGGGTCTGCATTCGTCCCAGCGGCACCGAGCCGAAAATCAAACTCTATATCGCCACCAAGGCTGCCGACCAGGCGACCGCCGACGCCCATAACGCGGCACTGGCCACTGCAGCCAAGGCGATGCTGGAACGCTGAACACTGCCCGAAAGCTTTGTTTTTAAAATCACGTGGCGCGTCTTTGCTTCGGCAAAGGCGCGTTTTTTCTGTTTTGGATAAAAGTTTGGCAGTTTCATTCATTCTTCGCGGTTTTCATCATTGACTTTCCTCCGTTTCCCTGTTTATAATTTCTATATTCATTGCAAAAGGAGTATCCTAGCATGAGCAAGAAAAAGCCACCTCTGTGGCTGAGAAAAATCCAAACCTTCCTGGTATCCATTCCCTGCATGGCGCGTGTTCAGGCCACCCGCATCCGTCCGCTGCCGGAAAGCGATGCATTTCGCGCCGCCTTGGCCGCTGATATCCACACCGATGCAGACCCCTACCGTGATCGAACCAATCATCTCCGCCAATGCTTTGCTGGCATGAATAAATATTGCCATGGCTTCGATGCCGTGGTCTTTGCCGGGGATATCACCAATTCTGCCCACACCTTGGAATACACCCTGCTTCAGCATCTGCTACAACGCTATTTTCCTGGTGCTATGAAAAAGCTGATCCCACAAATGGGCAATCATGATGCGCGTGGCACCAGCATCGACAAAGATTTTCCCGCTGCCTGTACGCTTTTCCAGCAGTTTTGCAAGCAGTGTGGCCATTCTGTCTGCCGGAATTATTATTCCGTTCAGGTCAAGGGATATACTTTTCTCGTTCTGGGCACAGAAAAGCTTGTGCATAACGGAGCATTTTTTTCAGATGAACAGTTTCTTTGGCTGGAAGCGCAGCTAAAGACCGCCTGTGCCGGAGAAAAGCCGGTGTTCCTCATATGTCACCAGCCGCCGCATGATCGAAACGGTGTGGAAACTCTATGGCCAGACGGAGCCCTGGGCGAGGATTCCTCTCGGCTGGAAGCACTTCTGACCCGCTATACCAAGAACATGCAGGCTCCCCTTGTCTATATCAGCGGCCATCTGCATAAGTATTCCGCTTATACCTTCGAACAGGCCGCCCCGCAGCTTTATTATCTGAATCTGCCCAGCCTTCTGTTTTCTGATGAGGAAGTCAGCGGTCATCGCTTTATCAGCGGCTATGGCTTTGTTCTGGAAGATCGCCCCGGCAAACTGGTTTTCCAGGGAATGAATTTCATTACCGGAAAGCAGCATCCGGAGCATCATTATGAAATCATCTATGGTTCCGGCAAGCTTTCAAAATAAATAGTTTTTGGCAGCGAGGCTCTGCTTTCAGGGCTTCGTTGTTCTTTATCTGTGCTTTTGTAGGAATCCGCTTGCGCAGAGGAGCCGTTTTCTTTATAATAGGAAAGGAAGCAGTCCGAAAACTTTCGGATGCAGCGTCCTATAACCAAACCAAAGAGGAGCCAATATGCCGAATTTTTCATTGCCAGACGCCGTTTTTCAGGAAGCGGCGCAGCGTTTTCCTACGCCCTTTCATCTCTATAATGAAGAAGGAATCCGGGAAAATGCTCGGCGAATCAACCAGGCCTTTTCCTGGGCCCCGGATTATAAAGAATACTTCGCCGTAAAGGCGCTGCCAAATCCCCACATTCTGGAAATCTTTCGTCAGGAGGGCTGCGGCCTGGATTGTTCCAGCGAATGCGAGCTTTTGCTGGCAGAACGGGGGCATTTTTCCGGGAACGAAATCATGTTCAGCGCCAATGCCATGCCCCCGGCAGAATTTGATCACGCCCGCCGTTTAAACGCGCTGATTAATCTGGACGATCAAAGCGATATCGACACGCTGGCCGCTCACGGCGGTATCCCGGAAACCATCTGCGTCCGCTTCAATCCAGGCGGCACCTTTTCTTTGGGCACGCAAATCATGGGCGCGCCGGGAGAATCCAAATACGGCTGGACCAAAGAGCAGCTGTTGCCCGGGCTAAAGCGGCTGCGGGATCTGGGAGCCCGGCGCTTCGGACTTCATGCCTTTCTGGCCAGCAATACCACCGATCATAGCTATTATCCGCGCTTGGCAGGCATTCTCTTTGCTCTGGGCAAGGAATTGGCTCCCCAATGCGGGCTGGAATTCGCATTTGTGAATTTGTCCGGCGGGGTTGGCATCCCCTATGAGCCCGGAAAGCCGGCGGCAGACATTTTGCAAGTCGGCGCGGCGGTAGAAAAGGAGTATCGCCGCATCCTGGGTGATCCAAAAGAAGCGGGCGTGGACGTCAAAACCGAGTTGGGACGGTTCATGACCGGGCCGCAGGGCTGGCTGGTTACCCGGGCCATGCACGAAAAGAAAATTCATCGGGATTATATCGGCGTGGACGCCTGCGCTGCCAATCTGATGCGCCCGGCCATGTATGGGGCGTATCATCATATCCACGTCTGCGGAAAGCGGGATTGGCTCTGCGATCATATATATGATGTAACAGGCTGTCTGTGCGAAAACAACGATAAATTCGCCGTCCAGCGCGCGCTGCCAGAAATCCAGCTGGGTGATCTGCTGGTCATCCACGATACCGGCGCCCACGGCTTCTGCATGGGATATCAATACAACGGTCGGCTACGCAGCGCGGAAATCCTTTATCGGCAAGACGGCTCCTTCCAGCTAATCCGCCGCGCCGAAACCCCGGAGGATTATTTCGCTACGCTGGTTTGAGCCCTATTCATTCTTAAGCATATAGAGTTTCTGCATCGCAGAGGCTCTATTTTTTTAAAAAACATTGACAAGGCTACCTTTCGCACTTATAATGTTAACCGATTTATTATTAACCGATTGACAGAAAGGAGGGAATGCATGGAGCGAAATAAAATGATCGTTGGCGCGATGCACCGGCTGGAATTATTGCGAAAAATCCAGATGCGCACGATGATGGCGAAAATGGGCCTGCATCCCGGCCAGGCGCCTTTGCTGGAATTCATTTTGGATCATCCCGGATGCACGCAAAAGGAGGCAGCAGATGAACTGGATGTAAGCCCTGCTTCCGCAGCCGCCAGTCTTAAGCGGCTGGAAAAGGCCGGGCTGGTTGCCCGACAAGCCGATCAGCAGGATGCCCGGCGCAATCAACTGGAACTAACAGAGGCGGGCAAAGAAAAAATCTGCGCCGTGCGGGAAAAGATGAACGCCCTGGACGAACGGACGCTGGCTGGCATTTCTGATCAGGACGTGGCACAATTTCTATCCATCTGCGAAAAAATGTTTGACAATCTGGCGGACGAAAGTACTCGGGGGCTGACCATTTGTAAGCTGCACCGGGCCGCGCACGATGCGCTAAACGAAAACAAGGAGGATTAATCAACCGTGCAATTCAAACGACTGCTTAAGTATGCGGGCAAGTACAAAAAATATTTGCTGCTCTGTCCGCTGGCGATGATCGGCGAAGTAATCATGGAAATGCTGCTGCCGATGATTACCGCGCAGCTGATCGATGAAGCAATTCCTTCCTGCCAGGAAACCGGAACCCTGCGCCAGGTGATCGTGCTGGGGGTAACCATGCTGGTCATGGCCTTTATTTCTATGGGCTTTGGCATGGCCGGTGCCCGGCTGTCTTCCCTGGGCGGCATGGGCTTTGCCCGCAATCTGCGTCAGGCAATTTTCGAAAAGGTACAGCATTTTTCCTTTAAAAACATCGATCATTTTTCCACTGCGTCCCTGGTCACGCGTCTGACCACCGACGTCAACCAGACCCAAAACGTGGTTATGATGCTGGTGCGCATGGCGGTTCGCAGCCCCATCCAAATGGTGCTGGCATTCTATATGGCCGCCCGGATGAATGCGTCTCTGTTGCCGGTGCTGGCCGTGGCCATGCCGATCCTGATCATCTGCGCCGCCATCATCATGAGCAAGGCGTTCCCAAGATTCCAGGTAATGATGAAGAAATATGACGCGCTGAACGCCTCTATTCAGGAAAACCTGATTGGTATCCGCGTGGTAAAAGCCTTCGTGCGCGCCACGCATGAAAAGGAAAAGTTCAACGCCTCTGCCGATGATCTGACCGCTACCCAGCGAGCTGCAGAAAAAATTGTGCTGTGGAACAGCCCGTTGATGCAGGTTCTCGTTAATGGTTGCATTGTCTGCGTACTGTGGCTGGGCGGCAAGCAGGTGATCGGCGGCACGATGGAAATCGGCGCGCTTTCCTCCTTCATCAGCTATATCTCCCAGATTCTCATGAGCCTGATGATGCTCTCCTTCCTGCTGGTTTCCTTCGTGATGGCGCGGGCTTCTATCAGCCGTATCTGCGAAGTGCTGGATGAGGAGCCGGACATCGTTTCTCCCGAGCATGCGGAAACGGAAGTAAAGGATGGCAGCATCGTGTTCGATCACGTGGGCTTTTCCTATAATGGAAACAAGGATAACCTGGTGCTCACCGATGTGAATTTCACGATTCACTCCGGCGAAACTATCGGCGTAATCGGCGGAACCGGTTCGGCCAAAACCACACTGGTTTCCCTGATTCCGCGGCTTTATGATGTGACCTGCGGCCGCATTCTCATTGGCGGAAAGGACGTGCGAAGCTTCGATATCCATGCTTTGCGCAATCAGGTGTCCATGGTACTGCAAAAGAATGTGTTGTTTTCCGGTTCTATTAAGGATAACCTGCGCTGGGGCGATGCGCATGCGTCCGATGAAGAAATCGTGGCCGCATGTCAGGCCTCTGCGGCAGATGAATTCGTGCGTGCCTTCCCCGGCGGCTATGATATGGATCTGGGGCAGGGCGGCGTAAATGTGTCCGGCGGCCAGAAGCAGCGGCTCTGCATTGCACGGGCTCTGCTGAAAAAGCCCAAGATCCTCATCTTTGATGACGCCACCTCTGCCGTAGATACCGCCACGGATTCCCGTATCCGTGCGGCACTGCGCACGACTATGCCCAACACTACAAAAATCATCATCGCCCAGCGCATCACCTCCGTGATGGAGGCAGATCGGATCATCGTACTCAACGATGGCCAGGTGGACGATATCGGCACCCATGAGGAACTGATGGCACGGAATCAAATCTATCGGGAAGTTTATAACTCCCAGCAAAAGGGGGTGGCCTAATATGCCTCCGCGCGCACAACGCATGCCTGCCAAGCCCAAGAATGCCAAGGGCACTCTGAACCGCCTGATTAAAGAACTCAGCGCTCAGAAGCTGCGGCTGATCGTCGTTTCCCTGTGCATCGCCGTCAGCACCGGATGCAGCACGTTTGGCACCTATCTGCTCAAGGATGCGGTAAATGTATATATTCAGCCGTTGCGGGAGCAATTCAACGCTTCTGGAACGATGCCCTCTCTGGACGGCTTCCTGTGCTTCCTGGGGCTGATGCTGCTGGTCTATCTGATCGGCGCTTGCAGCACTTTCCTTTATAATCGAATAATGATGATGGCCTCCACCAGCATTCTCAATAAGCTGCGTAAGGATATGTTCGATCATATGGAGGATCTCCCCATTCGGTATTTCGACCAGCGAACCCATGGCGAAATCATGAGCCGCTACACCAACGATACCGATACCCTGCGCGAATTCTTTTCCAGCACCTTTCCCCAGGTCATCTCCTCAATTTTGTCCATTTTCTTTTCCTTGTTCTTCCTGCTGCGGCTAAACGGATGGCTGACGCTGCTTTTGATCGTTGTCATGCCTGTCAGCACGCTGGTCACCAAGAATCTGGGCAAAAAGGCCGGGCAAAACTTCGTGGCCCAGCAAAAAGCAGTGGGCGCGCTGAACGGCTATATTGAAGAAACCATCGAGGGCCAGCGGGTGGTGCAGGTCTTCTGCCACGAAGAAAAGGCCAAGGATGCTTTCGGCCAGCTGAACGAAAACGTGCGGGAGGCCGGTACGCGAGCCAATACCTTTGCTGGTATGATGGGTCCTATCATGAACAACCTGGGCCATTGCTATTATGTGTTGATCACGTTGCTTGGCTCAATTCTTATCGTGAACGGCCAGACGGACGTGGGCACGCTGGTGGCCTTCCTGCCCATGATTCGTCAGTTCACCCAGCCCATCTCCAACGTGGCGCAACAGTTTAACACCATCATGCAGGCTCTGGCCGGAGCGGAACGGGTGTTTGAACTGATGGACGAACCCGCGGAGGAGGACGAAGGCTATGTGACCCTGGTCAACGCGAAAAAGGACGAAAAAGGCGTTATCACCGAATCCGAAACCCGCACCGGGCTGTGGGCCTGGAAGCATCCCCATAGTGCTGATGGCTCTGTTACCTATACCGAACTCAAGGGCGATGTAGTTTTTGAAGACGTGACCTTCGGCTATGTGCCGGAAAAGACGGTGTTGCATAATGTGTCGCTCTATGCCAAGCCCGGCCAGAAAATCGCCTTTGTCGGCTCCACTGGCGCTGGCAAAACCACCATCACCAATCTGATCAACCGCTTCTATGATATTCAGGGCGGCAAAATCCGCTATGACGGCATCAACATCGAAAAGATTCGCAAGGATGATCTGCGCCGTTCTCTGGCCATGGTTTTGCAGGATACCCATCTGTTCACCGGCACCGTGCGCGACAACATCCGCTATGGTAAGCTGGACGCCACCGACGAAGAAATCGAACAGGCCGCCAAAATTGCCAACGCTGATTTCTTCATCCGCCATCTCCCCCAGGGTTATGACACCATGCTTACCGGCGACGGGGCTAACCTTTCCCAAGGGCAGCGGCAGCTGCTGGCCATCGCCCGCGCCGCTGTGGCGGATCCGCCTGTGCTGATTCTGGACGAAGCCACGTCCTCTATCGACACCCGCACCGAGGCGCTGATTGAAAAGGGCATGGACAGTCTGATGCAGGGGCGTACCGTATTTGTAATCGCGCATCGCCTGTCCACCGTCCGCAATTCGCAGGCCATCATGGTGCTGGAAAACGGCCGGATTATCGAACGTGGCGACCACGATGCGCTGATCGAGCAGAAGGGCAAGTACTATCAACTCTATACTGGCATGTTCGAATTGTCCTGATCGAATTGCCTTTTCGCGAGAGCTCTTTCCGAGACGAAAGGGCTCTCGTTTTTTGCTGTTTGCTACTCCCCGTTGAATAAAGTCTGAATGGATGCTATAATACATGCTGCAGAGCATCCTGATTTGTATCGATTCTCAAGGAGGAATGATTTATGCATTTGGGATTAAGCTCTTATTCTTTAGACCGTGAAATTGAGGCAGGGCGCATGACCCTGGCGCAAGCCATCGATTGGGCCGCAGCCCAGGGCGCGCAATGTATGGAATTGGTGCCATTTTCTTTCCGTTTTGACGACCCCGTCACCAGCAAAATCGACGTTGCCGCCATCTCAGCCGTTCGCCGGCAAGCTCGTGATGCTGGCATTCGACTTTGCAATTATTCCGTTTTAGCGGACTTTTGCAAGGAGGGCGAAGCGCTGAAACAAGAGATAGCCCGAGTTTGTCATGAGGTGGATATTGCCGCTGAGTTGGGGCTTTCCCGCATGCGCCACGATGTTTGCGGTTTTCGCCGGCCGCAAAACAGCAATACCTCTGCGGATTTCGAACGCTGGCTCCCCATTATGGCGGAGGCGGCGGCGCGGGTCTGCCAGCATGGCCGGAAACGAGGCGTTATGACACTGATTGAAAACCACGGCTTCTTTGCCAACGGCTGCGATCGGGTAGAACGGATTCTGCAGCAGGTGAATGATGACAACTATGGTCTGCTACTGGATACGGGCAATATCGTCTGTGTGGATGAACAAGCCGATGTGGCCGCCCAGGTTCTCGCCCCCATCACAAAAATGGTGCATCTCAAGGATTTCTATATCCGCTCCCGCGATCCCGGCGACAGCACCCAATTTGATTGCGCTGGTAGCTGGTTCCGCTCCCGGGGCGGCAAATATCTGCGCGGTGCCATTTTGGCTCAGGGCGATCTGGATATGTACGCCATTCTGTCCGCTCTGAAGCATAGCGGCTATGCCGGCGATATCGTCATCGAATTTGAAGGATTGGAAGACGCAAAATATGCTTCCGCCGTGGGCCTGCAAAATGCCCGCCGCATCTGGGATGAGGTTTAACCCCTGTCTTCCCCTTCCTTCGGAAATACAAGTTTTAAGTATGTTAAAAGCCCGCATCTTCAAAAAAAGACGCGGGCTTTTTCCGTTTGCTATTTAGTTTCCGATGCTTCCACTGGCACCAGAGCGAACACGCCCATTTGCGCTATTTCAAACGTCAGCTTGCCGTCCTTAATCTCATAGGGGATTTCCACCATGTTGCCGTCTTCCATCAGCAGGAGCCACAGCGGATTCCATCCGTTGTCACAGGAGCTTCTGTTGCTTCGCCGTGGGAGACGGTGTTTCCGTTTCCTGTCCAGCGGGCGTATTGTCAGCAATAGGCACGTATGTTCCGCAATGGGCGGCGAATTGGATGCTATAATTCAATTCATGTTTTAACAGGTAAAACTATAAAAAAGAACAGCTCCTACAAGAGGAGCTGTTCTGGAAACAAATGAAACAGTGGAAGAGAAAGGGTAAGAAAACGCCAATTTCTCGTTTTACATATTCAGGTTATCGATGATACGCAGGGTGATCGACAGATCCACATACTGTCCCTCGCCGATCTGGTTCTGATCGATGGTGGTTTGATCTGCCTGCGCGGCCAAGCCCTCGTCCCGGAAAACCTTCACCTGAATCTGATCGCCTTCCTGATAATCCTTCAGCTTATTGGTCAGAGCGGTCTGGGTGGAAACGATGGTACCATCCACTTCCACAATAATATCACCCTTCTGGATACCGCCCTCCGCAGCGGGAGAACCTTCATCCACTTCCTTCACAAACGCGCCCATGGGCAGCTTACCCTGGGAAGAGGAGGTCAGAGTGGTGACAGTAACGCCCAGGCGGGGCTTGCCCTGCAAGGGGCTGCTAACATTTTCCGTAGCGCTGGAAGAAGATGCGGAGGTGAGCGGCGTACCGTCATAGTCGCGCAGCACCTGTTCAATCAGGGGCTTGGCTACATTAATGGGAATGCACATGCCAATATTATCAATAGTGGTGGAAGAATAGCTGGAAGAAGAATACTTCCGGGCAGGGATACCCTGGAGCTGACCCAGCACATTGAACATACCGCCGCCGGAGTTACCGGAATTAATCGCGGCATCCACCTGGATCATGGTATTGGTCACGGAAGTGCGGCGGCCATAGCGGTCGGTAGTAGTATCGGTCACTTCACGATCCAGCGCGGAAACCACGCCGACCGTCAGCGTCCGAGCGAAATCTTCGCCCAGCGGGTTACCAATCACGATAGCCCATTCGCCAACCTGCAATTGATCGCTGTCGCCCAGCGCAACGGCGGGCAGGTTCAATCCGTCCACCTGCAGGATAGCAATATCCAGATCCGCATCATAGCCGACCACCTGCGCCGCATGCTCGCTTTCGTCATTTGCGATGGTCACCGTCAGCCGCGTTGCGCCTTCGACCACATGGTAGTTCGTCAATACATGGCCATAATTGGAAATCACCACGCCAGATCCAGTGCCAGACAGGCTTTCCTTGGATTCGCTGGGACGGTTTCCATAGCCGAAACCATAGCCGTAGCCATAGCCATAATAGGAAGTAGTGATAGTATAGTTATTCACGCCCACCACACTATTGCGCACCTGCGCCGCCACCTGCGTGAACGGGCTGGAAACCTGGGATGCGTCCGTGGTTGCGCCGACGGTGCTCTTAATCTCGTCCTCGGAGATTACGTTGGACGCGCCAGCCGTAAACAGTGTGCAACCGATCATCCCAGCCGCAATCAAAATTGCCAAAAGACCAAACAACAAATTGGAACGCCTTTTCATGATCGTTTCCTCCTTAAAGCAGCTTTCGCCGCGGATTTTCTTTCCCCCTTCCGGGGTACAAGCCTATTTTAAAAAACATTTTTTACATAGATTTGAACATATCGTGAACTTCCATTCTTTTTCACCCAATTATGGCGACCAAGGAATGCTGCCACGGCTTCGTTCCTCTTGTTCCACACAGAGCCCTGCACGTTTTTCCTGTCCCCCGCAGTATCATACACCGGTTCCGTCAAAGGCCGGAGTGTACGCAACGGTGGCGGAATCTGCTTCCTGGGTGTAGCCCGAAAGCCCCAGCGCCTGAAAATGTGATAACACCCGCTGATATTCCGCATCCGTCACTCTTCGATCTAACCCCTTCACCTGACACCACGGCTCCGGACTGTACTGCCGCATGAGCGAAACCGGCACCCTTGGCGGCAACTGCTCCGCAATGAAATCCAATGCCTTGCAGGAATCCCCCGTACAGCCCGGCAAGATTAAATGCCGGATTAAAACGCCCCGCTGCATGATTTCTTCACTGTCATAAACCGCTGCGCCCGTCTGACGGCACATTTCTTTGATCGCTTCTGAGGCCACAGCAAAGTAATCCGGTGCCTGCGCGCACAGGGCGGATAGCCGAGAAGAAACGTGCTTTAGATCCGGCAAGTAAACGTCGACGATCCCGTCCAGCTGCCGAAGCGTCTCCACGCTCTCATACCCCCCGCAATTCCAAACCACCGGAATCGGCGGCTTGTAAAGCGAAAAAGCCTCTAAAATCGCCGGAATAAACTGTGTGCCTGTGACCAGATTCAGATTGTGCGCCCCCTGCGCATAAAGCGATCGAAAGATCTCCGAAAGCCGTTGGGGGGTGATCTCCTCCCCCTGGCCGCCATGACTGATCGGATAATTCTGGCAGTACGCGCAGCGAAGCGTGCAGCCGGAGAAAAAAACCGCGCCGCTGCCCCGCGTCCCGGAAATGCAGGGCTCTTCCCAGAAATGCAGCGCCGCCCGCGCCACCTTCGGCAACTCGCCCATCTTGCAGTATCCCCGCTTGTCTTCGCGATTAACCCCGCATTTTCGCGGGCAAAGAGTGCATTCCATGCGTTCGTTTCCTTTCTATTGCCGCGCGGCGAAATCAATGCTCCGCCTTGCGCACCCGTTCTCTGCGCCTGCGTGTAGGCTGGTGCTTATCCATAGGTGCGTCTCCACGAATAGCAAAAAGCTGATCGCGCAGCTTGGCCGCCTTCTCGAAATCCAGCGCCGAGGCTGCGGTGAGCATTTGATCCTCCAGTTGCCGAATCCATTCGTCCTTTTCATCCGCTTCCATTTGCTTGGGAATTTCCTCAGACACTTTGTCCGTGATCTCCAGAAGCGCCCGTACCGCCGATTTTACCGATTCCGGCGTAATCCCATGCTCCTGATTATATGCCTCCTGCAGGGCGCGGCGACGGTTCGTTTCGTTAATGGCATTCATCATGGAATCCGTCGGTCCATCAGCATACATGATCACACGCCCCTCTGCGTTTCGGGCGGCACGGCCAATGGTCTGAATCAAGCTGGTTTCCGAACGAAGAAAGCCCTCTTTGTCGGCATCCAGGATGGCCACCAGCGCAACCTCGGGCAAATCCAGTCCCTCACGGAGCAGATTAATGCCCACCAATACGTCATATTCCCCCATTCGTAACTCTCGAATCAGCTTTGTGCGCTCCAGCGTGACAATATCCGAATGCAGATACCGCACTCGAATCCCCAGTTCATCCAGATAATCCGTCAGTTGCTCTGCCATTTTCTTGGTCAGGGTGGTCACCAGCACTCGCTCATTTTTCGCTACCACCTGATGAATCTCGCTGACCAGATCATCCACCTGCCCAGTGGCCGGGCGCACAATAATTCGTGGATCCAGCAGCCCAGTGGGCCGAATGATCTGCTCCACAATCTGCTCAGCCTGCCCCCGTTCATAAGGGCCAGGCGTGGCGGAAACATAGATGATCTGCTTTACCCGCGCCTCAAATTCCGGATACGTCAGCGGCCGATTATCAAAGGCCGAGGGCAGCCGGAAGCCGTAATCCACCAGCGTTTGCTTCCGCGCCCGATCCCCAGCATACATCGCCCGAATCTGGGACAGGGTTACATGGCTTTCATCCATCAGCACCAGAAAATCCTTTGGGAAATAATCCAGCAAGCAGAAGGGCGGATCCCCCGGCTGACGTCCATCGAAATAGCGGCTATAATTTTCAATGCCCGTGCAAAAGCCAATCTCCCGCAGCATCTCAATATCATATCGCGTCCGCTGCGCAATGCGCTGCGCTTCCAGCAGCTTGCCCTCCTGCTCAAATTCCGCAATCCGTGCGTCCAGGTCCCGCTCGATATGGCGGATGTTTTCCTCCCGGTTGGCCAGGCTGGTGGCATAATGGGTGGCCGGGAAAATGGCGGCATGCTGCACCGTATGCAGCACATGGCCGTCTACCACCGAAAACTCGCTGACACGATCAATCTCATCGCCAAAAAACTCCACTCTGACGCCATTTTCACGCTGCCCAGCAGGAATAATCTCCACCGTATCTCCACGAACGCGAAAATTTCCGCGTTCAAATGCAATATCGTTTCGCTCATATTGCACTTCCACCAGCCGCCGCAACAGCTCGTCTATGCTCATTTCCATGCCTGGACGCAGGGAAATCATCTGCCCTTCATATTCACTGGGATCGCCCATGGAATAAATGCAGCTAACCGAGGCGACAATAATCACGTCCCGGCGCTCGGCTAGGGCAGCGGTGGCACTATGGCGCAGCCGATCAATTTCCTCGTTCACCGCAGCGTCCTTTTCAATATAAGTATCCGAGGAAGCGATATAAGCCTCTGGCTGATAATAATCATAATAGGAAACAAAGTATTCCACCGCGCTATCCGGAAAGAAAGCCTTGAATTCCGAGCAAAGCTGGGCAGCCAGGGTTTTGTTATGCGCGATAACCAGCGTAGGCCGCTGAACCTTTTCAATCACGGAGGCCATGGTAAACGTTTTGCCCGACCCCGTTACCCCCAGCAGCACCTGCGCCGGCATGCCGGATTGCACCCCACGGGCCAGGGCTTCGATGGCCTGCGGCTGATCGCCTCTTGCAGTATAGGGCGCTTTTAGCACAAATTGATTCATCTGTTTTTCCTCCCGGCCTGCCAAGCCTTGGCAACAGCAAATTCAGAATATTTGTTCGCATTGATTGTACCACATATGCCAGCCTTTGCCAACAAAAAAATATTGGCTGCGCATGGACGGAGAAACCTGCGCAAACCCGCTTTATTCTGCAAAAAAATTGCTGGAACCACGAACGCCGCTTTCTCCGGCCGCAGTTTTTTCTGTTTGCCGGGGCACAATGACCGCGAAAAGCAAATTACTCGCGGAGGTGGCTTGCAAATGCCCAGCTATCAGATCAATCATTCTCCCCGGCTGTCCGGAGAAGTCAGCGTCAGCACAGCCAAAAATGCCGTGCTTCCCATCCTGGCGGCAGCGCTGCTGACACCGGAGGAAGTGATCATTCGCCGTGTGCCTCAGCTCACAGACACTGCCCACATGCTGGATATTCTCCGTTCCTGCAGTGCAGAAGCTTCCATGGAAGAAGGCAGCGTCCGCATCCGGGCCGCTGCGCCCCAAAGCCCCGGCGAAAGCGCCCCTCTCCGTTCCATGCGCGCATCCGTGCTGGTGTTGGGACCGCTTGCAGCGCGAAACGGCGAATGCGAGCTATCCATGCCCGGCGGCTGCGCCATTGGGCAGCGCCCGATTGACCTGCATCTGAAGGGGCTACAAAAGCTGGGCGCTAAAATTGAATTAGACGGCGGAACGGTACGGCTCAGCGGCCAGCTGCGGGGGGCGAATATTTACCTGGACTTTCCCAGCGTGGGCGCCACGGAAAACCTGGTCATGGCTGCTGCATTGGCCAAAGGCGTAACACGGATTGAAAACGCCGCCAAAGAGCCAGAAATCGTGGATCTGTGCCATTTTCTCACAGCCATGGGCGGGCGCATCGCCGGGGCGGGAACAGCAAATATCATCGTAGAAGGGGTGGAATGCCTGCACGGCGCAGAATACACGCCCATTCCCGATCGAATCGAAGCCGGTACCCTGGCCTGCGCCGCCGCGCTGACGGATGGCAGCGTGCTGCTTGCTGGCGCACGAAGCGACCATATGCGCGCGCTGCTGTTTAAACTCAGCGAGGCAGGCGTGATCTGTCAGGAGGACGCCCGGGGGCTTCGGCTTCGGGGCAAAGCCCGTCATCCCATGGAAGCCCGCACCCTTTCCTATCCCGGCTTTCCCACAGATATGCAGGCTCCACTGATGGTAGTAGCCACCCAGACCCACGGCTTATCCGTTTTCCTGGAAACCATTTTCGAAAACCGATACATGCATGTGGTGGAACTGAGCCGTATGGGCGCACAGATTCGAGTGGAAGGGCAGCTTGCGCTGATTCAGGGCGGGAAACCGCTAAGCGGGGCCATCGTCACAGCCACAGATCTTCGGGCTGCAGCGGCGCTGATGCTGGCCGGGCTATGTGCCCAAGGACAAACGCTCCTGCAGGATCCCAGCGGCCATCTGATGCGAGGCTATGAAAGTTTGGAAGAAAAGCTGCGACTGCTTGGAGCAGATACGTTCAAAATTATGACAGAGGCTTGACACACTCGCCTGATCCGGGGCAAAATAAAAATGCCAATAAGAAGGAGGAACTATCATGAAAAACAAAGGAAGAAAGCACAGCGCCAACGAAATCTTCGCCACCATCCTGTTCATTTCTCTGGCGCTGTCCGTTGTGTTCTCTGTCGTTCGGTTTATCCAGGCTCCAGCGGAATTGCCCGAAGGCGGTAAGATTGAAAAAATCAAAAACGATTATCTGCTGATGATTCTCCAATGCATGCTGGGGCTGGTGGTCATGATGCTGCCCTCCGCCATCGCCCGTAAATGGAAGCTGGAAATTCCCAACCCCATTTACATCCTTTATTATGTCTTCCTGTACTGCGCGGTATTCCTGGGAGAGGTCGCTGATTTTTACTATACCGTGCCCCATTGGGACACCGTGCTTCATTTCTTCTCCGGCGCTATGCTTAGCGCACTGGGATTTATCCTGGTGGACCTACTCAATCGCGCGGAGAACGTGCGCGTTAATCTAAGCCCAGTGTTTGTATCCCTGTTCGCGTTTTGCTTTGCGCTGGCCTCCGGCGCAGTTTGGGAAATCTACGAATACACCGTGGACACCGTGATGCACCTGAACATGCAGAAATATGCTACCGAAGCAGGCATTGAACTGGTGGGCCGGGCCGCGCTGCGGGATACCATGAAGGACATCATCTTCGATGCGCTGGCGGCGCTGATGGTAGCAGTACTAGGCTATTTTTCCAATATCCGCAAAAAAGAAAGAATACGGCAGGATATGAACGCAAATAAAGAAATAACGGCTCCTTTGTGACAGACGATTGACTTTTTCCCAGCTTGTGCGATAATGAAATCAGCCGATATTCTGCCCCTTTTTTCTTCAACGGGGCGCAAGGATGCGGCGCAAACAAGGGAGGAAAATCTATGAAAGAACAGCCTAATCAGCGAAAAAGCCTGATGTATTATTGCGGCATTGTGCTCCTGGTCATGCTGCTGCTCAACATCTTCGTGTTCCCTGCGCTGCTTCAGCAGCAGGTAACGGAGGTAAGCTACGATGAATTTCTGATGATGGTTAAATCCGGGCGGGTCAGCGAAGTTGCTTATCAAGATAGCCAGCTGGTGTTCATTGCCTCGGCAGATACTTACCGGCCTGCTTATTTCAAAACCGGTGTATGGCCCTGGGATAACGATTTAACAGCGCTGCTGGTACAATACGGCGTGCGTTTCTCCGCTGAAATCCCCACCCAGGCCTCGCCGCTGCTCAGTTTCCTGGTTTCCTTCGTGCTGCCGATGGTGTTCTTCGCCATCATGTGGCGGTTTATCATGCGAGGCATGAACAAGCGCATGGGAGGTGCAAACGCCCTGACGCTGGGCAAGGCCAATGCAAAAATCTACATCGAAGCGCAAACCGGAAAAACCTTCAAGGATGTGGCCGGCCAGGATGAGGCCAAGGAAGCGCTGACTGAAATCGTAGATTTCCTCCACGACCCGGATAAATACGCCGCCATCGGCGCCAAGCTGCCCAAGGGCGCGCTGCTGGTGGGCCCTCCGGGTACCGGCAAAACGCTGCTGGCCAAGGCCGTAGCTGGGGAAGCCAAGGTGCCCTTCTTCTCCATTTCAGGCTCTGAGTTCGTGGAGATGTTCGTGGGCATGGGCGCGGCCAAGGTGCGCGATCTGTTTAAGCAGGCACAGGAAAAAGCTCCCTGCATCGTGTTCATCGACGAAATCGACACCATCGGCAAAAAGCGCGATAACGGCGGCATCGGCGGCGGAAACGACGAACGGGAGCAAACGCTGAACCAGTTACTGGCCGAAATGGACGGCTTTGATGGGCGCAAGGGTGTGGTCATTCTGGCCGCTACCAATCGTCCAGAAATCCTGGATCCCGCGCTGCTGCGTCCCGGACGGTTTGACCGGCGCATTCCGGTGGAACTGCCCGATCTGCAAGGCCGTATCGCCATTTTGCAGGTGCATTCCAAAGATGTGAAAATGGAAAGCGGCATTGACCTTTCTGCCGTTGCCCGTGCCACCTCCGGCGCTTCGGGCGCGGAGCTGGCCAATATCATTAATGAAGCTGCCCTGCGGGCCGTGCGCATGGGGCATCACGCTATCGGCCAGAGCGATCTGGAAGAAAGCGTGGAGACCGTGATCGCTGGGTATCAGCGCAAGGGCGCAGTGATCTCCGATAAAGAAAAGAAAATCATCGCCTATCATGAAATTGGCCATGCGCTGGTAGCCGCCAAACAAAAGCATGCGGCACCCGTAACCAAAATCACCATCCTCCCCCGTACCTCCGGCGCGCTGGGCTACACCATGCAGGTGGAAGAGGACGAGCATGTGCTTCTGTCCCGGGAGGATGCCATGACCCAGTTGGCCACCCTGACTGGCG
The DNA here is from genome assembly GCA_964423675.1 of uncultured Oscillospiraceae bacterium. Taxonomy (GTDB): domain Bacteria; phylum Bacillota; class Clostridia; order Christensenellales; family Aristaeellaceae; genus RUG563. Next base: position 32,324 of record CAYRFP010000009.1, read on the forward strand.
GCCGCACGGCCGAGGAACTGGTTTTCGGCTCCATTACCTCTGGTGCTTCCAATGATATTGAAAAGGCTACGCGCCTGGCCCGGGCCATGGTCACCCGCTACGGCATGAGCCAGCAGTTTGATATGGTGGCGCTGGAAACCATCTCCAATCAGTATCTGGGCGGGGATGCGTCTCTGGCCTGTTCCGCCGAAACGGCAACCCAGATCGATGCGGAAGTGAATCAGATTATCCGCACTGCGCACGAAAACGCTCGGTCGATTCTTTCCGAAAACACGGACGCGCTTCATCGTCTGGCCGCTTATTTGCTGGAAAAGGAAACGATTACTGGCGATGAATTCATGAAGATTCTGAGCGAAGCAGAAGCGTAATCCAAAGAAACAGGGAGTCCACCTAATCCGGACTCCTTTTTCTATGCGCTGTTTTGGATCAACAAAATTGACGATTGAGCCCACATTCCTTGACGCAACAAACAAGACTTGCTATACTGAATTTGAAGAAAGGAAGTGAACCTCCATGAAAAGCATCAAGCCCGGCCGCGGCCCTTCTGCTTTAAGCGGCATAAGCTTCATTTTTGCAGCGCTGTTCGGCGTGCTTTGGACAGTGCTGGCCAGCCAGATCGGTGCGCCGCCTGTTTTTTGCCTGTTCGGCGTATTGTTTTCCGTCCTGGCGGTCGTAATCGGAATTTACAATTTAATAAATGCAACGCAAAAGAACCGCTTTTCCTCGGTGGACATCGTAGACGAGCAAGAAGAACCCGATCCTCTGAACCAGCGCTTCGGCTCGGAAAACCAGTTGCCTCGCTATTGTACGCTTTGCGGTGCCAAACTGCCTGTCAAAGCAAACTTCTGCCCCAACTGTGGAGAAAAACAAACCAGCGAATAACAACAAAACGGGAGCAAAGATTTGCTCCCGTCCTTTTTATTTCCCAACCATTCGGCGAACCGCGCAGCACAGCCGAACAGAAAACGGGGCTGCGGCACGGAAGCGCAAATAGGCGGCGTGGAATTCCTCCCCAGAGGCGTCATGGCAGCCATAGATCTGGCCTGCATACGCATCTGCCAGCGAGAAAACCGCGGGGAGCCCCTGGCCTGCCAGGTGTGCGTCCGCTCGTGCGCCAAATTGATGCAGTGTCTCCGTCGGCCGTTTCTCCACACCACGATAGACCAGCAGAGCGCAAACCGCGCGGAAGAAAACATCCGATGCCTGCTGCGGCTTCCGCTTCGCCTGGCGAACAGGTTCCGTCCAAAGATAACACATCAGCAATAACGCCATGACCAGCAACAATGCCAGCAGGATCCATAACCCATGCGGCGGATTCTGCGGCGGCGTGTTTTCCGGCTCTGGAGTTTCTTCAGGAACTGGAGACGGTGTGGGCGATTCATTCGGTTTGTCCGAAGGCGCATCCGAGGGCTGATCCGAAGGCGCAGGAGAAGCGGTGGGTTCAGAAGATGGATCCGGGGAAACAGTGGGCGTGGGCGTTTGCCCGGGCGGTGGCGTAGGCGTGGATGTGTCGTCCCCTGCGTCATTTCCGCGCTGATTATCTCCCCGGGGCGTCGCGTCAAATTCCAGCCAGCCAAAGCCATTTAGATAAACCTCCGTCCAGGCGTGCGCCTGCGCTCCCGTCACCTGAGCCAGGCCACTATCATCTGGAATAGCCAGATAGCCGGTCACATAGCGGGCAGGAACGCCCACAATGCGGCATAGTACCGTCATAGCAGTAGCGAAATAAGTGCAATAGCCTTCCTTTTCGCCCAGTAAAAACCACGCCACGAAATCCACGCCATCCGGGGGTGTTTGCGTATTCAAGGTATAGTGATAATTTTCCTGCAAATAGTGCTGAATACCCAGCGCCTTTTCATAGGGTGTTTTCGCTCCCTGTGTGGCTCGGTCTGCAATCGTATAGATTTCTTGCTGAATATGCTTCGGAAGAGACAGATAGGTATCCGCAATTTCCGCATAATCAGGGTCTTCCAGTTCGGCACAGGCAGCAACGATCCGTTCCGTTTCCCCGTCCCCTGAAACCAACGGCAGATACGTCAGGGTATAGCTATCCCCCGCCTTCACATCCCGGGTGATAAATAATTCCGCCGCCATATTATAATACAGTACCATTCGATCGCTTTCCATTTGCAGTGATCTTGTGGCCGCAGGGGCGAAAAGCGTGGTAGGGCCATCGGACAGCATATGTACACGCAGGGTTTTTGTTTCCAGATTTTCCGCTTCAGTCAAGGGTTTGTTCAGCCCGAAAAGCTGCTGCTTGAGTCCCAAAAAGCGCGAGGAAGCGTACAGATATCGGCGACTGGACAGGGTATCATACCAGTTCAGCCCGGAATAATCATTATAGGTTTTTCCCCGCAGCAGCACAGTCTGTTCCGTTGCCACCTCCATTACGGTGTTGGAGCCGGGCGTTGCCTGGCCCCCCAGCCGATCGGACAACGGCTGAAACCCTTGGGAAACCAGGGAAAAGGAAGTGCGGAATTCGTTAAAGAACAGGTAATCCTCCAGAAATTCCTGCATTTTCTGAGCCGCTTTTTCCAGCGCCGGAACGCTTTCCGTGCGAGCAGGCAACAGCAAAAATGCCGCGCCCACCACTGCTACCGCCACCGGCAGCACGGCGACCCGATATTTTTCCCGCCGTCCCAGCAGCATCACCAGGCCGCCAAAAGCCGGAAGCGCATAAAGCAGCAGCCGATCATTGCTGCCGAACACGAAACACAGCCCCACCGTGGTGATCACGCAAAAAACGCTCAGCGGCAGCATATCATCCCAGCTCAGCGACGCCGCAAGCAGCGAAAAAACCAGGCAAACCGCGATTCGCGCTGCATCTGCATAAGGCGCGGCCGCGTCCGGAATGCCCCGTAGGACTAGAAACGCCGCCTTACATAATTGAATCAGCGTGTAATCCGGACCACCACCCAGCGCGCCCCAAACCGCCAACCCTGCGGCAGCCAAGGCAAAAAACAGCCATTTCCAACGCAGCTTCAGGGAAAACAGCCCTTCAAATCCCAGCGCAAACAGGGCGCACCAGCCCACCGTCTGCATTACCGATTGCTTGGGCAACAGCGCGCCCAGCACGCACAGCGCCATCCCAGCACCCAGCAGCAGCGCCGTGATCCACCGAAGCGCCGCCGCGCAAAGCGCGTCCTTATGCTGGCGTAACATAGCACACCTCCACCAAATGATGCTGCAATCGGGCCACGTATGGCTGATATTCCGGGCTATCCGGAGTATACGTGACCAAATATAGTCTGGCGCTGGGGCCCATGCGGCGCATACGGCTGATGCCCTCCACGATGGGGGCAGACAATCGAGTGGTGATAATAATCGCCGCGCCAGTTCGGCGCATGCGGCGCAGTTCCAGATTCAGCACCCGCGAAAAATTCTCCCCATCCTGGAATGGCTGCGCAGCCAGCATTTCCTGCAGCAAGGCCAGGTTGCCCGCATGATCCGAAGCGAATTCATTGGCCCGCTCTCCGTACAAAGGCAGGCGTACCGGACTGCCATCCGCCATTTGCAACTTGGCCACGGCCACCGCCGTTTCACACAGCGCATCCCGCAAGCTTTCCGTTCCCTCCGGCTTTTCCGCGCCTCCCAGAGGCTTGGCGCAATCCAGCAAAATCAGCGTATCCGGCGGCGCAGGCGTTTCAAACCGCCGTACCCATAATTCCTGCTTGCGGGAAGAAAGCTTCCAATGCACCCGTTTCATCGCGTCTCCCGGACGATAGGGGCGCACGTCCTCCGGCGAATTATAATCCTCCTGGGTACGGGAAAGCGCCGCAGCCCCGTCATCGCCCAAATTGAATTTCGGCTTATCAATGGCAAAGGGACGGGGCAAAACCATCAAAACCGCTCCGCCATTCTTCGGTCGTTTGCGCCAGGAAAACAGGCCGAACAGATCGCTGACCGTCACCTGATTCAGCGCCACAGAATACTGTCCTACATGCCGCGCGGATAGGGGCAGCCGCAGCGTATGTGAAACAAAGGGCATGGCCGGAAAAACGCAGCTATTCTCCTGGCCCGCATCCCAATAAACGCCCTCTACCGGTGCAATCGGCAGCAGGCTGCAATGACGCAGGGTCACAGTCAGGCTCACATTTCCCCCCCGATGCACCTTCGTTCCAGACAGTCGCTGCACACATTCCAGCGTTGCCAGCGCCAACAGTGAACTGAGCAGCCCATAAGCCAGCAGCAGCAACAGCAGAATACTTATGTAATAATAGAGCCTTCCCCCCAGCGCCAGGGCGCATAGCAGGGCCGCCGCCAACGCGCTGAGCAGCGCAAAGCCTCGGCGAGTCATGCCCGGCCTGTCGGAACGGGAATGCTGTCCAGCATCTGGGAAAGCACCTGAGGAGCCGACACCCCTTTCATCCGGGCTTCCGGAGTCAGCACCAGCCGATGGCTCAGCACCGGCAACGCCATATGCCGAATATCATCGGGTAACACATAATCCCGGCCACTGAGCAGCGCACAGGCCTGCGCCGCCCGCAGCAACGCAATCGCGCCCCGAGGCGACACCCCCAATTGCAGCGCCCCATGGGTGCGGGTCATTGCAGCAATGGTGGCCACATAGTTCCGGGCCTCCGGACTGGCGTATACCGTGCCCAGTTGCTCCTGCAGAGCCACAATTTCCTCCGCACCGCAAACCGGCATCAGCGTTTGCAGCGGCGAAACCGTTCCGCTGTACCGCTCCAATACGTCCATTTCCTCTTCTACAGTTGGATAGCCAATGGCAATGCGCAGGAAAAAACGATCCATCTGCGCCTCGGGCAAGGGATACGTGCCCACGAAATCCACAGGATTCTGCGTTGCCAGCACCATGAAGGGCCGGGGCAGCGCATGGGTCACGCCGTCCACAGTCACCTGCCCCTCCTCCATCACTTCCAGCAGCGCGGATTGAGTTTTGGGCGATGTGCGGTTGATTTCATCCGCCAGCACGATCTGGCTCATCACTGCGCCGGGCTTAAACTCCATTTCACCGGTTTTCATATTCACCAGGGTAAAACCCGTCACATCCGAGGGCGTCACATCCGGGGTAAACTGAATGCGCTTGAAGCTGCATTGCAGCGATTTAGCCAGGGCAGACACCATCGTTGTTTTACCCACACCCGGCACGTCTTCAATCAATACATGCCCCCTGCAGATCAGGGCAATCAGCATCAGTTCAATCGCATCGTCTTTGCCCACGATTACCCGGCGAATATTCTGCTGCAGGGCATATACCAGCGGCCGGGGCTGAGCAGGGGAAGCGTTCATGGCCATATGGCTCTCCTTTCATGCCCGTTTCCGGGCGAAAACATCATTACCTTTTTGAGCAAGCGTTTCTTTTAAATAGCATGCCCGCTCTCTCTTTAGTATACCCTTACCACTTCGGAAATGCAACAAAAATCGACATACTTACGCAAAACAAACGAAACAATTTACATTTTTCATCCAGTCCTCACACAAAAAACAAAAACCGAGAACGCCCAATACAAGGCATTCTCGTTTTTTATTTCTTAGAATTTTCCGCCCGATCCGCCATGGCTGGTGCCAGAGCTGCCCGAAAAGTTGCTTCTTCCTCCACCGCCTCCGCCGCCACCATGATGGGATTCGGTTTCAATTTTGCGGCGATGGGTGGTGGTATAGAGGTAAATGTCGTTTGCGCGGGTCAAATGGAAGGAGCCATTCTGCACATACGACGTTGCCTCATTCTTGCGCCGCACGGTTTTCAACTGGCCTTTCATCACAAAAACCGTGATCAGAGAAATGGCCAGCGCCACAATCAGCACAATGGGAAACAACTGGTTGGCTCGTTCAGCCGGCGTATAAATCGAAAACTCCGCTTCAGTATTTTCCGGTACGCCCATGCGCATAATCGTATCAAGCCGATGCAGATATTTTTCCAGCGCCGTGAAGTATTCCCCATTGCTGAGATACGGCACGATTTCCTCATGCATCCGATCCAGCCGTGCGTCCGTAAACACATCCATGGCGAGGCCGGTAGTCAGTGTGAAATAATCACGGCTGTTCATGCTCAGCAGAAACAGAACGCCATCCTTGCTTTCCCCCAGACCATAACCGCCCTGGTCATAATAGTCCGCAGCATAATACTGGGGCGAACTGTTCCCAATACCCTGCTTCAGCAGCAAAACCACATCCATTTGACGCTGCGTTCTAATCTGATCTATCTGTTCTTCCAGCACAGCCTCCTGCGCATCCGTCAGCAAGCCAGCCTCGTCTATTACCCGGTTTTCCGCCATCGAAGGCAGACACAGACAGCAAAGCGCCGCAAGCAGCAGAAAAAATCGCCTTATCATGATCACAGCACCCCCAGCCTGGCCAGCAGATAGCACAGGGCGTATCCCCCCGCGCCGATCCCGAAAAACAGCCCCAACAGCCAGCGGAAAAGCTTGCCCTTATCTGTGGGCAGATCGCCCACGAACTGGCCGGTCTGGCCGTTCATGGCGAAGGTATAAGTCTTATCCCGCCAGCGGGTGTTCAGCAGCCATACCGGCATGAGAATCTGCCGCACCCGGCCATGCTGCAAGTCAATCTGCGTATTTGCGGGGATAACGGTGGAATATCCCGCCACCGTGCCCCGCATCAATGCCTGCACGCTTTCCCGAATGCGAGCGTTGGCCCGGGGCTGGCAGCTTTCAGCAGAGACATCGTGGCGCTGCGCCTGATAGCCGGACAGATAGGCCACGGTAAACTCCTTCGTCTTTTCGCTGTCAAAGGGCTCGATGGATTCCATCAGTGCGTCCTCCATTTTGCTGGATCCATCCACCGGCACACCCTTAAAGCCCATATGCCCGCCTCGGCGAACCAGATAATGCGCAGTGCGAGTCACTTCATATTGTCCTTCCCGGCGTACGCTGACCTTCTGGGCGTTATAGGTCACATCCGCTTCCGCTTCGCACGCAAACAGCCAGAAGGGCACATAAACGCCTGTGATCTTTTCCAGCCGGGTTTCATCCATAAAGCCCGTGGGCAAAAGCGCTTTGCCCTTGCAATGACGGCGGAGCGCCTCCTGAGCCTCCTGCTTGCTTTTCTGGAAGGGGATTACCCCGTCGGGTCGATACACCCCCGTCAGCACCCCCGGCATCACAGAAGGGTTGCCGCAATAAACACATTCCGAGGCAGCCGCCGTTTCGTCCAGCAGCATTTCCGCTCCGCAAGAGGGGCAGCGATATGCGCGCACATGGCTGTTTTCCGTACTGTCAAATCCTGTGTTCTGCGCCTGCTGCCAGTGCATTTGCTCATCTTTGGTATCTTCAATCTGAATCTGTGCAGCCTGCTCCACGCTTTCCAGCGAAAAGGAATTTCCGCAGGCCGGGCAATCCAGCTTCTGGCTTTCAGAGCCAAAGGCCAGCGCAGCGCCACAGCAGGGACAGCGATAGTTTGTCGCTTGCATGCATGCCTCCGTTTGTTATTCAGCGGCAACGGGAGATGATTCTTTCTCCCCGGCCGCTTCCGCCGTAGACGTCTGGTCGTCCCCCATCTGCCATGCTTTCAGCAGCCCTTCATTATCATCCGTTTCATTCATGGCTGTCAAAAGAGCCGGCTGATCTGTTTCCCACATCTGCCGCATTTTCTCGGCAGCCAGCTGCTCTTCTTTAGACAAAAGCAGTTCCACCCGACGATTGCTGCAACGGCTGAAATCCACGGCCGGGAACAGCTCTGCCTTTGGCGAAGCCTTGCCAATAAAGCATTCCATATTGGCTGCGGCTCGCAGTTCTTCCACAATGGCCTGATCCAGCGGATTTGCTCCATCCAGGTGAGCCAAAGCGATAATAGTCAACGTGCCGCCCTCTTTGGTATTTCGAGCAGAACCAAAGAACCGCTTGGGCTTATTCATCGCGCCGGCAGCCAGACCGCCGGGCAGTGTCCGGGCAGTTTGCGGAGCCAACGTGTTATATGCCTTTGCCATCTTGGTTATGCTGTCCACCAGAATTACTACATCCCGCTTCTGCTCCGCCAGCCGCTGCGCTCTCTCCAGGGCCAGTTCACTCACCTTGGTCAGCGTCTCAGGAGTTTCGTCCACAGTGGAGCAGATCACTTCTCCCTTTACCGCTTCCTGCACCTCCGTCACATCCTCTGGCCGCTCATCCAGCAGCAGCACCATCAGATGCGCCTTGAGATAGCGATTGCCAATAGCGCCGGCCAAACGCTTGAGCAGGGAAGTTTTCCCGCTGCGCGCCGGGGCAACCACCAGGGCCCGCTGGCCAAAGCCCACCGGGCACATCAGATCCATCATGCGCAGCAGAATATCCGTGCCTGCTCGGGGCATCAATTCCATCTTTCGCTTGGGATACAGTGCCGTCAATTCATCAAAGCAAAGGCGCTTGGGTGCCTCCTCCGCAGCCTGGCCGTTCACCTCAGTGATATACAGAAGCGCGCTGGAGCGGTCGCCTTCCCGCTGCGGCCGGGTTTTACCGGAAATATAATCGCCAGTGCGCAGATTAAAACGGCGAATCTGCGCATTGGAAACGTAAATGTCATTCTTGCCAGGGCGATAATTGCTGATCCGCAGGAAGCCATATCCATCGGGATGCACTTCCAGCACGCCTTCCCCATCGCCGCATTCGCCGGTCATCAGCACATCTGCCATTGCCGATGTGCCAACGGGAGCCGTATCCTTATAATGATAGGGCGAACGGGGCGCAGCATAATCCTGCTGAGGAGCAGGGGCATAATCCGTCCGGGGCGCATAATCATTACGCACCGCATAGTCCTGCCGCGGGGCGGAATAATCCGGGGTATAGGGCCGATAATCGTTCTGTCGGGGCTCGCTTTCCTGCTGCTCCGGGCCAAACCGGGAAGCAGAATAGGACGGCGCGGGCCGCTGTGTCGGCTGGGGCGACCGGCTGTCGTATCGCGGCTGGGGCGCGCGGGTATAGGGCCGCGGTTCGCCCGGAACACTGCTCTGCGGCGCGCGGGGCGTCCAGTTTCCGCCCGTTGCCGGGCGCTGATAGCCGTTGCCCGCAAGCGCATAGGAACGGGGATTATGCCAAGCGCGTGCGCCTTCCATGGTAAATGTGGGAGCCTTGGGCGAAATGGTGCTCAGCGAGGAAGTAGGCGTACCACTGGCCGGAGCAGGACGGGATGCCGGGCGGGCCACAGCAGGCCGTGTCACGCCCTGCATGGAGGGATTCGGAGTCAGCACAGGCACATCGTCTTCGTCCTCTGGCTCATCATCGGCAATAATGGCGGCATGCCGCATCGGCGCAACAGCCGGAGCAGACGCAATGGGCGCAACACTTTCCTCTGCGGAGGGCACAGCTTTTCCCTCTGCAACGGCAGCGTTCAATTTCTCAATGATGCCCTGCTTATTAATCCCTGCCCCCAACTTCACGCCCATTTCCTTGGCAACCTGGCGCAGCTTTTGCACGGACATGGATTCAAAATTTTCGCTCATTCAAGTTTCCTCCTTAAGGCACATGGGACGAAAAAGGCCGCATTTTAATGAAATCAGCCGCATACGGCGGCAAGAAATCCCGTTTCTGAACGATTATGGATTTCCTAGAAACTACTTTAATGGCCCCATGTCCTCATTTCGCGGTTAAATTCAATGATTGGCAGAATCGCACGGTGGCGCTGTCTTTTTTCATTATAACAGAAGCTTTCCAGAATTTCAATCATTTTATGGCAGATTTTATGACAATTCAATCCGACAAAAAAATCCGTCCAGGGCGGACAGATTTGTATGCAAAATTTCTTTGCATGCATGTACCCCCTTCCTTGAACAAAAAGAAGGGGGCACAGCTTTCATTACGGCAGCGTTTCCATAAACTCCTGACGGATGGCTTCCAGGCGGCCGTAATCCATAGCGTCGATGTAATAGCGCTCCAGCGCATCATGGCGTGCCTTGGCTTCTCCCAGCGCATCGATAGCCTGATTCAAGCAAAGATCGTAAACCGCCCGGTCAAATGCCAGCCGTGGCCCCGCCTGACGAAGCAGCGCCGCGTCCAATTCCGGCGTTAAAACCTGCGCATCTGGGATCACCGCTGTGGTCCAGGCAACGCTGCCAATGGAAAGATGCGCCAGCTTCAATGCATCCAGTGGATCATGATACGCTGCCCGCTGCCATCCAGCCTGCTCCGCTCTGGCCCAAAGAGGGGCAAGTAAGGCATCCGTCGCAAAGCCCCAGGGCACATCCAAGCAATAGACCGTGCCAGTCAGCGCAGAATCCAGTTGCTGCAACACGCCCTGATACGTAATCGCCTGGGCGAAAGCATGGTGCTCCTTGCCGGGGACTGGGTTTGGCAGCAGGGCCAGCAGCGCTTCCTCCATTTCCCGGCGGGCTTTAGCAGGAAAGGCTGCGTCATACACCGCGGCCGCATCCTCCTGCATTGTTCTCGCCGCGGCCAGATACCGATACGCCCGGGCATAATCCCTTGCAATTTCCTGGTTCAGCTGGGCAATTGGTTCCCGGTAAGCAAACAGCTGCTCCTCCTCCAGGCATATCCCCAGATTCAAAATGCCATCTCCTGCTCCGGGAAGAATAGGATCGACTATATGCGGCGCAGTTCCATCCAAAATTAGAAAGGATGCTTCCGGAACTGAAACCGCATCCAGGCTATCCGGATCCCCGGAACAATGATAATACCAAACCGTCTTTCCCGCTTCTTCATAGTGCTGCCCCACCTGGCGCATCAGCGTACTCTTCCCCACGCCCGGCCCGCCCTTGAGAATCACCGTGTGTCCCACGTCCTGGCGCAAAGAATCAAAAAAGCCCACGAAGCCAAAAGCCGTGTTGCTGCCAAGAAAAAGCTGCCGTGCCTGCTGCAATGCCATAAAAAATCCCCCTTCATTGACCGGTTCCGTCAAGCCAGCCTATGAAGGGAGTGCGCCGATTATGCCATATTCTTTTGAATGAACAGCTGCCTCAACAGCATGCTTAAATGAAAAAGGAGACATGCCATACAGCCGTCTCCTTTCCCCAGCGCTTATTGCAATTCCTTGCGCATTTGCATATAGGGCAGATCCTCATAGCCCATCCGGCTATATAACGCCCGGGCGCGTTCGTTTTCCGGCTCCACTTCCAGCCGCATCCGCGCCACGCGGTTTCCATAAGCTTCCTGCAACCAGGCAAAATACCGGCTACCCAGGCCCTGACCCTGGAATTCCGGACGCACATAAAGCTCTTCAATCCACACCACCAGCCCACCTGCCTCATTGGAATAGGTAAAGGCCAGAAGAGCATAGCCGGCCAGCTTTCCGTTTTTACGAATCAGATGCGCCGCAGCAAAGGGGCTGCCTGCCAGAATTTCATCACAGGTACGTTCAAAGTATGCATCCGGAACCGGAGCCAGCACAGCGGGGCTATGATAGAATTCATGCATCAGGGAGACCAGTTCCTCTCGGGTTTCAGGCTTCAGTTGCTCAATCATTCTAATTCCTCATATCTTCTGCAAAGCGTGTATTTGGAAATGGCGGTTTGCACCGCTTCGGGGCAGGCGAAGGACAAAAGATCCGCAATATAGGGCGGAAGCACCCGGTTGAATTTCACTTCCAGGATAATGTTTTCCGCTCCGTCAATCACGGGCACCGTGGGCACGGCGGGATTAAACAGATCGATGCTGTTCATCCCGGAGCGCAGCTTCATATCGAAGGTGATGCGCACCTCCTCCGCCGGATGGAGATACGCCTCCCGCTCATAATCCACAATGACCACCGGATGGAGCAGGTTCGTGCGCATTTCCCGATATACGTCCCGGATCAGGCCGCTCTGGGTTTTTTCCAGGCCCTCCGGGTCGCTGGCAATGATCTGCTCGGCCATGTCCCGGCTAATCTTGGCCGAACGCTTGGAAATCAGCGCGCCCACCTTGGTTTTGCATTCCATAAAAATTTCCTTGTCGGAAAGATTATAAATGCGCATGCGGTATTTATCCCGATCTTTCACGCCATCAATTTTATCATAGAAGGCGGTATTGAAAGCGGTGTCAAAATACAGCGACCGGATATGGTAGGAGCCGCCGTTGCGCACGGCGTTGGGATCCAGCTTCAGCGCCCCGGCCAGGGTGCGGCGCAGCACTTCATATTCATGCTGCGCGATGAAGAATTTCAGTTCATGGCGAAGGGGCAGAGCCATAGCGTCACGCCCCCGCTTCCGTCTGGCAAGCCACCAGGGTAGCGTCATGTACGCCGTTGATATCCAGCATCTGGCTGACGATATTCGCCCGGTGATCCAGCCGGATTTCCACCGTCATTTCCGCGCCGGCGCGGGTCACGGTCTTGGAGCGCATACGATAGAAGCGCACAGTGCGGCGCAGTTCGTTTTCAATATCTGCCTGCGCATATTCGTCATAATGCAGAACCAGCAGATAGCCATTGGGGCTGCGCAGCCGCAGATAGGAAATGGCCAGCATGATGATGGAAATGCCCAGCACTGCCACAATGGCGATCACGTAGGCATTGGCACCCAGCAAAATACCCATGGTCAGCGCCCAGAACATATACGCTGTATCCAGCGGATCCTTCACAGCTGTGCGGAAGCGGACGATGCTCAGCGCGCCCACCATACCCATGGACAAAGCAATGTTGCTGCCGATGCACATGACTACCGGGGTGGTGACCAGGCAGAGCATAATCAGCGTCAGCGCGAAGGTGGGGCTATAAAGCACACCGCGATAGGTTTTTTTATAAACCAGCGCGATGATCGCCCCGGCAATCAGCGCCGCAATCAGGGCGATGGCCACGTTCAGGGGCGTGAAGTTGCTCAGCTGATTGGCAAACCAGTCCGAGAAGGAAGTGCCGTTGGCCACGTCGTTGAAGGTGATGTTTCCTGTGAGAAGCGAGACTGCGTTCATGATGGTTGTTCCTCCCTTTTGTATGCTTAAAGCAATGCTTGATTCACAAAGGCTTTATGCGTCCGGATTCGCGGGACGCGCACCAAAGTAATGGATCATCTGGGCATCGGTTAGTTTAAACTGCTCCTGCACGAAGCCCCAGAGCAAATATGGCCGACGATTGATTGTATTCTTCATTCGATCCACACGTTCCTGCCAATAGCGCATATAGCCATCGGCCGTGGAGGGGGAATCACTGTTGATCGTTGGCTCCCTAAATTCGGCCCAGCGGGCATAATGCAGCGGAAGTTCCGGCTTAATCAGGGATGTGCATTCGTCCAGTTCCGCCAGCATCACCTCGCTGGTCAGGCTCTGGAAGATCACGCCCAGCTTGGTAAGGAATTGATCTCGAATTTCGTCGGATTCTATAAGCTTGCGGAAGATGGTGTTGTTGATGTTATTCTGGCCCATGCCCTTTGTCTTCAGATAAGACCAGGGGCTGTTGAAGCCGGAATTAAACAGGCCGTAATCCAGGTCGAACAGCAGGCACTTCCATTTTTCTCCCTCACCAGGCAGCTTGTAGAACATGATGTTACCCGGGTCAGAATCACCAAAGAACATTTTGATGGCAAACCAGTCCAGGTAATTATCCACATCGATATGCTCGTAAAGATATTGAAGATCCGCAGCATTGGTATTGGGCGACAGCTTAGCGATTTCCTGAAGCATGGCCCGATATTCCTTACTGCTGCCTTGCACCACCGAACCGCTGCCTCGGAGGATGGTGATGTTTTCATAGATTTCCTTATCCTGTTCCAAATCCAGTCCCTCATGCTGGGCGATGGAGAAGCGATCCTTGCGTTCCCGCAGGTTGTAATGGCCCCAGTACGTCCCATTCAGATACACCACCACTGGCCGCCAGGACAGACGCATCAGATCCGTATCGACATATTTCTGCACAAGCCTTGTCTGCAATCCATCGGCCACCCTGGTGAACACACTATCGTTACCAGAGTTTCGCAGGGTAAAGGATTTGTAATAAGTATAATCCTGTTCCTCAAACAGCGACGTATTGAAGTATTTCTCGCCATAAGCTGCCTGAGCCCGCACCTTGAAGGATTTTTGCGGCATATCCAGGGAATAGTCGCCCATCAGATCCATTTTAATGCCCTGGGAAATATACGCTTCCTTGGTTTCCTGGCTGAATATTTCCACATATCCCGGCCTGTCGATTTTGCCGTAGGTACGGTAAACCGGCGTTTTGAAAGGAAGTTTGCTCTTATCCACAACTGTGCATTTTTGCAGATCCGGTTCTTCGCTGAGCAGGCCAGTGGTGGCGTTCCATAGTTCCTCCGGATCGCAGACCAGAGAAACCACATCCAGGGTATGATAGGTATTCATAATGTAGGAAGCCGTTGCAGTTTCAGAAGGCTGGAGGCCCGTTTGAAACGAACGGGCGCGAATCACCAGATTGGTAGACGTGGTAATCGGGCCAGTATAGATCGTTCCGTTATCTACGGTGGGGATTGAGCCATCGGTGGTATAGCGGATGGTATCTCCCTCCTCAGCGGAAATGGAAACGGTTATCTGGCCCGTATACAGCCCGCTATCCACATCGAAAGATGGCCGGGCAGAAAAGCCATAGAAGCCCGTTCCGTTCGCCGCGCCGGGGGTCGGCCCGTCATAATAAAAAAAGCCGCTGGCGCCCAAGGTACGGCCATAAGAAACGTCCGTTGGGATTTCTGGCACATACAGCCGATCCAGCACACGGCCGGTGGCGTCGGACAGCGTCATCATTTCCCCGCCGTTTCTCGAAAGGCTAAAGGAGGCGTGCAGCTGGCTGCCATTGGTTCCCGATGTTTCGGAGCCATCCAGAAGGATCACTTTATACTCTCCTGGGAAAATGGACGTCCCCTGGGGGAACGTCCATTTTCGGGGCCAGTTGATATTATCGCTCAGCCCCCAGCCGGATAAATCCCAGGACTGGGTAGACGAGTTATAGATTTCCACATAATCGCCAGCCTTTTGCCCGGAAACGGCAACCACCTGATTGGCGGAGGACATCACTTCGGAAATATATACGCCCGAAGGGTTCAACGCCCGTAGATACTCATCCGCCCGGTGTGCGCCAGATTGGCTATTGGACGCGCCAGGGGTGGGCAGCGTGTAAATCCGCCAGGACAAAGAGTCCGGATCCCGGCCATAGCTCATATCTCTGCTTACGCCGCTGACCACCACCCGATCTACCAGTTCGCCCGTTAGCGTGGAAAGCACCAGCGTCTCGGATTCATTATTGATGGAGAAGTTGGTATGGGGATACTGGGTACTGTCTTCCACCTTATTTTTCCCAGAGCAGAACACCAGATAATATCCCCCTGCGGGAATCACCGCATCCTTGGGGAAGGTCCATTTAATAGGCTTGGTTTCATCATCGCTCAGAGCCATATTGCCAAGCGCAATGGGCGTATCGCCAATGTTATACAGCTCCACCCAATCGCTCAGTTCATCATCTTCATCCCGAAGCCCGGAGCGCGGGGAGGGGCATACTTCGTTGATCATCAGCACACCTGGGGTAACGGTATAATGCGCCAGATAATCCTGATAACCCTCTTCGCCGTTGGCAAAGCCGGGAGAATAGAAATCCGTCTTTTCAAATTCGCCCGCTTCGTTCCGGGCGTAGGACTCATCGGCATTCAGCGTGGGCACCTTTACATAGTCAATCGCAACGCCGGATTCATCGAACAGATAAATCGTTTCGCCCAGGGAAGAAAGCTTAAACTTCGCATGGAAATCCCCCTGCGTGCCATCCTGATTCACACCATCGCAAAAGACTACCACCTGGCTCTTTGCCGCCAGCGTCACATCCGGGAAGAGAAATTTAATCCGATCCGATCGATCGGACAGCCCCACGCCCTTGAGGCTAATGGGCTCGTCCAGCGTATTATCAATCTCTACCCAATCGCCAAACTTTCCTTTTTCATCCGGGAAAGCGGCCACGTTGTCCGTCATCACCTCAGAAATGCGCAGCCCTGCATGCGTGGATAATTCTCCTGTCGCCGTCACGTTGACCGCACGAACCACGGGAGACTTAGGCAGCGCCACAATGATAATCAGCAGCGCCGCGGACAGCGCCAGAAGCATCGGCATGCGCACGTCTTTTTTATTATAGCGCGCGTTCCGTCTGGGTTTGCTCACGATCCATCCTCCTAATTAACACAAAAAAGCGTATCCATCCTGCATAGCAGCAGAAATGCTCTTACAGTATAACACAACTTCTTGTAACAAAAAAGACTTATTTTCATAATTGCGAAAAGTTTACAGAATTTTAAATGGAAAATGGCGCAAAAAGTGGAAGCAACGTGTCTTTTTCGTCTTCTGTACGGACAGGAGGAAGGAATATCACGACTGTAGGTCGGCTGCGGTTTTCTTTGTTTGCGCGCTTTTCCAGTTTAATTTACAGAATATTTACGGTTTCTCCCGCTGCTGTTTGCAATTAACATTGAAAAAAACGGCGAAACGGTATATAATAAGGCATCGACCAATCAGGGAGGCAAGCAAATGGAAAATGAAATCCGGCTGGGTGACGTGGTTCAAACCCGA
>CAYRFP010000009.1:48703-57140 GCA_964423675.1 uncultured Oscillospiraceae bacterium
CCCTGCGGCAGCGATACCTGGGTGGTCATCCGCATCGGCGCGGATATCAAAATCAAATGCCAAGGTTGCGGACGCATCGTGATGCTGGAACGGGAAATATTTTTGAAGCGCCGCAAAAAGCTGCTTGAGCAAGGCCCCGCAACGGATTAACAAGGAGGAGATGCCAATGAGCACCGAGGAAAAGACGGCCCTGGCCGCCGAGCCTGAAAAGAAGGGCAAAAAAAAGAAGGAAAAAGTGAAGAAAACACCCATGCAGGAAGTATTAAGTTGGGTTGGAACGCTTCTGGCCGCGTTGGTGATCGCCACACTGATCCGCGCCTTTGTTGCTGAACCCATTCGGGTGGACGGCACCAGCATGACCAATACCCTCCAGGATGGAGAGGTGGTGCTGGTTTCCAAGCTGGATTATTTGTTTGGAGAAATGCAGCGAGGCGACATTGTGATCTGCCGCTATCCCGGCCGCATGAAGCAAGCCGCCAATTTCGGCGCGGCTCTTTCTCTGGATTCCTATACGCTGTTTGTAAAGCGTCTGGTAGCTTTGCCAGGAGATACCGTAGAAATCAACGCCGGCACCTTGTATGTAAATGGTGAAGCGGTGGAGGATCCGGAATTCATGGGCAGTGTGCCCCGGGATTATGAAAAACGTGTGCTGGGCGAGGACGAATATTTTGTTATCGGCGATAACCGCCGCACATCCCATGACAGCCGCGCTGACGATGTAGGCCCCCTTTCCAAGAGCGCGATTATGGGCAAGGTCAAATGCGTTCTGCTGCCCTGGAGCAATCATCGGAGCGTACAATAACATGAGCGTTCAAACGGGCGCACCCCAGCCAGTCCAGGTTCCGCCGAAGCAAAAGCGGCCTTTCCCGAGAAAGGGACGGCAGACTGTAAAGAGCAGCATCCTTTGGCTTCTGGCCGTGGGTGCGCTCGTTTTTTTCATGCAGTCTTATGTGCTTTATCCCGTCCGAGTTTCCGGCAGCAGCATGGAAAATACACTGCACAGCGGCGATGTGCTGCTGGCGTCGCCGCTGCCCTATGCGCTGGGAGAAAAACAGCGGGGAGATATTGTGATCTGTCGTTATCCTAACCAAACAGAGGGCCAGCTTGCCCTGACGGCCAACCTGGACATTACCCGCCATCCGCTGTTTGTCAAGCGGCTGGTGGCGCTGCCTGGAGATGTTCTGGAAATCATCGGTGGACACCTTTACGTAAACGGCCAACTCACCGCCGATCCCCCAGCCATGGGCAGCACGCCCCGGGATCTTTCCCGATGCACGCTGGGGGAAAACGAATATTTCGTTATGGGCGATAATCGCTTTTCCTCCCGAGACAGTCGGTCGCAGGACGTGGGTGCGCTGAGCGGAGACGCTATTATAGGAAAGGTTCTGGGCGTTATCTGGCCGCTGCCAAGGCTTGGGCCGATTCAATAATAGCGCGCTAAGAAACAATCAGTCCTGCCGCCAGGCTGCCCGCCAGCCAGGCAAGCAGAGCACAGGGAAAAACATGGCGGGATTGCTTCACGCCTGCCGCCGATAAATACAAGCCGCAGGTGTAAAATACTGTCTCGCTGCTGCACATCAGTACACAGGCTACCCGCCCGATGCGGCTATCCGGCCCAAATGATTCCAGAATGGTTTTCAGTATAGCCAGGGAGCCAGAGCCGGACAAGGGTCGCATCAGCATCAGCGGCAGCGTTTCCGCCGGAATACCAAAGGGCGAAAACACTGGCTCCAATAGCCCGCATAGCCGCTCCAGCAAACCGCAAGCGGCAAAGGCACGAATGGCAGTTAGCATGGCAATCAGCGCCGGCACGATACGCCATGCCGTCTCCAGTCCCTCCCGGGCGCCCGCCAGAAATGCATCATAAATCGCCACGCGCCGAATCTCCACGGCCAGCAGGCAGCCTAGTACAAGCAGCGGCAGCAGTAGTCTCATGGCCGCATCTCCCAAAGCTTGCAGCTGATAATCCCCACCATCGTCGCAATCCCAGATACGGCCATTCCCGGCCCGATAATTACCCCCGGCTGGGCGGAACCCGCAGCAACACGAAGAGATAGCACTGTGGTTGGCAACAACTGCAATGCCGATGCGTTCAGCACCAGAAACAAACACAGGGCGTTTCCAGCTCGCGGTTGCCCGCCCATACGCCGAGCCGCTTCCAGCCCCATGGGCGTGGCCGCATTTCCCAGCCCCAGGAAATTAGCTGCCAGATTCATTGTTACATAATCCAGCGTATCACTGGGCAGATCTTTGCCCATCAGCCGTCGAAGCAACGGTTCCAAGGCACGGCGCAATGCGTTCACGGCTCCAGCGCGCCGCCCAATCTCCATCAGCCCGCAAAAGAACGCAAAGCCCCCGCTGAGCGCCAGCGCGGTTTCCACTCCTTCCTGGGCTGCCGCCAGCATCGCTTCCGTCACCTGCTCTCCCGTTCCCTGCATGAGGCTATACAGAATGGATACGCCCAGTATACCCAGGAACACATAATTCAGCATTTTTCTTTCCTTCCTCCAATTGTTCTTGAAAAAAAACATCATTTTTTCCCAAGAGTTATAAAAAAATGGTATTTTTCCCTTGACAGATGGTGCTGTTAATTGTAAAATTAATGTGATAGTTTTTTTGCCAACGGGACATGAATGAGCAGGAGGATAACAAGCATGAAGTCAACGGGCGTTGTGCGAAAGCTGGATGATCTGGGGCGTATTGTGATTCCGATCGAACTGCGTAGAACCATGGACATCGGCCTGAGAGATACCTTGGAAATTTTTGTGGAGGATGATAAGATTATTCTCAAGAAGTATCATCCTTCCTGCATTTTCTGCAATGATGCGCGGGACGTGGTTTACTATAAGGATAAACTGGTCTGCAAGCGCTGCCTGGAAGAACTGAAAAACCAGGCGGAATAAGCTTATGCGTCATGCCGCAGATGCATGCAAAGCCTGCCTTCTGAAAAGAAGACGGGCTTTTTTTCGTTTCGTCCTTGACAGATCACCGCAAATCGGATAGGCTATGCAGGAAAAGGAGGCGAGACGCCGTGCCCCAATCCATCGAAGCACAGCTTTTTGCACTGCGGGATGCATCCTATGCCGCGTTCACATCCCGCCTGCTCCCCACCGTTCCAAAAGAAACGGTGCTGGGTGTTCGCACACCTGTGTTGCGCAAGCTGGCGCGGGAAATAACCGGTTCCCCGGAAGCCGAGAGCTTTCTGGCCAGCCTGCCCCATCGCTGGTATGAAGAAAACAATCTCCACGCTTTTTTGCTGGAGCGAATTCAGGATTACGATACCTGTCTCACCGCGGTAGATTGCTTTCTTCCCTGGATTGATAATTGGGCCACCTGCGACAGCCTATCCCCCACCGCATTTAAAAAGGAACCTCAACGGCTGCTGCCAGCAATCGAAGGCTGGCTGCATTCCAGCCAAACCTATATCATCCGGTTCGCCATCGGCATGCTGATGCGTTATTTTCTGGACGCAGATTTTCAGCCACAGTATCTTGACCGGGTGGCTCAGGTAAAGCAAACGGATTATTACGTGCAAATGATGGCGGCCTGGTATTTTGCCACGGCGCTGGCCAAGCAATATTCGCAAACGCTTCCCTATTTCCAGCAGCAGCGGCTGGACATCTGGGTGCAGAACAAAGCGATCCAGAAAGCCCTCGAAAGCAAACGAATTACCAGCGAACAGAAGGAAATGCTGCGGACGCTGAAACGACGCTAAGCGTTTCCTTCACTTTACGAACGATTTCAGGAGGCACAATTATGCAATTTACAGCCGGACAGCAGGCAGCCATTGACGCGCGGAACGACAGCGTGCTGGTCAGCGCGGCGGCCGGCTCGGGAAAAACGGCGGTGCTGGTAGAGCGGGTTTTGTCTCTGCTGGCGGAAGGCGGGCGCATCGATCGCATGCTGATCGTCACCTTCACTCGTGCCGCCGCTGGGGAAATGCGAGAACGTATCGGACGACGGCTGGACGAAGCCAGTGCACAGAATCCGCATCTGCGGCGTCAGGCTCTGCGGCTGCCCCGCGCCAGCATTTGCACTCTCCACGTTTTTTGCAATCGTGTACTCCGGGAGCATTTTCAGGCAGCGGGGATCGATCCGCTTTGCCGCATTGCAGATGAAGACAAGCTGGCTGCGCTGAAGAAACGCGCCATGGATGAAATCCTGGAAGCAGCCTATGGCAATCCCACAGAGGATGAAAAGCAGCTTTTTGCTCAGTTTGAGGATGCGCAGGTGACTGCTCTGATTCAGCAATTATATGATTTTCTGCTGTCCCAGGCAGATCCTTGGGGCTATGCGGAAGCAAAATGCCAATCGGCAGATCAACTTGAAACATGGCTCCCCCTTTTACAGAGGCTTTGTCTGGATCAATTGCAGGGAGCCGAGGAACTTTTGCCGGAGATGGAAAAGCTACTGCATCAGGGCGACGGCCCCGTGCGCTACAGTACCACCTTTGAAGCCGACAGTACTCTCACTGCCCAGCTCCTCTCCCTGGCTCAGGCCGGGCAACTGACAGGCGGAAAATCCACCTTTGCTCGGCTGAGCACCAAGAAAGCCGCGCCGGAAGAAAGCGCCCAGGCTGCGGAGGAATTCAAAGCGCTGCGGGACGAATGGAAAAAGCGCATCACTGCCGCCCGTGCCCTGCTGCCAGAAGATCCGGAAAAGGCCCGGCAGGAACTGCGGCATACGCTACCACCTCTGCGTGCACTTTGCGGCCTGGTGCATCGGCTGCATGATCGCTTCTTTGCGCTGAAGCAGCAAAAAAATTATCTGGATTACAGCGATCTGGAACATCTGACGCTCAAGGCTCTGAGCAACGAGGATGTACGTGCAAAGGTTGCCGGCAGCTTTGATGCGCTGTTTATTGATGAATATCAGGATGTTTCTGGTATTCAGGAAGCCATTTTGCAGGCGCTGCATCAGGGAAGGAACAATCTTCTCTTTATGGTCGGCGATGTAAAGCAGAGCATCTATCGCTTCCGTCTGGCGGATCCCACCCTGTTTCTGCGCAAATATCAAGCTTATTCCCCCGCCTCGGACGCGCCCTGTCGCAAAATTCTCCTACAGCAAAATTTCCGCTCGGACGCCAATGTGCTTCTGGCGGTCAATCAGGTGTTTTCTCATGCCATGCGGGAAAAGGAAACGGAAATTGCCTATGACGATGCGGCCATGCTTCGCCCCGGTGGGAATCAGCCTCTGGGCGCTGCGGTGGAAATCCATTTGATGACCGCCGCAGACGAGGACGGCGAAGAGGGCGAACTGACCCATGGTTATCAATATGAGGCCGCCTTTGTGGCACAGCGAATCAAAGAACTGCTGCATACCGCCACAGTCCGGGATGGAAATGGCACCCGTCCCCTGCACTATCGGGATATTGCGTTGCTGCTGCGCTACGCCTCCGGCCGCGCTCCCTACATCGCCAAGGTGCTTCAACAGGCGGGAATCCCGGTTTACAGCGATGCCGACGCGCAATTTTTCCAGTTGCCCGAGGTGGCGGATCTAATCAATATCCTGCGGGTCATCGATAATCCGTTGCAGGATGTGGCCCTGCTCTCCACCCTGCGCTGTCCCTGCTTCGACTTTTCCGAGGAGGAACTGGCTCGAATTCGGCTGGTTAATCGCGCGCCGGGCGTGCCATTTCATCAAGCCTATCAGGCACTGATGGAACGCGCCGAGCCGCTGGCAGAAAAAGCTCGGGCGGCCTGGGCGCTTCTGGAGCGCTGGCGATTCCTGAGCCGGAATCTCCCGGTTGACACGCTGGTTTGGCGCGTATTGGAAGAAAGCGGGCTTTATATGTATGCCGGTGCTTTAGAGGATGGCGATCTGCGTCAGGCCAATCTGCGCCTGCTGGCCGAACGGGCGCAAGGCGAAGCAGGCAAGGAAGGGCTTAGCGCGTTTCTGCGGGAAATGGGCCGGCTGCATGGCAGTGATGATGGCAAGGCTGCCAAAACTCTGGGCGAAAACGAAGACGTGGTGCGGATCCTGACGATGCACAAATCCAAGGGTCTGGAATTTCCGGTGGTCTTTCTGCTGGAACTTGCCCGTCCTTTCCGCAAAGGCCGGGAGGAAAGCCTTCTTCGGTTGCATGCAAAACATGGAATGGCGCTGAAATATATCAATAGCGATGCGCGGGTATCCCGGGATCCCTGCTCCCTGCAAGCGCTGCGGGGCGTTGGCGAAAAGGAAGCCCGGGCCGAGGAAGCGCGGCTGCTTTACGTGGGAATGACCCGCGCCCGGGAACGCCTGATTCTTTTAGGTTCTCCCCGGCGACTGGACACAGAACGCAAAAAATGGGCGCGCCCTGCCACAGCCTATGCCGCCGGGAACGCCGGATGCATGCTTGACTGGGTGATGGAAAGCCTAGGAGGCATTCAGGAAGGGGCGTTTACTGCTGCCAACGGTAGCCTATGGCAGCTGCAATTACAGCCTGCGACACAGTTGGATCTGGCCGCTCCCGCCCCGGCTGTCACCCCGCCTCCTCTTCTCACAGGCCAGGTTTCATCTCAGGTTGCCGCCCGGCTCACCCGTAAAATCGTGATTCAGCCGCCGCTGAAGACATCCGTCAGCGCCATCGTCAAACCGCTTCAGGAGGAAAGCGATGAATGGGAATCCCCGGCGGACAAGCGGCTTCCCCCTGCCGATCCGCCCCTGCCTGTTTTCCTGGCTGATACACGGCTGACACCAGCCCAAAAGGGTGTGGCGACCCACCGCATGCTCGGGCTTATGGATTATGATCGAGTGCGCCAGGGGGATCTCAAAGGAGCGCTGGACGCTCTTGCGCGCAAGGGCTTACTCTCCTCCGCGGAACGCCAGGCCATTCGCTTGGATTGGCTGCGCGGGTTCTTCAATTCGCCATTGGGTCTGCGGGCGCTACAAGCTTCGGATGTGCATCGCGAATGGGCCTTTAATCTGCGCGGGCCAGGGCAAACGCTGATTCAGGGAGTGATCGACTTGTGCTTTCTGGAAGAGGGGCAATGGGTGCTGGCGGATTACAAAACCGACCGTGCAGACGCGGACACGCTGCTCTCCCGCTACGCATTACAATTGAATTGGTATGCCCGTGCGCTGGAGCAGATCACCGGTCACCCCGTGAAGGAAATGCATCTGTTTTCCCTGCGATCTCAGGAGGATATATGGGTAGAGCCGATGCCAGAAGCCCTGGATAAGCAAAAATAAATTCTCAGTTCAAATATTTTTTTCGAAGCATCCAAAAATCCTCCGTATGACCCAAATCATACGGAGGGTATTTTATGTTTCTCTTTAAACTTGCAGACGGAAAGTCCATAGGGGATAACCGCACTAGCGGCGCAAGGGGGGAAAAACTCCCTTGAGGTCACGAAGTGACTGGGCCTTCGCAGTCAAGCGTTTTTCTTCTGCTGACGGAGAATGAAGCGACTCAGGAAGCACTACTCACGATAGAAAGTATAGAAGCGCGCCCTTTCGATCCTAAAGTTTTTTCGCTTGATTGATTTCCCGACAAATTGGAATATATTAAGGCTATTGTTTTCTAAAAAGTATATCAAATCTACCAGCTACGCAAGAACCGCCCGAACATTTTCGTCCGGGCGGTCTCGGTATCAATCATAAATCAGCTCAAACTTCACGATAGCTTCTGATAAGTGCCTTGCAAGCGTTCATCTGCCGTACCCATTCCATTTGGGTTTCGGCTTTCAGTTGCTCAGTCACACCGTACTGCTTTGCCCGTTGCGGAACGCAAACACTCCACTAAATACGGAGGATTGCTTCATATTTCGATCTGTTTTTTCGGTACAGCAGCAGCTCAGGCCAGCAACGCTTTTATTTCTTCCAACGTGTTCACAAAATAAATTCCCTGCTGCCGTTTTTCGCTGGAAAGCCCCTTTTCAATCATGCGATCCAGTAGCTGCCGCAGACCGTCGTAATAGCCGTTCAAATTATAAAGAATGCAGGGCGCATGCAGATGCCCCAGCGCTATAAGAGACATGATCTCCGCGATCTCCTCCAATGTACCCGTTCCACCGGGAAACGCGATAAACGCATCCCCCAGTTCGATCATCTTCGCCTTGCGTTCCGCCATGGTTTCCGTGACGATCAATTCCGTCAGTCCATCGTGCTGCAATTCCGCTTCCAGAAAAAAGCCAGGCTCCACCCCAGTGGCTTTTCCCCCGGAAGCCAGCACACTATCGGCAATCGCGCCCATCAGCCCCGCCCGCGATCCGCCATAAACCAAATCATTTCCGCTTTGACCAATCCATTCGCCCAGGGCATTCACAGCCTCCCGCAACGAAGGATCATTGCCCGGATTCGCCCCCAGATACACGGTAATATTCATAGGCAGCTCCTTTCATGCGCACTATGGCGCGTCATTAGACATTTTCTTATTTTCCGTGCTTTCGTCCGTTTGAAAAACACGTTCATAGCGTTTCCAACGCTTTATCAGGAAAAGAAAAAGCCATCTCAA